>DASXNV010000021.1:0-14320 GCA_036494815.1 Caulobacteraceae bacterium
GGCAGAAGGCCGAGACCATCACCGATTTCACCGCCAGCGACCGGATCGACATCACCGCCTATCTGGCTAAGGGCCTGAACCCCAACTTCCACGACTTCGGCTCCTATTCCACCATCAGCTTCTCCAGCGGCGAGACCATCACGCTGCTCGGCGTCCATGCCAGCAGTCTCTCGGTCAGCGGCCACTACGTGGTGTGAAGGTGGGGGTCCAGCAAGCCTCAGGGCTTGCGGGACGCCGCATAGGCGGTCACGTCGACCATGTCGGCCAGGCTCAAGGGCGCAACCACGCCCTTCATGGCCACCACGGCGGGGCCCGATCGGGCGCCCACCTGGATGTCGAACAGTTGGCGGACAAGGTAGCTGGGCGAGCGGCCAGCCAGGGGCGGGGCCGATCCGGCGCCTTTCAGATCGCCGCCGTGGCAGGCTGCGCAGGCTGTGGTCTTTCCGGCCCCCGATTCTGCCATCCGCCGACCGCGCGCCAGGCTTCCCCGCGGAACATAGGCGACGTATCTGGCGGTGGGATCGCGCAGCTCCACGCGCCGGGCGTCCTCTGGAATCTCGATGATCCTAATTCCCAGGGGCTCAGTTCCGCCCTCCGGGCTGGCGAACAAGGCGCTGACCCCACCCACATAGGTGCGCGGCGCTCGGTCGGTCTCCACCACTCGGATCCAGGGACGGTAGGTTAGGCTTGAGAAATAGCCGGCGGCCGTGGCGACCTCGGCCGGTGTGGCCTGTTGGGCGACGTTCAGCATCAAGGCTGGCGCGCGCATCTGCGGCTCGGCGCTCTGGCGCCGACCCGCCTTCATCTCCGCCAATTGCTCGATGATGTAGTCGCGTGGCAGGCCAGCCAGGGCCGCGTTCTCGCTGCGCCCCTGACCGTTGGGCTGATGGCAAAAGCCACAGGCGAAGACGTCGGGCTTGCGGCCGGTCGCGACGATCGCCGGCATGGCCGGATGCTGGTCAGGGCGCCAATCGGGGGCGCGGAACCGGTCGTTCAGATCGCTGATGTGGAAATTCTTCCGCGAGCCAGGCGTGTGGAGCAGTCGACCCTTGTCAGCGGGAGGTTTGGGCGAACCTTCTGGGTTCAGCGGATAGGCGAAGGCGGGCGGAGTGGCAGGCGAGCTGGCGCCCCACGCCGACCAGCCACTGGTCAACGCCGCAACCATATTACAGGCGAGCGCGACGCTCCTCAGTTTGATCGTCATCCCCGATCCCCGCGACGTGCTTGTCGCGCGCACACGATGATATTGAGCTATGGCGAGATGCAATGGGGTGCGGCGTCATGATCGAGAGCGCTCCACAGGGGGGATTGTGATGAAGAGCCGATGGTTGTTGGCCGGTTTGCTCATGGCCGGGCTTGGGTTGTGCGCGTCCCGTTCGGTCTGGGCGGCGGCGAGCCTCAAGGCGATCCAGCGATCGATCGGCGATCTCCACCCCGTGGCCGAGATTCATCTCGGCAAGACCGCTGACTGGGTCGTGGTGACGGCGGATGCGGTCTGGATCGGCGGCACGGGTCCCGACGCCGTGCACCGGATCGATCCTCTCACCAATCGGCAGGTCGCCACTGTGGCGCTGCCGGGCGAGCCTTGCGCGGGCCTGGCGGTCGGGTTTGGCGCGCTGTGGGTTCCCCTGTGTGGCGGCCATTCAGCCCTGGCCCGCGTCGATCTGAAGACCAATGCAGTGACGCTGTTGGCGATCGCGCCGGCTGGCCGCGAGGGTGGCATAGCGGCCAGCAGAGACAGCGTGTGGATGGCCACCGACAAGTTGGGGACCCTGGCGCGGATCGATCCGGTCACCGGACAGATCCGCCAGACCGTCAAGCTGCCGCCGGGCTCCTACAATCCGCGCAGCGTCGGCGGGACTGTCTGGGTTACGAGTATCGACACCGATGTGATCACCGCGGTGGACGCGGCCACCGGCGAGGTGATGGGCTCGGTCAAGACCGGACCCAAGCCGCGCTTCCTGACCGATGGCGGTGGCGCGGTCTGGACGCTCAACCAAGGCGACGGAACCTTGACGAGGGTCGATGAACGCCAACGCAAGGTGGTGGCCACCATGGCGCTGGGCACGCCGGGCCACGGCGGTGACATCGCCTATGCCGCTGGACAGGTTTGGACCACCATGTCCAAGGCGCCTCTCAGCGCCACCGACGCGCGAACGAACCAACTGCGGCGTCAGTGGATCGGGGCGGGCGGGGATTCCCTGGGAATCGGGTTCGGGTCGATCTGGCTGACGGACTATGACCAGGGGGATGTAGTGCGCATTCGGTTGAAGGATGCGTTGAAGCAGTAAGGCGCCTTAGCTCTTCAACTGCTTCCCAATCGGCAGATCCCGCACGCGTTTGCCCGTGGCGGCGAAGATCGCGTTGACGAGGGCCGGGGCCACCGGCGGCAGGCAGGGCTCTCCGACCCCGCCCAGAGGCGCGTTGAAATCGCCGCCGATCAGGTGGACGTGGATATCCTTGGGGGCAGCGTCCATGCGCACCACCGGGAAGCTGTCGAAATTACCCTGCTGGGCGCGGCCATCCTTGAAACTGACCTCGCCGCCCTGGGCCAGGCTCAGGCCCATGATCACCGAGCCCTCGGCCTGGGAGCGCACCCGGTCGGGATTAATCACCGCGCCGCAATCCACGGCGACGTCGGCGCGGATCACCTGCAGGCTTCCGTCCGGCTTGACCTCCACCTCAACCGCGCAGGCGGTGTAGGTGACAAAGCTGTAGTGGCCGGCGATGCCCAGGCCACGGCCCTTGGGCAGGGAGCGGCCCCAGCCGATCTCCTTGGCCGCCCGCTGGATCACCGTGCTGAGGCGACCGGTCTCGATGGGATAGAGGGCAGGGTCTTCGCCATAGTTGAAAGTGTCGTTCAAGCTGCGTGGGTTCACCCGCCGCGCCGGGCCGATCAGTTCCAGCAGAAAGTCTTTGGGATCGCGTCCCGCAGCGTGGGCCAGTTCGGCGACGAAGGCCTGGATGGCGAAGGCGTGCGGCACATTGGAGACCGAGCGGAACCAGCCGATCCGAGCATGGGCGGAGGCTTCCGGGTTCTCCAGCCGCACCACGGGAATCTGGAAGGGCATGTTGGTGGCGCCCATGCCGAGCTCGCTATCCCCCTCGTGCTTGGGATCGGGGCCAAAGGTCGAGCCGATAGCGGGGGCGCAGGTGCGATGGCGCCAGGCGACCACCTTGCCTTGGGCGTCCAGTCCGGCCTCCAGCCGCTCCAGCGAGACGGTGTGATAGTAGTCGTGCTGGATGTCGTCCTCGCGGGTCCAGGTCACCTTGACCGGAACCCCGCCCATGGCCTGGGAGCAGAGCGCCGCCTCGACCACATAGTCGGGTTTGGACTTGCGGCCGAAGGCGCCGCCCAGCAGCGTGATGTGGACCGTGACGTCCTCGGCCTTGGCGCCCAAGGCGAAGGCCGTCACCTCGCGGGTGATCTGGGGCGCCTGGACACAGGCCCAGGCCTCCCAACCGCCGCCGGGCTTGGCGCGGACGGTGGCGGTGGGCGTCTCCATAGAGGCGTGGGCTAGGTGGGGCAGGTAGTATTCGGCCTCCACGCGCTTGGCGGCGCCGGCCAGGGCCTTGTCGATATCGCCAGTGTCGCGGATCACCTTGCCGGGCTGGCGGGCCGCCGCCTCCAGGGTTTTGCGGAAGGTCGCAGATTCATAGGCGGCGTTGGCGCCGTCGTTCCAGTTGACCTTCAGCGCCTTGCGGCCCTTGATCGCCGCCCAAGTGTTCTTGGCCACCACGGCGAGGCCGCCCAGGGGCTGGAACGGAGGCCCCTCTTTGGGCGGGGCGATGGGCACCACCTTGAGCACGCCAGGAACTTTAAGGGTCTCGCTGGCGTCGTAACTGGCCACGGTTCCACCGACCACGGGCGGGCGAGCCACCACGGCGTAGATAAGCCCCTCGGGCCGCACGTCGCCGCCATAGACGGCCTTGCCGGTGACAATGTCGGCGCGGTCTACGCCGCTGATCACATCCCGGCCCACATAGCGGAAGGCTGAGGCGGGTTTCAGTTTCAGGGCTTCGCGCGGGGGAACGGGATAGGCGGCGGCCGCCTTGGCCAGATCGCCATAGGTCAGCTTGCGGCCGGTGGGCGTGTGGGTGACGGCGTGTGCTTCGGCCTTGACCTCGAGCGCCGGCACGTTCCAGCGCGCGGCGGCGGCCTGTTCCAGCATGGTCCGGGCCGCGGCGCCCGCACGACGCATGGGCGCGAATGAGTGGCGCATGCTGCGCGAGCCATCGGTGTCCTGGTTGCCGTATTTGACCTCGTCGCCATCGGCCTGCAACACGCGGACGCGGGCGAAATCGGCCTCCAGCTCTTCGGCTAGCACCATGGCCAGGCTGGTCTTGATGCCCTGGCCCATCTCCTGGCGGTGGGTGGTCAAGGTGACGGCGCCGCTCTCGTCGATGGCGATGAACAGGCGCGGGTCGTCGCGCCAACCGTTGTCGTCGCCATCGGCTCCGAACTTCTCCGGGGCGTCCTCGGCCAGGGCGTGGCTCTTGAGGCCCACCGCCAAGATCAGGCCGCCGCCCAGGCCGAGCAGCAGGCCCCGGCGGCTGACATTCTCGATCTCGGGCAGGGCGGCGAGGGGCTTGTTCATGCCTTGGCTCCCGTAGCCGCGGCGGCGCGCTTGATGGCGGCGCGGATGCGCGGATAGGTCCCGCAGCGACAGATATTGCCGGCCATGGTCCCATCGATGTCGTCGTCAGTGGGGTGGGGGACGTCCTTCAGCAGGGCGGCGGCCTGCATGATCTGGCCGGTCTGGCAAAAGCCGCACTGAGGCACGCCCAACTCCTGCCACGCTTGCTGCAGGGGATGGTCGCCGTGCGCTGACAGGCCCTCGATGGTGGTGACATGCAATCCCGCCGCCGCGCTGAGCGGGGTCTGGCAGGCCCGCACCGCCGCGCCCTCCAGATGCACCGTGCAGGCGCCGCACAAGGATTCACCGCAGCCGAACTTGGTTCCTGTGAGGCCCAGTTCGTCCCGTAGCCACCAGAGCAGCGGCATGTCGGGATCGCCATCGAAGCTGTGGGCCAGTCCGTTCACGGTCACCTGGGGCATGGGCTTACTTCTTCAGGGTTGCGAGGAAGGCGATCAGGTCGGCGCGGTCGGCGGGGTTGGTCACGTTGATGAACATGCGCGTGCCCGGGACCTTTTTGTTCGGCGCGGTCAGGAAGCTGTCGAGCTCGGTGGCGGACCAGGTGAGGCCGGACGCCTTGATCGCGTCGGAATAGGTGAAGCCGGCTGTCGAGCCGGCCTTGCGTCCCACCACCCCGAACAAGTTCGGCCCCATGGTCGCGGCCGCGCCGGCCGCGCTCACATGGCAGACGCCGCAGCGCTGCTTGAACACGGTGGCGCCTTTGGCGGGGTCGCCGGCGGCATGGGCCAGGGCGGGCGCCGCGAGCGCGGCGACGAGGGTGAGAAGGTTCGAGCGGCGGATCATGGGATGCTCCCAAGGAACGATGAACTGATAGGCATGAGTGTTGTCGCAGGATCGGGACTTGGGCCAGCGTTTTTGTGGGACAAGGTTCGCCTCACTTCGCCGCCCTCGTCGCAAAGACCTTCTTGCCCATGAACCAGGTGGCTAACACCTTGGTCGCGCCGACCTTTTCGATAGGCACGGCCAGTATGTCCTGGTCCAGTTCGATGAAGTCTGCGGACTTGCCCACCTCCAGAGAACCGAACTCGGCCTGGCGGCCCAGGGCGCGGGCGCCGTTGATCGTATAGGCTTCAATCACCTCCGGCAGGGTGATGGTCTCTGCCGGGTTCAGCGCCGGCTGACCCGCCTCGGCGCGGGTGACGGCCATCTGCATGTTGATGAAGGGGCGCGGGTCGCGCGTGTCGACCGGGGCGTCGGAACCCGCGGCCAGGATGGCGCCTGCCGCCTTGACCGAACGCACCGGATAGGCGGCGTGTTCGTAGTAGTTCTTCGGATCATGCAAGCTGGAGTATGAGCCGTCCTTCACCCGGTCGATGAAGGGGATCACCGACAGGTCGTATTCCGGATCGGTATAGGACCAGGCATAGGTGAAGGCGACGAACAGGTGGTCGTGGCCGATGCGCGCGATGTCCTCGGGCGAGACCACCTGGGCGTGGGCGATGGTGTCGGGGCGGCTGGCATTGCCGTCCGCCGCGCGAGCGGCCTCCATGGCGTCGATGGTGATGCGCACCGCCCGGTCGCCGATGGCGTGGACGTGCATGGTGAAGCCGGCCAGGTGCATGCGTTTGAGGTATTCGGCGATCACCGCCGGATCGTGCTGCAGTTTGCCGCTGGTGGCCACGCACTGGGCGGGGTGGAAGCCGTTGAACTTGATGAAGGCGGCCACCGTGTCGGCGTCGTCATAGTTTTCCGGATGGCCCTGAACTGCGCCGCAGATTGAGCTGTTCAGATCGACATAGCCTTTCACCGTCATCTCGCCCTTGGCGTTCTTGCCAAAGATCGGCTGCAGATAGGGCTTCAGCGAGGGTGATTCCGGCGCGGTGGGCGGGACGGCGTTGGGATCGCCTTCCTCCACGCCATCGGCGAACAGCTTGACCGCGTCGGCGCGGATCAGGGGATTGGCGGCGTATTTCGCCTTTACCTTCAGCGCCTCGGCGACCATGCCGTCATAGTCGATCTGGCCGTCGGCGCGGTGATGGGCGTCGGGATCGAAATACTGGGCGAGGGTGGCGCGCACCGTCAGGGTCCCGCGGCCCTGCAGCTTGTCGTAAAAGGCGTACATGTCAGGCGTGACCATGGCGTCCTGCACCGCGGTGATGCCGTCGCCATTGAGCACGCGCATGACCTTTTCCGGCTCTGCGATCACCGCGTCCACATTGCCCACGGCCACGTCGGCCAGGCCCATGGTGGCGCGGGCGTCCTCATTGACCCCGCCATTGGGCTCGCCGCCGGCGTCGACGCCCACCAGCTTGCGATAGGCCGCCAGATCGCTGGCGAGGCTGACCTTGCTCAGGCCGATCTTCTGGCCCCTGGCGTTGCGGGCCAGGGCGAGGGCGGCGCTGTTGAATCCGCCGTGGTGGCCGTCATTGCCCAAAAGCTGGATCGGCCGGTCGGCGGCGGCCAGGTCCAGGGCCGCGCGCAGGTTCGGATGGGTCGGATCCGGCTCGTTGCCGTTGGAGAAATTCCACTGCTCCACGTTGAGCCAGTGGCCCCGGGCGATATGGTATTTGCTGGCGCAATCTTTCACGAAGGCGCTGATCTGAGCCAGGCTCATGGGCTGGCTCTTCAGGTCGCAGACGTCGAGCTCGACCGTGCCCAGGGGGTGAATGTGGGCGTCCACCAGGCCCGGCAGCACGCGCCGGCCGCCCAGATCCTCGATCCTGGTCGCGGGCCCAGCCAGGACCATGGCTCCGGCCGCGTCACCCACATAGACGATCTTGCCGTCCTTGGCCGCCAGGGCCGTGGCCACCGGGCGGGCGGGATCGACGGTGTAGATCTTGGCGTCCCTGATGATCAGGTCGGCGGGTTCGGCGGCGACCGCGGCGCCGGCCAGGCTCAAAGCGAAGAGAGTGGTGAGGGTGAGCCTGGGTGTCATGTGATCTTTCTTTGGGCGGACAATTTAGGTCAGAGGACTAAGATCTCACCGACCGCCCGATGGGCCTGATCGATGGCTGCATCTGTATAGGCGGCTCGCCCCGAGTCGGAGTTAGCGATAGCGATGCGGCCAAAGCGGGCTCGGCCGACCACATTGGGCTGGCGCTCGGGGGGCAGGTCTTCGTCGAAAAGGGGATTATATTCGGGCGCATAGCCATGGGGCCAGCGGTTAACGGTGATGGCGGTGATGTCGCGGGCGGGGTCGAAGCCTGTGCCAGCCAGGGTGCGGGCCAGCTGGTCGCGGGTGTTGCGCTCGAAGGTCTCGAACGAGGTCCCCAACAGCTCGGCGCGGCCGGCGCGGTTCTGGTCGGCCTCGGACAAGCCGGGCTGACAGGGTGTGCGGACCATATGGACCAGGATCGTCCGCTCGGGCGAGCGTTCGGTCCTGTAGTCGCCGATATCCACTGGCGGATTGAGGCGGATCGAACAGTAGTAGCCACCCGGCGCCGTGACCCGGGCGATTCCCAGGTTGTGGAACGCGGTCCAGTTGCGCAGGGCCACGGTGGTATAGACCAGGGGCGTCTTGACCAACTCGTGCAGGGCCGCCTTTTGCGCCGCCGGCATTTCCGGGCACAGATAGGGGATCATCATGTTCCAGCTGGCCAGGATGCAGGCCCGGCCGCGCACGCTGAACAGTTTTCCGCCCCGGGTATAGGCGATCTCCACACCTTTGGATTCCGCCGGATCGCCGAGGTTGCGGGCGCGGACGACGATGCTGGAGAGGCGGATGCGCAGCGGGCTTTGCGGCCGGTCGAGCTGGCCATAGTCGGCCTGAGCGGTGACGATGTCCTTGGCGTCATGGCCGGGCAGGGCGGCGGGGATAAGATCGCGGACCAGCAACCGGGCGATCGAGGCGTTGCCGTCCGGAAAGTGGAATTTGTAGGAACCGCCATCGGCATAGCCGGCCGGGGTATAACCCATCCGCGGCGCCGATCCGGGCTTGAGATCCAGGCCGTCGAAGCCAGGCAGGTCGAAAGCCCAGCAGTCCAGGGCCGACAGGGCGTCGATGCCGATGCCTTGCTCGTCCTGGGTGCGGGTCTGATAGAAGGCAAGAACGCTGGGGTCGGCTTTGACCAGGGTCAGCAGGAAGTCGCGATAGCTGATGCGCGACAGGCGTTCCTTCTTCTGCGCCGAGGTCAGGCCCGGCAGGTAGTCGACCTTGGCTGTCTCGATGCGCAGGATTTCGCGGCGGGCGATATCGGACAGCGGACAGCGGGCCAAAAAGGCGCGCCAGGCCGCCTCGTCGGCCTCTTCGCCCATGGGTGCGCCGGTCACCAGCCGGTCTTCGCCGAAGGTTTCCTTGTCGAAGAAGATGCCGGTTTTCAGGCCCAGGGATTGGTAGACGTCGGGCCGGTCGCAGGTCTCGGCCAGGGCCTCGGGCTCGATCCCCAGGGTCTTCAGCAGGCCGTCGGCCACGGGACTATAGGGGCGGGGGCTGTCGATCTCCAGGGTCCCGCCGTTCATCAGGTGCAGGCGGCCGTCCAGATGGAACTCGTTGCGCTTGGCGTGGCCGCCGAAGTCGTCGTGGTTGTCCAGGATCAGGATGCGGGCGTTTGGCCGCGCCGCCCGATAAAAGTGGGCCGCTGACAGCCCGCTGATGCCGGCGCCGACGACGATCAGGTCATAGTGTTCGCCGCTGTCCAGCGGCGCGCCGGCGCCTTGCCAGAAATCTCCATCGCGCAGGGCGTGTGCCGCCTCGAAGCTGCCAGGATGGCTGCCGCGCAGGCCGGTGAGGACGGGCGGGTCGTAGCCCGGCTGGTCTTGCGGCCACGCCTGTCCCGCCTGGGCCAGGGCTGAGCCGACGCCCAGGGCTCCGGCGCCGAGCGAGCCGACGGTGATCGCCACCCCATTGAGGAAATCGCGCCGGGCGATGGGGCGGTCCAGGCCCAGGGCCTTGTCTTTCGGTGTCATGGCCATGGGCTCAGATCCGGTCCCGGAAGGCGTACCACAGCATGCCCAGCACATGTAGCGGCCCGCGCAGGGCCATGCCGCCGGGAAAGGCCATGGGCTCGACCTTGGCGAACAGGTCGAAGCGGCTTGTCTCGCCAGTCATGGCCTCGACCAATAGCTTGCCGCCCAGGGTCGACAGGATCACCCCCATGCCGGAATAGCCGTGTGCGAAATAGACCTCGCCCTGACGGCCCACATGCGGCAGGCGGCTGGTGGTCACCGACACCAGCCCGCCCCAGGCATAGTCGATCTTTACGCCCTTCAACTGGGCGAAGGTCCCCTCAAGATGCGGGCGGACAAAGCCGGCGATGTCACGCGGTGGATCGGGGGTATAGCGCTCGCCGCCGCCGAACAGGATCCGGTTATCGGCGGTGCGGCGATAGTAGTTGACCACGAACCGGGTGTCGGACACCGCAACATTGCTAGGGATCAGGGTGTCGGCGCCGGTCAGGGGCTCAGTGGCCACAACATAGTTGGCCACCGGCATGATGCGGCTGTTCACCCGCGAGACTAAGCCGGTCAGCAGGGCGTCGCCGGCCAGCACCGCTTGGCGCGCCTTGACCGTCCCAGCGGCCGTCGAAATGCGCACGCCGCCGTCTTGGGCCAGGCCCGTGGCGACGGAGTTCTCGTAGATCGTGACGCCCGCCGCCACCGCGGCCCGCGCCAGGCCCAGCGTGTAGTTCAGGGTGTGCATGTGCCCGCCGCGCCTATCCAACAGGCCGGCGTGATAGGGGGTGTCGACCTGGGCGCGGGCTTCAGCGGCGGTCAGGAACTGGGCGTCGTGATAGCCCATGACCTCGGCCAGGCATTTGACTTCGGCCTCCAGGTGCGGGGCGTCACTGGCCTTCACGGCGCCCAGGAGGTGCCCGGTCTCGGCCAGGTCGCAGTCTATGGCATGACGGGCGATTAGGTCGCTGACCAGGCCGCGCGCCTCCAGCGCCAGATGGAACAGGGCCTGGGCGCGCTCCCGCCCATATATCTTGATCAGCTCCAACGCGCCCTTGCGCAGGCCCGGAATGATCTGGCCGCCATTGCGGCCCGAGGCGCCCCAGCCTATACGCCCCCCCTCCAGCAGCACGACCCTCAGTCCGCGCTCGGCCGCGTGCAACGCCGCAGAAAGCCCTGTGGCGCCGCCGCCAACCACTACAAGGTCAGTCTCGACCTCTCCTGTGAGCGCCGGGTGGTCCGGGGCGATATGGGCGGTGGCGGCGTAGTAGGACCGCCCCATGTCCAGGCTGGCATTGAACGACATGGCCGCGATCAGACCTTGAGCAAAAGGTGATCGCGCTCCCACGAGCTGATCACCCCCTGAAAAGCCTCAAGCTCCGCCTCTTTGATGGTGGTGAAGGCGCGGAAGAAATAGGGACCGAGCAGGTCGCGCACCGGATGGCAGGCGTTGAACCGTTCTAGAGCCTCTTCCAGGGTTTTTGGCAGGGTGCGGGCGTGGATATAGGCGTTGCCCACCGCCTGGGCCGAGGGCTCGATCTTTTCTTCCATCCCCAGATAGCCGGCGATCAAGGCGGCGCCGATGGCCAGATAGGGGTTGGCGTCGGCGCCGGGCAGACGGTTTTCGATCCGCCGGTTTTCCCTGTCCGAAATCGGCACACGCAGGCCGCAGGAGCGGTTGTCATAACCCCATTGCACATTGATCGGCGCGCTGTGGCTGGGCCGCATGCGGCGGAATGAATTCACGTTTGGCGCGAACAGGGGCGCGATCTGCGGCAGGTATTTCTGCAGGCCGCCGACAAAGTGGCGAAACATGTCGCTGTCGACGCCGCTCTCATCGGCGAACAGGTTGGTCCCGCTCTCGATCCCGACCATGGAGATGTGCAGGTGCATGGCGCTGCCCGGCTGGTTCTCCATCGGCTTGGCCATGAAGGTCGCATAGACCCCATGCTTCAGCGCCACCTGACGCACGATACGCTTGAACAGCAGGACCTGATCGGACAGGTGAACCGGATCTCCGTGCAGGAAATTGATCTCCAGCTGGGCGGTGCCGCTTTCGTGGATCATGGTGTCCACGTCGAGGCTGGCGGCTTCGGAATATTCGTAGACCATCTCGATCAGGTCTTCGTATTCGGTGATCGCCTCCAGGCCGTAGGGCTGCGGTGAAGTCTCGGCTCGGCCCGAGCGGCCCGCCGGCGGGGTCAGGGGCAGGTCGGGATCGGGGTTTAAGGCGGTCAGGTAGAATTCCAGTTCCGGCGCCACCACCGGCCGCCAGCCACGCTGGGTATAAAGATCCAGCACCGACTTGAGCACCTGCCGCGGCGAAGAGGCCCAGGGCGAGCCATCGGTGTGGTAAGCGTCGGCGAACACATAGGCGGTAGGCGTCTTGAAGCCCGGCGCCACGCAGATGGTTGCCGCATCGGGATGCAGCACCATGTCAGGATCCTGATAGGCTTCGTCGTCATTGTCGGCGTCGGCATACTCGCCGGTCACGGTCACGGCGAATACGCTGGAGGGCAGGCGCAGAGTGTTGTCCTGTTCGGACTGCAAGAGCTTGGCCGCCGGCAGCACCTTGCCGCGCAGCACTCCGTTCATGTCGGGGATCAGGCATTCGACCTCGCTGATTCCCCGCTGCTCGATCCATTTCTTGATGTCGGACATGGGGAACTGCTCGGCCATTTGTGATAGCAGTATGATCGCTTGTCTGCGGGGGGTGCGTCAAGCGCACTGCTCAGCAATCGAGCGCTTCGGGCCGCTATTCAAAAGGTATCGGATCATTTGGGGGCGGCGTTTGCACGGCTGGCAGGGTTCATCTGTGATCGCAAAGGTGAAGGGCAGGTGATCCTTAAACACTCAGAAATCGCAATGAGGTCATATGCGGCTGTCGGCGGCCTACCAGAAATGTGGGATCGCAGTTATATGTCGATCGTGCGCAGACTGAGCGCGTAGATGTCTCTTGTGGGGATGGTGCTCGATGGCCAACGCCTCGACGGGTAAGAAACTGGCGGCGACGACCGCCGAGGTCGAGGACTTGGAAACGGTGGTCGAGCCGGTGCTGCACGCCAGCATCTATGAGGATCTGCGCCGGCGCATGATCACCGGCAAGATCGTGCCGGGCGTTGGCCTGTCCACCCGGGGCCTGGCCCTGGAGTTGGGCGTCAGCCAGATGCCGGTGCGCGATGCGTTGAGCCGACTGGCGGCCGAAGGCGCCGTGGCGATCCGCTCCAAGCGCAAGATCGAAGTGCCGCCCATGAACCCCGAACGGTTCACTGACCTTCTCAATTGTCGCCTGCTGCTGGAGCCCGAGGCCGCCGTCCAGGCCCTGCCGCACATCACGCCGGCCAAGATGAAGCAATTGCGCGAGATCGACGCCGCCCTGGATACGGCCATGGAGAACGGCGACGTCATCGCCTACATGGAGCGAAATTTCGAGTTCCACTTCACCCTCTATCGCGCCAACAATCGCCCGACCCTCAACCGCCTGATCGAAACCCTGTGGCTGCAGTTCGGCCCGTTCATGCGGGTGGTCTATGGTCGCTATGGCACCGCTAACCTGGTCGACCAGCATCGGGTGGCCCTCGACGCCATCGACGCCGGTGACGCTGAAGCGCTTCACAAGGCCATAGCCGGCGACATCGCCGATGGCATGGGCCTGATCGGGCGCACTAGCTGGGCGTAGGGAAGCGCCCTATTTCAGGTCCAGGCCCAGGAAGTCGATCACGTCCCGCGCCGGCACGAACATATTGATGCCGGTGGGGATCAGGCCCAGCGGCCGGATTCCGCTCACGGTCAGGCCCACGACGCGGCCCTGGGCGTCCAGCAATGGTCCGCCGCTGCCGCCGGGTCCGGTGGTCACGTCGCTCTGGATATAGGCATAGCCGTCGTTCACTCGGTCGGCGGACATGACGCCCTTGGTCACACTGCTCTGAAACTTTTCGCCCAGCAGGCTGCCCACCGCAAATACCGGCTCGCCCACCGGCGGCTCGTCTCGGCGCAGGGGCAGGGGCGCATGGCCCTTGGAGTCGACCTTGAGCAGGCAGACATCACGGCCCTTGATGTCCCGCACCACTTCGGCCGTGGCCTCCGTCCCGTCCGACCAGCGCACCTTCACGCTGGTGGCCGAACTGACCACGTGGGCGGCGGTGATGATGTAGCCGTCACGTGAGACCAGAACACCCGTGCCCTGGGCGTCTCCAGCGCGGATCAGCACAACTGAAGCCACCGCGGCTTCCACGCTACGCGGTGGCCCATTGGCGGCCAGCAACGGGATCTTGTCCTGCACGTCCGGCTTGACCAGTTCGCTCTCGGCGCGGGCCGCGCCGGCCAGCGCCTTGCGGATGGCGGGCGCCTGGGCCAGCTGTTTGACGTTTTCGGTGAAGGCGTCGGCCGTCAGAATCTGCAGGCCGCCCGGTTTGGCGTCGTCCAAACGGGCCGAGCCTGTTGTGTGAGAGGTGGCGATGATCTGCTTTTGCAGCCGCGAATAGAGCTGCCAATCCACCGAAAACGACACCTCGCCCTTCTGCGCCGCGTCGTTGACCCTGGGGGTGCAATAGCGCTCGGTCATGTCGGTGACGATGCCGGCGACGGCGTAGTCGGCTGTGGACGTGCTGGCTTCGAACAGATTGTCCGGGTCGCCCTCTGTCTTCAACCCAGCTGCGATGAACTGGGTGCGAAAGGCGTCCTTGAAGGAGGGATTGTTGAAGTCCGACTGACCGCCGGGCCAGGTTACGGTGCGCGTGGTGACGCAGAACAAGCCGCCCTGCTGAGTGATGAACGCTTGGCCAACCGGTAGGCGGACCACTAGCCTGAAGTTCCCCGCCAAAACCCACCCC
>DASXNV010000022.1:0-41246 GCA_036494815.1 Caulobacteraceae bacterium
GCCGCCGCGGCGGCCAAGACGGCCGCGTCCGCATCGCCACCCGCGACTGGCGCCATGATTCTCGCCCAGCTCACGCCTTGATGGCTCATTCTTGTGCTCCCTTGTCGCGTCGATGACGGTATTGAGATTACGCTTGTCACGGGCTTCGCCTAATTGATTTACAGCAAAGGAACGCGTTCGTGGCGAGAGGGCTGCGTCAAACTCGAAAGGCCGAGGCCCCCAGGGCCTGGCAGAGGATGCTGTCGGGCCGGCGACTGGATCTGTTGGACCCCTCGCCTCTCGATATCGAGATCGAAGATATCGCCCACGGCCTGGCCCGCGTCGCTCGCTGGAATGGCCAGACGATTGGCGAGCATGGCTTTTCCGTCGCCCAGCACTCGCTGGTGGTCGAGGAGATCGCCGCCCACATCGAGCCAGGACTGGAGCCGCGCTGGCGGTTGGCGGCCCTGCTGCACGATGCGGCCGAATATGTGATCGGCGACATGATCTCGCCGTTCAAGGCCGCCCTCGGGCTGAACTATCGCGCCTTCGAAGATCGACTCGAGGCGGCGATCCATATCCGCTTTGGCCTGCCACCCAAGGTTCCAGCGCAGATCAAGACCCTGATCAAACAGGCCGACCGCGCCTGCGCCTTCTTCGAGGCCACCCAGCTGGCCGGTTTCAACGCCGAGGAGGCCTTACGGTTTTTCGGCCATCCGCCCAAGGGCTACAGCCTGACCATCGAACCGCAGCCGGCGTTTCAAGCCCAGGAGCACTATGTGCTCCGCTTTCATCTGCTGTCCGAAGCGGCGGGCTATGAAGCCACGCCAGCCGCCTTCGATACGGAATAGTCGATGAGCGCTGTCGTCATCGGGCTGTCAGCCGTGGTCATCGCCATCCGCAAAAGCGAGGTAGTGGTGCTGAGCGTTCGCCCGCACGATGCCCGCACCCAGGAAACATCCGCCCTGGCCGGCCTTCCCTTCGGCCCATTCGATCCCGACGGCCATCGCACCTTCGAGCTGGGCCTGCGCGCCTTCGTCACCGAACAGACCCGATTCGAGCTCGGCTATGTGGAACAGCTCTACACCTTTGGCGACAAGGGCCGAGATGCGCCGCGGGCCGACGTGGGCGCCGGCGCCGCACGAGTGATCTCGGTAGGCTATCTGGCCCTGACGCCCCAGGCGGCTACGGATCTCGGCCCGGATACGGCCTGGGCGCCGCTGCAGCTGTTTTTCCCCTGGGAGGACTGGCGCAAGGGCCGTCCGAGCCTGATCGACCAGGTGATCGCTCCGGCCCTGCGCCGCTGGGCGGCCAATGACGAGCGTCTGGCCCGCGCCCGGCTGCTGTTCGCCCTCGACGGCGCGCCATGGAACGAAGAGCGGGTGCTGGAGCGTTACGAGCTGCTCTACGAGGCTGGTCTGGCTCCCGAGGCGGCGCGGGATCGCGAACGTGAACGCGGTGGCCCCGGCGCCGAACCCTCCGACTACGCTGCGGCCCTAGGCCAGCCCATGCTATCGGACCACCGCCGCATCCTGGCCACGGGCCTCGGACGCCTGCGCGGCAAGCTGAAATACCGTCCGGTGGCCTTCGAGCTAACCCCGCCGGAATTCACCCTGTCGCAACTGCAGCGCACCGTGGAGGCCATCGCCGGCGTGTCGCTGCATAAGCAGAACTTCCGCCGGGTGCTGGAACGCACCGACCTGGTGGAGGGGCTGGGGCGATTGCACGCCGAGACCGGCGGCCGTCCGGCGGAGCTGTTCAGATTTCGGCGGGAGTTGGTGCGTTCGGGACGGGCCCCAGGCTTGGCTCTGCCGTTGCTGAGGGAGGGGTGAGGCCCTCTCCGGCCGCCGCAATCCGCGCGCGCCATTTGCGCTTGATCTCGGTCGAGGTGTCGCGCGACCCATCGGCGCTCCAACCGGGTGGTCCGAACACATAGCCGAGCACCTCTCGCGACGAACGCGCCCGCAGCAGGTCGCCGCCAATCGCGATCCATTCGTGGAACGCCGCCCGCAGAATGTTGAAATCGCCGAGATTCTTGACGATGCCATAGCGCGGCGGTTCGTCCTCGCGCTCAGGTTCGAAACTGCCGAACAGCCTGTCCCAGACGATCAGGACGCCGGCATAGTTGCTGTCCAGATAGCGGGGATTGCGGGCGTGGTGCACCCGGTGATGCGAGGGGGTGTTGAACACGGCCTCGATAGGCGCCGGCAGCCGCTTGATGGCCTCGGTATGGATCCAGAATTGATAGACGAGGCTGATCCCCTTCTCGATGGCGATCATGGCCGGCGGAAAGCCCAGGAACGCCAGCGGCAGCCATAGGAGCCAAGTCCCGGCTATCCCGCCGGTCCAGGTCTGCCGCAGGGCGGTGGACAGGTTATAGTGCTGGGATGAGTGGTGATTGACGTGCGCGGCCCACCAGATACGACGCTCGTGGCTCAACCGGTGGAACCAGTAGTAGGTCAGGTCCTCCAGCAGGAAGATCGCCACCCAGGCCCAGACCGCGGTCATGGGGATGGAGAAGGCGCGGTGCTGGTAGGCCCACAGGGTCGCGGCCACCGTGACCCCACCGATCATGACGCCGGCGATGGTGCTGCCGAAACCCATGGCCAGGGAGACGGCGGTGTCGCGGGTCTCATACTCGGCCTTGGCCTTGCCCAGGCGGGCCAACACGATCTCAAGTACGATGGTGATGATGAAGAAAGGTGTGGCCAGAGTGACCGGATCGAACTTCATGCCACGCTTCAGACGCCCGGAGGCCAGACAACTGCCGGCGACAACCGCAGGCGCGCTTCAGGCGCGCCGATCTCACCGAATTTCAGTCGCACCAGACCGTGTGCGGCCGGCGTCTCGCAGACAGCCTTCCAGGACGCGGAGCGCGCCACATAGACATCGCCGGCCCTGAACAGCACCAAGGCCTTGTCCTGCGCCCGGGCGACAACCCCCTGCCCGTCCGCGGACACCCAGACCTGGCTCGGCCGGTCGTCGGGAAACTCTTCGGCCAGCATTTGACGCGCCCGATCAGGATTCAGCGGCGGACACGGCCTGGCGATCCTGGCCCACGCCGCCAAGGCCACCAACAAAGTCACCGCCACCAGCGACACTGCCGATTGGTCCAAAAACGCCACAGACATCCACGCCTCCCGAGAAGGCGGAAACTCGACTGAACCTGACGGTCGCGTCAACAGAAATGACGCGCCCCGCAAAGGGCGCGCCATCCTTGGATCTCAAAAATGTGGGGGCGGAGTCCCTAGAACTTCCTCACATAGGCCACCGACCAGACGTTGTTCGCTCCGGCGTCGTGGTCCTGATAGTCGTAGCGAGTGTAGTCGACCCGGATGCCGTTGGGGCCGCCCTGATAAAAATACTGGCCGCCGACGCCGTAATTCACGCTGTCCTGACCGACATGATAGCTGGTGGCCAGGGTGTGGTCGCTCACATTGAAGTTGGACTGGCCGTAGCCGACACGTGCGAACAGATCCGCGTTCGGCGCCAGGGGCAGATACCCCACCGCATAGCCGGCATATTCGTTCCTCAGGCGCACGGTGGACGCATCGCCAGCTATGGTGGTGTGATCGCCGTCAAAGCCGCCGGTGACGTCACCCTCGACGCCCACATAGCGGCCAAAACGCGCGCCGAGACGCCCCTGGATACCGCTCAGGTCGACGCCATTGCCACTAAGATTGCTGTACCCCAGCGCGCCATAGCCTGTGATGGGCGCAAACTGGCTGGCATCTTGCGCCAAGGCGGGCGCAGCGACGAGAACGGCGGCCAGACTGGCCGATGCAATGATGAGAGATTTCATAAGCGGGTACTCCACTGAAAACTAAGAGAGACTTGTTTGCCCCCTCCAGCCGAGCCCGATCTTCAAACGCCCAAGGGGCGATAAAAGGTTCCTACTGTGGCCAGAATGCGCGCCCTGTTGCCGAAACGTGACACTGGCCGACCACGCCGCCAGACGTGCTATCTAACGGTCACATGGCCGTCACATACGGCCCCAGGAGACGCCAAACCGTGCATCAAGCCGTTATCGCGGCGACGGGGCTATTCACCCCGCCGAACGCAATTTCCAACGAAGAACTGGTCGAAGCCTTTAATACCTATGTGGAACGATTCAACACCGACAACGCCACGGCCATCGCAGCTGGAGAGGTGACTGCGCTGCAGGGGTCCTCGCCCGAATTCATCCTCAAGGCCTCGGGCATCCGCTCGCGCTATGTGATGGACAAGACCGGGATCGTCGACCCCACCGTGATGCGCCCAAACCTGCCAGAGCGCTCCAATGACGAACTGTCGATCCTGGCCGAGATGGCGGTGGCCGCGGCCAGGGATGCGATCGTCCGCTGGGGCAAGCCGGTCGAACAAATCGACGCGGTGCTGTGCGCCGCCTCCAATATGCAGCGCGCCTATCCGGCCATGGCGGTGGAGATCCAGAACGCCCTGGGCATAGGCGGCTTCGGTTTTGACATGAATGTGGCCTGTTCCTCCGCCACCTTCGGCATTAAGACCGCGTCGGATTTCATCGCCTCGGGCTCGGCGCGGGCGGTGCTGATGGTCAATCCGGAAGTCTGTTCCGGCCATCTGAATTTCAAGGACCGCGACAGCCACTTCATTTTCGGCGACGTAGCTACGGCGGTGATCGTCGAGCGGTCCGAGGATGCGACCGACGGCTGGGACATTCTGGGCACGCGGCTGAAGACGCAATTTTCCAACAATATCAGGAACAATTTCGGCTTTTTGAACAATGCCGCCCCCGAAGGCATCGGCAAACCGGACAAGCTGTTCGTGCAGGAGGGCCGCAAGGTGTTCCGCGAGGTGGTGCCCATGGTCTCGGAGATGATCATCGAACACGCCGGCGACCTCGGCCTGAACACGCCGGACCTGAAGCGTCTGTGGCTGCACCAGGCCAATATCAACATGAACGAGATGATCGGCCGCAAGGTGCTGGGCCGCGATCCGACGCCCGAGGAGAACGTGATCATCCTCGACGACTACGCCAACACCTCATCGGCGGGCTCGATCATCGCCTTCCATACCCATTCCAAGGACATGGCCAAGGGCGATCTGGGCCTTATCTGCAGCTTTGGGGCGGGCTACTCGGCCGGCACGGTGTTCGTCCGCAAGCGGTGATGAGACTTCAGGCCCCTCAGGTGAGATAGGCCACCGCCGCCACCGCCGCACCGGCGAAGCCCAGGCCGATCGACGCCAGCCAGGGCAGGCGCTTTTTGGTGATGATGGCGATGGTGGAGATGGCGATGCCCATCTCCAGAAGGGTGGCAGCCAGGCTCAGCCAGTGGTGGCGGTGTTCGTGCAGGCCGCTGGCCGCGCGGTCCTTGGCGCTGTCAGCCTCCAGATCCTTGGCCTTGGCCTGTGCCTCGTCCTGTCCCTTGCCCTCGTCCTTGGCCTTGGCCTTGTAGGCATCGGCCTTGGCCCCGCCAGTGTCGGCGGCCAGGCTATAGAGGTTCTTCTTCAGGCTCTTGGCCTCAAAGAAATTCCACTGGTCGGTGGCTTGGTCCTGGTGCAGCACAGCCTCGTTCGCTGCAATGATGGCGCCGCCGCTCTCATAGGTCTCCAGGCTGCCCGCCACTGCGGCGAACACCGCCAGGATGGCGATGGTGATCGACACCTGCGAGATGAACGGATTGTTCTCGTGGGCCGCGTGTTCGGCGTGTTCGGCGTGCTCGTGGGCCTCAAGCGGCATGTCGTTCATGGCGATTCTCCCCGACCTTGGTCGGGGAGTTTTAGCGCGATTGTGTGACGCGGTCTTGGCCCGAGACCGATCCTATTTCTTCTTGTTCAACGCCGCCTGGGCCGCCGCCAAGCGCGCGATCGGCGTGCGGTAGGGCGAGCAGGACACATAGTCCAGACCCACCTCCTCGCAAAAGGTGATCGAGGCCGGATCGCCGCCATGCTCGCCGCAGATGCCCAGCTTCACATCCGGACGCGCCTTGCGGCCACGCTCGGCGGCTATTCGGATCAGGTCGCCGACGCCCTCCTGGTCCAGGGTGACGAAGGGGTCCTTTTCGAAGATGCCCTTTTCGATATAGGCGCCGAGGAAGCGGCCGGAATCGTCGCGGCTGATGCCAAATGTGGTCTGGGTCAGGTCGTTGGTGCCGAAGGAGAAGAACTCGGCGTTCTCGGCCAGGTCCGCCGCCCGCAGGGCGGCGCGGGGCAACTCGATCATGGTGCCGACGCTGTAGGGGATTTCGACGCCCTTCTCCGTCAACACCGTCTTGGCCACCTTGTCCGTCAGGACACGGAGGTATTCCATCTCCTCGCCCTTTGCCACCAAGGGGTGCATGATCTCCGGGTGCGGCGCGGGCCGGCCCGAGGCGGCCACCTCGCAGGCCGCCTCCATGATGGCCCGCACCTGCATCTCATAGATCTCGGGATAAGAGACGCCCAGGCGACAGCCACGGTGGCCGAGCATGGGGTTGGTTTCCTGCAGGTCGCGCGCGCGCAGCTTCAGCTTGGCCGCGTCCAGGCCTGTGGCGGCGGCCACCGCCTGCAGGTCCTCATCCGTATGCGGAAGAAACTCATGCAGCGGCGGGTCGAGCAGGCGGATTGTGACTGGCAAGCCCTCCATGATGTTGAAAAGTTCAACGAAATCCGCCCGTTGCATGGGCAGGATCTTGGCGAGGGCGGCCCGGCGGCCGGCCTCGTCATCGGCCAGGATCATTTCGCGCACCGCAACGATGCGGTCGGCGTCGAAGAACATGTGCTCCGTGCGGCACAGGCCGATACCCTCGGCTCCGTACTGGCGAGCGGTGCGCGCGTCCAGCGGGGTTTCAGCGTTGGCGCGCACCTTCAGCCGGCGCACGCTATCGGCCCAGCCCATCAGAATGGCGAAGTCGCCGGTCAGTTCCGGCTCGACCATCTTCACCGCCCCAGCCAGGATCTCGCCCTTGGAGCCGTCGATTGTGATGATGTCGCCGGCGACGAACTTGCGCCCACGCACGGTGACAAAGCCCGCCTTGGCGTCGATGCGCAGATCGCCGGCGCCGGACACACAAGGCCGGCCCATGCCGCGCGCCACCACCGCGGCGTGGCTGGTCATGCCTCCGCGGGCGGTGACGATGCCGCGGGCGGCGTGCATGCCGTGAATGTCTTCCGGGCTGGTTTCGTCGCGCACCAGAATCACGGCCTCGCCGGCCTGGCCGAGGCGCTCGGCCTCTTCGCTATCGAACACGATCTTGCCGGTGGCCGCGCCGGGCGAGGCCGGCAGGCCGATAGTGATCACGTCGCGGGTGGCTTCCGGGTCGATGGTGGGGTGCAGCAGTTGGTCCAGCGATTGCGGCTCCACGCGCAGGATCGCCTCTTCCTTGGTGATCACCCCATCATTGGCCATGTCCACCGCCACCTTCAGCGCCGCCTTGGCGGTGCGCTTCCCGTTGCGGGTCTGCAGCATGTAGAGCTTGCCCTGCTCCACCGTGAATTCAATGTCCTGCATGTCGCGGTAGTGGGTTTCCAGCCGGCCGACCACGTCGCGGAACTGGGCGAAGACGTCGGGCATGGCCTCTTCCATGGAGAGGGCCTTTTCGCCCATCTCCTCGCGGGCCGCCTGGGTCAGGGCTTGCGGCGTGCGGATGCCGGCCACCACGTCCTCGCCCTGGGCGTTAATCAGGAACTCGCCATAAAGGCGGGCCTCGCCGGTGGAAGGGTTGCGGGTGAAGGCCACGCCGGTAGCCGAGGTGTCGCCCATATTGCCGAACACCATCGACTGCACATTGACCGCCGTGCCCCAGCTTTCGGGGATGTCGTGCATGCGGCGATAGAACTTGGCCCGCTCGTTCATCCAGCTGGCGAACACCGCGCTGACCGCGCCCCACAGCTGATCTTGTGGGTCCTGCGGGAAGGGCTTGCCGCTCTCGCTCAGCACGAGGGCCTTATAGTCGGCCACCACTGCTTCCCAATCGCCGGCGCTCAGGGCCGTGTCGATGGTCACCGCCAGGCGGTCCTTATGGTCGTCGAGGATCTCCTCGAACATGTGGTGGTCCAGGTTCAGGACCACGTTGGAATACATCTGGATGAAGCGGCGATAGGAATCGAAGGCGAACCGGCGGTCCCCCGACAGCTTTGCCAGGCCCTCCACGGTGCCGTCGTTGAGGCCCAGGTTCAGCACCGTATCCATCATGCCGGGCATAGACGCCCGCGCGCCCGAACGAACCGACACCAGCAGCGGGCTGGCCGCATCGCCAAAGGTCTTGCCCGTCAGGCGCTCTACATCGACCAAGCCCTTGGCCACCTGGGCCTTCAGTTCACCCGGATAGGCGCGGCCGTTGGCGTAATAGTGGACGCAGGCCTCGGTGGTGATGGTGAAGCCCGGGGGCACCGGCAGGCCCAGCGCGCTCATCTCGGCCAGATTGGCGCCCTTGCCGCCCAACAGATTCTTCATCGAGGCGTCGCCGTCAGCGCCGCCGCCGCCGAAGGAATAGACCCAACGGTTGGTCACGATCTTGTCAGCCAGCATAAGCCCTCATCCCGAAATCTGCGAAAAGTCAGCGACCCGACCCATCGCATCGCGAACCTCGATCAACAAACGTAGCCGATTATACCGCGTTGCAGCATCGGGGTCGTTGACCAAAACCTTTTCAAAAAATGCGTCCACCGGACCGCGCAGCGCCGAAAGGGAACGCATCGCCGCCGCAAAGTCCTCGCGAGCAAGCGCCGCGCCAACCAGGGGCTCGGCGGCGGCTAGGGCGTCGATCAGCGCAGACTCTTGCGCGGGCGCGTTAGAGAGGCGCTCGGCAGGCCCAGTCGGCAGCGCCTCCTTCTTCTCCTCAGCCTTGAGAATGTTGGTGGCGCGCTTGTAGCCGGCCAGCAGGTTCTTACCGTCCTCGGTGGTCAGGAAGTCGTCGAGCGCTTCGACCCGGGCGACGATGCGGACGATGTCGTCGTCGTCCTCAAGCGAGAACACGGCGTCGACGAGATCGTGGCGTTTGCCTTGATCGCGGAGGAGGACTTTCAGTCGATCGACGATAAACGCCAAAATCGGAAGCTTTAGTTCTTCGAAATCAAGGTCGGCGAACCTTGAAAGCGGCCAGCCTCCTGAGCTGTTCCTCGGAGCGAGCGTGCGCATCGACTCTAAAAGATGCAGTCGAAGTTGATTTTCCAGGATTACCCGGATTACGCCGAGCGCTGCACGTCGCAGAGCAAAGGGATCTCGTGAACCTGTCGGCTTCTCGTCGATCTGGAAGAACCCGACTAGCGTGTCCAGCTTATCCACCAGCGCCACGGCCATCGACACCGGCTCCATTGGCACAACGTCGCTAGGCCCTTGTGGCTTATAGTGATCGCGGATGGCGTTACAGATCGCCGCGTCCATCCCCTCGCCCACGGCATAGTACCGCCCGATCACGCCCTGCAGTTCGGGGAACTCCCCGACCATGGCCGAGCCCAGATCGGCCTTGGCCAAGCGCGCGGCCCTGGCGGCCACGTCCGGATCAGCCCCCACAAGCGGCGCGATCTCGCGAGCTAGGGCCTCGATCCGCTCGACCCGCTCGTACATGGTCCCAAGCTTAGCGTGGAACGTCACCCCCTTCAGCTTCTCCAGCCGGCTTTCCAGCGAGACCTTGCAGTCCTCGTTCCAAAAGAATCGTGCATCGTTCAGCCGCGCCGACAGCACCCGGGCGTTGCCCTTGGCGATGGCCGCGCCGCCGTCCGTCGCCTCGATATTAGCCACAGCCAGGAAATGGGCCGCTAGGCCCGCCTCGTCCGGCCGCTTCACCGCGAAATACTTCTGGTGGGTGCGCATGGAGGTGCGGATCACTTCCGGGGGCAGGTCCAGGAAAGCCGGGTCCATGTCACCCAGGATCGGGGTCGGCCATTCGGCCAGGCCACTGACCTCGTCTAGCAGCCCCTCGTCCTCCACTAGCTCCAGCCCGCGGGCGAAGCACAGGGTGCGCGCGCCCTCCAGGATGCGCGCCTTGCGCTCCTGCGGGTCCAGCACCACGAAATGCGACGCAAGGCCCGCGGCATAGTCGTCGAAATGGCGGGCGCGGAACGGCTTGCCGTCACCCATGAAGCGGTGCCCTTCGGTCAGGTCGCCGCTCTCTATGCCTTCTATAGAGAAGGGCACGACCTCGCCGTCGAACACGCACAGAATCCGCCGCAGCGGCCGCACCCATCGCAGGGACAGCCGGCCCCACTTCATCGACTTGGGCCAGGGGAAGCCGCGGACGATGGCGTCCACCATCTCGGCGACGATCTCCGGCGTCGGCCGGCCCTGGCGCGACAGGCTGGCGAACCACACCCCGTCCCGCTCGACCAGTTGCTCGCGGGTCAGGCCGGTTGAGCGCAGAAAACCGTCGATGGCCGCGTCCGGCGCGCCGACGCGCGGACCTTTGCGTTCTTCATAACGATCGGGCTGGGCGGCGGGCAGGCCCTGGACCACCAGGGTCAGGCGCCGCGGACCGGCGAAGCTGGTCAGGCCCTCTGGCAGGAAGCCGGCCTCGGCCAGGCGCTCGCGCGCCATCCGCTCCAGATCGCGCGCGGCCTGGGCCTGCATACGCGCGGGGATTTCCTCGGACAGGAATTCAAGCAGCAACTGGGGCATGGATTATCCTCCCTTCCCGAACGCGGGAAGGGTTTTGGGTCGTAGGGTGTCGGTCGCGCGGCGCATGAAGCTCACGCCGCCTCGCCCTGCTGGCGGACCCATTCCTGGGCGCACAGCTTACAGAGATCGCGAATGCGGCCGATATAGCTCTGGCGCTCGGCCACCGCGATGGCGCCGCGGGCGTCCATCAGGTTGAACAGGTGGCTGGCCTTGAGCACATGGTCATAGGCCGGCAGCACCAGGGCCTGGCCCTGGCGGCCGAGGCTGCCCAGGATCCGCGGCACCTCGCGCTCCATCTCCTCGAACTGGCGCTTGAACACGGCTACGTCGCCCACGTCCTGCTCGAAGGCCGAGAACTGCTGTTCGTTCTCCAGGAACACATCGCCATAGGTCTTGAAGTCCGGGCTCTGCGGGTCGTTGAAGGCCAAGTCATAGACGCTCTCGACCCCCTGGACATACAGCGCCAGGCGCTCCAAGCCATAGGTCAGCTCGCCAGCGGTGGGCGAAACGTCCAGGCCGCCCACCTGCTGGAAATAGGTGTACTGAGTGACTTCCATCCCGTCGCACCACACCTCCCAGCCCAGGCCCCAGGCGCCGACGGTGGGGTTTTCCCAGTCGTCCTCGACAAAGCGAATGTCGTGCAGGGCCAAATCGATGCCCACCGCGCGCAGAGAGCCCAGATAGAGCTCCTGCATGTCCGGCGGGTTGGGCTTCAAGATCACCTGGTACTGGTGATGCTGGTGCAGGCGGTTAGGATTCTCGCCAAAGCGGCCGTCGGCCGGACGGCGCGAGGGCTGCACATAGGCCACGCGCCACGGCTTGGGGCCCAAGGCGCGCAGCACCGTGAACGGGCTGAGCGTGCCGGCGCCCACCTCCACATCATAGGACTGCAGAATCACACAGCCCTGTCGGCTCCAATAGTCGTGCAGGGCCAGGATCAAGCCCTGGAAGGAAAGCGGCGCGGGTTGGGACATTCAGGCGGCCTGACGCAGGGGCAAAAAAAGCCGGCGGACCATAGGGTCCGCCGGCTGAAGCATCAAGTCGCCCTGACCGCGGGCTTGCGCGGTGCTTAGCGGCCGGGCGCTGGGCCACCAGCCGCTGGCGCGGCGGGGGTGTCGCTCAGGACCTTGTCCACCACATAGATGAAGCCGTTGGAGACGGTGGCCTCACCTTCAACATTGGCGTCGTTGAACTTGGCCGGATTGGCGCTGGCGTCGATCTGGACGTCCTTGCGGGCCACGGTCTGAACCGCGCCCTTGGTGCCTTCGATCTTGGTCGGCGGCACCGCGGCGTTGATCAGGTGATAGATGAGCAGCGCCTGCAGCTGAGCCGCGTTTTCCGGCTTCATCAGGTCGGCCAGCTGGGCCGGCGGCAGCGCGTTGAAGGCTGCGTCGGTCGGCGCGATCAGGGTGAAGGGACCCGGGCGCTTGAGCAGACCGGCCAGGCCAGAGCCGTCGAGGGCCTTGGACAGGATGGTGAACTGGCTCGAAGCCTTCAGCGTGTCGACGATGTCGCCGCTGGGCGCCAGGGTGGATTTGGGGATCGGCGACGGCGCAGGCGGCGCAGCCGTGGCGTCGGCCGGCGCGGGGGGCGCAGCGGCGGCCGGGGGTTGGGCGGCGACAGGGCCGGCCAGGACAGCCATGGCGGCGACCGTCGTCAAAAGCGATTTCATCAACATCTATGTTTCCTCATGGAACGGCGTCACCGCGTACGTTTCGCCCCTCAGCCAACTAATACGCAGTACGGCCTAGCAGGTTGCGCGGTCGTTAGTGATGAATGCAGCGGCCTTGTCAATTCGCAAACAGCGCGGCCAATCCCAAGCGAGGCGGAAC
The DNA here is from genome assembly GCA_036494815.1 of Caulobacteraceae bacterium. Classification (GTDB taxonomy): domain Bacteria; phylum Pseudomonadota; class Alphaproteobacteria; order Caulobacterales; family Caulobacteraceae; genus Poindextera. The sequence continues at coordinate 12,364 of DASXNV010000022.1, forward strand.
GTCGCAGGCTTGGGCGGCCCGCCGCCGTGATGAGCTCCTGGATCGAGCATCGACGAACGGTCTGATTGGCCTGGCCCTTAGTTGCCCGCCGGGTCGGTCAGATTGCCGGCGTGGCTGAGCGGGCGGCCGTATTTGGCGCGATTGGCGCGGGTGTCGGGGATCGGGGCGTTGGATACCACCGCCGCGTCACCGGCGACCAGCTTGCCAGCCTGATCGGCCGGTGTGGGCGAGTTGGTGGGGATTGGATTGGCCGGCGAGCCCATGGCCGCGTTCGGATCGGAAACCGTCGCCGAGGCCGGAGCGCTGGCGTCAGGCGCCATCGCCGATTGGGCGGTCATGGACCCTGGAGTGGGGGTAGGCGCCACGGCGCCAAGGGGCGCGGGAGACGCGGGAGAGACGTTCTGGGCATGCGCTCCCAGAGGAGCGACGAGCGCCGCAAGCACCGCTGCGCGCATCATGAATTTGGACGGGGACATTGGACACCTTTTGCGCACGAGGTCTGAAGCGCTCCCGTGCTGGCCCAACTACGCCGGGGCCACGGCGAAGTTGCCGGTCTCACGGCATCGTGACTTTCAAGCGGCTCCGCTTCGCAACGGCCATTCCAGCCAAGCCTGTAGCCTATTTTTTAATCACACACCCCTCACCCCGCCCGCTTTTGAGGCGCTAATTCCCAATTCTCACCGAAATCCTAACGCCGATGCCTGGGCAAGCGGCGCCTTTGACTAGCGTGCCTTCAGTCGCGGGGGCGGGGGTCAAGCCTGCTTTCTGAGCGGCTCAGCGACCAGACAGGGTGCGTGCGAGGGGATCGCAGGCGCGGGAGCAAGCGAATGAAACTGATCATAGCCATCGTCAAACCCTTCAAGCTCGACGAGGTGCGCGAAGCCCTTGTCGGAGCCGGCGTGGAGGGCCTGACGGTTTCGGAAGTCAAGGGTTACGGCCGGCAAAAAGGCCAGACCGAGATCTACCGGGGCGCCGAATACCAAGTGAACTTTGTGCCCAAGGTGAAGCTGGAAGCCGTGGTGGATGACGCCGCGGTCGCCAAGGCCGTCGAGGCCATCAAGGCTGCTGCGGGCACCGGCAAAATCGGGGACGGCAAGATTTTTGTGCTGGGGGTCGACGACGCAGTGCGCATCCGCACCGGCGAAACCGGCGCGGCCGCGCTCTAACGCATCATCGGGATAAGGGGATTAATAAGATGAAATTGACTAAAACCAAAAGGCTGGCGGGCTTGATGCTCGCGGCCGCGATTCTCGGGGCGCCGCTGGCGTCGCCGGTGTTCGCGCAATCCGCGAGCGGATCGCCGGCCGCCTCGTCCGCCGCCGCCACCTCGGCCGCAGCCGCTGCAGCCCCGGCCACGGCGGCGCCCGCCGCTGCTCCGGCGGCCGCAGCCACACCGGCCGTGCCCAAGATCGACAGCGGCGACACCGCCTGGATGCTGACATCCTCGGTGCTGGTCCTAATGATGACCATCCCCGGCCTGGCCCTGTTCTATGCCGGTATGGTGCGCAAGAAGAACATCCTGGCCACCCTGGCCCAGAGCTTCGGCGCCACGGCCCTGATCACCGTGCTGTGGACGATCATCGGCTATTCCATCGCCTTCACCGATGGGGGCAAGAACACCGCCCTGCTCGGCGGGTTCAAATACTTCCTGCTCGCGCCCATGGGCCTGAACGCCACGAGCTCGCTCGCGCCGACCATCCCTGAATCCGTCTATATGTTCTTCCAGATGACCTTCGCGATCATCACCCCGGCCCTGATCGCCGGCGCGTTGGCCGACCGGATGAAATATTCCGCCTTCATGCTGTTCATGGGCGCTTGGCTGCTGCTGGTCTATTGCCCCATCGCTCACTGGGTCTGGGGCGGCGGCTGGCTGGGCACAGCTGGCGCGCTGGACTTCGCCGGCGGCACCGTGGTGCACCTGAACGCCGGCACCGCCGGCCTGGTGGCCGCGCTTATGCTCGGTAAGCGCAAAGGTCTCGGCACGGTCAATTTCGCGCCCCATAACCTGGCCTACAGCGTCATCGGCGCATCCCTGCTGTGGGTTGGCTGGTTCGGGTTTAACGCCGGTTCGGCCGTTACTTCCGGCTTCCAGGCCGGCATGGCCGCCGTCGCCACCCAGATCGCCACCGCCATGGCCGCCCTGGCCTGGATGGGCGCGGAATGGATCGTCGCCAAGAAGCCGTCCGTCCTGGGCATGGTTTCCGGCGCGGTCGCCGGCCTCGTGGCCATCACCCCCGCATCGGGTTATGTGGACCCCGTCGGCGCCCTGTGGATCGGCCTCGCGGCCGGTGTGGTCTGCTACCTGTCGGCGGTGCATCTGAAGAAACTGATCGGCTACGACGATGCGCTGGATTGCTGGGGCGTGCACGGCATCGGTGGGGCCCTCGGCGCCATCCTGACCGGCGTCTTCGCCAGGAACTCGATCAACTCGGCGGCCAAGGGTTGGCTCTATGACCACAACCCCCACCAGATGATCCTGCAGTTCGAAGATGTGGGGGCAACCTTCCTCTACTGCGGCATCGTCACCTTCCTGATCCTGGCGGTGTTGAAATACACCATCGGCATCCGGGTCAGCGAAGAGGCCGAGGAAGAAGGCCTCGACATCAACCTGCACGGCGAAGTGGTCCACGGCTGATCGGGATTGGGGGCTCGCCCTGCGGGGCGGGCCCATCAACCGGGACACTTTTCAGAGGGCGAAGGTTCAGGGAACCTTCGCCCTTTTCTTTGCCTGCGCCTCAATCCGGATTGCCGATATCGATCAGGCCCTTCCAGCGCCCCTCGGCGTCCTTGCGCCAAACGGTGACATAGCGGCCGGTCACAGTCTTTTTGGCGGGATCGTTTGGAGTCTCGGTCCACCGGCCCCAGGTCACACCCATATCGCCGGATTTAGCGGCGAAGGCTTCGCTGGCGGTCCAGGTCAGCGTGGAGGTCGGCGGCTTGCCGCCGCCTTCAGCCTGGTAGATGGCTTCGGCGCCGCGCACCGGGTCGCCGCCACCGAATTCGCGGCTGTCCTTGGGATCCATGAAAGCGCGAAACGCCTCGGCCACCCCGTGTTCGCGCGAATAGGCGGCGAAGGCGCTATCCACAGCGATCAACTGATCGGTGGCCGAGGGCTCGGCTGCACGCACGCCAATGAAGGTCGTGGCGGCGAAGATCGCCCCCACCGCCAGGGAACGCATGGTCATAGGACGCCTCCCGATGAAGGCGCCTCCGTCAGCCGACGAACAGGCTCGCCGGATGCTCCAAGACGCCTCTCAGGGCCTGAATGAAGGCCGCCGCATCGTAGCCGTCAACCACGCGGTGATCGAAGGACGAGGAGATGTTCATCATCTTGCGCACCACCACCTGGCCGCCGCGCACCACCGGCCGCTCAATGATCTTGTTGGGGCCGATGATCGCCACCTCGGGCCGATTGATCACCGGGGTGGTGACAATTCCGCCCAGCACCCCCAGGCTGGTCAGGGTGATGGTCGAGCCGGACAGATCCTCGCGGCCCGCCTTGCCCGCGCGGGCCAGACCGGCCAGGCGGCTGATCTCCGCCGCCAGCTCCCACAGATCCTTGGCTTCCGCATGGCGCACCACTGGGACGACCAAGCCATCGTCGGTCTGGGTGGCGACGCCCACATGCAGAGCCTCGTAGCGGCGGACCACACCCGCATCGTCATCGAATAGGGCGTTGACCTGAGGAAAGCCCGGAACCGACTTGACCAGCCCCTGGATCAGGAACGGCAGCACGCTCAGCTTGGGCTTGCCAGCGCCGGCGGTGGCGTTCAGGTGCGCGCGCAAGGCCTCCAGCTCGGTGACGTCCACCTCTTCCACATAGGAGAAGTGCGGAATGCGGCGCTTGGCCTCCTGCATCTTCTCGGCGATGCGGCGACGCAGGCCAATGACCTTGATCTGCTTGATCCCGGTGCGCTCGGCCGGACCGGCCAGACGCCCTGCCCCACCCACCAGCAGCCGATCGAGATCGGCGTGTTCAACTCGCCCCTCAGGCCCACTGCCGGGAACGGTGGCCAGATCAATGCTTAAGGCGGCGGCCCGAGCCCGCACGGCCGGCGAGGCCAGCACCTTGACTGATTTGGTGGCGACAGGCTCGGCCGTCGCCATGGGCGGGGCCGCGGCGGTGGCCAGGTAGCGCGCGCCGAAATCGACTTCCTCGTCGTCGTCAGCCGCTGCAGGCGCCGCCACGGCCGCGGGCGCCTCGGCCACCACGACGGGCGCCTCTTCGACCGGAATCTCAACGCCGGCGTCCAGTTCAAACACGGCAAGTTCCGAGCCGACCGGGACCATGTCGCCCTCGGTCCCGGTGATCGCCACCAGCCTGCCGGCCACCGGCGCGGTCATCTCCACCGTCGCCTTGTCGGTCATCACATCGACCAGGGGCTGATCCTCGCTCACGTGATCGCCGGCCTTGACGTGCCAGGCGACGATCTCCGCCTCGGCGATGCCTTCGCCCACATCCGGCAGCTTGAAGACAAAACGCGCCATGCCCTAGCCCTCCACCGCGCGGCGCAGAGCCACGGCGACCCGCTTGGGCCCTGGAAAATAGTCCCACTCGAACGCATGCGGATAGGGCGTGTCCCAACCGGTGACCCGCTCGATGGGCGCCTCCAGGTGATGGAAGCAATGTTCCTGGACCAGGGCCGAAAGCTCCGCGCCGAATCCGCTGGTGCGGGTGGCCTCATGCACGATCACACAGCGGCCGGTCTTTTCCACTGAGGCGGTGATAGCCTCGATATCCACCGGCACCAGGGTGCGCAGGTCGATCACCTCGGCGTCGACCCCGCTATCCTCGGTCGCCGCCAGGGCCACGTGGACCATGGTGCCATAGGCCAGGACGGTGACAGCCTCCCCGGCCCGCGCAATCGCGGCCTTGCCCAGGGGGACGGTATAATAGCCGTCGGGCACGTCGCTGGCCGGGTGCTTGGCCCAGGTCTGGATCGGCCGGTCATGATGGCCGTCGAACGGCCCATTATAGATGCGCTTGGGTTCGAGAAAGAGCACCGGATCGTTGGACTCTACGGCGCTGATGAGCAGGCCCTTGGCATCGTAGGGATTGGACGGGATCACCGTCTTCAGGCCCGCCACGTGGGTGAACAGAGCTTCAGGGCTCTGGCTGTGGGTCTGGCCGCCAAAGATGCCGCCGCCATAGGGGGTGCGCACAGTGATCGGTGCGGTGAAGTCCCCGCCTGAACGATAGCGCAGCCGCGCCGCCTCGGAGACGATCTGGTCATAGGCCGGATAGATATAGTCGGCGAACTGGATCTCGATGATCGGGCGCAGGCCATAGGCGGCCATGCCGATGCCCATGGCCACGATGCCCGCCTCGCCTATGGGCGTGTCGAAACAGCGGGTCAGGCCGTGACGCGCCTGCAGGCCCTCGGTGGCGCGGAACACACCGCCGAAATAGCCCACATCCTCGCCGAAGATGAGCACATTGGGATCGCGGGTCAAAAGCACGTCCATGGCCGAGTTGAGCGCCTGAACCATATTCTGGGTCGCCATGGGTTCAGCCTTCCACCGACTGGCGCTGCTCGATCAGGTGCCACGGCATGTCTTCATAGACCTCTGCGAACATCTCATCGATCGGCAGGGACGAGCCCTCGCTGAGCACCCCCTGCGCTTCGGCCTCGCGCTGGGTGGCGCGCACCATCTCGTCGACCTCGGTCTGCAAGGCCGCCTGCTGTTCGTCCGACCATTCGCCCAACACGATCAGATGCTGTTTCAGCCGCTCGATAGGGTCACCCAGGGGCCAATGCACAGCCTCACCGGCGGGCCGATAGCGATTGGCGTCGTCGCTGGTGGAGTGGCTATCGGCGCGATAGGTGAAGAGCTCGATCACCGTGGCGCCCAGATTGGCCCGCGCCCGTTCCGCCGCCCAAGCGGTGGCCGCATGCACGGCCAGAAAATCGTTGCCGTCGACCCGTAGGCCCGGCAGGCCGTAGCCCACGGCGCGCGCCGCGAAGGTGGTGCGCTCGCCACCGGCGATGCCCTGGAAGGACGAAATGGCCCATTGGTTGTTGACGATGTTCAGCACCACCGGCGCCCGATAGACCGACGCGAAGGTCAAGGCGTGGTGGAAGTCGGCCTCCGCGGTGGCGCCATCGCCGATCCAGGCCGCGGCGATCTTGTCATCGCCCTTATAAGCCGAGGCCATGGCCCAGCCGACCGCCTGGCTGAACTGTGTGCCCAGGTTGCCGGAGATGGAGAAGAAGCCGAACGCCTTGCTGGAATACATGCTGGGCAGTTGGCGCCCCTTCAGGGGGTCGGCCTTGTTCGAATAGATCTGGCACATCATGTCGACCAGCGGATAGCCACGGGCGATCAACAGGCCCTGTTGGCGATAGGTAGGAAAGCACATGTCTTCCCGGTCCAGAGCGCCGGCCTGGGCGGTCGCCACCGCCTCTTCGCCGCGGCATTTGACGTAGAACGAGATCTTGCCCTGGCGCTGCACCCGATACATGCGCTCGTCATAGGCGCGGGTCAGCATCATGTTCTTCAGGCCGGCTTTGAGGGTGGTCTGGTCCAACTTAGGATTCCACGGCCCCACCGCCTGACCGTCCTCGCCCAGGACACGGATCAGGCCATAGGCGAGATCGTGGATTGCCGAAGGATCCACGTCGATCTCAGGGCGCGGCATGGACCCAGCCGGTGGCGGCTTGATAGCGCTGAAATCCGGCTCGTCTCCGGGCCGGACATTCGGCTCGGGAATATGTAGCGAAAGGGGCAGGCTGTTCTTCATGGCGGGGTCGACCCTGAATTTCCTTGCCATCAATCTACGCTATGGAGGTTTAAGATTCGACCACTTCGCAAATCGACAACAAATTTTCCCGCGCTATAGCATGATATGGGGTTCAGTTGTCTAGCGGGCAATCACCAACTCATCCGCCCTCAAGGTCTGGAACGTCGCCAAGGCCTGCTGCCGAGCGAGAGCGTGATCCAGATTGGGTTTGGGATAGCTCTGGCCAAGAATGAGACCGGCCGCGTTAAGCACCTCGGCGCTGGCGGTCCAGAGGGATGCAGGAAATTGTCCGGCCGTCTGGCCAACTCAAGCGCCCAGCGGCGCACTTCTCGCCCTGGGCCATGGGATTGAAGATGCGGAAAAAAGGACGCGGCGTTAGCGCCGCTTCCGGCCGTGGCCGCCGCTATCCGCCGACCATGGGTGGAATGACCCGAGGCGCCTGCTCCCAACCACCACCCAGCGCCTGGAACACCGCGACCTGGTCGGACGTCAGTTGCTGGTCCGAAACGGCCAGGGCCTGATCGGCCGTCGCAGCGTTGGTCTGGGTGGTCAAGAGGTCGAGCATGCTGGCGGAGCCGGCGGCATACTGGATCCGCGCCAATCTCAAGGCCTCATTGCTCTGGTCGGCGGCGGCCTTGAGCGAGGTATGGCGGTCCAGTTCAGCGCCATAGCTGGTCAGCGCCTGCTCGGTCTCCTTCAACGCCTGCAGGACCACGGAATCGAACGAGGCCAGGGCGCCGGACGCCTGGGCTCGCGCCTCGGCGATATGGGCCCGCGCTAGGGTGATGTTGGGGAAGCTCCAGGTGATCAATGGCCCTAGGCTGTAGGAGATCGAACCCGGCGCGCTGAGCTGCTTGATGCTGCCCGCTGCGTCGGTGATCGAACCGCCAAGAGAGATACTGGGATAGAGCTGCGAGACGGCCACGCCGATCCTGGCGGTTTCCGAAGCCAGGTTGCGCTCGGCCTGCCGGACATCCGGGCGACGGCGCAACAGAGCAGCGCCATCACCCGTCGGCAAGGGCTGCGACAGTTGCGGTGGCGACGCGCAGCGCGCCGCTTCGACGGGAATCTGTGACGGCGTCTTGCCCAGCAGCGCAGTGAGTTCCAGCAGGGCGTTGCGGTGCTGTCCATCCAGGGCAGGCACGACAGCCTTGGCCTGCTCCAACAGCGCAGCCGCGCGGGTCAGGTCGAAATCCGATACCGCGCCCAGATCGCGCTGGCGCAAGGTGATGTCGTAGGTCTGCTGCGCCGCATCCAGCGAGCGACGCGCAACCGCCGCCTGGGCGGCATAGCCGCAGGCCTGGACATAGGCCGATGTGGTTTCAGCCGCCACGGTGACGCGCACGGCGTCCTCCGCCGCGGATGCGGCGCTGGCATTAGCCTTGGCCGCCTCGATAGCCCGACGAACCTGGCCGAACAGGTCGACCTGATAGGCCGCAGCGAAACCAGTGCTGTAGCCCCAGGCGCTGGAGGCGTGGGATTTTCCAGCGGCTTCGGCGAAAGCGTTGCCGGTAGCCGAGCGACCATAGGCGGCGCCGGCGGACAAATCGGTGCTCGGCAAAAGCGCGGTGCGCGCTTCGCCGACCAGGGCTTCAGCATAGGCGAGATTGGCGGCGGCGACCTGCAGATCCCGATTCTCCACCAGGGCCTGCTCGACCAGACCGTTCAGCACCGGGTCATCATAGAGCCGCCACCACGTCGGCGAGGTCGGCTCCGTCGAGGTCTGGGCCGGCGGCGACGAAGCGAACGGTCCGGCGGCCGGAGCCGGCGTGGCGGGGGCCACATAGTGTGGGCCTACGGCGCAACCGGCCAAGGCCGAGGCGGAAAACAAAAGGCAGATCGCTTGCCCGGTCATGCGCATCAGCCCTCCTCCGCCAGCTCGCTGTCATGGGGCATTCCGCTGGTGGTCGGCACCTGCGGGCGCCTCTTGGGCGGCTGCGGCAAGCGGTGGGAGATGGCCCGGGCGACCACATAGAAGACCGGTGTGAACATCAGGCCAAAACAGGTCACGCCGATCATGCCGAAGAACACGGCCACGCCCAGGGCCTGGCGCATTTCCGCCCCCGCCCCTGTGGCGAAGGCCAGGGGCGCCACGCCGAGGATGAAGGCGAAGGACGTCATCAGGATCGGACGCAAGCGTGTGCGGCCGGCTTCGACAGCGGCCTCGTGGGCCTCAAGGCCGTGCTCCTGCTCACCCTGACGCGCGAACTCGACGATCAGGATGGCGTTCTTGGCCGCCAGGCCGATCAACACCACCAGGCCGATCTGAGTCAGGATATTGTTATCCATCCCTCGCAGATTGATCCCCACCATGGCCGCGAGCAGGCACATGGGCACGATCAGGATCACCGCGAACGGCAAGGTCACGCTCTCATAGAGGGCCGCCAGCAACAGAAAGACAAACACCACCGCCATGACGAACACCAGGCCGCCAGTATTGCCGGCCAGCTGCTGCTGATAGGCCAGCTCAGTCCATTCGATGTTGTAACCGGCAGGAAGCCTCTGGCGCGCCAACTGCTCCATCGCCATCATGGACTGTCCGGTGGAATAACCGGGCGAGGAGTCGCCCTGAATCTCCGCCGCCGGGAAGAGATTGTAGCGCAGCACCCGATAGGGGCCGGTGATATGCTTGATATTGACCACTGACCCTAGCGGAACCATCGCCCCCGAGGTCGAACGGGTCTGCAGCTCCGGCAGCCGCGCGACGTCGTCTCGGAATGGCGCATCAGCCTGGGCCAGGACCTGGAAGGTGTGGCCGAACAGGTTGAAGTCGTCGATATAGGTCGAGCCCAGATAGGTCTGCAGGGTGTCGAAAACATTGGCGTCCGGCACGCCGAGCATTTCGGCCTTGGACCGGTCGATATCGGCGAAGATCCGCGGCGTGCGGGTGTTGAAGGTGACAAAGGCCGAGCTGACCGCCGGCGCGGTGCGTGAGGCGTCCGCCAGATCGCGGGTCACCGCCTCTAGCTGCTGGTAGGTGTGTCCGCCCTGGTCCTCGACGATCAGCTTGAAGCCGCCGGTCGAACCGATCCCGCGCACGGGCGGCGGCTGGATAATCTTGATGTCGGCGCCATTGATCACGCCGAGCCGCTTGTTGAGGTTGGCGATAACCTTGGGCGTCTCCAGGTGGTCGTGGTAGCGCTCCGCGAACGGCTTGAGCATCAGATAGACTTGGCCAGCGTTGGATGACGTGGTCCCGCTCGTGGCGTCGACGCCCGCATAGACCGATACCGCCAGGGTTCCGGGCGTATCTAGAATGATATTCATCACCTGATGCATGACCGCGTCGGTACGATTGAGAGACGCGCCTGGCGGCAAGGTCACGGCGACCAGCAACTGCCCCTGATCCTGCGCCGGGATGAAGCCCTTGGGGGTGGCCACGAGCCGCCAGCCTGTTATGGCCAGGAGCCCCGCATAGAGAACCAGCATCACTGCGACGAGCCGAACCAGACGCCGAACGAGGCTGGAATAGCGCCCGCTGAGGCGGTCAAAGCCAGTGTTGAAGCGATCGCCAAATCGCGCGAGCAGGTTAGGCTTGGCGCCTGCGTGATGCGGCGCGTGCGCCTTCATGATCAATGCGGCCAGCGCTGGCGACAGGGTCAGGGACACGATCAGTGAGATCAGTGTCGCCGTGGCGATGGTCAGCGCGAACTGCTTATAGAACTGGCCGGAAATGCCGCTGATGAAGGCGGTCGGCACGAACACCGCGGTCAGCACCAGGGCGATGGCCACAAGGGCGCCGCCGACCTCGTCCATGGTCGTGTGGGCCGCTTCGCGCGGGGTCATGCCTTGCGCGAGGAGCCGCTCGATGTTTTCCACCACGACGATGGCGTCGTCGACCACGATACCGATCGCCAGCACCAGGCCGAACAGCGACAAGCTGTTCAAGGAGAACCCAAACGCCGCCATAACCGCAAAGGTGCCGACCAGCGAGACGGGAATGGCGACGATCGGGATCAAAGCCGCGCGCCAGCTCTGCAGGAAGATCATCACCACGACGACGACGAGGATCAGGGCCTCGAACAGCGTCTTGTAAACTTCCTCTATGGAAGCTCGGACATAGTCGGTGGGATTATAGATGATCTTGTAGTCGAGGCCCGGTGGAAAATCCCGCTTGAGCAGGTTCATCTCGGTGACGATGGCATCCGCCGTCTTCAGCGCGTTGGACCCCGGCTGCTGCAGAATCCCCAGGGCGACTGCGTTGTATTTGTTCATATAGGCGTTGGTGGTGTAGTCCGCCGCCCCCAGTTCGATACGAGAGACGTCGCTGACCCGCGTCACGCGGCCCTGGGCGTCCGACTTGACGATGATGTCGCCAAATTGCTGCGGTGTGGTCAGGCGTCCCAGCGCTTCCACGTTAAGCTGAAACGCACTGCCGCCTTGACTGGACGGGGGCTGGCCCAAAGTCCCGGCCGCGACCTGGACGTTGTGGCTACGAAGCGCGCCGACAATGTCATCCACGGTCAGGCCGCGCGCGGCGGCGCGGTCGGGATCGATCCAGATTCGCATGGAATAGTCGCGCGCAGCGCGGCTGCCGATATCGCCTACGCCCGGCACCCGTAGCAACGCGTCGCGAATGTGCAGGCCCACATAGTTGGCGATGTACTGCTGATCCAGCGATCCGTCCGGCGAGTACATATGCACCGCCATCAGGAAATCACTGGACGCTTTGCGCACCGTTACGCCCGAGGCGACCACCTCGGCCGGCAAGTGCGGCGTGGCGGTGGCGACCCGGTTCTCCACCAGGACTTGCGCCTGGTTGGGATCGGTGCCGAGCTTGAAGGTGACGGTGATGGTCATGTGACCGTCGCCGGTGGACTGCGAGGACATGTAGATCATGTTCTCGACGCCGTTGATCTGTTCCTCGATCGGCGTGGCGACCGTGTCGGCCAGGGTTTCGGCGGAGGCGCCCGGATAGGCTGCGCTGACCGTCACCGTTGGCGGCGTGATATCGGGATATTGCGAGATAGGCAGGCCCGGAAAGGCGATACCGCCCAGCAGGGTGATCAGGATCGCGACCACCGCCGCGAACACCGGTCGTTCGATAAAGAAGTGCGAGATCTTCATCGGGGATCAGCGACCGGTATCGACCAGGGTGGCGGAGCCGGCGGGTGGAGTGACCAAGCCCTCCTGGCCTCCCGCCACCGGCGCGACCGGTATGGAGCCGTTGCGCGCACTGACCTTCTGGCCAGGGCGAGCGCGTTGCATACCGTCGATGATCACGTGGTCGCTGGCCGTGAGCCCCGAATGGATGACGCGCAGGCCACCGGACAAGGGACCAAGCTCAACTGCCCTCTGGCTGACCTTGCCGTCCGCATCGACCACATAAACCACCTGCCGAGTCTGATCGGTGACGATGGCCTGGTCTGGAATCAACAGCGCTGTATAGGCTCCGGATCCCAAGAGTCGCATATGGCCGAACATGCCGGGCGTGAGGAACTGATTGGGATTGTCGACTACGGCGCGCCCGCGGATAGTCCCGGAATTGGTGTCGAGCGCGTTGTCGACAAACTCCATATGGCCTTTCCAGCGATAGCTTGGCTCGTCCTGCAGTCGGATTTCCACGGGGTTGGCGGCGGTGCGCGACGAGGTTCGCGTACCCGCGCCATTGGCCCGCTCATATTTCAGATAGAGCGCTTCCGAGCCGGTGAAGGCGAACCTGATCGGATCCAGATTGACGAGATTTGTCAGCACGGTGGTGTCGGCGGTCACGAGATTACCCGGCGCGACCCGGCGATCGGAAATTCGCCCGTTCATGGGCGCAGCGATATGAGTGAAACCCAGGTTGAGCGCAGCCGCCTGCACGGTCGCCTGCGCCGCCAAAAGATCGGCGCTGGCCTGACGGTCGGTGGCGACCAGGGTGTCGTAGGCCTGTTCGCTGATCGCCTTGGCCTCGAGCAGCTTGTTGCCGCGATCAAGTTCGGTGCGGGCGTTGGCCTGGGCGGCCTGGGCATGGGCGGCCTGCCCTTTGGCCTGATCCAGAGCAGCCTGATAGGGCCTGGGATCGATGACGAACAGCAGTTGACCTTTGTGGACGACGTCGCCGTCCTTGAAGGCGATTGTCTGCAGATAACCTGAGACCCGTGGTCGAATATCTACGGAGTCCACCGCCACGAACTGACCGACATAGTCGTCCCAATCGACCACCTGCCGCGAGAGCGGGGCGGCGACCGTGACATTCGCCGATGGCGGTAGCGAGGCGCTCTTTCCTCCACAGGCCGAGACCAACAGGGAGGTGGCCGCGACCAGGACCAGGGAGGAGACTCTGCGCATGGCGTGTTCTTTAGAAGGACTTCAGCGGGGCGTCCACGTTCGGCGAGGGATCGCACACACGGGCGTCATCACCCGTTCAGCGCGCCCGATCATGGTCGCCGCTGGCTTTAGTGACCAAGCATTGCAGCATTGGGGCGAGAATGAGGCAAGCCGCCGATCTTGCCCAATGGACCGCGAAATATCGCTTTTCCGCCTCTCAGGCGTGCTGTGGCCCGCGCACCAGCCTGCCCGGCATCTCGCCCGTGGCGATACCGTTCTCGAAGGTCACCGCACCGCTGACTACTGTGGCGCGATAGCCCTCGGCTCGCTGGATCAAGCGGCGCCCCTCGGCCGGCAGATCGAACACCATCTGCGGCGGCAGGATACGCAGGCGCTCGTAGTCGATCACATTGAGGTCGGCCTTCATGCCGGGCGCAACCACGCCACGATCGTTCAGCCCATAAAGCCGCGCAGTGTCTCGCGTCTGCATTGAGACGATCTTTTCCAGAGGCAGACGCTCACCCCGTACGCGGTCGCGCGCCCAATAGGTCAACATGTAGGTGGGAAAGCTTGCGTCGCAGATCACGCCACAATGGGCGCCGCCGTCCGACAGGCTGAGCACGGTCGCCGGGTGGTTCATCATCTCGTGGATGTGGTCGAAATTGAAGTGAGCGTAGTTGAGCAACGGCAGATAGATATAGCCGCGCCCGTCCCTCTCCATCAGCATGTCATAGACCACCGCGTCGGGCTTCTGACCGGTACGGGCGGCCAACGTCGCGACGCTGTCCTCAGCGCGGGGCTCGTAGTCGAGGCCATCGCCGCTTTCCAGGCGGAACATGCGATCGAAGCCCTGGGTCAGGATACTGCCCAATGGCCCCAAGTCCGGCGACGGGTCGGCCAAAATGGCGGCGCGCACGTCCGGATCGCTCAGCCGCTCCAGGCGGACGGCGAACGGCAGGTCGGCGATGGCGCGATAGCTGGCGCGGCCGATGAAGGGATGCACCGTGCTTTGCCAGCCCAGCACCATACCAGTGGGGCGACAGGCGATCTGCGCGGTCAGGTTAGCCCCCTCCTCCCGCGCCGTTTCGGTCATCTGCAGCAGGTCCCGCCATTTTTCCGGCTGCAGAGGAGATTGCAGCAGGCCAAACGTCACCGGCAGGCCGGTCTCGCGTGACAGCTCCTTCATCCACTCGAACTCGATTTCCGCCGGGGCCATGTCCGAGGCCAGTTCGAACACACCATACCCCGCCTGGCCCATGGCGCGGCCGATGCCCATGAGTTCGTCGGCGCCAGCGAAGGTGCCCGGCACCGGTTCGCCGTCCTTGGCCCGGTGCAACATGGTGCGCGAGGTTGAAAAGCCCAGGGCGCCGGCCGTCACCGCTTCACCGACGATGCGCGACATCTCGGCGATATCGTCCGGCGTGGCCGGCTCATTTCGCGCGCCGCGCTCGCCCATGACATAGGCGCGGATCGAACCGTGGGGGGCTTGGGCGGCCACGTCGAGCACCCGAGACTGCTGCTCCAAACTATCCATATATTCGGGGAAAGTCTCCCAGTTCCAACGGATGCCTTCGGACAGGGCTGTCCCGGGAATGTCCTCGACGCCTTCCATCAACGCGATCAGCCATTCGCGGCTTTCGGGACGGGCCGGCGCGAAACCGACACCGCAATTGCCCATCACCACCGTCGTCACCCCGTGCCAGCAGGACGGCGACAGATAGGGGTCCCAAGTGACCTGCCCGTCGTAGTGGGTATGGATGTCCACCCAGCCCGGCGTCACCAGATGGCCAGCGGCGTCGATCTCACGCCGTCCCGGCCCAACGCCGCCGCCAACCTGGGTAATAAGCCCGCCATCGATGGCCACGTCAGCTCGCCTCGCCGCCGCACCGGTTCCGTCGATCAGCGCGCCATTGCGAATGACCAAATCGTGCATCCCTGGGCCTTCCTCGTTTGGGTCCCCTGAACGGGACTTATTTTATGAGTGAACGAGGTTTACCTATTTTTGTCCAGCGCGCTACCGATGATGGCGCGATGACGGTCTCTAGCCTAGGCTGCGTCGCGGACAGCTTGGGCCAACCGGGCGGCGGGGCGCGGAGAGACCATGACGGAAAAGATTTTGGTGATTGGGGCGGGCATAGCCGGGCTCAACATCGCCCTGGCCCTGGCGCCCACGCAGCACGAACTCGTGCTTATTGAGCGTGACGCACCGCCCCCGGATGGCGACGCGGACCAAGCCTTTTTTGATTGGAACCGGCGTGGCGTCGGCCAACTGCGCCACAGCCACGCCTTCCTGGCCCGTCTAAGGACCATCATCAAGGATCAGCATCCCGCGCTGCTGGAACAGCTCCTAGCCGCGGGCTGCCGCGAGATCGGCTTTCCAGACATGCTGCCCGATGGCCTCAAGCAGGCCTATGCGCCGCAACCCGGCGATCGTGACATGGCGGTGCTGACCAGCCGGCGCACGACGCTGGAACTGGTGATCCGCCGCTATGTGGAGCAGTTGCCGGGTGTGTCGATCGTCTCGGGCGTCACTGTGCTTGGCCTGATCCTGGAGACCCTGGAAGCCGGCCAGATCCGCGTCGCTGGGGCCCAGGGCGACATGGCCGGAGAAGTCCGCGAGTGGCGCGCCGACATCACTATCGACGCCGCCGGCCGCAATTCACAGGCCGCCGAACAGCTGGCCGAGGCCGGCGCGGCTATGTCGGAAGAAGCCGAGGATTGCGGCATCCTCTACTACACCCGACACTACAGACTGCTGCCGGACCAAAACGAACCGGCGGAGCGCAAGGCGCCGGGGACGGGCGATTTGGGCTTCATCAAATATGGCCTGTTTCCGGGCGACAATCGCTGTTTCTCGATCACGCTGGCGGTGCCGGAGATCGAGATGGAGATCCGCCAGAGCGTCGTGCGACCGGAGATCTTCGACCGGATCTGCGCCCTGCTGCCTGGCATTGCGCCGTGGACCGACCCGGCGACCGCCGAGCCGATCAGCAAGGTGTTCGGCATGGGGGATCTGCGCAGCCGCTGGCGCAGCTTCGTTGCCTCCGACCAGCGGGCGACCCTGGGCTTCTTCGCCGTGGGCGACAGCCTGATCCGCACCAATCCGCTCTATGGCCGCGGCTGCTCGTTCGCCGCCATTGAGGCCCAGATCCTGGCCGGAGTGCTGACCCAGAGCGATGACCCTGGCGCCCGCGCGCGCCTCTACGACACCCGGATCCGCAACGAGCTGACAGTCTATTACAACGATATGCGCGACCAGGATCGGGCGGCGGGGCGGCGAGCGGTCAACGCCCGAAATCCGGACTATTCGCCCAGCCTGCGTGGCCGCTTTAGACAAAGCTTCATCGACGACGGCGTGCGGATTGCGGTGCGATCAGACATCGACCTGTTGCGTTCGGCCATGCGCGACTTCCACATGATCGACCCGCCCGGAGCCTGGCTGAAACGTCCGGAAAGCATGGTTAAGGTCATGCGTTGGTGGGCCCGAGGCAAACGCCGCAACGCCCACCTTTACCCCCCGCCCTTGGGTCCAAGCCGTCAGGCGATGATGGCTGAACTGGGTATCGCCGACACACCAGGAACCTAAACCGGAGTCTCCCCCGCCACCGTGGTGCGGTGCATCACGCGCAGGTGGCCGTCGTAGCCGCCAGTGGCGTTGTGCATCAGACAGCGATTATCCCAGACCGTCAGCATGTTCGGGCGCCACTTGTGGCGATAGACGAAGGCGTCCTCGGTCATATGCTTGAACAAAAAATCGAGCATGGCCGAGGCCTCTTCGGCCTCCATGCCTTCGACCCCGATCGTGTAGACCGGATTGACAAACAACGCCTTGCGCCCGGACAGCGGATGGGTTCGCACGATCGGATGGGATTGGGTGCATTCGGCCTCGACGCTGCTGATGATCTTCATGCTGCGCGGCGCACTCTCGCGCGCATAGGCCCCGTGAGGACCGTAGGGGCGAACAGCGGAATGCACACCGCGCATGCCTTCAAGCATCCGCTGCAGTAACGGGCTCAGGGTTTCATAGGCGCGATAGCCGTCAGCATAGAGGGTGTCGCCACCCCGCGGGGGGACGACCTTGGCATGCAACAATGTGGCGGCCGGCGGGTGCTCCTGAAAGCTCCAATCCGAATGCCAGGCCGCGCCGAATGGGCTTGACGTCTCACTGGCGTCCCGGCGCACCTCGACGATGTGCGGCCGATCTTCCAACCCCTGCAGATAGGGATCGTGACCGAATTCACCGAATTGCAGGGTCACAGCCTCAAGTTGATCGTGGTTTAGCGGCTGATCTGGAAACCAGACCACAGCGTGATCCGCCCAGGCCCGCTTGACCGCCGCCAAAGCGCCGGCATCAAGCGACCGCGAGAGATCTAGCCCGGTGATTTCCGCGCCGAATCCACCCGGATTGGGTCTCACCATGATCGATGAGTCCCGCCGCGCAGCGCCGTCCATATCCCCTCCTTGCCGCCTCTCGTTCTGCGAGGCGATTGCGCCGAGCGCTGACGGAGCCTCCTTTTGAGGCAGCCGACTGCGCTGTCACCGCAATGGCCTTGTATCGCCGGCGCACGGTCGAAGGAAAGCCTCTAACCAAGCGACCAACCGTTGATTAGACGGCCGCGCCCCAGGTGGTGATGTAGGTCGCCGACGATAGCGAAGCGGCTCGTGAGCGCGTCCTCCCCATCTCGCCGGTCAGACATTCGAAACAAGGCCTGCCGATGCGTTCGAGAAGGGACAAAAATGGACAAAGCCGCCGACCCGGGTTGAAACCCGAATCGGCGTCCAAAGCGGATGGCTGGCGCCCTCCAGTATGGGGCGCCGCTTAGAAGAGCGCGGCTCAGCCCGTTCAGGCTCGCCTTAGAGGGGTGAACACAGCTCGTTCGCCATGGTTGTGATCGCCGTAGCTCAGCACGTGCAGGCTACCGACGCCTTTCCCCCATCTTTCATGAGGTGCGAGTCATTCGCCGGCGCCCTACAAGGACTTTCGAGAGCACTGCGACGCCTGCCTATGGATCAATGACCATGAAGACCTATCAACTCGATTTGCGGCACGCGCCGTCAAAGAACCGTCTCAACGCTCTCGAGGACAATCGCTTGTCGCCACTGAGGCTCCGGCTCGCCGATGACACGGTTGCTATCGATTGGGCTAAGGAGGAGGCCCAGCAGTTCGCCAAGCGCAACCGCGGACCCAACTTCCAATATGTCGAGGCCGCCCTCACCGAACTGTTGCCGATCGGCGCGGCCGGCGACGACGATTATCGCCGGGTCGGGCGCTGGGTGCATAATCGCGAGGGCCTCAATTGGCGACCGACACCGCGCAAAGCCAGGGCATAATTGTTCGTCAAGCCGCTGAGGTTGGCGGAATACGCGCGGCCCACGGCCGGGCTGCTTCAAGCTGGCCGGCCAAGCTGAACAATAGGTCCTCCCGCCCGAACGCCGCGGCGAACATCGTCCCGATCGGCAGACCGTCGCCGCTCCAGAACAGCGGCGTCGACATCGCCGGCACGCCAATCTCGTTGTGGAGGGCGGTATAGGGGCTGAAGGCGGCGACGCCACGGGCATAATCACCGATGTCGTCGGGACTTAAGATCAGGCGCCCCAGCGGCCCCGGCGGTTCAGCCAGAACGGGCGACAGCACAACATCGAAGCCTTCGAACAGGCGAGCATAGGCGACCGCGGCCTGATCGAGCGTGCGCCGAGCGTCCGCATAGGCTTGGCCAGTGATCGTTCGCCCTCGCGCAGCCAGCCGCCACGTGACGCGCTCGACCTCGTCTTCGGCCACAGCGCCGCCCCGTTCGGCGCCGCGGCGATCCAGCCTGCTGGCGATATCGACGGCCATGCTCACGCCCATGGCCTCGGCCAATGCGGCTGCGTCAAGGACCAGGTCGACGGGCTCGATCCGATGGCCGAGAGATCCACAAAGCGCGGCCGCATCGAACAAGGCCTCACGACAATCCGCATGCAGCGCTGCGCCACTGGCGGCCCGCTCCACCAAGGCGATCCTCAAGTTTCCTGGCGCTTGGCCCACAGCATCGAGATAACGGCCCACGGGCGCCGCAGGCGTCACCGAGTCGCCGATTTCCGGGCCGGCGAGAGCGTCCAGCAAGGCTGCGGAATCGCGCACGCTGATGGTCACGGCATGCTGGGTCGATAGGCCATTCCAGCCGATGCCGGCGCCCGGGCCATAGGGCACACGCCCCCGGGACGGCTTCAATCCGAACAGGCCGCAGCAAGCGGCGGGAATACGAATGGATCCGCCACCGTCCGAGGCGTGCGCCATGGGCAGAATGCGGGCGGCGACCGCCGCGGCCGCCCCGCCGGATGAGCCGCCGGCGATCCGCTCCAGGTTCCACGGATTTCGAGTCGCGCCCCAGAGCCTGCTTTCAGTGGTTGTGGTCAGGCCGAACTCCGGGCTGGCGGTCTTTCCGAAGATGGTCAGGCCGGCCGCCTTGGCGCGACGGGCCAGGGTTCCATCCGCCGCAGCGATCCAGTCGGCGAAAGCCCGGGATCCGTCGGTGGTGACCGTCCCGCCAAGCGCAGCGTTGAGGTCTTTGAGCAGGAACGGAACACCAGCGAAGGGGCCGCTCGGGGGGCCATTGGCAAGCTGAGCCCGCGCCTCGTCATAGTGCCTGAGGACCACCGCGTTGATCTTGGGGTTAACGGCCTCCACCCGCGCGATGGCGCGATCGAGCAGATCTGTGGCGCTCACCTCCCCGCGCCGGACAAGCTCACCCAAGCCAAGAGCATCGTGGCGATCCAGCTCGTCCATGGTGGGTTCCATCCCAAATCGTGGCGCGGCAAGTCCGCCCTCGAGGCCAAGCTAACCTGTCGACCAATGAGTACAAAAGGGCGTGACGCGATTTTTGCCCTGTTCTTGATCAGGAGACGCACGATTGAAGGCCAGTGGCGACCCTATGGGGCTAGTGAAAGCTTCCGCGCTGGACAGACGTCTAACCTCGGACCGACCCTGGTGTGGTCAAGCTATCGAAGATCGGACGCCCGATGATCGACACCCTGGTGACTTTGGCCGCAGCCGCGCTGGCGTTGGCGACCGCCCTCGTGGTGATATCCCGCCTAATTCCGGACCGATACGATCGCCCCCAGACAAGCCAGCACGCGCAGGCGTCAGACTAAGCTTAGCAGCTTTCGATCTCGCAGCTTCGGCTTGCGCGGCATAGTCAGTCGCGCTAGTCGGCGGCGTGATGGACGCTCAACATCATTTGTCGATCTGGTTGGGGCCCGAGCCCGCATCCTGGCTGATATCGGCGGGCGCCTTCGCCCTGGCCATGTCCGCAACACCAGGCCCGAACAACGCCATGCTCGCGGCCTCGGGCGCCAATTTCGGCTTTGGCCGGAGTTTACCGCACATGTTGGGCGTCGCGTTGGGGTTCGCCCTGATGATCGCCTTGATAGGCTTGGGTTGCGGCCGCGTACTACAGCGCTTTCCGCTTATCAATACAGTGCTGAAGTGGGTCGCAAGCGCCTATCTGCTCTGGCTGGCCTGGCGCATCGCCACCGCCCTTCCCGTCCTGAAATCGTCCGCCGACCAGGGCCAAGGCCTGGACCACCAGCGCCCTGTGTCTTTTATCCAGGCGGCACTATTTCAATGGGTCAATCCTAAGGCCTGGGTCGGCGCGATCAGCGCCGTTTCAGTCTACACATCAGTCACCCGACCGATCCTACCTCAGGCGCTGACCCTGGCCAGTCTATTCACCATCGTCTGCCTGCCGTCCGTCGCCCTTTGGACCGGCATAGGCGCCGGCGCGGCCAAGGTGTTACGCACACCGGCCGGCCTGCGCGCCTTCAACCTCGTCATGGCCGCGCTGCTGGCCGCCTCGCTGCTTTCGCTGTTCATCGAGCGATAGCCGACACCTAAGCCGCCCGGGCCTCGCGTTCCAGGGTCCGGCGGATATTGCGCACGCCGTGCTTGACCTCGCCGAGTTCGCGCGCATTGCGCTCCTCCATCGCATCAAAACGGGCGTCGATCAGGCGTTGGCCAGCGTAGATCTGGTCGGCCATCCGGGCCGGTTCCGACGCGTTCAGCTTCTGGCTGTCCACCAACCGGTCGCCCAGGTGCTCGATACCTCGTGTAAGGCCTTCCACCGCGACCTTCAGCGCTTCCAGGGTCGTCAAACGCTCGTCGAGAGCCTTGACGTCGCTTTCGAGGACGTCGTTGCGGGCCTGGTGGGCGCCGCGGGTGATAGCCACGGCGCCGAGGGACGGGAGGAACATGCCGCAGGACGCGGCGGCGGTGACCCAATCGGTAGGGGTCATGAAATGCCTCCCTCGTCGCCAAAACGCTGGCGTGCGGCAGGCCATCGGCTAGGTTGTCGGCCAATGAACAAGAATGTGACTGAATCGCCCAACCCAAGCCATGTCGTGCACGAAGCGTTCGGGCCGCCTTTGAAACCGGCCGAAGCCAGCGCCGCGATCGCGTTGGGCGTGGTGTCGTTGCTGATTTCCGGCGTCCTTGCCGTGCTGCTGGGGGCCTTGGCCGAAGAGCATCGACTGAGCGCTCAGGGCATCGGACTGTCGGCCATGACCGAAGCCCTGACCATGGCCATCACCACCGGTCTGGTGGGGGCGTTGCTCAAGCCTCATCGGCTGAAATGGATCGGCGCCGGGGCGGCCATCGTCCTGGCGATGACGGATCTGGCGACCCTGTGGGCGCACACGGATACGACCATCATGGGGGTGCGGGCCCTGTGCGGCCTGCCAGAGGGCGTGCTGTTGTGGATCACCATCGGCATGATCGCCCGAACCGAAACCCCTGACCGATGGGCCGGCGTCCTGTTCACCGCCCTGACCGCGACCCAGCTCGCCGTATCGGCGGCTTTCGCGGCCTGGGTATTGCCGCGCTTCGGCGCAAATGGCGGCTTTGCGGGCATCGCCGCACTGAGCCTGGCCGGTGTGCTGATCGCCCTGTGGCTGCCCACGCGCTATCCGCCCCTGCCGCAGGTCGAGGGCGAGACTGGGGCGCCGCCGCCGCGCGGCTGGCTCGCCCTGTTCGGCACCCTGATCTATGTCTCGGCGGCGTCGGCGGTCGGCATCTATCTGTTGCCCCTGGCGGCCCAAGCGGGCCTACACAGCGGCGTCGCGCGCACCGCCAATTCCTTCTCGCTGGCGGGACAGGTGCTGGGCGGGGCCCTGGCCACCCTGGTGGCGGGCCGGGTCAATTATTTCACCGTCTTCGCCGGCGGTGTCTTGGCCTATCTGGGGGTCTATGCGGTCTACGGCTTTGCGGCGCCGGCGTGGATGTTCATCGCCGCCACCGCCTTCAACGGGCTGGTCAACATCTTCATCAACCCGTTCCTGGTGCCCATGACCATCGAGGCCGACCCGTCGCGCCGCGCCGCGGTGCAGAGCGGCGCCGTGCAGTTGTTGGGCGCGGCGCTGGGGCCGCTCTTAGCCTCCCGGGTGGTGGATGCGCACAATGTCCGCGGCGCGCTGTGGTTGGGCGCGGGCCTGCTGTTTTCGGGCCTGGCGATCATCGCCGCCCTGCGCTTCACCAGCAAACGGGCATTGGCTTAGTGTCCCGTCGCGCCGGCAGTTTGCTCCCACTCACCAAAGCGCCGAGTTCGTCTCGCTCGGATTGGCTGAGGTCGACGCGATACCTTACGTTTATTCCGAAGCCCATTCTGGTGGAACAGCCTTGGATGAATCGACAATGAATCAATTGCTTGACCGAAAGGCGCCAGAGGCGACGGCACGGTTCACCGCCAGACAGGGCCAGTAGCTCGCCTTCATATGGGCCTATTCGCAGATCAACCGGCGCGCTCCGCGCGGAAGCGGACTTCCAGCGCTACTTCAAGGTCACCGCCTCGTCAGTCCACCAGATGCTCAGGGCCCTCGACGAACTCGGATTGATCGACAAGCAGCCCGGCGTCGCTCGCAGCATCCAGCTGCTCGTCCCGCCACAGGCGCTGCCCATTCTCGGCCTGGATCAAACCGTCATATTCACTGCGACGGGACACTTGGCGTTTTTGCAAGGCGGCCAGGTTGCCACGGAGGCCGTCGAGCTGCTCGCTGATGTCTGACGGCGCGCCGGGCGGCGCCGCCTTGTCCATGCCGGCGGCTTCGCCCGGATCAGCCGGCACGGGGTCGGACCGGTCGTCGTCGCCGGGATCCAGATGGCAGTGGGCGCCCAACGCCACCAACTCATCGTGAGCGGCCTGGATGCGGGCGAGGTCGGCTTCGGAATTTCGCGCGCCAAGCTTTTCCACAAACGGCTGGGGTTGAGAGGGATCTGAAGCCGCCCGCGCCTGGGCTTCATCGACCAGAGCCTGCCGCGCCGTGACCACGAATTCGGTGTGACGGCTGCGCTTGCCGGCCGTGGCGGCCATTTCGATGACCTCGGCGTTGGTGGGCCGAGCACCTTCAGGGCGCCGTCGTCCTGCGGCTCGAGCTTGGTGATCTCGCCATAGATTCTCATGCAGGTTCGCCCCTTAAGCTTCAGGTCGGAAACAAAATTTGCAATCTGGTGGGCGCCCAGCGCCATATTGGCGTCATCGATGAGGCGCAAGCCGTCACCGTTGGAATTCAGGCTCGAACTTTGCGATCCTGACAGAGCGAGATAGTCGCCGCGACCAAGGAGGCCAGACAATGCGTGCTCTATCAAAGATGGCGGCGGTGGCCGGAACGGCGGCGTTTGTGTTCGGCGGCTCTGCAGGCGCCCAGCCCGCTGCGGCGGCGTCGAGCAAGCCCGCGTCTCAGTGCTTCTACAGCCACGACTGGGAAAGTTGGAAAGCCACACCGGATTCCAAGGCCATCTATATCAGGGTGGGCATCAACCGGTTCTACCGGATCGACTTTTCAGACTCCTGCCCGACCCTGAACGCGCCCAATGTCCATTTGGTGACGAGATCGGTCAATGACTTGGTCTGCTCGGCCATCGATCTGGACATCAAGGTTGCCGACAGTCCGGGCTTTCCCGTCCCCTGCATCGTCAACGCCATCACGCCGATGAGCCCGGCGGATGTAGCGGCGTTGCCGAAGAAGCTGAAACCGTAGTCGCGCCGGACGCTGCATTGCTTGCCGGCAGCGGGGCCATGCGCCGCCGGGCGCGCACCTCGTCGATGGTCATGGAGCCGTTGCGGATGACGAGATCGTCGATCTGGGCCTGAGCCAGCGGATCGACGGTCGGCGCATCGTTCCAGCAGAATTCGAGATCCGGAGCGCCCAAGTCGTCCTGGATCACCCCATCGATCAGACGTTTGGCCCACAGTCTCGGGGCTCCAGCCCCTCCTCCTGCCCGCGATCCTGATCCGCTCCGGCGGCGCTACGGTTCATCTGTCGGATGAAAGGCGTCGGCGGCAGGCTGAAGGCGAAGGCGACGATGCGCGCCAACCATTCGTCGAAATCGTCCTTCAGCGGACGATCCTTGAGCGCCTGGTAGCGCGTTCCGCTGGGCGCCCACAAAAGCTTGGCCTGCTCTGCCGCCAAACCGGCCCTGGACGCCGTCCAGCCGATATTTGAAGGGACAGACGCGTTCCGCCGGCTGGGGGCATGAGAGTGCGGCACCGGAAACAGGGATGAACGAGCGGGTTGTGCGGCTACAACGCTGAAAGCGCTTTGCCGGGTGGGATCGCGTGCTTAGCTTGACCCAAACGTGCGCGTCAGACGCGCCTCACCGGGAAGGAAAACGGCCATGCAGGACCTGAAGGGCAAGACCGCTTTTATCACCGGCGGGGCCAGCGGCATCGGACTGGCCATGGCCGAAGCCTTTGGCCGCGAGGGCATGAACGTCATGCTGGCCGATATCGAGGCCGGCGCCCTGACGGCGGCGGTGGAACTGCTGCGCTCCAAGCAGGTCCGCGCCGAGGGCGTGGTCGCGGATGTAGCCCGACGCGATTCCGTGCGCGCGGCGGCGCTGGAGACCATCGCCAAGTTCGGCAAGGTGCATGTGGTCTGCAACAATGCCGGTGTCGGCGCCGGAGGCCCGTTCGGCGAGGTGCCGGAAAAAGATTGGGACTGGATCCTCGACGTCAATCTGAAGGGGGTCGTCTACGGCATGGAGGTGTTCGTCCCCCTGATCGACAGCCATGGCGAGGGCGGCCACATCGTCAACACCGCTTCCATGGCCGGCATGGTCAGCCCGCCGACCATGGAGCCCTATTGCGCCACCAAGTTCGCGGTGGTGGCCATGAGCGAAGGCTGGGCCGGGCAGTTGGCGGCCCGGAACATCGGCGTCTCCATCCTCTGTCCCGGCTTTGTGCGCACCCGCATCCATGAGAGCCGCCGCAATCGGCCCGACAGCTATGGCGCCGATCCAAAGGCCGCGCCCAGCGCCGCCAGCCTGATCTCCGCCGCCGCCGTATCGGGCGGTATCCCGGTCGAACCCGTGGCCGGCCGGGTAGTGGAAGCGGTCAAGGACAACGACCTCTATGTCTTCACCCACTTCGAGTTCAAACCGGCCGTGGAAGCCCGCTTCCAGCGCATCCTGGCCGCCTTCGACAAGTCTGCGACCAGCCCCGCCCTGGCGGCGCTAGGCCCGCGCGAGCCGTTGAACCTGGGGATTGCGGGATGATCAGCAGCGGGGCGTGATCGCGCAAATGGCAGGAATTGAGCCTTTGGCGGATTGCCTAAGCCCCCCGCCACCGCCTAAGGAGACGCGCAAATCGCTTTCCTCCCCCGGAGCACCCCATGCGCATCGACGCCGTATCCATTGGCGCCAACCCGCCGTTCGACGTGAACGTCATTATAGAAGTCCCTATTGGCGGCGAGCCGATCAAGTACGAAATGGATAAGGAGGCCGGCGCCCTGGTGGTCGACCGCTTCCTCTATACGTCCATGCGCTATCCAGGGAACTACGGCTTCATTCCCCATACCCTGTCCGGCGACGGCGACCCGGTCGACGTGATCGTGGCCAATACCCGCGCTATCGTGCCCGGCGCGATCATGAGCTGCCGCATCGTCGGCGTGCTGTTGATGGAAGACGAGGCCGGCGGCGATGAGAAACTGGTCGCCGTGCCCTCGGCCAAGCTGACCAAGCGCTACGAGAACGTGGACGACTATACCGACCTGCCCGCGATCACCCTGGAGCAGATCGAGCACTTCTTCGCCCACTACAAGGATCTGGAGCCGAAAAAGTGGGTCAAGATCATCCGCTGGGGCGACGCGGCGGAGGCTCGCGAACTGGTGCTGGAAGGCATCGAGCGGGCCAAGGCGGCGAAGGCGGGATAGTCTCTTCCGCCCGGCCGGTGTAGGGGCCAGCATCGGAGGCTGTCGTCCATGACTGAATCACGCTCCTCGCGTCTGCGCCCCGTCAGGTCAATCCGTATCCACTGCCCTATCGCGCTGGCAACCTTCGCCGCCCTGGCGCAAGGTCAGCTCGCCGCCATTGAAACCGATCCGGTCGCCGCCCCGATCTTGGCCCTGATCCGGGCTGACAATGAACTGGGCGATTTCGGCCTCTATCGCGGCGTGTTCGAGATCTCGCTGGGTCTGGAGGGGTTCACACCCACTGCCGAAGCCGACCCAACGCTGGGCGCCGCGGGCGCGAACGCCATCAGCCCGACGGCGATCATCAAGACCTATCTGGCCGGCGACGTCCCGGACGATCGGCTATCCACGCTCTTGGCTGAACTCGCCCAGCGGCATCCCTGGCAAGTCCCAGTGATCGAGGTCGGCGCGGCGAGCCTGATTCACTAGGTGCTACGGGTCGGCGCCGCCAATTCCCGCCGCGCCAGTTCCAAGAACGCCTCCCCCGGAGAGGCGGCTCGCAGGAACAATTCCGTCAACGCCCACACCAGCGCGTCCAGCCGATTGGGCGAGCTCGGTCCCAGATAGCCCGATGCGGTGGCCTGGCGCATCTCGCCTTCCAGTTCGGTGAGGGGGGGCGGCCCCGCCACCAGGTGACTGACACGGCGCTGTTCGTAGAGGGCCGAGACCGGCTCGGCGCGAACCACCTTGCAGCGGGAGGCGGAGACCAGGTCACCGGAACCGTCGGGCGCACCGCCTGGAGGGTGAACCGGACCATATCGCCGCCGAAGTTCTTCTCGGCTACGATGCGGTCGGCGCCGAACACGTCGAAGGCCTCAGCCGCCCGCCGGCCCCAGCCCTCGGGCGAGAGGCGGCAGGTACGGTCGGCCAGGACACTATTTGTCACTTTCTGGCGAACACGTCCCGACCGCCGGCCGCCAGTGTGCGATAGGCGGCGCGCAGGCTGAAAAAGGCGATGACGGCGCCGACGATCATGTCTGGCCAGGCGGATCGGGTGGCCGCCACAAGACCGGCGGCAAAGACCATGGCCAGAATCAGCTGCGCCTCTCGACGCGCCCTCCGAGGCAGGCCTGGCGCCACGCCGACGTCGATCTTGGCCCGTGACTGGCGCCACCCGATATAGAGGTTGGCCGCCATGGCCACCAGCGCCACTGCGCCCAGGCCCACCGCGGCTGGAACGCCGCCATACAGAAAACGGCTGATAATCTGGCCCAAGGCGCACACGCCCACCAAGCCCATGGCCGCGCCCTGGGCCAACCTGGCCCAGCCTCGGTCCCGGGCTGACCAGCCGACCGCGATGGCCGCCAAGCCGAACAGGCCAGCTCTGTCCATGAAATTGACCGCATCCGCCAGCAGGGCGACGGAGCCAAGCATCATCCCGGTCGCCGCCTCGAGCAGGAAGAGGGCGATGTTTAATAGCGCGAGCAGCTCCAGCGCGCGGCGTTCGGCGGGATCGAAGTCGTCGATAGGCGGGGATGCGGCGGTCACGGGGTTTCCTTTGCAGCAAAGGTAACTCGTGAAGCGGAACTAGGTTCGCCGCGCCCTTGACCGGGCCGGCCTGAGCATGACGCGCCCCCTTTCATTGCAGGAAAGGAGGCGCGCCTCAGGGCTTAGTTCGGTGTGCGGGTGTCGTGTTCGCGCTGTTTGCGCGCAGCCTCGGCCTTGGCCTTCTCGGCGGCGGCCTGCTGGCCATGAGCGGTGGCGGCGTCCGCCTGGACCTTGGCGTTCTGCGCCTGAGCCACAGAGGCCTTGTGGGCGGCGTCAGCCTGGACCTTGGCGCCGGCCTGAGCCTGCTGACGCGCCTGGGCGTCGGCCTGAAGCCGAGTCTGATCTGCCTGGGCCTTGTGGGCGGCTTCAGCTTGAGCCCTGGCGCCAGCCTGGGCCTGTTGGCGCATCTGAGCATCGGCCTGCAGGCGCGCTTGGTCGGCCTGGGCCCTACGCGCCGCATCAGCTTGAGCCCTGGCGCCAGCCTGGGCTTGCTGGCGCACCTGAGCATCGGCCTGCAGACGCGCCTGGTCGGCCTGGGCCTTATGCGCCGCGTCTGCTTGAGCCCTGGCGCTAGCCTGGGCTTGCTGGCGCGCCTGGGCGTCAGCTTGCTGGCGGGACTGGGTGGCCGCCTGAGCCTGGACCTGAGCTCGCGCTTGAGCGGCGGCCTGCGCCTGCTGCTGTCCCGCTTGGCGCTGAGCCTCGGCCTGACGTTGGACGTCAGCCGCGCCCTGCTCTTGCGGACCTTGATGCTCATGGCCCTGGCCAAACTGCGGTCGAGCCGGCTGCGCCCCAGGTGTCATCGGTAGCTGATTTTGGGCGTTGGTCTGCGCCGGAGCCTGAGGATTCGCCGCCGGCGGATTGTTCCGCTGCCCAAAGATGGAAGGCGATCCGCCGCGCTGGCCACCACCGAAGTTCTGACCGTGGGCGCGGGCGTCGGCCTGAGCCTGCTGAGCTCCCTGCCAGGCCGCCTGCGCCGCCGGGTGATCGTTCAGCATCTCGTCGGCGCGGGCCGCCTGCGCCTGGCGGCGATAGCGCTCTTGATCCCAATAGGCTTGCTGCTGGGCCTGGTGTTCATCGTGATAGGCGCGCCAATCGTCAGACCGGTTCTGCTGAATGGCCCACATCGCCAGGTCCGCAGCGATGATTGTCCGGCGGGCGGACCAGTTAGCTGCGGCGACCGCCT
>DASXNV010000023.1:0-134872 GCA_036494815.1 Caulobacteraceae bacterium
GAACCGAAGCTTGCCGTGAGCGGCGGTTGAGATCCGGCCGACATTCGGCGGCGTCACTCGAAAAGCAGCTGACGCGAGCCCCCGGAGCGAAGCGCCTCCCGGCGCGCAGCGTAGCGGAGGGGGCGGGACACGCCCTCGACCTTGGTCGCGACAAGCCTATCAAAACAGGCTGCCGCGGACGCCCGTGCTCATGCCGAACCCAGCCCCGCCGATGCCGGCCGTTGCGGGCACACAGCCGCAACTTAGCTCTTGTTAAATGGTGGGGAGTCCCCTCCCCATATTCGTGTCTTTCCAGAAATGTACATCTGAGGCACAAGGCGACTAGTCAGATATTTGGGGGAAGCCGCCGGTGGACAACATCCAGGCGCTTAAAGATCGCCGGGCTTTGTGGGCTTTCACCTCCGGAGTGGTAGCGGTAACGGCCGGCGTGCTCTTGCATATGCCCATGTACCTGATGGGTCGCGACAACGGCTTTGTCCTGGCCGGCATGCCCATGGACCCGGGCATGATCTTCGGCATGTTCCTGATCGTGGGCGGAATTTTCGTGGCGGCCTATGGCCTGTTGCCGCCTCGGATAAGCCAGCAGATTCAGGCGGCGGCGCGGATCACCGTCTCGCCCCCTGAGGACGCCAAACTGAACCTGGCCCACGTGGGCCTGATGGTGGTGCTGGTCATGGCCCTGATCATCGACGTGATGAAACCCGCCTCCCTGGGCTTCGTCATGCCGGGCATGGTCAAGGAATATGGCGTGCCCAAGGCCCAGGCCTCGCTGGTGCCCTTCTCCGCCCTGATCGGCACGGTGACCGGCTCGATCGTCTGGGGGGTGATCGCCGACCTCTATGGCCGCAAGGCCTCGATCCTGTTGTCCGCGGTGGTGTTCATCGGCACCTCGATCTGCGGGGCCATGCCGTCCCTGACCTGGAACATCGGCATGTGTTTCCTAATGGGCGCCGGGGCCGGGGGCATGTTGCCGGTGACCTACGCCCTCCTGGCCGAGACCATGCCTTCGCGCCATCGCGGCTGGGTGCTGGTGCTGGTGGGTGGCCTGGGCGCCGTGGGCGGCTATTTCGCCGCCAGCGGCTTTTCCAGCGTTCTGGTGCCGGTCTTCAGCTGGCGCATCCTGTGGCTGATTAACCTGCCCACCGGCCTGATCCTGGTGATGATGGGCGCCTTCATCCCCGAGTCCGCCAAATTCCTGCTGTCGCGCGGCCGGGACGATGAGGCGCACAAGGTCATGGCCCGCTTCGGCGCCCAGAGCCGGCAGCTCGCCGAGGGCGAGGAAGACGCCGCCGACCTGATCAGCCACCACCATCGCGCCAAGGGCGATCACACCCCCGAACCCAAGCTTTGGACACCGGGCCTGATCGGCAAGACCGCGGCCCTCAGCATCGCCTCCATCGCCTGGGGCCTGATCAATTTCGGCCTATTGCTGTGGCTGCCGTCCGACTTGGTGGCCAAGGGCTACAACATGGGCGCTTCATCGAAGCTGCTGGCGGAATCGGCCCTGATCGCCTTTCCCACCGTGTTTGTGTGCACCTTCCTCTACAGCCAGTGGAGCACCAAGTGGGCCCTGGCCACCATGACGGCGGTGACCTTCGCAGGGCTGGCCTGGGTGCTTTTGCTGGAGCGGCACGAAGGCGGCAGCCCGGTGTTTCCAGTGGCCCTGCTGATCGTCGGCAGCAACGGCCTGTTGGCCATCCTTCTGCCCTACGCCTCCGAATCCTATCCGCTGAAGGTGCGCGGGCGGGCGACGGGCTGGGTGGCGGCCTGCACCAAGGCCGGCGGGGTGCTGGCCCAGACCCTGAGCATCACCGCCCTGGTCCCGCCCCTGGGCGTGGCGGCCCTGATGATCATGGCGCCCATCGCCATCGCCTTCGGCCTGATCGTCCGGTTCGGGACCGAGACCCGCGGCCTGGACCTGAGGGAGCTGGAAAGTCGCCCCACGGCCAAGCCCACCCGACTGGCCAAGATTTCGGCCTAAGCCCCACAGAGCAAACATCCATTTGCCCCGTCGATGACCGCCCCCGCCCCGCCGGCGCCAGATCGCCTCAAACAGGTCATCGTCGTCGATCAATCCCTGGGCCTGCCCACCGGAAAGCTGGCGGCGCAGGTCGCCCACGCCGCCATCCTGGCCTTCCTGAGGGCGACGCCGCCGTTGCAGCGGGCCTGGCTGGAAAGCGGTATGGCCAAGATCGTACTGGCCTGTGACTCGGCCGGCGCGCTGCGGACCCTGGCGGACCAGGCTGCGAACGACGGCCTTTCCGTTGGATTGGTAGCGGACGCCGGTCGCACTGTCGTCTCGGCCGGAACGATCACCTGCGTCGGCATCGGCCCGGACGAAGCTGCTCGCATCGATCGGATCACCGGAGCGTTGCGGCTATTGGGCTGAGGCGTAAGCGGCGGCCGGCATGGGCGAGCAACGGCCCAGCGCTACACCACCGTCAGGAATTCGCCGGTGCGGCGGACGGGGCGTTTTTCCTGTTCATGCATGAGCAGCGGAGCGACCCAGCGGGCGGCCGGCCACGCGGCCAGCAAGCCTGCCACGAACGTCAGCGGGATCAGCACCGCGGCGTGGACGGAAAGGCGCGTGGAGAGGATCACAACGAGCCCAATGCCCACAATGGTGGCCTGAACCGTGGGATAGATGGCCAGGGCGACAAGCCCGCAAAGGGGGCATTCCCGCCTCCAGGAGGGGTACCTCAAGAGAGCCCGCAGCGCGTTCTTGGCGCGCCTCAGCGGCCCGGGACCACGCCACGCCGCCGGTCTGACGACATTGGAAACGGGCGCGACCACGATCGCGGCTGTGCGCGCGGCCTCCAATATCGCTGTGGCCGAAAGTTCCGCAGCCCTGACGGTCAGCGCCAGGCTCGACCCATCCGGGCCAACGACCACCACGGCGCCCGATTTTGCGGTCGCCTTGAGCGATGCGTTGCAAAGCTCGCCAGGATCATGCTCGCGCGCCATATCGGGCAAACGCGAGGACCATGTCTGCGTTCCGCCTGCGCCGACGGCTTTCGGCGCTAATCCTCATTCCAGGGCGGCGGCAGCTGGCCCGATTTGAACAGGATCACAGGGTTGTCGTCATAGTCGCCCATTTCCACGTCGGCGGACGCGGCGAAGGCCACCACGCCCAGACGTAGCGGCGCCAACCGCTCGGCCTTGCGCCGCGCTTCCTCAGCGGTCTTGCAGCCCACCTGGGGCTCGGCTTTCAGCCCCTTGCCGCGCCCGGCCACATAGGCCTGAAGGATATAGACTGTTTCTCGCGCCATGGCCGCACAACGCACATTGGCTTGCCCGTGACCATCACTATTGTGCGCGGCCTGGAAAGTCCGGCAGGAAAGCCGAAGGCGCGCTTGCCAGCCTATCCAGCCCGGATCATATTGGCAGTTATCGTGCCATTTCATCGTTGAGGGTTCATATGCGTCTTCTCTCCCCGGCCGTCACCGCGACAGCCCTGATGTTTCTATCGCTCGGCGGCCCGGTTTTCGCCCAGGACGCCGCGCCGAAGATGCGCCAGGCCTGCATGTCCTCGGCGCGCGACCTGTGCGCCACCGAGATCGGCGCCCGAGATCGGCAGGCGGTGAAAATGTGCCTGTGGAAGAACCTGGACAAGGTCGCGCCCGAATGCCGCGACGCCATCCAGGCCGCCCGGGCGGCGCACCAGGGGGCGGCGGCCAAATCGCCCGACTGACGCACATGCGGAGGCGAGCGGCCTTGGGAGCCTGAAAAAGCCGAGCCCTTCCCTAAGGAAACCCCTTGATCCGCCTCGGCCAAGCGCTCATCGCAGACAAGAGCCCACGCGCTGGCCCGAACAGGCCGACCACAAGAAACGGGGCCGAAAGGGATGAGAACAATGGGCAAACCGGCCATCGCCGCACGACCGGAAGATGTGACACCGGAGTGGCTGACCCTGGCTTTGAGAGCGGCCGGCGCGATCAGCGAGGCTCGCGTAACCGATATCACCTCACGCGCCGTGGGCAACGGCCTGGTGGGCGACAGCGTGCGCTACGCCTTGACCTATGACCGCGCAACGCAGGGCGCGCCGCAAAGCCTGGTGGGCAAGTTCGCCGCCGCCGATCCGCAGAGCCGGGCCTCGGGCGCCAATCTCGGCCTCTATCTGCGCGAGGTGTCCTTCTATCGTGAATTGGCGAGCACGGTGGCGATCCGCACGCCGCGGACGTTCTACGCCGGACTGGACGAGACCAGCCAGGACTTCACCCTGCTGTTCGAGGACTTGGGCCCCGCCCGCGGCGGCGACCAGCTGAGCGGCTGTTCGCTCGAGGATGCACAGGTGGCGATGCGCCAGGCCGCCGCTCTGCACGGGCCGCGCTGGGACGATCCAGTCCTGCCGAATCTGGACTATCTCAACACCTCGGCGCGGATCTTTCCCATGATCCTGGCCGCCTTGCCCAGCGTGCTGGCCGCCTATCACGAACGCTATGACGGGGTCTTGGAGCCAGAGTTCATGGCCCTGGTGGACGCCCTGCCCGCCGCCATGCCCAGCTTCTCCACCGCCAAAAGCGGCCCCATGACCGTGCAGCACGGGGACTATCGGCTCGACAACATCATGTTCGAGATCAAGGGCGGCGCCGAGCCCATGGGCACCCTTGACTGGCAGACCGTCGCCTGCGGTCCCGGCCTGATCGACGTAGCCTATTTTCTCAGCGCCGGCCTGGCGCCGGATGTGCGGCGCGCCCATGAGGTCGAACTTGTGCGGCTTTATCACGAGGCCCTCCAGGGCTATGGCGTGAAGGACTACGACTGGGAGAGCTGCTGGCGCGACTATCGCCGCTACGCTCTGCACGGCGTCTTCATGGGCGTGTTCTCAGCCATCGCCGTGGAGCGCACCAAGCGCGGCGACGCCCTGTTCCTGGCCATGACCCGCGGCGCCTGCGCTCAGTGCCTCGACCACGGCGCCTATGGCTTTTGGGACGCATGAGGAGACGGCCATGAGCGGTGCGCTGGACCTGAGGAACCGCGACGGCCTGTTCGACACGCTGGGCGGCGAGACCTTCGATGTGCTGGTCATCGGCGGCGGGGTGACGGGGGCCGGGGTGGCGCGCGACGCCGCCATGCGGGGCCTGCGCGTGGCCCTGGTGGAGGCGCGGGACTTCGCCTCGGGCACAAGCAGCCGCTCGTCGAAGATGATTCATGGCGGCCTGCGCTACCTACCCCAGGGCGACATCGCCCTGGTCCGCGAGGCGGCCAGCGAGCGCAAGATCGTCCAGGCCATCGCCCCGCACCTAGCCCGCGAGGCGCCCTTCGTCATTCCCGGCAAGAACGCCGCCACGATCACCAAGATCCGCACCGGCCTGTGGACCTTCGAAAAGCTCGGCGGCGTGCCCAAAAGCCGCAAGCACGAGGTCTGGTCCCTGGCGGAACTGAAGGCCAAGGAGCCCGCCATCGCCGCCGACGATCTGGCGGGCGCGGTGGTCTATCCGGAATATCTGACCGATGATGCGCGCCTGACCCTGGCCAATGTGCGCAGCGCCGCCGCCCACGGCGCAGTGGTCGCCAACTATGCCGGCGTGGAAACCCTGGTGCTGGACAATGGCCGCGCGGTCGGGGCGCAGGTGCGCGACACGCTGCCGGGCGGCGGCGAGCACAGCATCCGTGTGTCGGCCAAGGTGATCGTCAACGCCGCGGGCCCCTGGGTGGACGCAATCCGGGCGCTCGAGGCCGGCGACGCTGCGCCACGGCTGAAGCTGACCAAGGGCGTGCATGTGGTGGTTCCCCGCGCCCGCCTGCCAATCAATCGCACGGTGATTCTGCCCGCCGCCGACCGGCGCAGCGTGTTCGCTGTGCCGCGGGGCGAGATGACCTATCTGGGCACCACCGACACGTTCCATCCTCAGGTAGAGACTTGGCCAGCCATCACCGCCGAGGACGCGGACTACCTGCTAGCCGCCGCAGCCCAGCGCTTCTCCACCCCGGCCCTCGGCCCGGCCGACATCACCTCCGCCTGGTCCGGCGTGCGGCCCCTGGTGGCGGAGGAAGGCAAGTCGCCGTCGGAAATCTCCCGCCGCGACGAGCTTTGGACCGGCCCCGGCGGCGTGTTGTCCATCGCCGGCGGCAAGCTGACCGCCTATCGCCGAATGGCCGAGCGGGTGGTCGACAGCATCGAGGAAGCCTTGGGCCGCAAGCCCGGCAAGAGCCGCACGGCGGACGAGCCCCTGGTCGGCGGCGATCTCGACCCGCCGAAGCTGACCGCCGGCCTGGCCGCCAAGGGCGCAGACGCGTCTGTCGCCGGTCGGCTGGTCGATCTCTATGGTTCGGAGGCCGGCAGCGTGCTGGCGGCCGGCGGGGACGCCGCCGCCGAGGCCCGTCGGGCGATCAAGTACGAGGGTGCGCTGACCCTCGAAGACTACTGGGTGCGCCGTAGCGCGCGGGCCTGGTTCGACCCCGACGGAGGCCTCGGCGCCCTGGATGCGGCGGCTCAGGCCATGGCCCCCCTGCTGGACTGGTCAGCGTCCGAGATCGCACGGCAGCTGCAAGCCTGCCACGCCATCCGGCATCGAAATATGGCAGCTTTTAAAACGAATTATGAGAAGAATCTCACGTGACCTCTGAATTGATCCAAGCCCTCAAAGCCGCCCTTGGCGACGATCGAGTAATCACCGAGCCCGAGGCCCTGGATCAGCGCCGGCACGACTATTGGATGGTCAGCCACGTGCGCGATCTGATGGGGACGCCTGCTCCGCGCCCCGCCTGCATCGTGTGTTCGCAAAGCGTCCAGGACGTACAGGCCACCCTGCGCCTGGCCAATGAGCACCGCGCTCCGGTGATCCCCTTTGGCCTCGGCAGCGGCGTGGTCGGCGGGGTCATCGCCCAGGCCGACGCCATCCTGTTGGACATGGGCTCCATGACCCGCGTGCGCAGCATCGACCCGGTGAACCTGCTGGCCAGTTTCGACGCCGGCAAGAATGGGCTGGAGGCCGAGCACGCCGTGGCCGAGCAGGGCCTGACCATTGGCCATTGGCCGCAGTCGGTAGCCATCTCCACCGTCGGCGGCTGGATCGCCACCCGCGCCTCGGGCCAGTTCTCCACGGCCTATGGCAATATCGAAGACATCGTCCATTCCATCGAGGCGGTGCTGCCCAATGGCGAGCTGGTGATCCTTGGCAAAGGCCCGCGCGCCTCCGCCGGCCCCGATCTGCGCCACCTGATGCTAGGCTCGGAAGGGACCCTCGGGGTCATCACCGGCGTAACCTTCTCCGTGCGCCGTGCCGCCGAACAACGCGCCCTCACTGCCTTCGAGGCCCCCAATATGCGCGCCGGCTTCGCCTTCCAGCGCGAGATCGTCCAGTCCGGCTGGCGCCCGCCCGTGATGCGCCAATATGACGAACGCGAAAGCGGCCGCCTGGACGAGCGGGCCAGGAAATGCCTGATCCTGATAGTGCACGAAGGGCCCACCGCCCTGGTGGACGCAGAGGTCGCGGCGATCAACGACCTGGCCAGCCTGCAAAGCATCGCCACCGCGCCCGCCGACATCGTCGAACACTGGCTGGGCCACCGCAACAACGTGCCCGGCTGGGACGCCATCCTGTCGCGAGGCATGGTCGCGGACACCGTCGAGGTCTCCGCCGACTGGGACAAGATCGCCGAGGTCTATGACGACGCCACCGCCGCGCTGAAGGCGGTGGAGGGCTGCCGCGCCGGCTCGGCGCACAGCTCCCACGTCTATCGCAGCGGGCTCAATCTCTACTTCACCTTCGCTGTTCAAGTGGGCGCGCCCGAGCGGATGGAGGCGGTCTATATGGACTGCTGGAAAAGAATCATGGACGCCACCGTCAAGCATGGCGGCAGCCTGGCGCACCACCACGGCATCGGGCGGGTGCGGCGCGGCCAACTGGAACGGGAGTTGGGGGCTTCGGGCCTGGATCTTCTGCGCACGATCAAGCGGGCCATTGACCCCAACAGCATCATGAACCCCGGCGCTTTGATCCCCGATGCCTGAGCTGCTGCTCGCCCTAGATATCGGCACCACCACGGTCCGCGCGGCGATCTTCGCCGCCGATGGCGCGCTCCAGGCTCTGGCGGCCGCGCCGGTGGGTTCGACCTCGCCGCGGCCAGGCTGGGTCGAGCAGGATGCGCAGAAGGTCTGGCGGTCTGTCCAGACAGTGATCGGCCGCGCCCTGGCTAGCGGCGAGCGCCGAGCCTCGGACATCGCCGCGATCGGCGTCACCTCCCAGCGCACCAGCATTGTCCTCTGGGACCGCGGGACCAGCAAGCCGCTGGGGCCAATGGTGGTGTGGAGCGACGTTCGCGGCGCCAAAGCCGCCGCCGACCTGCAGGCGGCCGGCTTCATCCTGGCGGCGCAGCAGGCGGCGGCCAAGCTCCCAGCCCTGGTGGCCGCGGCGCCCAAAGCCGCCAGATTGGCCTGGGGCAATATCGACAGCTTCGTCATCTGGAAGCTGACCGGCGGGGCGGTCCACGCCACCGACCGCAGTCAGGCCTGGCCCACCGGCTATTTGGACCTGGCCACCGGCGGCTGGAAAGCCGACCTGATCGCCCATCAGGGCCTGGATGAGGCCATCTTCCCGCAGCTTGTGGATAGCTGGGGCCCCATCGCCGTCACCGCCCACTCTGTCTTGGGCGTCGAGGTTCCCATCGCCGCCGACATCGCCGACCAGCAGGCGGCGCTGATCGCCCATGGCGAGGCTGTCGGGGTGGCCAAAATCTCCTACGGCACCTCCGCCACCCTCGACGTGGGCACCGGATCCGACTTTCTCTACAAGATCCCGGCCCTGGTTCCGTTCGTGACCTCCTGCGTCAACGGATCGATGAACTTTTGCCTGGAAGGCATGGTTTTTTCAGCGGGATCGGCCTTCGACTGGTTGCGCCGAACCGCGCGATTAGGTGGCCACGAGGCCTTCGAAACGCTAGCCGCCTCGGTCCCCGACGCCGGCGGCGCCTGGTTCATGCCGGCCCTGCAGGGCCTTGGCGCACCCCATAACGACCCCACCCGCCGCGCAGGCCTGGGCGGCCTGTCCGGCGCCGTCGAACGCGGCCATATCGCCCGGGCGGCCATGGAGGGCCTGGCCCTTCGCGTGCGCGAGGTGTTCGAGCATGTCTATGGCCACTGGGGCGCTCCGGAACCTGAATTCCTTGGTGTCGATGGCGGCCTGACCGGCAACGACACCTTTATGCAGATCCAGGCCGATCTCCTCGGCCGCCCGATCCGCCGCCACGCCGCCCGCGAAGCCACCGCCTGCGGCGCGGCCATCGGCGCGGGGCGCGGCGTCGGGCTGCTGGGAAACAGCGACCTGGGAGGCTTCGTGCGCCACGACCGGGTTTTCGAGCCGGCCGTTGGCCATGACGAAGCGGCGCAGCGGTTCGGGATTTGGAAGGAGCAGGTTTATGACTGACCCCAAGGACGCCACCGACGCCACCCGCCGCGCCCAGGCGGCCCTGAAGGCGACCCTGCCCCACGATGACGGCGGCGACTTCGAAAAAGTCCGGCGCGGCTTCATGGGCACCATCCCCTACGCCCGCATTCTCGGCGAAGGCGGCCGGCTAGTCTGGGACATGGAAGCCTTCGAATTCGAGGCCGCCGAGGCCTGTCCCGACACCGTCAATCCCAGCCTGTGGCGCCAGGCCAAGCTGAACCGCGAGCACGGCCTGTTCGAGGTCACCCCCGGCGTCTACCAGGTGCGCAATTTCGACATCTCAAACATCACTTTCATCGAGGGCGATAAGGGATTGATTATTATCGATCCCTTGACCTCGGCTGAGTGCGCGGCGGCGGCGCTGAAGCTGATGCGCGAGCATCGCGGCGACCGACCGGTGAGCGCGGTGATCTATACCCATAGCCACGTGGACCACTATGGCGGCGTGCGCGGGGTGCTCAGCGACGGCGACATCGCCAGCGGCCTGCAGATCATCGCGCCAGAAGGCTTCCTGAAGGAGGCGGTCAGCGAGAACGTCCTGGCCGGCAACGCCATGGGCCGGCGCGCGACCTATATGTACGGCTCGATCCTGCCGCGCGGGCCTCGCGGCCATGTGGATTCCGGCCTGGGCAAGGCGGTGTCCCTGGGTAGTGTCAGCCTGGTCCCACCCACCCGCAGCATCAGCCAGACCGGCGAACGCATGACCATCGACGGGGTGGAGATCCTCTTCCAGGTCACCCCGGGCACCGAGGCCCCGGCGGAGATGAACTTCTTCTTCCCCAAATTCGGCGCCCTGTGCATGGCCGAGAACTGCACCTGTCACCTGCACAACCTCTACACCCCGCGCGGCGCCCAGGTGCGCGACGCTAAGGCCTGGGCCTACTACATCGACGAGGCGGTGGACCTGTTCGCCCAGGACACCCAAGTGCTGTTCGCCAGCCACCACTGGCCGCGCTGGGGGCGCGAGGGCTCGGTCGCCTTCCTGAAGCAGCAGCGCGACCTCTACAAATATATCCACGACCAGACCCTGCGCCTGGCCAATCACGGCCTGAACGCCACTGAGATCGCCGAGCAACTGGCCCTGCCCCCGACCCTGGCGGCCGAGTGGCATACCCGGGGCTACTACGGCACCCTCAATCACAACGCCAAGGCGGTCTATCAGCGCTATCTGGGGTGGTTCGACGGCAATCCCGCCAATCTGCATCCGCACCCGCCTGTCGAGGCCGGGCGCCGCTATGTGGAGCTGGCGGGCGGCCCGGACGCGCTGCTGGCCAAGGCGCGCGAAGCCTTCGAGGCCGGTGACTATCGCTGGGTCGCCGAGATGGTGAACCATCTGGTGTTCGCCGATCCAGCCAATATGGACGCCCGCAACCTGCAGGCCGACGCCCTGGAGCAGATGGGGTATCAGGCTGAGTCCGGTCCCTGGCGCGCCTTCTATCTGACCGGGGCTCTAGAGTTGCGCCATCCGCGCCCGCCGGCCGTGACTCCGCGCCCTGGCGCCGCCGGCCAGATCCGCAACCTGCCGGCGGACGAGTTGCTGGACGCCCTGTCGGTGCGGCTCAATGGCGACAAGACCGGCGCCCGCACCTTCGCCTTCGACCTGACCTTCACCGACACAGGCGAGCGCTTCGGACTCAGCATCGAAAACGCGGTGCTGCACCACGCGCGGGACCGGGTCGCGGACGGCGCCCAGGCCGTCCGACTGAGCCGCGCGGCCCTGGTTCAGCTGACCCTGGCCGAGACCGCCGTCGCGGCTGCGCTCGAGGCAGGCGCCGTCCAGATCGACGGCGACGCGCGCGCCTTCACCGAATTTGTGGGCCTATTGGATCAGTTCGACTTCTGGTTCGAGATCATCTGCTGACCCAGTGGCCGAAGCCTCTGCAAGACAGGGGCGCCCCCTGCCGTAGGCGGAACTGGCAGCAAAATTGCAGGTTGCTCTCCCGGGTCCCTAAAGGACCAAGCTTGCCGAAAGAGCGTGCTGAAATGGGAAGGCGACGACTCACCCCCACCAAGGCCCTGGCCTGGGGCATCGATATATTCACTGAAACGTTGTTTTCTCTTCTGAAAATCGATGCGTTCGCCCAGCCCAGCCTTCCAATCGACACGCCCTCATCGACCGCACCTGGACGTTCGCCAGGGTTTAGAGCTTCAGCCCCAGCCTCGGTCCTATCCAAATCGTCGCCAGGTAAAGGGCCATGGTCAACACGCAACCCGCCGCCAGCGCGCCCCAGAACGGCGCGCCCCGCTTGAGCAGGGCCGGGATCAGCAGGAACATGGGCAGGGATGGCAGCACGAACCAGAAGATGCCCGAGGCGTGGGCGGCCATCCTTACCGGGTCGTGGGTGTCGCGCCACAGCCACATCATCCCCAGCACCGAGACCAGCGGCAGGGACGCCACCAGGCCGCCGAATCCGGGATAGCGCTTGGCGATCTCGGAAACCGCCGCCACGATGGCGCCCGACAACAGCGCCTTGACCACCAGATAGAGCATGCTTCCTGATAGCAGATCCGGCGGCGACAGCGCCCCGCGTTTATTCAGGACCTTCGATGACTTCTCCGTTTGGCGCCATCATTCTTGTGGGTGGTCGCTCCAGCCGCATGGGCGAGGACAAGGCCGCCCTGGACTGGAACGGGCGGCGAGCGGTGGATCTGGTGGCGCAGGCAGCCCGGACGGCGGGGGCGAAGATTGTCCTGACGGCTGGCGGCGACTACGGCCTGCCGTTCGTGATCGATCCCAGTCCCTTCGCGGGTCCCGTGGCGGGCGTGCTGGCCGGCCTGGCCGAACTGGCGCGCCAGAAGCTGACCCGCGCCCTGGTCCTGGCGGTGGATTCGCCCACCCTGACCGCCGAAGATCTGGCCCCCTTGCTCGACGCCCCCCCTCCCGGCGCGGTGTTCGAAGGCTTTCCCCTGCCGATGGCGCTGGCGACCGCGCCCCTGGACGCCCCGCCCGACTGGCCCCTCCGGCGCCTGGCCGATCTGCACGGGTTGGCCCATCTGCCCTGCCCGCCCCAGGCCCGCCAACGCCTGGCCGGCGCAAATACGCCTGCGGAGCGTGACGCGCTGCTGGGACGCCCTCCAAAACCGCAGGCGTGACGTCCTGCCGCCGGATCGGTATGGTCCAAGCGAGTTAGGGAGTTTGTTCATGTCCAGAGCCGGTCTGACGGGTCTGATGGCGCTGTGCCTGGCGGGTTGCGCAAACCTGACTCCTTTGGGCCCGGTCGCGCCCAATGCCCCGCCCCCGCCGCCTCCACCGCCCGTGGAGGTCGGCTCGATCGTCGGCGACGGCGCCTTTCGCACCGTCGCCGGCGCCCACGCCACCTGCGCCGGCCAGTCGGTGGCGCTGATGGCCGACACCCAGCGCAGCCGCGCCCGCATGATGGCGCTGTATGGCTCGACCAGCCGCGCGGCCGAACCGATCAACCTGGTCCAGGCCCGCTCGGCCAAGCTCGGCCCGGCCAACGACAACTCCCTTGTGGATTCCACTCAGTGTGACCCGGACGGCCATTTCCACTTCGGCAACCTGGCCGCCGGCGGCTATTTCCTCATCGCGCGGGTGAAGCTGAATCGGCCCGAAAACGGCCACGACCAGTTCGTGGTCATGCAAGCGGTGGGCCTGCGTACGGGCGAAACCCGTCAGGTCCGGCTGGCCCCGTAAGACGGATTCGCGACGCGTCATGATCGAAATTACGCCGTCGCTATCCATCGACGAGGACGAAATCAGCGAGCGCGCCGCCCGGGCCAGCGGTCCCGGCGGCCAACACGTCAACAAGACAAGCACGGCCATTGAACTGCGCTTCGACGTGCGCGGCTCTCCCAGCCTGCCCGAGGACGTCAAGGGCCGGCTGGAAGCCCTGGCCGGCAGCCGTCTGACCCTGGACGGGGTGCTGGTGCTATTCGCCCAGGGCCACCGGTCCCAGGAGCTGAACCGGCAGGACGCCCGCGAGCGGCTGGTCGAACTGATCAAGCGCGCCGCCCACCGGCCCAAGTCTCGCCGGCCGACCAGGCCCACCTACGCCTCCAAGCTGAAACGGCTGGACGGCAAGACCAGGCGGTCGGGGGTCAAGAACCTGCGGGGCAAGCCGCGCGGCGAGGACTGACCCCCGCCTATTCGTACCGCAGCGCCGCCACCGGCTTGGCCCGCGCCACCAGGAACGACTGCACCGACACCGTAGCCCAGGCGATGGCCAAGGCGCCCACAGAGGCCGCCGCCAGGGTCCAAGGGGTCAGGTCCACGTGATAGGCGAAGCCGTGCAGCCAGCGGTCCATCACCCACCAGGCGACCGGCCAAGCCAACAGGTTGGCCCAAAGCACCGGCTGGGAGAAACGCCAGACCAGCAGGCGCAGAATATCGCCGGTGCTGGCGCCCATGGCCTTGCGCACGCCGATCTCCTTGGTCCTCTGCTCGGCGGTGAAGGCCGACAGAGCGAACAGGCCCAGGCAGGCGATGAACAGCGCCAGGATCGAACAGACCCCGATCACGGCGCCCTGCAGGATGGTGTCGATATAGCGCGACATCATCAGCTGATCGACGAAGGCCTGGATGATCGGGTGGCCGTCGCCAAGCCGGCTCCAGGTCCGGCCGACTCCCCTCATCACTTCCGGCGTGCTGCCGCCCTCGAGCTTAATGTGTAAGGCGGACGAGACGATCGAGCTCTTCGGACCGATATTGTAGAGCGTGGGTTTGATCGGACCGCGGATATTATCGAAGGTGAAGTCCGGCGCGACCCCGATGACGACCCCCGGCCGCTCGGGCCTCGGCGCGTTGTCAATGCGCATGGAGCCCCGCCAGGACAGCGTCTTGCCGATCGCGTCCTGCGGCGAGGCGAAGCCCAGCTTGCGCGCGGCGGTCTCGTTCAGCACCAGCGATGAGGTCGCCGCCTGGTCGCCCTGAAAATCGTCGATGCGGCGGCCTTCCTGAAAGAAACGCCCTGCCAGGGGCTTCAGGCCATAAACTTCCAGAAGGCCGAAATCGACGGCGTCCACGTCGATATTGGCCCGATGCACACCGGCGGAAATCGCATCGATGGAGTTGGTGAAGCCCAGCAGGTTGGGCGACGAACAGGCCGCCGCCTTCACCCCAGGCAGGGCGCGCACCTGGTTGCGGAAATATTCGGTGCACGGGTCGGCGAAGGCGAGCAGCACCTGGTCCTTATCGACCCTCATACCCTCGTTGAGCGCGAACAGGGTCTGGCGCGAGATGGTGGTGGTCATCACCACCAGCCCGATCAGGATGGCGAACTGCAGGATCACCAGGCCTTCGCGCACGGCGATGGAGCCGCCCCCACGCACCAGGCCGCCCTTGAGCACGGCGGCGGGCCGGAACGAGGCCAGCACGAAGGCCGGATAGGCCCCGGCGAGCAGGCCGACCACCAGGGTCACGGCGACGATACCGCCCGCCAGGATCGGATCGCCGAGATAGTTGAAGCTCATGGTACGCTGCAGCCCAGCATTGACCGCCGGCAGGGCCAGCTCGGCCAGGGCCACGGCCAACATCATGGAGACGACCACATAGATCATCGCCTCGCCCAGAAACTGTGCGATCAGATCACGCTGTCGGGCGCCGGCCGCCTTGCGCACCCCGACCTCCACCGCGCGCCGGCCGGCCCGGGCGGTCATCAATGTGACGAAATTGATGCCGGCGATGACTACGATCAACACCCCGACCAGGGCGATGGCGCCGATCACCTGGGGATCACCGGCCGGCTTCATCGCGCCCTGTTGCGAGGGGCGCAGGTGGATGTCTTTCAGAGCCACCAGATGCGGCGTCACGGTCGCCTTGCCGATGCTTGCGGACACGGCGGGCTGCAGCGGCAGGCGCTCATCGAAAAAAGGCTGCAGCCCCTGGCGCAGCGGCTCCGGCGACGCGGCCGGCTTCAGACGCAGATAGGTGTAGGTGTTGAAGGAAAAGTCACCGGCGCCGTTGACCCTTTCCAGGGTCTTGGTGATCGAGAAGGCGGACAGGCTGGAGCCGAAGAAGTCCACGTCCAGGTGAGTGTTCGACGGCAGATCCTGGATCACGGCCGTGACCCGCAACGGATGGCCGTCAACCAGCAGCACCCCGCCGAGAGGATCGTCGCGGCCAAAATATTTGCGGGCCATGGCGCGGGTCAGCACCAGCCCATCGGGCGCGCTCAGCGCCGTGGCCGGGTCGCCGGCGACAGCCGCCAGCGGCATGATCTTAAACAGGTCCGGATCGGCCCAATAGAACTTCTGCTCGCCGACCCTGACCTCGCCGCGGCGCACCAGCGGCGGAAACCAGGACTTGTTCAGGCGCGCGATCTCCTCGATCTGCGGGAACCGCCCTTTCAGCAGCGGGGCCGTCCAGATTTCGGTGACGTCGGATTCGAGCGCGGCCGTGGTCGGCGTTTTCTCGGTCACCGAGATTCGATAAACGTCTCCGTATCCTTGGATGAACCGGTCGTAGCTGAACTCGT
The DNA here is from genome assembly GCA_036494815.1 of Caulobacteraceae bacterium. Lineage (GTDB taxonomy): Bacteria > Pseudomonadota > Alphaproteobacteria > Caulobacterales > Caulobacteraceae > Poindextera. The sequence goes on from DASXNV010000023.1 coordinate 15,824, forward strand.
CGCGCACGAAGAGGGCGATCAGGATCGCCGCGGCGAAGCCCAGGGTCAGGCCGGCGATGGTGATGCCGGCGTAGAAGCGGTTGCGCAGGAGATTGCGCAGGGCGGCGGCGAGATAGTTGCGGAGCATGGAGATCCTCCCTGTGCCCAAACCAAGCGGGCCTATTCATAGCGAAGCGCCCCGATGGGCTTGGCGCGAGCCACCATCCAGGCCTGGACGGACACCGTCGCCCAAGCGATGCCCAGGGCGAACACGGTCGCCATCGTGAAAATCCAGGGACTGAGGTCGATGTGGTAGGCGAAGCCTTCCAGCCACCGGCTCATCGCCCACCAGGCGGCAGGCCATGCGATCAGGTTGGCCCAGAGCACGGGCTGGGTGAACTGCCAGATCATGAGGCCAAGAATCTGGGCGGTCGACGCCCCCATGGCCTTGCGGACGCCTATTTCCTTGGTCCGCTGCTCGGCCGTATAGGCTGATAGGGCGAACAACCCCATGCAGGCGATGATCAGCGCCAGGGCCGCGCCCAGGCCAATCATCTGGCCCTGCAGGATGGTGTCGGCATATTGCGCCTGGAGTTTCTGATCTAGGAACTGTCGGCGGATGCGATCATGACCTCGAACCTGTGCCCAGGTCTTGTCGATCGCCCGCAGAGTTTCAGGAATTTGGCGGCCGGTCAGGCGCAGGCTCAAGTTCGGAGCGTTGTCGGGCTGGATGACGAACAGGAACGGAGCGACCGGCCGGCGCACCGAGCTGAACGAGAAATCCGGAACCACGCCGATGATCTCGGAATCGCCCATACGCATAGGGGAGTTCGGCGTCGGCGGCGAAACCAGCCACCGAACCACCTGGCCGACGGAGGCCGAAGGGTTCGGCAAACCCAGCCGATGCATGGCGGTTTGGTTGATCACCGTAGCGCGAAATCTCTGGGTGTCCCGTCCCTGGATGAAAAAGCGCCCCGCCAGCGGCTTCAGCCCGAACACTTCGAAGAAGCCAGGGCCAACCGGATAAGCGGGGAAATAGACCGTGCGGCCGTTAGGGCCGACCACCGCGCCGCCGCCAACCGGATTGGACAGGTCAGCGCCTTCGGAACAGCCCACCTGGCTGACCCCGGGCAGTTGCGCAATCCGTTCGCGGAAGGCGCCGGCGCAGGCGTCCTCGATTTGCACCACTTGGTCACTGTCGACTCTCAAGGCGTTGATGAGGCCAAAGCGGGTCTGGCGGTAGAGCACGGCGGTAGTGACAATCAGACCGATCAGGATGGCGAATTGCACCACCACTAGCGCTTGCCTTAGACCGCCACCGCTCACGCTGACGATCGCCCCCGCCTTGAGCGCCACCGCGGGCCTAAAAGCGGACAGAACGAAAGCCGGGTAGAGGCCGGCGAGAAGGCCCAGAACCAGGGTCGCGCCGATAATAGCTCCGCACAGAATGGGATCGCGCGGATAGTCCAGCCGCAAGTCACGTCCCAAAAAGGCGCTGAGCGACGGCGCTAGAAGCTCGGCCAGCATCATCGCCAACAGCATGGACAGCGCCACATAGACCAACGCCTCGCTCATAAACTGCATGATCAGGTCCCCCCGCCCGGCGCCGGCCACCTTGCGAACCCCCGTCTCCACTGCTCGCCTTGCGGCGCGGGCCGTCATCAGGGTGACGAAATTTATGCTGGCGATGAGCACGATGAGCACGGCGACCGTGGCGATGGCCGTCGTCGCCGCCGGTGATCCGCGATCCTTCATGCTGATCTCCGCGTGAGGGCTCATGTGTAGCGCCGCGAGCGGAACAAGGTGCAGCGTCGCCCGTGGCGGCCGGCGAAGGTCGGCCGGCGTCTCGGCAAACGTGGGATTGGGCGGGATATGCCGAATCGAGAACGCCGGCAGGTCGCGAACGATCGCGGCGGCGGTCGCGCCAGGCTTCAGCCGGACGAAGGTATAGCTGCTGGTCCCGATAACCGTCGCAGGATGCTCCGCCGTTTGTTTCTCAAGGCTGCTCAGCGCGGAGAACGGCGCCAGTGCGGCTCCGAACACCTCTGCCTTCAACGACGTATTCGGCGGAAGATCCTCGACGACAGCGTTTACCCGCATGGGATGGGCGGCGGCCTGAGCCGCAGAGCTTCCAATCCGGTCGCCGCCGGAGGGCGGTTCGACCAACAGGATCTCGCCGATAGGGTCGTCACGGCCAAAATATTTTCGCGCCACCGTACGCGTCAGGACCAGGCCATCCGGCGTCGATAAAGCGGCCCGCGCGTCGCCGGCGATGGTCTTGAGCGGTAGCACCTTGAAGAGATCGCGATCGGCCCAGACGAACGCGGATTCATAGCCCGCGACCTGCCCATGCCGCAGCAGCAGATCATCCGCTGAGGCCAGCCGAGCCACGGCCTCCACCTGTGGGTAGTCCATCTTGAAGGCCTTAGCGAGGTCCGCCCGCGAGGTGTCGATATTGAGGACGGGATTACCGTTGACCGGCGGCAAGGACTGAGTGACGGCGTAGATCTGCTGATAACCCGGTATGAACCGATCGAAAGTCAGCTCGGCGCGAACATAGAGTCCAATCAGGATCGCCGCCGCCAGACCCATGGACAGTCCGGCGATGGTGACGCCCGCATAGAACCTGTTGCGGGCCAGATTGCGCAGGGCGGCGACGAGGTAGTTGCGAAACATGGGCGGAGGCTCTCGGACTTAAGCGGCGAGCAGGGTTTCGCTGACCACCCGGCCGTCCAGCAGCTTGATGCTTCTCTGGGCGAGAGCGGCGTGAGCCAGGGAGTGGGTGACCATGATCACCGTGGCGCCGGCCAGGGCGGCGTCGACCAGAAGGCTCATCACCCCGTCGCCGTTGGCGGTGTCGAGATTGCCGGTGGGCTCGTCGGCCAGGATCAGTTGGGGCGCGGAGACCAGGGCGCGGGCCACGGCGACCCGTTGCTGTTGCCCGCCGGACAGCTGCTGCGGGCGATGGCGGGCGCGGTGGGCGACGCCGACCCGCTCCAGGGCCTCGGCCACTTGACGGCGCCGTTCCTTGGCCGGCACTCCGCGATAGATCAGCGCCACCTCCACATTCTCGGCCACGCTCAGATCGTCGATCAGGTTGAAGCTTTGGAAGACGAAGCCGATGCGGTCGCGGCGCAGGCGGGTCAGCTGCTTTTCCGCATAGCGGGCCACGTCCTCGCCAAAGAACCAGTATTCCCCCTCCGAGGGGCTATCGAGCAGGCCCAGGATGTTGAGCAGGGTCGACTTGCCGCAGCCGGACGGACCCATGATGGCCACGAACTCGCCGGCCCCGATCTCGATCGACACGTCGCTGAGCGCCGCGGTCTCCACATCGGTGGTGCGGTAGATTTTGGCGACGTTATTGAGCTGAAGCACGGGCCTTGTCCTTGTTTAAGGAGCCAGATTGACGCGATCGACCTTGTCGAAGGCCGTGTAGTCCGAAGTAATCACCCGCTCGCCCGGGCGAACGCCGCTGAGGATCTCCACCTGTTCGGCGTTGCGGCGACCGATCTTGACCCGCCGCCGCTCGGCGTGGCGCCCGCCGACATCCACAACCATGACCCAGTCGCCGCCGGTGCGCTCCAGAAAGGCGCCGGCCGGTAGGATCAAGGCCGGCTGGTCGTCGCCCAGCTGCAGGCTTCCATCCACTGCCTCGCCAGACAAAAGGCCATCCGGCGTGGGGCCTTGAAAGGTCAGGTCGACGCTGAAGGTCCCGTCCTTGACCTGGGGATAGACCCGGTCGACGCGCAGGCGCTGGTCGCGGCCGTCGAAGCTGGCCGTGGCCGTCTGCCCCACCCGCACCCGGTCCAGATAGAATTCGTCAACCGTGGCGGCGATCTTGAACCCGGTATTGGGGGTGATCTCTCCCAGGCGCTCGCCGCGATTGCGGTTCTCGCCCAGGTTCTGCACCAGGTCGGTGAGCCGGCCATCCACCGGCGCGCGCACCACCAGATCGTCCAGCTTGGCGCGGGTGATCTTCAGGCTGTCCCTCAGACTGGCTAGCTCACTCTGGATCTGCGGCAGCTGCTGGCGGCGCAGGTCGTCCTGCCGCGCATCGCCCACAGCCTGCAGCGGTCTCAGGCGCTGATCATAGTCCAGCTCGTCATGCACCTGGTCGCGCATCTGCGGCGGATCATAGCCCTTGGCTGTGAGGATATCGGTGCGGGTGGCCGCCCGGGTCAGGCGAGTGATGTTGAAGTCGATCTCGGCGGCGGCCTTTTCATTGGCCAGGCGGGTGTCTTCCAGCTGTTTTTCATAGGCGTGCAGCTGGGTGATCGACTCCACCAGCCGGCCTTCGCGGTCGAGCACGTCCAGTTCCAGCTGAGTATTGCGAAAGGCGACCAGGGGCTGGCCCGCGCGCACCATGTCCCCGGCATGGGCCATGACCTTGGCCACCTGGCCGCCCTCCAGGGCGTCGAGATAGATGGTGTCGTGGGGGGCGATCTTGCCACGCAGGGGGGTGAAGTCGTGGAACACGCCGCGTCGCACGATGTCGACGGTCACGGTCGCCGCTGGCACGCGCACGCTTCTTTCCCATGCGCCGGAAAAGGCCAGGCCCAGATAGCCGACCATGCCGACCACCGCCGCCCCAGCGAGCCCGATCAGAACCCACCTTTTTCCCCATTTCGGTCTTTGGACCTTTCGGTCCATGCTGACGCTCATGAAACATTCTCCCGCAACCACTATGCGGCGTGATGACTTTTGAGCGAAACCTTGGGAATTCAAATCACTAGACTCAGACTCGACCGTTCTCGGGCGCGACGACTGTTCAAAATCGGACAATCGGCTCAGCCTATGGATGAGAGGGCGGGCCTATGACGGAACTCGTCGGCCCGGTCCTAGTGGTCGACGACGATCCAGACGTGCTGCACGCGGCGTGGCTGGCCCTGAAGGCCGAAACCACCCGTGTGGAGACTTCCACCGGTTCCGCCGTGTTGGAAACCTTGCTCAAGGCCGACCGCTTCGACGTCGTCTTGCTGGACATGAATTTCGCCCTGGGAGACCAGAGCGGGCGCGAGGGCCTGGACGGGCTGGGGCGCATTCAGGCCGTCGATCCCGCCTTGTCGGTGGTGTTCATGACCGCCTATGGCGCGCTCTCTTTGGCCGTCGAGGCGCTGAAGCGCGGCGGGGCCGACTTTGTCCTCAAGCCTTGGCGCAACGACAAGCTGGTCGCCGCGGTCCGCGCCGCCGCCGCCCGGACGCGCGAAGCCCGTCGCGTGGAGGCCGCCTTTGACCTGGACGCGGTGGAACGGGCCGCGATCCAGCGCGCCCTGGAGCATCATCGGGGCAATATCAGCCGCGCCGCCGCCGCTCTCGGCCTGACCCGCGCGGCCCTCTACCGCCGGATGGCCAAACATGGGCTCTGAGGCTCGTCTCGGCCTGTGGGGCGCCAGCCAATTGGCGGTGCGCCTCACCGTTCGGGCCGGCCTGATCGGTCTAGTGTGCTTCGGCGCGATCGAGGCGCTGGCCCATCGCCGGCTCTATGCGACAGCCCTGGTCCTGACCGTAACGGCGCTGCTGATCGGTCTCGATCTGCTGCGCGCCATATTGACCGCCGACCGTGAACTTGGCCGGTTCGTGGAGGATCTGACCGCGGACAGCCAGGATCGCCCTGGGCGGCCCGGCGCGCAGTTCCCAAACCTCGCCGCCGCGATCAGTGCAGCCAGCGTCCGATTGCAGGGGGAACGGATCGCGCGCCAGCAGCAGATCGACTACCTGCAGACCCTGGCCGACAGCGTCACCGCGGCTCTGCTGGTGGTGCGCAGCGGCGGCGAGGTCGTGCTGGCCAACCGCGCGGCGCAAAAGCTGGCCGGCGGGGCCGTCAGCCGTCTGAGCGACATCGCCCTGATTGGACCCAAGGCTGGCGACCTGTTGTTGGGCCTAGCGCCGGGCGCCCGGGCCATCCTGCGCCTGGAGGACGGCCGCAACGTTCTGGCCCAGGTGTCGCTGTTCTCCACCCCGCGCGGCGAACGCCAGCGGCTGATCTCGCTGCAGGATGTGGCCCGCGAACTGGACGCCATCGAACTGAAAGCCTGGCAGGACCTGGTGCGCATCCTGGCCCACGAGATGATGAACTCCCTGACCCCGATCGTGTCCCTGGCGACGAGCGTCGAGGTCCTGCAGCGCCAAACCGATCATCCTGCTGAACGCGACGCCGAGGTGGCCGCCGCCGTCGAGGTCATCGCCCGCCGCAGCGCGGGGCTTATGAGCTTTGTCGACGGCTACCGCAAGGTCGCCGAACTGCCCCGCCCCGCCCTCAAATCCGTCGCCGTGGCCGACCTGATCGCTGGCGTCGACCGGCTGATGAGTGCGACGTTTCACGCCAAAGGCGTGAACTATGACAGTCTCGTAGAGCCGGCGAACCTGGTCGCCACACTTGATCCACACCTGATTGAACAGGCGATCATCAACCTTCTCACCAACGCTCTGGACGCCGTGGGCGACGCGCCTGAGCCGCGCATCGGCCTTTCGGTCGGCATGCAGGAAAACCGCACGGTCATCGCCATAACCGACAACGGCCCAGGCCTGGCGGTCGAGGCCCTGGACAAGCTGTTCGTGCCCTTCTTCACCACCAAGCCCGGCGGCTCCGGCATTGGCCTCAGCATCGCGCGCCAGATCGCCCTGGCCCATCACGGCCAGGTGGAGGCCGAGAACAACCCCTCCGGCGGCGCGACCTTCACGCTGACCCTGCCGAACCGAGACTAAGCGATCGACCGACCACAACAGGCGTTGCAAGCCCGCGCTGCTGCGCTAGGGTCCGCGCCGCTTTCCAAGGTTGTCAGGAGCAAATTCATGCGCGTCTCGCCGGTTCTTCTGGGTATCACCGCCACGGCGGCGCTGCTGAGCGCCTGCGGCAAGCAATCGGCCGCACCGGCCCAGGTCGGCGCCCCCGCCCCCGCCGTCGCCGAAGCGCCAACCCCGGAACAGATGAAGGCGACCCAGGCCACCCTGCCCGCCCCCTACAACGCCGCCGATCTGGAAAACGGCAAGCACAAGTTCGCCCAATGCGCCGCCTGCCACACCCTGGCTCAGGGCGCGCCCAACATGACCGGTCCCAACCTCTGGGGCGTGTTCGGACGCAAGGCTGGCACGGCCGCCAACTATGATTATTCGGACGCGGTCAAGGCTGCCGGCTTCACCTGGGACGCCGCCCACATCGACACCTGGATCACCGATCCCCGGGCGATGATCCCGGGAACCAAGATGACGTTCATCGGCCTTAAGGACCCCAAGGACCGCGCCGACGTGATCGCCTATGTGAAGGTCAATACAACGGCGGCGAAGTAGGCCGATAAGCCGCCTCCGGTAAACGCCTAAGCGTCATACCCCGGCAACGCCCGGTCGAGTTGACGCAGGGCGCCCGGCCAGGCCAGCTTGCCGATGGCGCCCATGCCGCGGCCGATCTGGCTGCGAACCTCATCCTGAGCGGAATGCGGCGCCAGCAGCACCTTGTCACGGCCGCCGGACAGGGCCATCACCTGCTGCTTGCAAGCCCGTTCCAGATAGAACATGCCCATCCAGCATTCGGCGGCGGTCGCGCCTACCGCCAGGGTGCCGTGGTTGCGCAGCAGCATCAGGTTCTTTGACCCCAGGTCCGCCACCAGCCGTTCGCGCTCGTCCAGGTTCAGGGCGATGCCCTCATAGTCGTGATAGGCCAGTGACGGCATGACGATCAGCGCATGCTGCGACAGGGGCAGCAGCCCCTCGGCCTGGGCGGCCACGGCCACGCCCTGATCGGTATGCAGGTGCATGACGAAGTGGGCGTCCTCCCGCGCGGCGTGAATCGCCGAGTGGATGGTGAAGCCCGCCGGATTGATGAAATAGGGCGTCTCCTGGATGATGTTGCCCTCCAGGTCGATCTTGACCAGGGCCGAGGCGGTCATCTCGCCGAAGAACATCCCGTAAGGATTGATCAGGAATTGGTGGTCCGGCCCCGGCAGCCGGGCGGAAATGTGGGTGAAGATGGCGTCATCCCAGCCGTGCTGCGCCACCAGGCGATAGAGTGCGGCCAGTTCCACCCGCGCCTGCCATTCGGCTTCGCTCACCTTGCCCTGCAACGATGCGATGCCTGCGACCGAACCGTCCGCCATGGCTGTCTCCCAGAGGTTATGTCTTATCTATGTTCAGGGTCGCGCCCACGAGCCGCGGCGTCAAGGCTGCGGCGCTACGGGGGGTGGCGAATCGGCCTAGTTTTGGACTGTTAGCGTAGTTTTCACGACGATCGGCTATCCTGACCAAGCATGTCTGCCGCTGAAAACAGAGTGAGCGCCGTCCATTCGGCCCGGGATCTGAGGGAGCTGGCCAAGAGCCGCGAGCCCGCAGACAGGGAGCGGCTGATGCTGGCGATTGCGGATCTGTGCAGCCGCTCCAAGCCCGCGCCCAATGGCGAGGCGGTTCAGGAACTGCTCGGCTCAATCTTCATGAGCCTGGTGGCCAACGCCGAGCACGATATTCGCGTGGTCCTGGCCGAGAAGCTGTCCCGCGCCGAATGGCCGCCGGAATCCCTGATCAACCTTCTGGCGCGTGACGAAATCGAGATCGCCCGCCCGGTGATCGCCACAAGCCCTGTGCTGCAGGACGCTGATCTGATCCGCATCCTGGTCGAGGCCACGGTGGAACATCAGATCGAGGTCGCCCGGCGCCCGTCCATCGGCTCCCCCGTGGTGGAATCCATCCTACGCCAGGCCGAGCCCGCCGTGCTGACGGCGCTGGCCTCCAATGATACCGCCGACGTGTCGCCGGAGGCCATGTCGGCCCTGGTCGAGGCCTCGCAACAGATCACCGGCATGCGCTCGCCGCTGGTGCGCCATCCCCGACTGACAGACGATCTGGCCGAACGACTATACCTGTGGGTCGGCCAGTCCTTGCGTTCGGCCATTGTCTCCCGATTCCGCGTCGATGCGGCGGTCTTGGACAAGGCCCTCGCCGAGGCGGTGGGCCAGGCCCACAACCAACCGGGCTCGATCCCGGTCAAGGCGTCTGGCTGGGCGCCGCTGGTCAAGGACGACCAGGAACAGATCGATCTGCGCCTGATCCAGAAGTTGCACGCCGCCGATCAGTTGCGACCGAGCTATCTGCTGCGATCCCTGCGCGAACAAAGGCCCTCCCTGTTCCGCGCAGCCCTGGCCACCTTGGGCGATTATGCCCTGAATGACGTGCGCCGGGCCATCGAGCTGGACCGTCCGGAGCTTCTGGCCCTGGCCTGCGCCGGGGTCGGTGTCGACCGCAGCGCCTTCGCCACTCTCTTGGCCCTTGTGCGCGCCGCCAACGGCGGCAAACCGGGCGGCGACGCCAGCCGCGCCCGCCGCGCCTTCGACGCTTTCCGTCCGGACCAGGCGCAATTGGCCGCCGCGGCCTTTCGCAAGGCGATGACGCAGGTTTGACAAGCGGCCGGTGGCCCGCTCATGTCTGTGGCCATGACCGCGGATCACCGATGAACGCCCACCCTACCCAGATCACCCGCCTGGCCTTCGTGGCCAGCGACCGCCCCGAGGCGCAGGACGCCCGCGCGCGCCTGGCCCGGCGCTATGGCGATCTGCCAGAGGCCGAGGCGCAGGTGGTGGTCGCGTTGGGCGGCGACGGGTTCATGCTCGAAACCCTGCACCGCAATCTGGGCACGGAGCGGCCGATCTACGGCATGAACCAGGGCTCGGTGGGTTTCCTGATGAACGAATATGCCGAGGAGGATCTGGTCGCCCGGGTCAGCGCCGCCGAACGCGCGGTGATCCACCCGCTGGCGATGATCGCCACCGGCCGCGACGGCGTGCGCCAGACGGCCCTTGCGATCAACGAGGTGTCGCTGCTGCGGCAGACCCGGCAGACCGCCAAGCTCAAAATCACCATCGATGGCAAGGTGCGCATGGCCGAACTGGTCTGCGACGGCGTCCTGATCTCGACCCCTGCGGGTTCCACCGCATACAATCTTTCCGCGCACGGTCCGATTATTCCCCTGGATGGTCGGGTGCTGGCCCTGACCCCGATCAGCGCATTTCGGCCCCGGCGGTGGAAGGGCGCGCTTTTGCCGCACACCGCCAAGGTTATCGTAGAAGTACTCGAAGCCGACAAACGCCCGGTCAGCGCCGTCGCCGACAACTACGAAGTTCGCGACATAGAGCGCGTTGAAATCATTGAAAAACGAGACACAAAACTCAGCATGCTGTTCGATGCTGGCCGCGGATTGGAGGAACGCGTGCTCGCCGAACAGTTTAGTTACTAACCACGTCTCATCACTTGTTAATGTTGGGATGGGACACTTACTCCATTAGTAGAGGGCCGATTGAGTCGGCGCTTGAGTGGAGAATTGGCCGTGAGCCATCAGAACCCCGCACAGTTGATCCCACCCTCCAATAACCTCAAGCTCAAGCTTGGCGGTCGCCTTGGCGGAATCGACCCCGCGGCCCTGGCCAAGGCCGAAGCGGCGTTGAAGGGCCTGGCCGGCAATTTCGACCAATGGATGCAAGATGAGCTGACCAAGCTCGACGCCGCGCGCGAGCGGGTGCGCAACGAAGGCTACAACGCCGAGACTGCTGAAACCCTCTATTTCCGAGCCCATGACCTGAAGGGCCTGGGCTCGACCTACGGCTATCCCCTGGTCACCAAGATCGCCGGCTCTTTCTGCCGCCTGACCGACGATCCAGCCACCCGAATGAAGGCCCCGCTGTTCTTGATCGACGCCCATATCGACGGCATCAAGGCTGCAGTGCGCGGCGGAATGAGGGACGTTGACCATCCGGTGGCCAAGGTCCTGCTCGACGAACTGGAACGTCGGGTCAAGGAATACGAAGGCTGAGCTTTCGGCTCCGCCTAGACGTTCAGCGCCGCCAGGGGTTCTTCCACCGCGCCATAGCCTGCGTCGGACGGGATCACGAGCACCGAACCACCCTCGCGTTTTTCGACCTTTGGCTCGACCACCACCAGGGTCCGCGTCGCCGCGTTCGCCACCGCCTCCTGGCCGCTGGCGCTTTCAGCCAGCAATTGCAGGTTCATCCGCGTCGGGAAGATCACCTTGCGCTCGCCGGTCGTGGCCAGGCGCATGACCTCGGCCGGCGCGATCCACTCCGCGTCCACCGTCTCCCACCCGTCACAGACCGCCAGCTGGTCGCTGGTGGCGCGCACCACATAGAACCAGGTGTCGAAGCGCTTGGGCATCATCGACGGCGTAACCCAGCGGGCGAACACGGTCAGGGCGGCCAGATCGAGGCGTAGACCCAGGTCGCCCACAAGCTCGAGAAACGAATGCTGGCCCTTGGCTACGGCGTCGCGGGCGGCCACGGCCTGCTCGTTTCCATGGAAAATGTCGCCGCTGGGATGGCGAGCGATCAGGATACCGGCCTCCTCATAGGCCTCGCGGATCGCCGCGATACGCAACGGCCGCTCCGCCGCCTCGGTCTCGCGCCACCCCTGAACCAATCTTTCCCAGGCTGGATCGTGATCGGCCGGATCGGTCTTGCCGCCGGGAAACACAAGGGCGCCGGAGGCGAAGTCGATCTGATGATGGCGCTTGACCATCAGCACCTGAAATTCAGGATCGTCGCGAACCAGCAGGATCGTCGCCGCCGGACGTATGGTCACCGGATCCGCCATCTATCGCCTCCCACAGCCTGATCACACCGAGGACGGCGGGTCAGGCTCGACTCATGATCCGAAGCCCTGGATGGACTCCGCTTAGGCGACCATGGTGGCGGATCGCAGGCTCAGATCAAGCTGTCAGACGAACGTTTGTTGGGTTGATGGGTTGGGCGCGGCCGGTTCCGGGGCGGCTCAGATCAATTCGTAGGTCGCCGGGCCGTCCGAACCGCGGATCGCGGCGGTGGCGACCGCCTCGTCGCGAAGATGGCTCTCCTCGCGCAGGCGATCGAGCTTGTCCAACAGATAGTCCATGTCCTCACGGCTGGCGGCGCGCGGCTGGGTCAGGAAGCGCTGAACCATGCGCTCCTGGAAACGTTCGGCGTCCAGTTCGCCGCCCTCGGCCTCCATGGCGTGGTAGGTGTCCACCCCGGCGCGGAAGGCGGAAAACAGCCGCGGCGGCAACTCCGCCCGCTCATAGATGGCTCTCAGGCCCAGCGGCCCGGCGTCATGCACCATCAGCCAGGTGCGGTGATGCGGCACGCCGGACAGTTCGGACAGGCCCCATTCGAAGAAGGTCATATGCCCCTGGACCAGGGCCCGCAGCAGCAGGGACGCGGTCAGGCGCCCGGCCTGTTTCAGGTGACGGGCGAAGCCGCGCACGTCGGGCGCGCGGCCAGCCTGATCGACCAGGTCGATCATGGCTCGCTCGCGGCTGCCCGAAGCGATCTCGATCGCCAACTCCGGTGGCAGGGCGTGGTGATTGATCAGGTGGTCGCGAAGAGTGTCGCCGACCGTGGCGATCAGCTTCTCGGTCACAGACAGCGGCAGGACGCGGCGATAGGCGACAGCGGCCAACACGGCTTCCGACCTGGCGAAACGCTCGACCACCGCCTGCAGGGTACGCTCGGCGAAGCGGGCGTTGTCGTTGGCGCAGGCGGTCTTGACCGCCATTTCGACACCGTGCTCGACGATGGTGGTGGTGACTTTTTCCGACAGTTTCGGGCGGCTGGCGATCGCCACCTGGCGCACCGGCCCGCCGATACGCACGATCTCCACCAGATCGGTGTCTGTGAATACCGGAGAAAAACTTAAGATCGGCAGGGCGATGCTTTCGATATCCCGCGCAAGCCGCATGGCCACGTCATGCGGCACCAGCGGCGAGTCGCGCAAGGTCACGGCCAGGGCGCGGCGCACCAGTTCGGCGGCGTCGCCGGCCATGATCCGCAGAATATCCTGAGCCTTCGCGCGATCCGACTCGTCGAGCGCGTCATCGTCCAGCCGGAGGCAAAGCTTATGCGCCGCCGCCGCACGAGCGTCGGCGGTCTCGCCTCTGCCCAGCATGCGGATGTCGACGTCGGTCAAAGCCGCCCGCGTCGTCGCCATCAAGATCCCCCAATATAGATTCGCGGGGTCTTCCCGCTGGCTTCACCATGCGCGCGTCTGATTAACGATAGCTTGTGCCGGGCCGCGCTGGCGCCTGGATCACGTTGTTAACCCTGTCGTTTCACCACGAGGCAACTCGCCGGGCTTAGTCTGAGGCTACATTTTCAGATGTGGAGCCGGGGTTGGTGGCGGACGTGCGACAAAGCGCCCCAGAGGGAGCCCACCAGGATCAGAGCCGCACCCGAGCGGCTGGCCTGGACACGGGCGCCACCGGCTCGATGGCGCTGCAGGCCCTGGACGCCCAGGCCGAGCTGTTGCCATACGCCCTGGCCCTGTTCGGGGTCGCCCTGCCGATCTTCGCCTGGGCCTGCTCCTTCGCCCCCGACCGGGTATGGGCGACGGCGACGCTGCTCATCTTCGCCATCAACTGGGCGACGTTCTATTTTGTCGTCGACTGCTTCAGGAAACATCCCGCCTATCGCGGCCAAGTCGGCCTGCGGGCGCGCACCCAGATTCTGGGCGGCCTCCTTTGGGCAGGCGCGGTGGCCCAGGTCGCTGTTCTAGGCCTAGGCGCCGGCCCGGCGCGCGAAGCCATCGAACTGGTCGCCGTCGGCGGCGCCGTGGCCTGTATCTTTTTCGCCTCGCCCTATCTGCCGACCTTGCTGATCGTCTGGCCGGCGGCCAGCGCCCCCCCGATCCTGGTGCTGTTCCTGGATAGCCAGACCCGGCCCATGGGCCGTCTGGCCATGGGGGCCGTGGCCCTGGTCCTGGCCCTGTCGCTGATCTTCAACCGCCTCCTGCGCCGCCAGTTCACGCTCGCCGCCGAACGCGAGAGCCTGATCGCAGATCGAGCCCACTCACTCGCCCGCGCCGAGAACCTCGCCCGCTCCAAATCCGACCTGATCGCCACCCTGTCGGACGAAATCCGCAACGGCCTGACCGGGGTCGCCCACGTGCTCAAGGCCGCCGCCACCGCCGGAACCCGCAGCGGCCCTTCGCGAGAGCAGATGGCGGCGGCCCTCACCTCGGCGCAGGACCTGATCGAGGCGCTGAACGCCACCTTGGACACCGAGGCGGCCGAGGCCGGCCGCCTGTCGCTGGACAGGAGCGCCTTCGACGCCGCCAAACTGTTGCGCGACGTAGTCAGCGCCTATCGCCCGATGGCCGTCGCCAAGGGCCTGGAGCTGACGTGTCATGTGGACGAGATGGTGGAAAGCGGCGCCGCCATGGGCGACCGGGCGCGAGCGCGGCAGATCGTCTCCAACCTGGTGGCCAACGCCATCAAATACACCGTGCGTGGACGGGTGGAGATCCGCGCCGAGCATCTCGGCGAAGACCGCCTAAGGTTCGAGGTCGCCGATACAGGTCCCGGACTGACGCCGATGGAAATCGAACTGGCCTTCGAGCCGTTCAAACGGGTCGCGCGGACGGGCGCGGGCGTGTCGGGCGCGGGGCTGGGCCTATCGCTGTCGCGCAGCCTGGCCCAGCTGATGGGCGGCGATATCGCGGTGGACAGCGCCCTGAGCGTCGGCAGCTGTTTCCGCTTCGACCTGCCCTTCGACGCCCAGGCCGCTCTGGCGCCGGTCTCCCAGGCGGTGACCGAGGCGGGCCTGATCGCCAGCGATTCCGAAGCACAGACCCTGCGCATCCTGACCGCCGACGACAACGCTCTGGCGGTCGCCATGCTGCGATCGGTGCTTGAGCAGCTCGGCCATCAGGTGCTGCATGCCCACGACGGCGCCCGGGCTCTCGAGCTGGCGCAGATCTGCGACGTGGATCTGGTGATGCTGTCGGCGCGGATGCCAGGCCTGGATGGGCCGGACGTGGTGCGCGCCATCCGGGCGCTGGACCTGCCGGTCAGCCGGGCGCCGATCATCACCCTGATCGACGGCGACGCCGAGGAGGCCCGCGCCTGTATCCAGGCCGGGGCCAACACTATCCTGCGCCGCCCGGTCACGGTCGGAGGCGTGGCCCGCGCTCTGGCCAAGGCGCTGCGCGAGGAGCCGCCTGGGCCGCCCAGGGTTGCTTCCCGCCGCACTGCCGTGGGGTAAGACTTTCCATCCTCCGCTGGGCGCTTCACCATGGCCCAAAATGGAGGAATGACTGTGCTTGAAGGCCTGAAGGTCGTCGAACTGGCCACCTATATCGCCGGCCCCGCTACGGCCGGGGTTATGGCTGATTGGGGCGCGGACGTGATCAAGATCGAATCGCCGGCCGGCGACCCCCATCGGCGCTTCTTCGACAACCTGACCGACGGATCCCACGGCAACCCGGTGTTCGACATGGACAACCGCGGCAAGCGCTCGATCGTGCTCGACATCTCCAAGCCCGAAGGCCGCGAGGCTGCGCTGCGCCTGGCCGGTCAGGCGGACGTGTTCATCACCAATGTGCGCCCGGCGGCCCTGAAGCGGACGGGCCTGGACTGGGAGGCGATGCACGGACGCTATCCCCAGCTGATCTATGCCAGCATCACCGGCTATGGCCTGCAGGGGCCAGAGGCTGATAAGCCCGGTTTCGACATCGCCGCCTTCTGGGCTCGCACAGGGGTGGCGGCCCTGACCGCGCCCAAGGGAGTCGAGCCGTTTCCGGTTCGCACCGGCATGGGAGACCACACCTGTTCCCTGGCCACGGTCTCGGCCATCCTGGCGGCGGTGTTCGAGCGCGGCCGCTCCGGCCAGGGTCGGCTGGTGGAGACCTCGCTGATGCGGGCGGGCGTCTATGCGATCAGCACCGATATGGCCATCCAGCTGCGCCTGGGCCGCATCGCCTCGACCCGCCCTCGCGAACAGGCGGTCAATCCCTTGGCCAACTTCTTCAAGACCGCCGACGGGCGCTGGCTGTGTCTGGTGCCGCGCGACGGCGGCGCAGACTGGCCGGCCATCGCCCAAGGCCTGGGCGTCGCCGATCTGGCCCTGGATCCTCGCTTCGCCAAGGGCCGCGAGCGCCGCACCAATGGCCTTGAGTTGATCCGGTTGCTGGACGAAACCTTCGCCACCATGAACCTGACCGAAGCCGGGGCCCGGTTGGACGCAGCCGACGTTGTCTGGTCGCCCGTGCTGACCCCCGCGGAGTTGGCCGCCGATCCTCAGGCGGAAGCGGCGGGCTGTTTCGTCCACATGCCTGACGGGGCCGGCGGCAGCTATCGCGCGCCCGCGGCGCCAGCCCGGTTTCCGGGCGCGGACCAGGGTCCCAGAGGCCCCTCGCCGAGGCTAGGTCAGCATACCCAGGAAGTTCTATTGGAGCTTGGCTTCGAAGCGGCGGAGATAGAAACAATGCGGGCCGCCGGGGCTGCGGCTTAGCGGCCGTTGCTGCGCCCGTGACGGGCGTCGGAAAGCACGCGCAGCATGTCAGCGGAGAACAGGGAACCTGCGACCCCGCCGCCGTTGCCAGAGCCAGACCCAGAAATATCGGGGGCTTGCGGGCCTCGGAGCACCATCTCGACCATCGCCTCTTCCTGGGCCATGCGGTCCAGGCGGCGAGCTGAAGCGTATTGCAAGAATCCCTGATCGGGAGCCGGCGCCGTCTCTGGCGCCGTACGCACCGGGCCGGCGCTCTGGGCGCGGGTCAGGTTGGTATAGAGCTCGCCGACAGTCGCCGCGCGGCCATCCTTGTAAAAGATCGAATGGTTGGAAGCCGCCGCGTCAGGAAACAGCGAAACGGCCGCAGCATTGGGGCTGCTGTGCATTGCCTCGATGAGCTTGGCCGAGCCCTGTGGACCCAAGAAGTGCGCCGCGTAGAGTTCTCCGGCGGTGGGGTTTCGCCCCACCCGGCCGCGCAGATAGGCCGCATGGTCCGAGGTCAGTTCGCCAGCCATCAGCGAAGCGGCATGCGGATCGAAGCGCAGATCCATCACGGCCTTGCGCGCCTCGGCGCCATCCACATGAAACCGGCCGTCGCCGCCCTGCTGAATGAGTTCGGCGTAGCGGGCGTAGCCGTATTTGGAGCCGTGCTTCTTGAGCGTGGACATCCAGGTCTGCTCAACGAACTGGAACAGGCCGGCGGCCGAGGAGGACCCGGCCTTGGCGGTGGGATTGTAGCCGCTCTCGCGCTTGGCGGCGCCCAGAAGGAAGCCGAAGTCCACGCCGGTCGCGCTGGACGCGCGCTGGATGGCCGCTTCCACGGCGCCTTTGATCGATTCTACGGCCATGCCTCAGGGTGCGTAATTATAGTTAATCCTCGCTTAACCATGTTCGCCGCGGTCCGGTCACCTAAAGTTGAAGTCTTTGGAGGCCGCAACCTCGCTTTGGAGGATTTACAGCAAAGCCAACCAGGGTGACGCTAGGTCAACAAAAACCATAGCGGAGGACCACCCCATGATGGCGATGTACCGCAACCCCAACAACTATGACCTCATGCAGGCCGTGGAAGGCCGAGGGCGCAAAAGGCTTTCCCGCAACGCGGCGCTGGGCCTGGGCGTCTCGGCCCTGCTGCACGTGGCGCTGCTCGGATCGCTCTATCTGATCAAGGTGCAGCCAGGCATTTTGCAAGCCGCCACGCACGAGGACCCAGCCATTCTCGTCACCACCATCAGGGTCACGCCCAGCCATCAGCCGCCGCCCGCGACGCCACGTCGCGCCGTTCTGGTTCATCAATCGAGCCAGCCCCTGCTCCCGACGGAGACCGTTCCGTTTGTTCCCACAGTGCAAACACCGGTGATCGACAACACCAAGCTCGCCGTGATCGACATCCCGAACACCACCCTGCCGTCACTGCCGAAGGTGATCGCGGATCCCAGCTGGATCAGTCGTCCGACGGCGGATCAGATGACGCGCTTCTATCCCGGGCGCGCCCTCGACCGAGGCGTGACCGGCATGGCGGTGCTCAATTGCATGGTCAATGCGGGCGGTCGGCCCATGGCCTGCCATGTGATCGAAGAATCGCCTATGGGCGCGGGCTTCGGCGACGCGGCCATCAAGCTCTCGGCGTTCTTCAAGATGAGCCCGCGCACCGAGGACGGCGAGGCCGTCGACGGCGGCACGGTGCGCATCCCCATCCGCTTCAGCCTCGGTGAGTAAGATCGGCCACAGGTGATTAAGACGCCCTCGCGCTCAGGCGCCAGGACGTCTTGTGGAGACGCGCGCAACACCAATCGACACAGATTGGGCGCAATACTCCGAAATAGATCATCGTTTCGCGAAACCAGCCGCCCGAACCCATCCCAGGCCCACCGGGAACGCAATCTCGAAGCTTGGGCACGAAAGGGCCCGCGCCGCGTTCAAGTCCGGTCAACCCTGTTGGATATAGACTTGCCGGGGGGCGTTCGGGGTCAGGTGTTCACGGAAGATCGAGTTCGGGAATTTGCATGTCATCGCGTGATGAGATTTGGCTGGTCGACTGCTCGCTATTCAGCGCGGCCTATGACTTCCATCTGGGCTCGGCCCTGGCCGAGGGCCATAGGCCCATCCGGTTGCTCGCCCGCCCGATCCGCCCACTGGAAGTTCGCCCCCCCGCGGACATCATCTACGACCCCTATTTCTATCGCACCACCGAACCGCTGATGCGCATGCGCAACCCCTGGGCCCAGAAGGCCGCGCGATTGCTGAAGGGGGTCGAGCATCTGTCCGGGCTGGCGCGGTTGACCTTTCGGGTCTGGCGCGAGAAGCCGCTGCTGGTTCACCTGTTCTGGGCCACAGTGCCCAATGTCGACCGGCTTGCGGTCAAGCTGATCCAGAAGGTGTGTCCGGTCCTGGTCACCGTGCACAACTCGATCCCGCTGCACGGACACCGGCCCCTGTTCAACACCCACGACGATTATATCGCCGTCTACAAGCAGGCCGACCTCCTGATCGCCCATGCTGAAAACACCCGCAAGGTGATGCTGGAATGGGGCCTGGATCCGGCCAGGATCGACATGATCACCCATCCGCCTTTGCACTTGCAGGTCTCGGACGAAGTGGTGACCCGCAAACCGGATCGGTTCCGGGTTCTGCTGTGGGGCGCGGTCAAGCGCTACAAGGGAGTGGAGGACCTGGTGCAGGCCGTGATCCGCGCGCGCAAGATCGCGCCTCAGATCGAGCTGCATATCGTCGGCAAACCGTTCTACGACGTCAGCGACACCATCCAGAAGGTGAAGGACCAGGGTCAGGAAGACCACATCACCTTCGACCTCGAATTCAAGACCGAGGAAGCCCTGCACGCCGAGCTGCAGGCCTGCGACTTGATGGCCCTGCCCTATCACGAGATCGACGCCAGCGGCGCCTTCTCCACCAGCCTGGGCTATGACAAGGCCTTCATCCTCAGCGATGTGGGCTATTTCTCGCTGCTGGATATCCCCCCGGCCGTGAAAGAAACCGCTTATATCCAGATGCGCGACATTGACGCCCTGACGCGCAACCTGGTCGCCCTGGCCACCCAGCCGGACCTTTACAGGGCCAATGTGGAGGCGTTCGAGGCGGTCAACCGCTCCTATTCAAGCTGGAGCGATGTGGGCAAGGGGCTGAACGGTATCTATGATCGGGTGCTGGCCGAACGCGCCAGCAATGACGCGCCGGCGACCAATCACGCCCAAACGGTCAGCGGCTGACGAGCGCGCCGATGCTGCCGCCGAGATCCGCCGAGAAATAGGGCCGTCCGGAGGCGAATTTGGCCGGCAGGGGCGCCCGCCCGGGAAAGCGATGGTCATAGACCTCCGCCCACGCGACCTGCTGTTGGTTGAAACCGCCGTCGCCCCGATAAAACGGCTCCTGCCGGGCGCCGGACTTGCCTTCGATCGCTGACGGGTCGTCCACCGACCGCAGTGAATAGGCCACGATCTTGTGGATAGCGCCGCCGCACTGGCTATAGAGGTCAACTCCGTTGGCCTTACCCAGTTCGGCGGTCATCACCAACGGCTCGGCCGTATAGAGCGAATAGAGCCTGGCCCGGCTCGCGCGCCCGATCTCCCGGGGCAAGGCGCCCTGATCATCCGCCTCGCAGGCGACGACCTTGGCGCTGTTCATGCCCCAGTCGAACATCTGCCTGTCCCCGGTGGCGACCCCGGCCGCGGCCACGGCGAAGCCGGCCCAGGCTCGGTGATTGTTCAGATTGACCATGGAATTGGAGGGCAGGCTGTTCCAATGGCTCAGGCTGTCCATGCCTAAGCCGTGCAGCCAGGCGGCGATGCGATGGCGCTGGTCCGGATCGCCGGTGTCGAGGCCGCGGACCTGCATGAAGTCCAGGGACAGGGCCGTGAGCTGATTGGTGCGAAACAGATAGGAGTCGTGACCCGTGAGCTGGGTCAGGGCGCCAGCCTTAGCCCAGCTGTCCATCATCGCCAGGGCGCAGGCGCCCGCCGCCTCATTGGCGCCGTTGCTGAGGGTGTAGTGGTTGGCCTGAACATCGACGGCCACGGCGAACTGGCGCGCCGGCTTCATCTGGTCGTCAACCGCCCGTTCGGCCTGGGGATCGAGGTGGGAAAAGGTCGGGTCCCCCTTCTGATAGGGAGTGGCGATCGACAAGGCGATGGTCGGTGACGGAGGCGCCGGACAGCCGCCCTGCTCGCGGGAGCCATTGCGCGGCGAAACCGTGCGGAAAGGTGCGGACAGCCCCCTCCCGTCGCCCGCGCCCTGCGCCAGCACCGACGCGGCGAGGGCGCTACAGAACAACGCTCCTACGGCCATCGCCATCGCCGCTCTACCAAACCCGATCATCTGATCCTCCATCGCCCTGGGCGAACTATGGGACGCGAGCCAAACTCGCTCCAGCGAGCTGGGTTCCACATACTGGCATTTCCGGCGCGGGTTCAGGGCCTACTCGATAAATCGGTTAGGAATGGCCATGCTCCCTTTGACGGCGACCTTTCAATCTTGTCGAAAGATTCCGAAACTACGGCCGTTCTTCACCATCCGGCTCATCTTTGCGAACCCGACAGTTCTCAGCCGAGGCGACCATGATTCTTGACGCGCGCCAGGACAGCACGCCGCGGAGCCTTGAAACCGCCGTAACCATCGTCGGCTCCGGCGCCGCGGGCCTGACCCTGGCCCTGGAGCTGGATCGCCTGGGCGTGCCTTGCGTGATGCTGGAAGCGGGCGGAGACGGTTTCGACAAGACGGCCCAGGAATTTTATCGAGCGGCCTCAATCGCGCCAGAGGATCACGGCCCGGTGCACATGTACCGGCGCCGCGAATTTGGCGGCACCACCTCGATCTGGGGCGGGCGCTGCATTCCTTTCGATCCGATCGATTTCGAGAACCGGCCTTGGATCCCGCACGCCCATTGGCCCGTGAGCTACGACCAGGTCGCCCCCCACTATCCGCGCGCCCTGGAGATCTGCAAAGCCGGCCCCAACGTGTTCCAGGCCCAGGACGCTCTGCCCGGCCAGCAGGCGCCCCTGGTCGAAGGCCTCGCAACCGAAGACGTCATCTTGGATCGCATTGAGCGGTTCAGCGAGCCGACCCATTTCGGCCGCGCCTATCGCGAACAGATCGCCGCCAGCAAGACCGTCACCGTGCTGGTCAACGCCATCGTGCTCGAGGTCACCGCCGATGAGGGCGGCAAGACGGCCACCGGCGTCGTGGCCAAAACCATCGCCGGCGCCCAGGTCGTCGTTAAAGCCAGTACCGTGGTCGTTGCGGCGGGAGCGCTGGAGACCGCGCGCATCCTGCTGGCCTCACGCTCGGCCAAGGCCTGCGGCCTGGGCAATGAGAAGGATCTGGTGGGTCGCTTCTACCAGTCCCACCTGGAGGGCGAGGTCGGCGAGATCCAGTTCAAGGCCCCTGTGGGGTCCGTGCGCCTGGACTATGAACGCTCGCCCGAAGGCGTCTATTGCCGCCGCTATATCTGGCTGTCTCCGGCGGCGCAGCGGCGCGAGAAACTCGCTGGCCTGATTCTCAGGCCGACCCACGTATCGATCGCCGACCCGGGACACGGCAATCCGGTGCTGTCAGCCATGTACGTGGTCAAGGATCTGCTGGTGCCGGAATACGGCCGGCGAATGACCTCGACCGAGCGCTCGACGGCCGGTCAGTTGGACGCCAGCCGTGAGGCCCTCTTCGCGCGGCACCTCACCAATGTCATCCTCGGCGCCCCGCGCCTGGCCGCGTTCGGCGCCAACTGGGTGCGCAAACGCAATCTCGCCAAGCGCAAGCTGCCGTCCGTAGTCCTGCGCGACGTCCGCAACCGCTATGTCCTTGACGTCAACGCCGAACAGACGCCCAATTTCCGCAGCCGCGTCTATCTCAGCGACCAGCTCGATCCCCTGGGCGTGCCCCGTCTGCACGTGGATTGGCGGACCACCGAGCAGGACCGGGACATGATCGCCCGCGCCCTACCTCTGATCCAGAAGGGATTCGCGACCGGGACCGCAGCCGAGGTCGAGTTCGGTGAACGCTCGCCCTCCGACTTCGCCGCGCGCCTGACCCGCGTCGGCGGTCATCATATCGGCACGGCGAGAATGGCCGCCTCGCCTGGCGAAGGGGTGATCGACAGCGACGGACAGGCGTTCGATTGCAAGGGCCTCTACATAGCTGGCGCCGCAACCTTCCCCACCTCCGGCTTCGCCAACCCCACCCTGTTGCTGATCGCCTTGACCTTGCGTCTGGCACAGCACTTGAAGGAAGCTCGCCCGAGTTAGAGTCGGGGGACACGGCGTGAACGGCATCAATGGACGACCGCCGGGCCTGGGCTGGCGGCTGGAGGTGGCCCTTTGCGCCGGCGTCACCGGCGTGATCTTCGGTCAATTCGTGGCCCTGGGCGCCAACACGCCCCTGTTGGCGGCGGCCGGCGCTACGGCGGAGTTGATCCTGGCCCTAATGGTGGTCGCTCTGTCGGCGCGGGCGGTAAACACCGGGCTGTGGCTGCGCATGTTTCCGGTGATGTCCCTGCTGATCGCAGCAATGGCCTGGGCGCTCTGGCCGCAATGGGCGGTTCTTGTTCCGCTCATCAGGACCTTGCCCGGTTGGCGCGTTTCGCTGGCGCCCGACTCCGACACACTCGAAGTGATCAAGCTGGCGGGGGCTACGGCCATCGGCCTGAGCGCCGCCTTGATCGCGCGATCGCGGCTGCGCGCGATACGCCTAGTCCGCTGGCTGGTGGTCAGCGGCGGACTCTATGTCGTGCTTAGTCTCTGGCTTTGGCGGACCGACCCGTTTTCGGTTTGGGGCGTGCCAAAGGGCGCCCATACATGGTCTTTCACTGGCAGCCTGCTCAACGCCAACGCCGCTGGCTGCATCTTCGGCATGATCAGCCTCCTGTCACTCGGCCTGACCCAGTCCATGTCGCGCAGCCTGGATCTGCACGCGCCGCGCCTTCGCGAATTGATGCTGTTCGGGGCGGCGGGGTTCGGGGTGGTCGGCGCCCTTGCCGCGACAGCCCTGACCGGCTCGCGCACCGGCCTGCTATTGACTGCGGTTCTGACCACGGTGCTGGCGGTGACCGACCTGGCGCGCATCCAGGACAGAGCCAAACTCCCTCGGGTCATTGGCGCCGGCGCTCTCGGCGTCATCCTGCTGGCCGTGGCCCTGGGAGTCGGCTTCGCCCCGATCGCCGCCAAGGCCGGGCTGCACAAGGAATTCACCTCGCGCTTCAGCGCCTATTCCGACTACCTCGCCGCCGCTAGGGCCGCGCCCTGGTCAGGCTATGGTCCCGGGTCGTTCTCGACGCTCAACGCTTCGCTGCTGCCGCCCGCATTGATGGACGATCGCTGGAGCTTCAACGCAGCGCATTGCGCCCCGCTGCAGGCGATGCTGGAGGCCGGCGCGCCCTTCCTCCTCCTGCTCGCCGCCGCCCTCGCCGTCACGGTCGGTCAGATCGTCAATGCCTGGCTCGCCCGCGGCGCAGCCAGTGCGGTCAGCATTGCCGCCCTCGCCGCCGGCCTCTTGGCCTTCGGCTGCGCCCTGGTGGACATCGCGCTGAACGTGCCGGCCCTCGCCGCCTTTGCAGCGACGACCCTGGGTCTCGCCTGGGGTTCGTCAGCCGGTCTCGACCGACCTCGCCACAGGCCGCTGCCCGGCGACGCCGAGGTTGAGGAAGACGCCTGAGAGCAGGCTCGATCGCGTCGCCCATGGAATCAACACGGCCGCACGAACCCATCGGCGCTGAATCAGGTTGTTAGAACATACGGCAGCGCTTAACATCCCGTCGTGGTTGAATGAAATTGTGAGCACGCGCGCTCGGATCTAACGTCCCGTCAAAAAGGGATGAGGGCGCCGATCGCCTCGCCTGCGATGGCCTTTGCTCACCAATTCTCAATCGTCGCCCCCCAGATTGCAGCGTGAGCTCCGGGGCTCTGGGCTCCCAAGTCAGAATGGAAAATGTTCAACGCTCTCTCGCACATCCTGTCGAAGTTCCACAACGCGAATGCTTCAGTCGCCGGGTTGGGAATCCTCGTCTTTCTGGCTGGCTGCGCCGGGCGCTATCTGTTCCTCTGCCACCAAACCCGCGAGCGGCCTACCTTCGGCGGCCTGTTCAATTTCACCTTCCCGTTGAAACGATTGATCACGGCCTCGACCCGGATCGACCTCGTCTTCTATGTGGTCAACAAGCTTAGTCATCACCTGCTGATCATCACCAATGTGGCGCTTGCTGTGCTGGTCTCGCGGCTGATCGGCGACGCACTGCGCGCCCATATTGGCGGCGGAGGCCTGGCGCTCAGCTTGCCGATCATCGCCTTGGCTTACGCCCTGGCCTTCCTGCCCCGCGACCTGATGCACTATGTCGTCCATTACCTGCATCACAAGGTTCCGGCGCTCTGGGAATTTCACAAGGTTCACCACGCCGCCACCTACCTGACGCCCCTGACCACCGAACGCACCCATCCGGTGGAAGATCAGATCTTCGCCGTGGCGGAGGGCTTGGCCATGGGGGCGGCCCTGGGTCTATTGCGGTGGCGCTACGCCTTCAGCGATTCGGACATTCTGGTGATCATTCCCACCGCCATATGGTCTGCTCGAATGCTCCTGCTGACACCGCTGCAGCACTCCCATGTCCCGCTGCATTTCGGGGTGCTGGATCCGGTTTTCTACAGCCCCTCCCTCCATCAGGTGCATCACAGCTGTGAGCTTCACCACCGGGACCGCAACTTTGGCGAGTGCCTATCGGCGTGGGACAGCCTGTTCGGCACATATCACCGCATGGGCCAGGACACGGTGACCCTGGGCTTGCCGAAGGACGAACCGCTGCGCTTCACCAGCTTGTTCGCCTGCTGCCTTAGACCCTTCGGGAGCGCATTCTTCGCGATCTTCGGAACTTCGACCCGCCGGACATCTGCTCAGTCCACTGAGGATACAGCCCCGTCACCACAGCCAGAGCGCTCAATGAACCTGGGCTCCACTTCGGGACAGTCTTAGATCGAGGGCGAGGGCTTCAGTGGGGCCGTTGAATGCGTCTTCGGCGGCTTGCGCCTGGTTCGGATCGATCACCGTCAGATGGGCGACTTCATCCAGTGCTCGCTCGCGGCTGATCCGATCGATCTGCGCCCAATCTGAGCCGGCGAAGCGCGCCCGCCAGACCGCTAGCTCGCGCACGAACGGCGCCAGTCGATAGCTGCGCTCAAGGGCGGCTATGGCGGCTCGGTGATGCTCATCTCCCGGTCGCGCGCTTTCGGACACCGCCAACCAGCCCCAACGCTCGCCGGACTCGGGTTGCTCGGCGATTGCGGCCCTCAGCTGCGCACTGGCCTTGGACGCCAGTTCGGCGCGCCGTGGGCCGTTCGGCAGACGCGCGGCGATCAGGGCGCGAGCCGCCCCGCCAGCGGCCAGGGCGCGCGGGCCGCAGGCGGCGTCACAGGCCTTCTCCGCGGTGGTCAAGCGCGCCAGGACGGTCGGGGCCGCCACGATGTCGACGCTGGCTGCCGCGCCCTCGATACGCGAGATGAGCCATTGGCGAACCAGTTCCTGGCTTGCCGCGACCGCGCCCATCGCCAGCAGCAGGACAAGCGGTGCGGCGGCGGCCCAGTACCGGAACCTAGCGTCGCCTGTAGGGGGCTGGACCGAGGCTGCTTCTCCCTCACTGTTCATGGTCACTCTTGCCGATTCGACGGCCGCCCGCGACCCGCCTCGCATTGCGCATCCTGGCGCGATCGTGGTCAAGGTGGGGGCAGGAGCGACATCGCCGCGCCATGGAGCGTGAAAACCCACTTTTACCACCTAGACAGTGACAGGTCAGTGCTAATGAGATGGCGCGAAATCATGAGGCGCCGATGCTGCGACAGCTGTTCGACCTGAATCCTGCGCTTCGGGCTCGAGCCCGCCGGATATGGCGCGGTTTCAAGCCCGGGACCGAGCCGGAACTGGGCCTGTTGCGTTTTCTGGCCCCAGCGGGCGCGACGGCGATCGATGTGGGCGCCAATACCGGCGCCTATGTGGAGGCCCTCGTGCGCCTGGGCTGCCAGGTGGTGGCCTTCGAGCCCAACCCGACCCACGCCGACGAACTGCAGCGAATGTACGGCTCGGATATTCGCCTGATCCGGGCCGCCGCCAGCGATCAGACGGGAACCGCCACCCTGCGCGTTCCGAAGGACGCCAGCCTGGGCGGCCTGGGCACCATCGAGGCGGCAAACCCCCTGTCGGCCGCGGACGCCGTCGAGGTCGAGGTGCCGCTGGTCCGCATCGACAGCCTGGGCCTGACCAATGTGGCCTTCGTCAAGATGGACGTGGAGGGTCACGAACTGACCGCCCTGCGCGGAGCCGAGCAACTGATCCGTGATCAGTCTCCCCGCATCCTGGTCGAGGCCGAGGAGCGCCACCGGGACAACGCCGTCGGCTCGATCCGTGATTTCCTTGAGCCCCTGGGCTATGAGGGCTTCATGCTGTGCGACGGGCTGATGACCTCCATCCGCGCCTTCGATCCCAAGGCTCACCAGAGTCTCGTCGGCGTCAGCCTGGAGAGCCTCAACCTTGGCGAGGCCCCCAAGGGTTACGTCAACAACTTCCTCTTCGTGCCGGCGTCCGCTCAGAGCTGAGCCAAAAACGCCGCGGCGGCCGAACTGCGGCGGCGGTCTTTGTGGGTGAGCAGCTCGAAAGCCCGTGCGGTCAGATCGAAGGCTAACGGGACCAGCCGCCCGGCGGCCACGAACGGCTGGGCGGCCAACTCCGAAACCGCCGTCACCAGATCGCCGTGGGCGACGGCGTCCAGCACCGCCTCGTTGGAGGGCAATTCCAGCACGACCTGCAAAGCCGCGACGTCTATTTCCTTTTTCGCCAAGGCCTGTTCAAACTCCGACCGAGTGCCGGACCCGGGCTCGCGCAACACCCAGCGCCACCTCAACAGATCGTCCGCTGTAATGCGAACACCCACCAGCCCGTGCCTCGGCGCGGCATAGAGCGCGATACGATCGGCGGCCACCGCCGTCCGCTGCAGGATCGGCAGATCCACCTCGCCCTCGACGAAGCCGAGTTCAACCGCGCCCTCCGCCACCGCCTGGGCGACCTGGGCGGTGTTGCCCACCGTCAGGCTGAGGCTGATTCCAGGATGAGCTTCGGCGAACCTGGCCATGCGCGAGGGCAGCCAATAGTTGGACACGGTCTGGCTGGCGGCCAGCGTGATCGACCCACGCCTGAGGCCGGCGAGATCCTCCAGCGCCTGGGTCGCGGCGGTCGCTCGCGCCAGCACCGCCTTGGCTTCGGGCAGAAAGACCCGACCAGCCTCCGACAACGCCACACCTCGCCCCACCCGATCGAACAGGCGCAAGCCGTAGCGTGTCTCCAGCGCGGCGATCCCCGCGCTGGCGGCGGATTGGGTGATGTGCAGCGCCTCGGCTGCACGCGTCACATGCAGGCGCTCAGCGACGGAAACGAAGATACGCAGCTGCTCGAGGGTCACGCTCAATCATCACAAATTACGATCATTTCTACAAGAACAATGCGTTGGAATTATTGATCGGAGCGGATCAAGGTTTGTCCATGACCCTCGCCCATCCCCAAACCGGCACCTTTTCCACTTACGCCGCGCCGCTGGCGCGTGGGGTGGTCCACCGGCTTCCCGGACTTTTGCTGTGCGGCGCGATCACGCTTGCGGCCGTCGGACTGCAGGCGATCGAATCGCGGTTGCTGGGCCGCGCCTGGCTCGAAGCTCTGGTCATCGCCATCCTCCTGGGAACCGCGGTCCGCACCGCCTGGACGCCCGGCCCGCTCTGGACCGCCGGTGTCGCCTTCAGCGCCAGGGTCCTGCTCGAGGTCGCCGTGGTCCTCCTGGGCGCCACGATCAGCGCCGGGTCCATCCTGGGCGCGGGCGCGGCGTTGCTGGCGGGAAGCGCCGGGGCGGTCGTACTGGCCATCGCGGTCAGCTATGGCCTGGGTCGTTTGTTCGGCCTGCCCCACCGCATGGCGACCCTGATCGCGTGCGGCAACTCCATCTGCGGCAACTCCGCCATCGCCGCCGTGGCGCCCGTGATCGGCGCTGACGGAGACGACGTGGCCGCCTCCATCGCCTTCACCGCCGTGCTGGGCGTGGCCGTGGTGCTGGGGCTGCCTTTGCTGGCTGTCGCCCTGCACATGACGCCCCGCGCCTTTGGCGTGTTCGCTGGCCTGACCGTCTACGCCGTGCCCCAGGTGCTGGCCGCAACCGCGCCAATCAGTTCGTTCTCCGCCCAGGTCGGTACGCTGGTGAAGCTGGTGCGGGTGCTGATGCTGGGGCCTGTGGTGCTGGTTCTGTCCTTGCTGAACAGGCCCAGCGACGGCGGCGAGGCGCACCGCCTGGACCTGAGCCATCTTGTCCCCTGGTTCATAGTCGGCTTCCTGGCCCTGGTCGCCGCCCGTTCCACGGGTCTGATCCCCGCAGCCCTGGTCGCCCCAACCGGCCGTGTGGCGACCTGGCTGACCATCATCTCGATGGCGGCCCTTGGACTGGGCGTGGACGTGCGGGTAGTGGCCAAGGCCGGCGCGCGCGTCACCGCCGTGGTCACTCTGTCATTGTTTGCCCTGGGCGGGGTGGCGCTTGCGTTGATCCATGGGTTGCGCCTGAGCTAACCGGAAGGCGCCTCGCGTCCGGCCTGCGCCGCCGCGAGCGCCGTCATATTGACGATGCCGCGGGCGGTGACGCTGGGATTCAGCACGTGCACGGGCTTGGACACACCCAGCAGCAGCGGGCCGACCAGCAGGCCCTCGGTAGCGGCCGACAGCAGGGTCAGGGCGATATTGGCGGCGTCCAGGCTTGGCATGATCAACAGGTTGGCCGAGCCCTTCAGCGGGCTGGCGGTGACCAGGCGTGCGCGCAGAGCCTCGCTGAGGGCGGCGTCAGCATGCATCTCGCCGTCCACCTCCAACTCCGGCGAGCGTTCGTGGATCAGGCGCAAGGCCTCGCGCATCTTGCGCGCGGTGGGGGAATTACTGGCCCCGAAGCTGGAATGGGACAACAGCGCCGCCTTGGGCGTGAAGCCGAAGCCACGCACTGCTTCCGCCGCCAGGGCGGTCATCTCGGCGATCTGCTCAGGGGTCGGATCCACATTCACGTGGGTGTCACAGAAGAACAGCACGCCGTTGGGCAGGATCAGGCTGGATAGGGCGTAGACCCGCTCGACGCCGGAGGCCCGCGGCACGATCGGCAGCACATAGGTCATGTGCCGCCACCAGTCGCCGGTCCCGCCGCAAAGAGCCGCGTCGACCTGACCATCGATCAGCAACATGGCGGCGGCCACGCTTGGCCGGTTGCGCATCCGCCGCGCCGCCGCATCCGGTGGGGCGCCTCGACGATCGCTCAGCTGTTGATAACGCTCGGTCAGCGGATCGAACACGGCGCAATCGGCGGCCGGATCCAGGATCTGGACGTTTCTGCTGAAATCCAGTCTGAGACCGAGTTGCTTGGTCTTGGCTTCGATCACCGCGCGGCGGCCGATCAGGACCGGCCGGGCCAGGCCTTCATCGACCACGGTCTGCACAGCGCGCAACACGCGCTCGTCCTCGCCCTCGGCATAGGCCACACGCTTACCGGAGGCCCGCGCGGCCTCGAACACCGGCCGCATCAGCTGGCCCGAGCGATAGACGAAGCGCTCCAGTTCC
Source organism: Caulobacteraceae bacterium (assembly GCA_036494815.1). Lineage (GTDB taxonomy): Bacteria > Pseudomonadota > Alphaproteobacteria > Caulobacterales > Caulobacteraceae > Poindextera. The sequence continues at coordinate 45,664 of DASXNV010000023.1, forward strand.
CGGTGATAGGCCTCAAAATCCTTGATCGGCCGCCGCGCGACGCCGGAATCCATGGCCGCCTTGGCCACCGCCGGCGCGATGTGCAGGATCAGCCGCGGATCGAACGGCTTGGGAATGATGTGCTCGGGTCCGAACAGCGGGGTTGCGCCGCCATAGGCCGCGGCCACAACCTCGCTGGCCTCGGCCCGCGCCAGGGCGGCGATGGCTTCGGCGGCGGCGACCTTCATCGGCTCGTTGATCTGGGTGGCGTCCACGTCGAGCGCGCCACGGAACACGAACGGGAAACAGAGGACGTTGTTGACCTGGTTGGCGTAGTCCGAGCGGCCAGTGGCCATGATCGCGTCCGGGCGGGCGGCGTAGACCAGTTCGGGCAGGATCTCGGGATCGGGATTGGCCAGGGCCAGGATCAGGGGCTTGTCCGCCAGCAGCGGCAGCCACTCCGCCTTGAGCACCCGCGGCGCCGAAAGGCCCAGGAACACGTCGGCACCGCCTAGCACGTCCGGCAGGGTGCGGGCGTCGGTGTGGCGGGCGTAACGCGCCAGGTTGGGCGCCATCTCGTCGCCGCGCCCGGCATAGACCACGCCCTTGATGTCGGTCAGGGTGACATTGTCCACTGGCAGGCCCATCAGCACCAGCAGATCGACACAGGCCAGTGCCGCGGCCCCGGCGCCGGAAGTCACCAGCTTGACGTCCTTGAGTTGCTTGTCCTGCAGCACAAGCCCGTTGCGGATAGCCGCGGCGCAGACGATGGCGGTGCCATGCTGGTCGTCGTGAAAGACGGGGATGTTCATCCGCTCGCGCAGGCGCTGCTCGATGACGAAACATTCCGGGGCCTTGATATCCTCCAGATTGATGCCGCCGAAGGTAGGTTCAAGCGATGCGACCACGTCGCAGAACAGATCCACGTCGTTGGCGTCTACCTCCAGATCGAACACGTCGATGCCGGCGAACTTCTTGAACAGGACCGCCTTGCCCTCCATCACTGGCTTGCTGGCCAGGGGGCCGATATTTCCCAGGCCCAGCACCGCGGTGCCATTGGTGATCACCGCCACCAGATTGCCGCGTGCGGTCATGTCCCGCGCCGCGCCGGGATCGGCCACGATGGCCTCGCAGGCCGCCGCCACGCCAGGGGAATAGGCCAAGGCCAGATCGCGCTGGGTGGCCATGCGCTTGGTGGGCTCCACCGACAGTTTCCCTGGCCGGGGCAGGCGGTGATAGTCGAGCGCGGCCTTGCGGAAATCTTCGTCCATGAGCGGCCCTGTCTCCCCAGATGACAGCGCGCCGCAGACGGCGCGAGGGTGTTGCGCCCCTCCTAGCAGGGATCGACCACTGTGGACGATGGGGCACAGCCCCTGAACCGCAATAAGTTGGACTGTGTGATGAGATGGCGCCCAGGGGCTGGGTTCGCTACATCACGGCATCGCAGGGAGACGAGAGTCGAGCGCATGCAGACAGGCGACCGCATTCTGGTGACCGGAGCCTCCGGCTTCGTCGGCTCGGCCGTCGCGCGCCTGCTCAACGCTCGCGGCCTGCCGGTGCGGGTGCTGGTGCGGTCCACCAGCCCGCGCGCCAATCTGGAAGGCCTGGACTGCGAGGTGGTCGAGGGCGACATGACCGACGCCAAGTCGATGAACTGGGCGCTGGTGGGGGTGCGCTACCTGTTTCACGTGGCCGCCGACTACCGGCTGTGGGCGCCCGATCCTAGCGAGATCATCCGCGCCAATCGCGTGGGAACTCGCACGGTGATGGAAGCGGCCCTGGCCCAGGGCGTGGAGCGGATCGTCTATACCTCCAGCGTCGCCACCCTGCGCGCGGGCGACGCCTCCACTTCGGTCGATGAGACCGCGCCCCTGGCCGAGGGCGAGGGCATTGGGGCCTATAAGGAAAGCAAGGTCGTCGCCGAGCGGCTGGTGGAACGTATGATCGCCGAACAGCGCCTGCCGGCGGTTATCGTCAATCCCTCCACCCCCATTGGCCCGCGCGACGTGCGCCCAACGCCCACTGGCCGAATCCTGATCGAGGCCGCCACCGGGCGTATCCCCGCCTTTGTGGATACGGGCCTGAACCTGGTCCATGTGGACGATGTCGCCGCGGGCCACCTGGCCGCCATGGACAGGGGGAGGATCGGCCACCGCTATATCCTGGGCGGCCAGAACGCCTCCCTGCGCGAGATGCTGGCCGCCATCGCCGCCTTGAGCGGGCGCAAGCCGCCGACCATCAACCTGCCCCGAGGACCGCTCTACCCCCTCGCCTACGCCGCCGAGGCCGTGGCCCGGATCACCGGCAAGGAGCCGTTCGTGACGGTGGACGCCCTGAAAATGGCCAGCCACCACATGTTCTTCACTTCGGCCAAGGCCGAACGAGAACTGGGCTACAGCGCCCGCCCCTATGCCGAGGCGTTGAAGGATGCGCTGGACTGGTTCCGGGCGGCGGGGATGCTCAAGTGACGGTCTCCGTGCTTTTGGGCGGCCTGACCTTGGCCGTCTGGACCTATCTGCTGATCGGCCATGGCGGCTTTTGGCGGATGAGGGAGCGCGACGACCGGGACGAAGCCACGTCCGAACCCACAGCCTGGCCCAGCGTGGTCGCCGTGGTTCCGGCGCGCAACGAGGCCGACGTCATCGCCCGCTCGGTGGGCGGCCTGCTGGCCCAGGACTATCCCGGCGCCTTTCGCGTGATCTTGGTGGACGACAACAGCGAGGACGGCACTGCCGCGGTCGCGGCCGAGGCCGCCGCGCGGCTGGAGGCCGGCGAACGCCTGCGGATCCTGAGCGGCGCGCCGCTGGCGGCCGGCTGGACCGGCAAGCTGTGGGCCGTGCGCCAGGGGGTGTCAGAGGCTGCGGCCTTCACCCCCGACTATCTGTTACTCACCGACGCCGACATCGCCCATTCCCCGGACAACCTGCGCAAACTGGTGTCCCGCGCCGAGGCCGGCCAGCGGGTGATGGTGTCGCTGATGGCGCGGCTGACCAACCAGACCTGGGCGGAAAAGTTGCTGATCCCGGCCTTCGTGTTCTTCTTCGACATGCTCTATCCATTCGGCTGGGTGAACGATCCGCGGCGCAAAATGGCCGCCGCCGCCGGAGGCTGCATGCTGATCAAGCGCACCGCCCTAGAAGCGGCCGGCGGCATCGATTCCATCCGCGCCGAGATCATCGACGACTGCGCCATGGGTCGGCGGATGAAGAGCCAGGGCCCGATCTGGCTGGGCCTGACCGACCGCGCTGTCAGCCTGCGGCCCTATCAGACCGTAGGCGAGATCGGCAAAATGGTCTCGCGCTCGGCTTATGCCCAACTCGGCTACTCGCCCCTGCTGCTTGCGGGAACCATCCTGGGCATGGTGCTGGTCTATCTCAGCGCGCCCTTTCTGACCCTGTTTGGTCACGGCCTAGCCCGGTGGCTGGGCCTGGGCGCCTGGGCCGCCATGGCCATTTCATTCCAGCCAATGCTGGCCTTCTATCGCCGTTCGCCACTGTGGGGGCTTGCCCTGCCGGTGATCGGCGCGCTCTACACCGCCTTCACCCTCGATTCCGCGATCCAGGTCTGGTGCGGGCGCGGGGGCATGTGGAAGGGGCGCGCCCAGGCCGCCGCGGAGCTTCGATGAGCAGCAGCGCCGATTTCGCCTCGGGCAAGGACCACACCACCGAGAACTTCCCGGTGGGCTCATTCCTGATCGCCCAGCGCCACCGCCCTGTGGTGATGGCCTTCTATCGCGTGGCCCGCGCCGCCGACGATATCGCCGACCACGCCACCGCCGCCCCGGCCGACAAGCTGGCCGCCCTGGCGCGGATCGAGGACAGCCTGCTGGGCCGCGCCGACTCCGACGCCAATGCTACCGCCCTGCGCGGTGTGCTGGCCGAACGGGGCCTAACCAACCAGCACGCTCTGGATCTGCTGGAAGCCTTTCGCCGCGATGTGACCAAGTCCCGCTACGCCGATTGGGCGGATTTGCTGGACTATTGCCGCTATTCGGCGGCGCCGGTGGGGCGGTTCATGCTGGACGTGCACGGCGAGGCTAGGTCGACCTGGCCGGCCTCTGACGCCCTGTGCAGCGCGCTGCAGGTGATCAACCACCTACAGGATTGCGGCGAGGACTATCGCCAGATCGACCGGGTTTATGTGCCGATGAACGTGCTGACCGATGCGGGACTGAGCGTCGAAGTCCTCGGCGAATCCAAATCCGGCCCGGTCCTGCGCGGCGTGATCACCCATCTGGCCCATCGCACCCTGGGCCTGTTGGACATATCCAGGTCCCTGGCGCCCCAGGTTCGTGACGCCGGCATCGGCCTGGAGGTCAGTGTCATCCAGACTCTGGCCGAAAGCATGACCCGCCGGCTGTTGCAGCGTGATCCGCTGTCGGAGGAGACCCATCACAGCAAGCTGGAGATGATCGGTCTGGCCCTGTCCGGCCTGGGCCGCTTCGCCGCCCTGCGCCTGGGCCTCGGCAAAACCCCCAAGCTGCGCCATAGAGAGGCGCCATGAGCCTCGCCGCCCCCGCCACCGATGCGCCCACCGCCGAAAAACAGGCCTCGGGCAGTTCGTTCTACGCCGCCATGCGCGTGCTGCCAGCGGCCGAGCGGGCGGCCATGTTCGACATCTACGCCTTCTGCCGCCAGGTGGACGACATCGCCGACGAGGCGGGCCTGGACAAGGCTGAGCGCCGCCGGCAGCTCGACGCCTGGCGCGCAGACCTGGACGCCCTATATGCCGGCGCGCCAGCGACCCTGTCCGCCTTCCTGGCAGAGCCGGTGCGCCGCTTCGGCCTGCGCCACGCCGATTTCCTGGCCGTGATCGACGGCATGCAGATGGATGTGGACGCCAATATCGTCGCGCCGGACTATCAGACCCTGGATCTCTATTGCGACCGGGTGGCCAGCGCCGTGGGCCGGCTGTCGGTGTGCGTGTTCGGCATGGATGAGGCGCCGGGCGTTGCTCTGTCCCACGACCTGGGCCGCGCCCTGCAACTGACCAACATCCTGCGCGATATCGACGAGGACGCCGAGATCGGCCGGCTCTACATGCCACTGGAGGCCCTGGAGGCCGCCGGGATCCACACGCGCGAGCCGCTGGCGGTGATGGCCGACCCCAGAATCGACACCGCCTGCCGCTGGGTGGCCAAGCGGGCCCACGAGCACTACGCCAACGCGGCCGCCATCATGGCCACACACCCTAAGGGCCGGCTGATCGCCCCCCGGCTGATGGGCGCGGTCTATGGCGGCATCCTCGAGCGCATGGAGGCCGAAGGCTGGGCGGCCCCGCGCCTGCGCGTCAGCCTGTCCAAGCCGCGCCTGCTGTGGCTGCTGCTGCGGCGCGGGCTTTTCGGATGAGGCAAGCTGGCAGTGATGGCGTTCGGGAAGAGCGACGTCCGACAATTCAGTTTGATCCCGTCGTCGCCGCGCTCGTCGCGGCGATCCATGCCGTGCTTTTTCCGCGCCGCCGTCACAGCCAAACCTTCACGGCATGGATGGCCGGCACAGGGCCGGCCGTGACGAAATGGAAGCGGACGCGCCCGGGAGCCGGCGCGTGAACCCGCCTGCACGACCGGGCACGGTCTGGATCGTCGGCGGCGGCCTGGCGGGGCTGTCCAGCGCCGTCGCCCTGGCGGGGCGCGGGGTCCAGGTCGAGTTGATCGAGGGCGCGGCCCAGGCCGGCGGGCGCTGCCGATCCTATGTGGATCCGGTCCTGGACATGACCATCGACAATGGCAACCACCTAGTCCTGTCCGGCAATCGCGCCACCTTCGCCTATCTGCGGGCCATCGGCGCCGAGGACCGCATGGCCGGGCCGGAGACGGCGCGGTTCGACTATCATGACGTGCGCACCGGCGAGGCCTGGACCATCCGCCCAAACGAAGGCCCCTTGGCCTGGTGGGTGCTGGCCAAGGACCGCCGCGTGCCGAGCACCACCGCCGGTGATTATCTGAGCCTGTTGGCCTTTCTCAATCCGGGCGCCAACAAGCGGATCGACGAAGTCATCGCCTGTTCGGGACACCTGTGGGACAGGCTGCTGCAGTCCTTCCTGCTGGCCGCGCTCAATACCGACCCGGCGGGCGCCTCGGCCGCCCTGGCCGGCGCGGTGATCCGCGAGACCCTGGTCAAGGGCGGACGCCATTACCGCCCCCGCATCGCCCATCCCAGCCTGGCGGCGGCCTTCATCGAACCGGCCCTGGCGTTCCTGGCTCAAAAGGGCGCGACCGTGCGCCTGGGCCAACGGGTCCGTTCGGCGCGCTATGACGGCGACCGCATCACCGCCCTGTCCCTGCCCGAGGATGAAATCCGGGTCGGGCCGAACGACGCCGTTGTGGTGGCCACGCCGCCCTGGATCAGTCAGACCCTGGTCCCGGACCTGACCGTTCCCGACCGCTTCACTCCCATCGTCAACGCCCATTTCAAGGTCACGCCGCCGCCGGGCGCTGCGTCCATGGTCGGGGTGATCGGCGGCAAGGCCGAGTGGATCTTCGCCTTCGAGGACCGGATTTCGGTGACGGTCAGCGGCGCCGACCATCTGGTCGACCTGGACCGCGAGGCCTTGGCCGAGATGTTCTGGCGCGATATCGCCGCCGTCCACGGCCTGGGCGAGCAACCGCCCGCCTGGCAGATCGTCAAAGAACGCCGCGCAACCTTCGAGGCCACCCCGGAGCAGAACGCCAAGCGGCCCGGCGCCCGCACTCGCTGGCGCAACCTGATCCTGGCCGGGGACTGGACCGATACGGGATTGCCCGCCACCATCGAGGGCGCGATACGTTCCGGCGACAAGGCGGCGGGTCTCGCCTTCGACGCCCTAAGTTCAGGGAACTAGGACCATGGACGACGCCGCCCAGCAGTTCAAACCGGCCTCGGAGATATCGCTCGAAGCGCTGGACCGCGCCGTGGGCCGCGCCACGGACGCTCTGCTCAAGCTGCAGCGCCCCGACGGCCATTGGGTGTTCGAGCTGGAGGCCGACGCCACCATTCCGGCGGAATACATCCTGCTGCGCCACTACCTGGCCGAGCCGGACGACCTGGAGCTGGAGCGCAAGATCGGCGTCTATCTGCGCCGTATCCAGGGCGAGCATCACGGCTGGCCGCTCTACCATGGCGGCGCTTTCGACGTCAGCGCGACGGTGAAGGCCTATTTCGCTCTGAAGATGATCGGCGATTCACCCGATGCGCCGCACATGAAGCGGGCGCGCGAGGCCCTGCTAGCCCGGGGCGGCGCCGGCGCCTGCAACGTCTTCACCCGCTTCCTTCTGGCCTTTTTCGGGGTGATCACCTGGAAGGCCGTGCCGGAAATGCCGGTCCAGATCATGATCCTGCCCAAGTGGTTCCCGGTGCACCTGGACAAGATTTCCTACTGGGCGCGCACGGTGATCGTGCCGCTGCTGGTGCTGCGGGCTCTGAAGCCCCTGGCCCGCAATCCGCGCGGGGTGACCATAGACGAGCTGTTCGTCGGCGATCCCAAGGCCCTGCGCGGCATCCACAAGAGCGGCCATCAGAAAGAGCCCTGGGCCAGTTTCTTCTTCGCCCTGGACAAGGTGCTGCAGATCGTCGAGCCATATTTCCCGAAGGGCACGAAAAGGCGCTCGATCGAGAAGGCTACAGCCTTCGTCACCGAGCGGCTGAACGGCGAGGACGGCCTGGGCGCCATCTTCCCAGCCATGGCCAACAGCGTGATGATGTACGACGTCCTTGGCTATGCCGAGGACCATCCGCACCGCGCCATCGCGCGCCGGTCGGTCGAGAAACTGCTCGTGATCAAGGACGACGAGGCCTATTGCCAACCCTGCCTGTCGCCGGTGTGGGACACCGCGCTGGCCAGTCACGCCCTGCTTGAGGCCGCCGGCCACGAGGCCGAACAGGCGGCGCTGAAGGGCCTGCAATGGCTCAAGCCCCTGCAGGTGCTGGATGTGGTCGGCGACTGGGCCGAGCAGCGGCCCAATGTACGCCCCGGCGGCTGGGCGTTTCAGTACAATAACGCCCACTATCCGGACCTAGACGACACCGCCGTGGTGGTGATGGCCATGGATCGGGCGCGGGACAAGAACGGCGCCGGCGACGTCTATGACCACGCCATCGACCGCGGCCGCGAGTGGGTCAATGGCCTGCAGAGCAAGAATGGCGGCTGGGCGGCCTTCGACGCCGACAACACCTATCACTACCTGAACAACATCCCCTTCGCCGACCACGGGGCCCTGCTGGACCCGCCTACGGTGGACGTGGCCGCCCGCTGCGTCTCCATGCTGGCCCAGCTGGGCGAGAAGGACGGCCCACGCATGAAGGCGGCCCTGGCCTATCTGGAGCGTGAACAGGAAGCGGATGGCAGCTGGTTCGGCCGCTGGGGTGTGAACTATGTCTATGGGACATGGTCGGCGCTTTGCGCGCTGAACGCCGCCGATGTGGCCGCCCAGGCCCCGGTGATGCGCAAGGCGGTGGACTGGCTGATCGCCATCCAGAACGCCGATGGCGGCTGGGGCGAGAGCTGCGACAGCTACAAGCTCGATTATAAGGGCTATGAGCCCGCGCCGTCGGCCTCGTCCCAGACCGCTTGGGCGTTGCTGGGGCTGATGGCGGCTGGCGAGACCGACCATCCGGCCGTGGCCAACGGAATCGCCTGGCTGCAGGCCAACCAGAACGACCAGGGCTATTGGCCCGAGGACCACTATACGGGCGGCGGCTTCCCGCGGGTCTTCTACCTGCGCTACCACGGCTACGCCAAGTTCTTCCCCCTCTGGGCCATCGCCCGCTATCGCAACCTCCAGCGCAGCAATACGCGCCAAGTCGCCTTCGGCATGTGATGACCGCCGCGGTGCGGGTGATCGCCGTGGTCGGCATGGTCCGCGAAGCGCGGATCATCGCTGGCGACGGCGTGCTGACCGTGATCGGCGGCGGGGATTCCGCGGGGCTGGAGCGGAAGTTGGAAGAGGCGTTGGCTGACCTCTCTCTCCCTGTTTCGCGCAGCGATACGGGGGAGGTGGCGCGGCGCGAAAGGGCCGTGACGGAGGGGGTGTCTCCACGAGCGCAGGCCTCCTCAGCCGCCGGATCCGACGGTCCGCCGCCAGATCCCCCGTTCTTCGAACAGGGGAGCAGAATGGAAAAGCCCCTCCTCCTCAGCTTCGGCGTCTGCGGCGCCCTTGTTCCGGGGCTCGAGGCCGGCGACCTGCTCATCGCGTCCGAAGTGATCGCCGATGGCCATGTTCATGCCGTGGACGCCGACTGGACCGCCCACCTGGCCGCAGCCCTGCCCAAGGCCCGCCTCGCACCCATCACCGCAGGAGAGGCCATGATCGGTTCGGTGGCGGGCAAGCGGGCGCTGTTCGAGGCCACCGGCGCGGCGGCCGTCGACATGGAATCCCACATCGTCGCTCGGGTCGCCCAGCGCCACGCCCTGCCGTTCGCCGCCATCCGCGCGGTGTCCGACGCCGCCGACCATGCTCTTCCCGCAGCGGCGCTGGCGGGGTTGAGGCCGGACGGACAGCCAGACATCGGCGCTGTGCTGTGGTCGCTGGCGAAACGGCCAGGGCAATTGCCGGCGCTGCTTCGGACAGCAAGGGAGGCTGGATTGGGCTTCAAATCCCTGGAAGACGCTAAGGCCCGTCTGAGCCGCGCCTTGGCGACGGCCGGTTAGCCCGCCTTACCGAACCACCGCCGCCTTTACGCCGGCGAAATCGCCATCATTGGCCTCGCCCTTGATCCCCAGCACATGGGTCATCAGCGGATAGACATCCACATTGGGGAATTGTGGGATCACCACGCCCTTCTTGAACGCCGGACCGTTGGCGACGAACAGGGCGCCCATCTGTGGGGCCGCATTGTCATAGCCATGCTCGCCGGCCAGGTGGAAATGGCGGCGGGCCTGACCGTCCCTGGTTTCGATCAGCCAGCCGACCTCGGCCATGCAGACCACGTCCGGCACGCGGGGATTGCTCCCATAGTGCAGGCGGGCCGGAACCCTGGCCTTTTTCCAGCAGCTTATGTGGTCGTGCGGCGCCAGGAGCCTGGCCTCGGCGTCGTGACCGGCGGGGGTGTCGGGAATATCGATCCCGGATACGGCGTCGGCGAACACCACGCGCACGGCCGAGGGGTCGATCATGTCATCCAGCAACAAGATGTGATCGGGCGCGACGGCGGCCATGCCATGGTCGGCCACCACAATCAGATTGGCCGTAATCCCTCGCGCCTTCAACCCCTCGACCAGCCGGCCGATCGAGGCGTCGGTAGCGGCGATGGCCTTGTTCACCTGCGGGCTATCGGGACCGAACATGTGGCCGGCGCTATCGACGGCGTCAAAATAGAGGGTGAGGAAATGTGGGCGTTCGGCGGCGGGAAGGTCCAGCCAGCCCAACAAGGTGTCCACCCTTTGATCGCCGGGCTTGGTCAGCCGGTAGGGTTCCCAATGCTCAGGCCGCACACCATGGATCGCGACCTCAGATCCTGGCCAAAACTCCGTACCTGTACGCATGCCCTGGCGCTCGGCAGTGACCCAGATCGGCGTCCCCTCGTCCCACCAGGCCTCGTCCTTGCTGGACATGTGGAACACCCCGCCGGGCGCGGCCGCGTCCTCGAAGCTGTTGCTGATTATGCCGTGGTGGTCGGGATAGAGGCCTGTGACCAGGGTGTAGTGGTTGGGAAAAGTGATCGAGGGGAAGGACGGCAACATCCGCTCGGCCCTCACTCCGCCCGCGGCCAGGGCCGACAGGGTCGGCGAGACGCCCCGGTTCAGATAGTCCGGGCGAAATCCGTCGATGGAGATCAGGATCAGCGGGGCGTCGGGGGCGGGCGAAAGTGGTGCAGCCTTGGCTGGCGCCGAAAGGCCCGCCAACCCCATGGCCGTACACGCCGCGATGGCGAGCTTCCTGACGCTATCGATCAAGGTCGCCACAGATCGAGCTCCTCTGCGCGCCAACCCGTTCGGCTAAAGGACGCTGGAAGCGCCCTTAAGCTTCCTCCTCGACATTGACCACCTTCTTGGATGCGCGCGGGTTCTTGGCGCGGATCTCGGCCAGCTTCTTCTCCACGTGATCGGCGAAGAACGCCTTGGCCGGGCGCTGGTTCTCGATGGAGATGTCCTTGGCCATGGGCCCGTCGGTGCGCACGCCGCGCACGACCACGCCAAGCGCCTTGAGCGGATGCTTGACCATGTCCTGCACCGCGCTGGCCTCGAAGCCCGAGTGGACCATGCAGTCGGCGCATTTTTCGTAGTTGCCGACGCCGTAGTCGTCCCAAGCGGTGTTGTCCATCAGCTCTTTGAAGGTCTTGGTATAGCCTTCGCCCAGGAGGTAGCAGGGCTTTTGCCAGCCGAACACGGTGCGGGTGGGATTGCCCCAGGGGGTGCAGGCATAGGCCTGGTTGCCGGCCAAAAAGTCGAGGAACATGGTCGACTGGGTGAACGACCATTCCTTGCCGCCGCGGCCGCGCTTGAGGATGTCGCGGAACAGCTGCTTGGTCTTGGTTCGGTTCAGGAAGTGGTCCTGGTCGGGCGCGCGTTCATAGGCGTAGCCCGGCGAGACGGTGACGCCATCCAGGCCCAGAGCCTTCATCTCGTCGAAGAAGGCGGCGACCCGCTCCGGGTCGGCGCCCTGGAACAGGGTGCAGTTCACGCTCACCTGGAAGCCGCGGGACTTGGCCAGCTTGATAGCCTTGACGGCGATGTCATAGACCCCATCCTGGCAAACCGACTTGTCGTGCATGACCTGATCGCCATCCAGGTGGATGGACCAGGTGAAGGCGGGATTGGGCTCGTACTGGTCGATCTTCTTGGTCAGCAACAGGGCGTTGGTGCACAGGATGACGAACTTCTTCTTGGCGATGAAGCCCTTGACGATCTTGGGCAGATCGTTGTGCAGCAAGGGCTCGCCGCCGGCGATGGAGACTACCGGCGCGCCGCATTCGTCGATGGCGTGCATGCACTGATCGTAGGTCAGGCGCTGGTTCAGGATCTCGTCCGGATAGTCGATCTTGCCGCAGCCGGCGCAGGCCAGGTTGCAGCGGTAGAGCGGCTCCAGCATCAGCACCAAGGGATAGCGCTTGACGCCGGTCAGGTGCTGTTTGGCGATATAGGCGCCGATGCGCGCCGCCTGCGAGATGGGAATGGCCATCCTTAGGCTCCTTCGAAGGTCACATGATGTTCAAGGGGTGCGGTCAAGGACGAGGCTCTAGGCCGGAACCGGCTTGGCGCGCGAGCGCAGCACGGCTGGCACTCGAAATTCGATGTTTTCTTCCACGCCGGGCAGATGCTCCAGCTGAACCGGACCCAGACGGCGCAGGGTCTCGATCACTTCCTGGATCAACTCCTCGGGGGCCGAGGCGCCGGCGGTGAGGCCGATGGCGTTGACGCCCTCCAGCCATTTGGGGTCCAGATCGTCGCTATCGGCGATCAGATAGCTGGGCAGGCCCTCTTCGCGGCCGATCTCGCACAGTCGGTTGGAGTTGGAGCTCTTGGTCGAGCCCACCACCAAGATCATGTCGGCGACCTTGCACAGGTCGCGCACGGCGGTCTGGCGATGCTGGGTGGCGTAGCAGATATCGGAAATGTCCGGCCCGACGATATTGGTGAACCGGGCGCGCAGGGCGTTGATCACCGCGCGGGTGTCGTCGACGCTGAGGGTAGTCTGGGTGACGTAGGAGATCGGCTCGTCGGCGGCGAGTTCCAGGGCGGCCACGTCCGCCTCGGTGGAGACCAGATAGACCGGCGCGTCCACCTGCCCCATGGTGCCTTCGACCTCGGGGTGGCCGGCATGGCCGATCAGGATCAGGCTGCGCCCCTTGGAGACATAGCGGCGCGCCTGGGCGTGAACCTTGGACACCAGCGGGCAGGTCGCGTCCAGCACTGGCAGGCCGCGGGCCTTGGCGTCCTCGAACACTGATTTGGCGACGCCGTGGGCGCTGAACACGGTGTGGACGCCATCAGGAATTTCGGAAATTTCTTCGACGAAGATCGCGCCCTTAGCCTTCAGGTTCTCGACCACATGCCGGTTGTGCACGATCTCGTGGCGCACATAGACCGGCGCGCCGAACTTCTCGATGGCCTTTTCGACAATATCGATGGCGCGCACGACGCCGGCGCAAAAGCCGCGTGGTTGGGCCAGGATCACTCGCATCACATCACTCCGGTTTGGCGGGACGCGATCGATTGGAGCGTCTGAGCGCTCAAATCCCGGCGCGCCGTCCGCTGCATTCCGTCCAAGTCCTCTACGCATGTAACGCCATTCGCCCCGCAACGCACCTATTCCAAACTCAAAGCATCGCCCGCGTACGAAAAAGTCGCACAGCCCAAGCGGGGCCGCTCGCGAGTGGCTACCATGTATGGTCGCCAATCCGGACGGCAATTCGACGGACGCGAAATCGCCACAAAATATGCCATTTGGTTGTGTCGCGGGCGCCACGGTTTGGGCGGCCGGACTTGCCTTGGCCTTCGCGTCTGGTCATTAGGCGCTTCGAACCTACCGCGGGAGCTTCGCCCTTGAACAAGCACGCTGACCTGACGAAGGGCCTGACGACCGCGCTGATCGAATCAGCCCGGCTAACCGATGAGACTCTGCAGGCCCTGCTCCCACCGCCCAGCGGGCTGCACGCGCGAGTGCAGCAGGCCATGCGCTACGCCATCTTCGCCGGCGGCAAGCGACTACGTCCGTTCCTGGTATTGGCCAGCGCCGCCCTGTTCGACGCGCCCCAGAGCCGGGCCCTGCGCGTGGCGGCCGCCATCGAGGCCCTGCACACCTATTCCCTGGTGCATGACGACCTGCCCTGCATGGACGACGACGATCTGCGCCGGGGACTGCCGACCACCCACAAAAAGTTCGACGAGGCCACTGCGGTCCTGGCCGGCGACGCCCTGCTGACCCTGGCCTTCGAGATCCTGGCCCATCCCGACACCCATCCCTCGGCCGAGATTCGCTGCCAGCTGGTGGCGCTATTGGCCCGAGCCGGCGGCAGCGACGGCATGATCGGCGGCCAGATGATGGATATCGACGCACCTAACCGCGAGCACACGCCGGACGAAATCATCCTCCTGCAGCGGATGAAGACCGGAGCGTTGTTCGAGTTCGCCTGCGAGGCTGGCGCCATCCTGGCCGGGCGTGGCGCCGAAGATCGCGAACGGCTGAAGGGCTATGCCCGCGACTTCGGCCTTGCCTTTCAGATCACCGACGACCTGATCGATGTCACCAGTTCGGCCGAGGCCGCCGGTAAGGCGGTGGGCAAGGACCAAGGCCAGGGCAAGGCGACCCTGGTCTCGATCCATGGGGTGGAGGGCGCCCAGGCCCAGGCCGAGGCTCTGGCCCAGTCGGCCGCCGACGCGGTGGCGGTCTATGGCGCGGCCGCCGAGCCCCTAAAAGCCCTGCCCTTCTATCTCATCGGCCGCGAAACCTGAGAGGGCGGGTCCGCCTTGCACCCCTTGCTCACCTTTCTGGGTTGGGCCGCCCTGTTTTTCGGCGGATTGGGCGGACTCTACGCCCTGTTCGCAGCGGAGATGGCCGCGCGCTTCCTGCGCCGCGTCACCCCCTCGGCCACGAGCGCGCCACCGGTCACCTTGCTCAAGCCCCTCTCCGGAGCCGACCCGGGCCTGGCCGAGAACCTGGAGAGCTTCTGCCGGCAGGCCTATGACGGGCCGATCCAGATCGTATTCGGGGTGCAGGATCGCGGCGATCCGGCCATTCCCCTGGTGCGCAGCCTGCAGGCCGCTCATCCCGACCTGGACATCACCCTGGTGGTCGACGCCACCGAGCACGGCGCCAACCGCAAGATCGCCAATCTGATCAACATGTCGGGCGCCGCCCGCCACGAAATCCTGATCCTCAGCGACAGCGACATCATCGCCCCGCCGGACTATGTAAGCCGAATCACCGGCGCCCTGGAGCGGCCGGGCGTCGGTGTGGTCACTTATCTCTATGTGGGCCAAGCGCGCGGCGGGATGTGGTCGCGCCTGGGCGCCATGGCCATCAACTATCAGTTCCTGCCCAACGCCATCATGGGCGCCAGCCTGGGCTTGGCCGAGCCCTGCATGGGCTCAACCATCGCTCTGACCGCGTCGGTGCTGCGCGAAATCGGCGGCTTCCAGGCTTTTCGCGACCATCTGGCCGACGACTATGAGATCGGCCGCGCCGTTCGCGCCCTGGGCTATCGCATCGCCATGCCGTCCCTGCTGCTGGGCCACGGCTGCAGCGACGCCAGCGGCGGTGAGCTGATCAGCCACGAAATTCGCTGGGGGCGCACGATCCGGCTGATCGACGGCGCCGGTTATTTCGGCTCTTTGGTCACCTACGCCCTGCCCCTGGCGGTGATCGGCGCCACACTGCTGGGATTTTCAGAGGTTTCTCTAGCCCTGATCCTTGCGATCCTGATATCTCGTCTCATTCTTAAGCATCGGATCGATGCGGCGACCGGGACGGAGGCAGGCGCCCTCTGGCTCATGCCGCTTCGGGACGTGCTATCGTTCGTCGTGTTCCTAGCGAGCCTGACGGGCGCCTCGGTCAGTTGGCGGGGGCGTCGTTATCGTGTGGGGCCGGACGGCGTCCTGGCTCCCCTCTGAGGAATTAGTCAATGCTGCGCACCCTCTTCATGCAGGCCCCCTCCTTCGAAGGCTTCGACGGCGGCGCAGGGTCCAGGTATCAAGCCAAGCGGGAGATCAAGTCCTTCTGGTATCCGACCTGGCTGGCCCAGCCGGCGGCCCTAGTGGAAAACTCCAAGCTGGTGGATGCGCCGCCGCACAACCAGACCCTGGCCGACGTTCTGCCCATGGCCAAAGAGCACGACCTGGTGGTGCTGCACACCTCCGTCCCCTCCTTCGCCTCCGATGTGAAGACCATCGAGGCCATGAAGGCGGTCAATCCGAACCTGAAGGCCGGCCTGATCGGGGCCAAGGTCGCCGTCGACGCAGACGGCAGCATGATCAAGGCCCCGGCGGTGGATTTCGTCGCCCGCAACGAGTTCGATTTCACCATCAAGGAAGTGGCCGACGACGTCGCGTGGTCTGACATCAAGGGCCTCAGCTATCGCAACAGCCAAGGCGTCATCGTCCACAACGAGGATCGAGCGATCCTGGAAAACATGGACAGCCTGCCCTGGGTCACGCCGGTCTATAAGCGCGACCTGAAGATGGAGAACTACTTCATCGGCTATCTGAAGCACCCCTACATCTCGATCTACACCGGTCGCGGCTGCAAATCGCACTGCACCTTCTGCCTGTGGCCCCAAACCGTCGGCGGCCACCGCTACCGCACCCGCAGCGTCGAGCACGTGATCGAAGAGATCAAATGGGCGATGAAGGCCTTCCCGCAGACCAAGGAATTCTTCTTCGACGACGACACCTTCACCGACAACCTGCCCCGCGCCGAGGCCATCGCCAAGGAACTGGGCAAGCTGGGCGTGACCTGGTCGTGCAACGCCAAGGCCAATGTGCCCCGTGAAACCCTGAAGGTGCTCAAGGACGGTGGCCTGCGCCTGCTGCTGGTGGGCTACGAGTCCGGCAACCAGCAGATCCTGTACAACATCAAGAAGGGCATGCGCATCGAGGTGGCCGAGAAGTTCACCAAGGATTGCCATGAACTGGGCATCGCCATCCACGGCACGTTCATCCTCGGCCTGCCGGGCGAGACCAAGGAGACCATCCAGGAGACGGTGAAGTGGGCGGCCAAGATCAACCCGCACACCATCCAGGTGTCGCTGGCGGCGCCCTACCCCGGCACCTTCCTCTATGACCAGGCCCTGCAGAACGGCTGGCTGGACGCGGAGAACGCCGAACTGGTGGATGATCACGGCATCCAGATCGCGCCGCTGCACTATCCGCACCTGAGCCACGACGAGATTTTCAACTCGGTGGAGACCTTCTACAAAGCCTTCTACTTCCGCGCCGGCAAGATCGCCTCGATCGTGGGCGAGATGGTGCGCAGCCCGGACATGATGAAGCGCCGCCTGCGCGAGGGCGTGGAATTCCGTGAGTTCCTGCGCGAACGCAAGAACGCGGTGGCGTAAGGACGCACCCCCTCTCCCCGACGGAGACGGGTCGAACGCCATGAAGTCCCTCGTCATCACCGCGGACGATTTTGGGGCTTCCCGCCAGGTCAATGAAGCGGTCGAGCAGGCCCATAGTCAGGGCGTGCTCACCGCCGCTAGCCTGATGGTCGCCGCCCCGGGCGCCGCCGATGCGGTGGAGCGTGCGCGCCGCCTGCCGGGTCTTGGCGTCGGCCTGCATGTGGTGCTGGTGGATGGCCGCCCGGCGCTGCCCACGGCCCAGGTTCCCGATCTGGTGGGCGCTGACGGTCAGTTCCGCACCGACATGGTCCGCGCCGGTCTGACCCTGTTCTTCAACCTCGCCGCCCAACGGCAGCTCGAGGCGGAGATCACCGCCCAGTTCGAAGCCTTCGCCGCCACGGGCCTGCCCCTGGACCACGTCAACGCCCACAAGCACTTTCACCTGCACCCGACCATAGCCGGCCTGATCCTGAAGATCGGCAAGCGCTTCGGCATGCGCGCCGCACGGCTGCCCATGGAGCCGCGCGACGTATTGGCCCAGGTCGAGCCGGACGCCTATGCGGCCGAACCGGTGGTGGACCTGTGGGCGGCCCTGGCGCGCCGCCGCTTTCGCCGCGCCGGCCTGGTCGTGCCCGATCAGGTGTTCGGCCTGCGCTGGTCCGGCGCGCTGAGCGCCGAGCGCCTGGCGGGGATCATCGCCCATCTTCCGCCAGGCCTAAGCGAGATCTACCTGCATCCCGCGACGGGCGCCTATCCCGGCTGCGCGCCAGACTATCGGTATGCGGAGGAGCTGGCGGCGCTGATCTCCCCGGCGGCGATCGAGGCGGCGGCCGAGCCGGATTTGCGGCGCGGCCGCTTCCTGGACTTCGCGAGCGCCTGTCCATGAAGATTGGCGTCATTCTCACCGCTATCGTGGGCCTGGCCCTAGCCACCGCGGTCATCGGCTATTTCGGCTTCGGCGCGGTCCTGAAAGCCCTGGAGGCCATAGGTTGGCACAGCTTCGCGGTCCTGTGCGCCTATAGCCTGCTGCCGATCCTGATCCTGGGCTCGGCCTGGTTCGTGCTGGCCGATCAGCCGCCGGCCCGGTTCGGGGTGTTCGTCTGGGCCCGGATGGTGCGCGACGCCGCAGCTGAGCACCTGCCCTTCTCGCAGTTCGGCGGTTTCGTCATCGGCGCGCGGGCGGCGATCCTGCATGGGGTCACCGCCACCCAGGCCTTCTCGACCACGGTGGTGGACGCCACCGCCGAACTGATCGCCCAGATCGTCTTCATCGGCCTCGGCGTCGGTGTCCTGGCCTTCAGGCTGGGCGCCCGGTCCACCCACGATCGCCTGTTGTGGATTGGCCTGATCAGCGTCGGCCTGTGCGCCGTGGGCGCAGGCGCCTTTATCCTGCTCCAGCGCAACAGCTCAGGCTTGATCGAGAAACTGGCGGCGCGGTTCCTGCCCGGTTCCGTGGCCCAGGCCAGCGCCGTAGCCCAGGGGATGAGCGCCCTTTACGACCAGCCCGCGCGCATCGCGGCGGCCGTGGCCCTGCATTTCGCCGCCTGGACGGCCAGCGCCACCGGCGCGTGGATCGCCCTGCGCCTGACCGGGGTCGAACTGGGCCTGGTCGACGTCCTGGCCATCGAGAGCCTCTTGGGCGCGGTGCGCAGCGCCGCCTTCGCCGCGCCCATGGCCATCGGCGTGCAAGAGGCCGGCTATGCCCTTGTTGGGCCTTTATTCGGGCTCAATGCGGACATGGCGCTCGCCCTGTCCTTGTTGAAACGGGCGCGTGACCTGGCCATCGGCCTGCCCGCCCTGCTGGTGTGGCAGGGGTTCGAGGCCAAGAGGCTGATTGGCGGCGCCCTGGATGGCGCTGGAGGAGCGCCATGAGGATTCACGGCCGCGATACGCGCACCATCTGGCCCGCCGCCGACGAGACCGGCGACGTGATGATCCTTGACCAGACCGTGCTGCCGCACCAGGTCCATATCGTGCGCCTGGCCAGCCTGGAAGACGCCGCGCGCGCCATCCGCGACATGCAGGTCCGCGGCGCGCCCTTGATCGGCGCCACGGCCGCCTATGGGATCTGCCTGGCCCTGCGCGCCGACGCCTCCGACGCCGCCCTGCACGCCGCCGCCGAGACCCTCAAGGTCACCCGCCCCACCGCGGTCAACCTGGCCTGGGCGGTGGACGAGATGCTGGCGGCGGTCGCGGCCCTGCCGATCGATGAGCGCTTGGCCGCCGCTCAGGCGCGCGCGGCGCAGTTGTGTGACGACGACGTAGAGACCTGCCACCGCATCGGCCAGCATGGCCTGGGGCTGATCCTGGACGCCCAGGCCCGGCGCGACGGCGGAACCGTGAACATCCTGACCCATTGCAACGCCGGCTGGCTGGCCTGCGTCGACTGGGGCACGGCGCTTTCGCCGATCTACGCCGCCCAGATCGCCGGCGTCGACGTCCATGTCTGGGTGGACGAGACTCGCCCGCGCAACCAGGGAGCCTCGCTCACCGCCTTTGAGTTGGGTCAGCAGGGCGTGGCTCACACCATCATTGCCGACAACACCGGCGGCCACCTGATGCAGCACGACATGGTCGACCTGTGCATCGTCGGCACCGACCGCACCACCCGTACCGGCGACGTGGCCAACAAGATCGGCACCTATCTGAAAGCCCTGGCCGCCGCCGATAACAAGGTCCCCTTCCATGTGGCCCTGCCCGGCTCGACCATCGACTGGACCCTCACCGACGGTTTGGCCCAGATCCCGATCGAGCAACGCGATCCCCTGGAACTGACCCGCATCACCGGCCGCACGGCGGACGGCTGTCTGGCGTCGGTGGATATCGCCGCCCCCGGCAGCCGGGCGGCCAACTACGGCTTCGACGTGACGCCGGCCCGGCTGGTGACGGGGTTGATCACCGAGCGAGGTTTGTGCGCGGCGAGCGAGGCGGGGCTGCTGGAGCTTTATCCAGAGCGTGTGTGAACTTCGGAGTCATCGGGACGGTATTCGAATTCGACCAGATAGACGTTCTCACCGGGACCGTGCTTGGCCACCTTCAGCAGATCGACGACACCGGCGAAACCGGAACGTCGGGCGAGCGCGGGGGTGATATCGGCGATCGTGATCTGGCGAAGATCCGTGACCTCGACGGCGCCGGATCCCAGGCGATAGCAGCCGCCGATCTTGACGTGCGGCCTTTGCCAAATGCGCACGCTGCAAGTGATCTCTCCGCGGATGATCGGCTGTTGAAGGCGCTTGGTGAAGGTCATCGGCATGACGTTGAAGTCTCGGAATACAACACCTTACCGGATCTCGACCCAAGCGCTCCGTTTCAAGATCAGGCGCTCGGATGAACCCCTATCGAGCGACCATCCCCCCATCGATGATCAGTTCCGTACCCGTCACGTACCGCGACTCGTCCGACGCCAAGTAGACTACCCCCAGCGCAATATCCCTGGGCAAGCCCTTCACGCCCAACGGCGTCGAGATGGCGGTGATCGCATCCAGGTCGATGCGGTTGGCGCCGCCAGGTAGGGCGCCGCCGATTCCGGCCGATATCGAGTCCCAGATGGCGGTCTCAATGATGCCCGGATGCACGGAATTGACGCGCACCCCGTCCTTCAGCGCCGCGCATTCCAGGGCCACCGATTTGGTGAACAGCCGCACGGCCCCCTTGGTCGCCGAATAGGCCGCCAGGTTGGGCGAGCCGACCATACCCGCCACCGACGAGATGTTGATCACCGAGCCGCCGCCACCCGCGCGCATCAGCGGCAGCGCGTGTTTGACGCCCAGGAACACGCCCTCCACATTGATCGATTGCTGGCGGCGGAAATCCGCCAGGGTCATTTCGGTGATCGGCCCGCCGATGCCGATGCCGGCGTTGCTGACCAGGATATCGAGTCGACCGAACTGGTCCTTGATGGCGGCGATGGTGGCGATCCAGACCTCTTCCTGGGTCACGTCCTGGGTGAGATAGATGGCCTCGCCGCCCGCCTGGCGGATCGTGGTGACAGTTTCCTGGCCCAGGGTGTTCTGCACGTCGGTGACCACCACCGTGGCCCCCTCGGCCGCCAGGGCCTCGGCGCAACCCCGGCCGATGCCGCTCGCCCCGCCCGTGACCAAGGCGATCTTTCCGCTGACGCGTCCCATGTTCGTTCCTTCCCGCAGTTTTGACTGGCTTGGCCGCGACTCTCGAATCGTCGCCGCGTTGTTATATTATCGCCAGTCACCTAAGCCGGCCGGGCGCTTGTGGCGATCATTTTTCTGGACCCCGGTTTTCTGCACTCAGGCCGATCAGGCGCCGATCTCGTAGAAGGCGTAGAATAGGGCGACCGGCGCGTTGGTGATCAGCGGCTGGATCGGAAAGGCCAGCCAGGGCGCGGCGGCGTCCAGATCCACGAAATTTTGCAGAAAAGCGCGGCGCCGATCGGGTTTGACGGCCTCTCGCCTGTCCAGGAACTGGCCCCAGCTTGAGCTGCCGTTCAGCCGGCGTGGTCCGACCATCGGGGTTCTCGATCGCCCGTATTCCGGCGGGAACAGCCGGCGATAGGCTTCGAGATTGTAGAGCCACGAGCCGCCCCTGACCTGCATGGCCGAGGGATGCGCCTGGCGAATAAAGGCGAACATGGACATCAGTTCGCGCCGTCTGTCCGGCATCTTCGCCCGGCTGAGCGGACCCGGGTCGTCAGGGGCGTCCTTGTTGAGGAAATGAATGCGCACCACGCCTGCGTCATCGGGCGGATCGCTGCTGAAACAGCCGAAGGACTTGCGATTGGTCGGCGGCCTTTCTTCAGGAAGGCCGGCGAAAAAGGCTTTGGTCCAGGCCAGGCGCCGCGCGGTCGAGCCAAGGCGGTCCAGCGGCTCGGCATAGCGTAGCCAGGTCTCGGAGGGCGGCCCGTCCTCCACGGCGCCCAGGCCAAAACGCTTGTGGAAATTGGTGTAGCGCGCCACCGCCTCGGGCAGCGAAAGGGACGCCAGGTCCGCCAGCCGTTCGGCGAACAGCAGCTGCAGTTCGAAATAGTCGTTCAGCCGCTCCGCCCTGGCGAGCCGGTGGGCGTCCACCGCATTTTGCGCTTCAACCTGCATCCGGCTAAGCCGTGGCCTCTCCCAGGATTTCGGCCAAAATGTCGAGGTCCACATTGCCGCCGCTGAGCACGGCGACCGAACGGGACAGGTCCCCGCCCCGCTTGAGGGCCCCGGCCGCGGCCACCGCCCCACTGGGCTCAGCCACCAGCTTGGCGCCGGCGGCGATGGCGCGCATGGCGCTGCGGATCTCGGCTTCGGAGACTGTGATGATCTCATCCACATAGCTGCGGATGTGAGGCCAGGTCAGATCGCCCAGCTGTTGCACGCGCAGCCCGTCGGCGATGGTTCGCGTGACCTCCTGCGCCGACAGCGCCACGATCCGGCCGGCGCGCAGGCTCTGGGCCGCATCGTCGGCCAGTTCCGGCTCAACCCCGATCACCCGCACGGCGGGATTCAGCTGCTTGACCGCCGCCGCCAGGCCGCCGAGTAGGCCACCGCCCGAGACCGGCGCGAACACGGTATCGACATCCGCCGCCGCGCCCAGGATCTCCAGGCCGATGGTTCCTGTGCCTTCCATGATCGCCCGCGCGTCAAAAGGCGGAATCAGGATGTAGCCGTGGGCGGCCTGCAGGGCCTGGGCGCGAGCGGCGCGCTCGGCGCTGGCCGGGCCGACTATGACGACCTCGGCGCCCCAACGTCGGGTGCCCTCCAGCTTCGCGCGGGGAGCGTTATCCGGCATGACAATGACCGCGCGCACCCCCAGCCTGTGGGCCGCGTAGGAAACCGCCTGGGCGTGGTTGCCGCTGGAATAGGCGATGACGCCCCGCGCACGCTCGGCGTCGGTCAAAGACAGGATGGCGTTGAAGGCCCCACGCAGCTTGAACGCCCCGATCGGATGCAGGCTCTCGGCCTTGAGCCGAAGGCCGATAGGGATCAGCCGGACCAAAGGCGTGGCGTTCACATGCGGCGCGATCCGCGTGGCGGCGGCGCGGATCGCCTTCAGCGAGATCAATTCCTCAGTCGTGCAGGCGGGCGCATTCATGGCTGGTTGGTCTCCGCGAACTGAACATCGGTGTTGCGGCGGCGGGCGTCGATCGGCCAGACCTCCGCCGAGCCGTCTTCGTCCGCCACGTAGAGCGCGTCATAGAGGTTGACGGTGGGATCGCAGTGGCCCGGCTGCAACCAGACCACGTCGCCCACGCGCGGCGCGTCCTCAGGCCAGGCGAAGGCGGGA
Source organism: Caulobacteraceae bacterium (assembly GCA_036494815.1). Classification (GTDB taxonomy): domain Bacteria; phylum Pseudomonadota; class Alphaproteobacteria; order Caulobacterales; family Caulobacteraceae; genus Poindextera. The sequence continues at coordinate 68,850 of DASXNV010000023.1, forward strand.
TCGGCGTTCAGAACCGCGACGGCGTCAGCCCCGCCTGCCCCCGCCTGCTTGAGCGCCTCGGTAGCCAGGGGGTGATAGATGGCGCCATGTTCGTCGCCCATGGATCGCCAGCGCGAGCCGGGCGCCGCACCGTGGAGCGGCCGCGCGGGCGGGCCGTCGACGCTGAACGCCTTGAGGCCCGCATCGATGGTGACGTGGGATTTGTGCCTGGCGGAGACCACGCTGGCCGCGACCAGCAACGCCGGTTGAAACGGCCACGCGCCGCCGTCCGGCGCGCCGCAGTCATCATATTCCACGTCCATGAAGGCGTAGGAGCCAGCCTGCAGCTCGTTGAACACGCCGGACGCCAGGTCCGTGACATAGGTGCCGGTGCCGCCTCCGGTGACGATCTCGGGCGCAAGGCCGGCGACCGCCAGATCGGCGACAATGTCTTTTAGCCGCACCAGAGCGCTTGTGGTCCCCGCCCGCCGCTGGTCCACATCCGCCAGGTGCTGTAGGTGGCCGAGATAGGCCTGGATGCCGGCATAGGTCAGGCTTTCGGAGCGCTGGATGGCCTTGGCCAAGGTGATCGCATCGGCGGGATCGGCGCCGGCGCGGTGCAAGCCAAGATCGAGGTCGACCACCACCCGCAGCCGCGAGCCATTTGCATGGGCGGCCTTGGACAATTGCTCGATCTGCCCCTCATCGTCGACCACCACGGCGATTTCGGCGCCGTCGGACGCCAATTCGGCAAGCCGCTTGGCGCCCCAGGGCGCCACCGGGGCGGTGACCAGCAGGTCACGCACGCCGGCCTTGGCGTAGACCTCGGCCTCGCCGACAGTCTGGCAGCACAGGCCCTTGGCTCCCAGCTCAATCTGCAATCGGCCGAGTTGCGAGCATTTGTGCATCTTGCCATGGGCGCGCAGGCTCACCCCGGCCGCGTCGCAAAATCCCTGCATGGTCCGAAGATTGTGCAAAAGCGCCGCGCGCCGCACCACCAGGGCCGGGGTCATGGGCGGCTTGAAGTTATCGAACAGAGCTTCTTGGGTCATACAGGCTCACCCTTGCTCGCTGGGCGTTACGTGGAAATGGCCGTGCAGGTTGGCGATCGGGCGCGAACGCGCCTCCTGCCAGGCCTCCACATAGACATTGGCCACACGGCGCCCCAGGCGCTTGATTTCGGCGCGGGCGAAGGTGTCCACTGGCCGGCCGCTGCGCAGATAGCCCACGGTGACATCGATCGGCTTGGGCTGGCGCGCCAGGCCCTGGGTGATCGACAATTGCGCCAAGGCGGTCATTTCCAGCAGCGCCCCCAGCACCCCGCCATGGATGGCCGGCAGGGAGGTGTTGCCGATCAGATGCGGCGAGAAAGGCAGGATCACGGTCATCTCGTCACCAGCCAGTTCAGCGCGCACGCCCAGGAAACGGGCATAGGGAATGCGGGCCAAGGTGGTGCGAAGGCGCTCGGCGGCTTCGGCGCTCATCAGGCGACCTCTCCCTCGCACGAGCTCGTCCGGTAGGGTGAGTGGGCGTCGGTCCCGCGCCACCGTTGTGATCGCCAACGTCTCATGGCCGCGCCTCGTCCACCACGGGATCGACTGGAGGCGGCAGGCCAGCGGTGTTGATCATGAAGGCGGCCTGGGCCGTGGCTACGGGATCGTCGGGATCGCGGTCATAGGCGGTGGCGCGGACGAAGGCGACCGAGCGGGTGATACGGTAACAATGCGCCCTGGCGTGCACATCCAGGCCAGGCTCGGCCGCACGCATATAGTCGATGCGCAGGTCCAGGGTGGCGATGGGCCGTGGCTCGCCCAGCGCGGCCATCACCGCCTGGCCCGAGGCGTGATCCAGCAGCGTGGTCACCACCCCGCCGGCGATTACCCCGGTGTCCGGATCACCGACGATGTCGAGGCTGTAGGGCAGTTTGAGCAGCGCCACGTCCGCTTCCAGCGCTACGGTGACCATGCCCAGGGCCAGGGCCTGCGGGCACTCGTTGGACATGCGGTCGGCGACAGCGCGCAGGGTTTCAAGCGAAGTGGTCATGAGATCCTTTAGAGCGCCCGTCGCGCCTTGGCGCAACTGGGGCGGACGCTCGTGTGCGCAGCGGTAGCAACAGGGCCGGCGTCATTGGGCTTTCGCGCCCTGGCGTGAGCGATAGAGCTGCTCGCTAGCCGCCCGCAGATCGCCTCGAACCCCTCGCCGCACCGACGACAGCCCTTCCAGCACCACCCGGTCGGGCCGCAGAAATCTGTGCTCGAGCCGATATCCGATATCGTAGACGGCGTTGTCGGTGCGGGTGTCTCCATCGGCCAGATAGGTGGTGGAAACGCCCACAGGCAGGCGCAGGTCGCCGCCGTCACCACCCGACTTGCCCGCCGCTTTGCGCAGGCCGCTGTCGATCCAGCTGGCTTCGATGCGCGCCGCCCCCGTGGTCTCGACCGGCTTGTCCCGGATATCGGCGGGAAAGAAGAACACCTGGCTCTGGATCGGCTGATCGGGATGAACCGGGCTTAGCCGGATGCGACCGCCATCGGCGTCCGCTGTCCCCACGAGCACGAAGGCGGGCGCGGCGGCGGCCCGCTGATCGGCGACCGCCTGCGCTTTTTCCGCCAGGCGCCGCTCGGTGTGATTGTCCCAGAAATTGAGGATCGCGATGATCACGGCGGCCACCCCGACCACCTCGCTGATTCGGATCCATGACCACCAGGCTCTACGGCCCGACGCGGACGGCTTCTCGTTCACGGATGTCGCTCTCGATCCCTGTTGCCGCCCTGCTCTAGCGCGAGCGATGGCCGCCCGCCAGCGCTCTGCTTGAACGATTGACAAGTGGCCGCCGAAGCCCAATCTCATTCGGGTGGGGCGCAAACCAATGAGGATGCCATGTCTAGCTTTCGAGGCGTCGTCCGAGCCGGCCTAATCGGGGCCGGCGCCGTCGCCCTGGCCACCGCCGCCCAGGCCGCGCCCGCCGCGCCGGCGACCCAGGGGCACCTGGATAAGTGCTTCTATCTCTCCGACTGGCAGGGCTGGAGTTCGCCCAGCCCCAACGTGCTCTATCTGCGGGTGCGGATGCACGACATCTATCGGGTCGACCTCAGCGCCGGCTCCAGCCTGCTGCAGGCCCCGGCCGTGCACCTGGTCAACAAGGTCCGCGGCAGCGACAGCGTCTGCTGGCCCATCGACCTGGACCTGTCGGTTTCGGACGGCATGGGCATGAGGATGCCGCTGATCGCCAGCTCGATCACCAAGCTCAGCACCGAAGAGATCGCGGCCATACCGAAGAAGTATCAGCCCTAGGCGCAGGACCGATCCCAGGTTTGGCTTGGCTGACGTAGCGTTCGGCCGCCACAAGGCGCTAATCTTCGCCATCCCAGGGAAGCGAAACGCGCCACCATGAAGCTCGCCGGCCTCAAGGTCCTCGATCTGTCCATGTTCCTGCCGGGGCCCATGGTGACGCTGATGCTGGCGGATCATGGCGCCGACGTGATCAAGGTCGAGCCCCAGGGCGCGGGCGAGCCGACCCGCGAGATCGGCGAGGTCAAGCACGGCTTGTCCGTCTATTTCCGCAACACCCAGCGCGGCAAGCGCTCGATCCAGCTGAACCTGAAGGACGCCGAGCATCTTGCCCTGTTCCTGCGCCTTGCCACCGAGGCCGACGTGGTGGTCGAGGCCTATCGCCCCGGCGTCGCCGACCGGCTGGGGGTGGGCTTTGCCGCCATCAACGCCGTCAATCCGCGCGTCGTCTATGCTTCGCTGAGCGCCTTTGGCCAGACCGGCCGCCATCGCGACAGCCCCGCCCATGACCTGGTCGTCCAGGCCCTGGCCGGGACCCTGCCCCTGGGCGCCGACCGCGAGGGCCAGCCGGTGATGCCGGGCGCCCTGATCGCCGACGCCTATTCGTCGCTGACGGCCCTGTCGGGGATTCTGATGGCGCTGTATCGCCGCGAGACCACCGGCAAGGGCGACCATCTCGACATCTCCATGTTCGATAGTGTGATCGCCTGGACGCCCCACGCCACCGGATCGGTGTTCGCCAGGGGCGAGGCGCCCAGCCTGCCCCACTCCCGGTTCTGGGGCGGGGCGGCCCTATACAATCTCTACGAGACGGCCGATGGCCGCTGGATAGCCCTGGGCGGCTCGGAGATCAAGTTCGCCGAAAACCTGCTGAACAAACTGGGGCGTCCCGACCTGCTGACGCTGGCCAGGCTGCCGCCCGGCGATGGGCAGGAGCCCCTGCGCGCTTTTTTTCGTGACACTTTCGCCGCCCGCAGTCAGGCGGAGTGGATCGTCTGGTTCGAGGGGCTAGATGTCTGTTTCGCTCCCGTGCGCAGCCTGAAGGAAGCCTTCGACGATCCCTTCCTGGTGGAACGCGGCCTCCTGAGCTTCGACGAGGACGACGCCGAAGTGATCAGCACGCCCATCCGCTTCCTGGACGAGCCGGCCGTCATCCGGCCCAAGGCGCCGGGCAAGAACGAACATGGCGAGGATATCGCCCGCAATGGTTGGGGCGTCGCCCCAGAGGAATCCTGATGAGCACCACCGACGACGAACTGACCGCCATCCGCGACTCGGTCGCCGCCCTCTGCGCGCAGTTTCCCGGCGAATACTGGCGCGCCCAGGATCGCGAGCGCGCCTATCCCACCGAATTCGTAAAGGCCATGACCGACGAGGGCTTTCTGGGCGCCCTGATCCCCGAGGAATTCGGCGGCAGCGGCCTGGGGCTGCGAGCGGCCACGGCGATCCTGCAGGAGGTGCACAAAAGCGGCTGCAACGCCGGCGCCTGCCACGCCCAGATGTACACCATGGGCACCATCCTCAAGCACGGCACGCCTGAGCAGAAACAGCGCTGGCTACCCGGCATCGCCACCGGCGCGATCCGGCTACAGGCCTTTGGCGTCACCGAACCAACCTCGGGCTCGGAAACCCTGGCCCTGTCAACGCTCGCCGTGCGCGACGGCGACCACTACGTGGTCAACGGCCAGAAAATCTGGACCAGCCGAGCCGAGCATTCCGACTTCATGATCCTTCTGGCCCGCACCACCCCCAAGGACAAGGTGACCAAGAAGGGCGACGGCCTGTCCGTGTTCATGTTGGACATGAAGGCCGCCCTCGCCGCCGGAACCCTGACCATCCGGCCGATCCGCACCATGATGAACCACGCCACCACCGAGGTGTTCTTCGACAATGTCGTGGTGTCGGCCCAGAACCTGATCGGCGAGGAAGGCCGCGGCTTCAAATACATCCTCGACGGAATGAACGCCGAGCGGACCCTGATCGCCGCCGAATGCCTGGGCGACGCCGAATGGTTCATCGACAAGGCCAGCAAATACGTCACTGAGCGCAAGGTGTTCGGGCGGCCCATCGGCGCCAACCAGGGCGTCCAGTTCCCCATCGCCCGCGCCTACGCCCAGTATCGCGCCGCCGCCCTTATGGTCGAGCGCGCCGCAGAACGCTTCGACGCGGGGCTGACCGCGGGGGAAGAAGCCAATATCGCCAAGCTATTGGCCTCAGAGGCCTCCTGGGCCGCGGCCGAGGCCTGCGTCCAGGCCCATGGCGGCTTCGCCTTCGCCGAAGAGTTCGACATCGAGCGCAAGTTCAGGGAGACGCGGCTCTATCAAGTGGCCCCGATCTCGACCAACCTGATCCTGGCGTTTTTGGGCCAGAACGCCCTGGGGATGCCGCGGTCTTATTGAATGGCCGCCATAACCCTTGAAACCTAAGCCTTCAAAAACTTCGCCAAATCCGGCTGCCCCGTCCCCGCAGTCTTACCACCATCGGCCACCATGATGGTTCCCGTCACATAGGAGGCGTCGTCCGAGGCCAGGAAGGCCACCACCTTGGCCATCTCCTCCGGCGTGCCGGCGCGCCTCATCGGAATGCCGTCCAGCCAGACGTCGAGCACGCCAGACATCTGCTTGGCCACCGCCGTCAGGGGGGTGTCGATCAGACCCGGGCACAGGGCGTTGACGCGGATATTGTCCTTGGCGTGGTCGATGGCCAGGGCGCGCGTGTAGTTGATCACCGCTCCCTTGGCGGCGTTATAGGCGGTGAAGCCATAGTCCCCGGCCAGGCCGGAGATCGAGGCGGTGTTGACGATCGCGCCGCCGCCATTGGCCCGCATCAGCGGGATCGCCACGCGGCAGGCATAGAAGACCGAGTTCAGGTCGATGGCGATCACCCTCGCCCATACCTCGGGATCCAGATCCGGGGTCTCGCCAAAACAGCCGATGCCGGCGTTGTTGAACAAAACGTCGAGGCGGCCGAAGCGCTCGTGCGCCGTCCGGATCACCGCCTCCACCTGCTCACGTTCGCTGACGTCGCAGCGCAGGAACAGGGACCGGTCCGCTTCCAGGCCCTCGACCACGGAATGGCCTTGAACCTCGTTGAGATCCACCACCACCACCTTGGCCCCCTCGGCCGCCAGCAGCCTGACGGTCGCCGCACCGATGCCCGAAGCGCCGCCGGTGACCACCGCGACCTTGTCCTGAAAGCGCATGACGGGTCTCCTCAGCGGGTTTTGTTGGCGAAGGCGGCGATGCGTTCGCGCATGTCCGGGCCGACGCCCTCGCCCCGGAACACCTCGTGAGCCAGGCCGGCCGCCAGCGGCAGTCCGTCGGTCTGGGTCACCAGCCGTTTATTGGCCCGGTGGCTGAACCAGGAATTGGCCAGGATCGAGCGGGCCAAGGCATCCAACTCGCTTTCGAAAGCGTCATTGGCCACGCACATATTGGCCAGGCCCATGATCGCGGCCTCGTGGCCGGTATAGGTGCGGCAGGTCAGCATCATCTCCCGCGCCCTATAGGTTCCAATCCGCCGGGGCAGGCGCTGGGACAGGCCCCAGACCGGGGTCAGGGCCCATTTGGCGTGGGTGTCGGCGAACCGGGCGCTGTCGCTGGCGAAGATCAGGTCGCCGGCCAGGGCCAGTTCCAGGGCGCCGGTATAGCAGTGCCCATGCACCGCGCTGATCACCGGCTGGGGCAGGTTGGCCAGGCGCTCGATAATTCCGGCTTGGAAATGGGCCCGGGGCAACTTCTCGCCAGTGGCGATATCGCCCAGGTCATGGCCGGCGGAGAAACAGCGCCCGGCGCCGCGGATGACGACCAGGCCAATCGTGTCGGCCTGGGTCTCCAGGTCGATCACATGGGCTTCCAGGGCGCTGAACAGCTCCACATTGAGCGCATTCAGCTTGTCCGGCCGGTTCAGGGTCAAGGTGGTCAGGCCGTCCCTGTCCTGGCGCAGCACCAGATCACTCATCGTCGTCTCCCAGACCTGCTCCGTTCACGCCCAAGGAGCGCCGGCGGCCGTATAGTTGCTGTGAGTAGAACCCTTCCACCGCTGCGGGGGAAGGGTTTCTAGACCGCCGTGAACGTCACCGGCAGCTCTTTGACGCCATTGATGAAGTTCGACCTCAGCCGGCGCGGCGGTCCTGCCGTGCGGATGTCCGGCAAACGAGCGAACAGCTCCTCATAGGCCACGCGCAATTGCAGCTCGGCTAGGCGCTGGCCCAGGCAGACATGTTCGCCATAGCCGAAGCCGATGTGTTTGGGCGCGCCGGGCCGGGCCGTGCGGCCTATGTCGAAACGGAACGGGTCTTCGAACACGCTCTCGTCGCGATTGGCTGAAGGGTACCACATGACCACCTTGTCGCCCTGGCGGATCAGCTGGCCGCCCAGCTGCACGTCGCGCATGGCGGTGCGGCGCATGTGCAGGACCGGGCTGACCCAGCGGACGATCTCCTGCGCCAGGTGCGGCAAGAGGCTGGGATCGGCCATGGCCTTTTCGCGCTCGGCCGGGTTCTCCTCCAGGGCGATCAGGCCGCCGGAAATGGAGTTGCGGGTGGTCTCGTTGCCCGCCACCACCAGCAGGATGAAGGTGGACAGATAGCGCGGGATGCTCATGGCCGTCCCTGCCTCGGCCGCCTTGACCAGCATGGAGATCACGTCGCCGCCGCCGGCGCCCGCGCGCAGTTGCCAAAGACCCATGGAATAGGCCGCCATCTGCTGGATGCAGCCTTGCATATATTCCGGGCTGGCGCGCAGTTCGGGATCGTCCTCACCAACTACGGCGTTGGACCATTCGAACAGCTTGTCGCCATCGGTCTCGGACACCCCGAACAGCTCGGCCAGGGTCTGGATGGCGTAGGGGGCGGAGAAGCCTGAGACGAAGTCGATCGGGCCGCCTTCGGACCGCTGTTTGGCGATCATGGCCTCGATCAGGGTCACGGCGCGGCGGCGCACGCCGGCCTCCATGTCGCGCAGGCGCGGTGGGGTGAACCCGCCCATGACCATGCGCCGATAGTCCACATGGATGGGCGGATCCATGGAGATCATCGAGGCCTCGATATCCTGGGCCGGGAACAGGTTCTCGTTGAAGATCCGGTGGCCGCCGTTCTCACGCGCCGAAGAGAAGGTCGCGGGGTCTGTGGAGGCGGCCACCACGTCGGCGTGGCGCGTCAGGGCCCAGAAGCCGGCGCCGTCGGTCTCCGGGTTCCAATAGACTGGTTGGTTGGCGCGCAGCCAGGTGAAGGCCTCGTGCGGGACCCCGGGCACATAGAGGTCCGGATCCTTCAGGTCGATCGGCTTCAATGAGCCATGAGCCTGTGCCGTCATGATGCGGCGCCTCCCATATTTTCTTCAGATTAGGCGCCGCCGGGGGGCGCTGACAACGTCCCGCCGCAACGGATGCGTCCGCTAATTCGGGCAGGGCCGCCGCGTCACTCTAACGCGGGACAGCTTGATCCACATCAAGAGCGACCCTGACAACCGTGAGATGATTTTCAAACGACGTTTCTCGTCCACGGCGATAACACCTGGGTTGGGGGATCGGTGAATGCTCAATGAATGGAATAGAGAAAAACTGAGCGTCGAACGGCCAAGCCTGCGAATTCTCGCCGCAGAGGACAATGAGATCAACCAGGCTGTTCTAAAGGCCATCTTGCAGCCATTGGGCCTGGAGCCGTTGATTGTCGAGAACGGCGCGGAGGCGGTTGAGGCCTGGCAGACGCAAAGGTTCGATATCGTCCTGATGGACGTTCAGATGCCCGTGCTCGACGGCCTGGACGCCACACGCGAAATTCGCAGGCGAGAGGTCGAATTGGGTTTGGCCGCCACGCCGATCATCGCCCTCACCTCCAATGTCCTGCAGCACCAGGTCGCGGAGTGCCTGGACGCAGGCATGGACGGCCATCTGGCCAAGCCCATCCAGATCGACAAACTGTTCGCCACCTTGTTGGCCGCCTATAAGCTCTGCGCTGACGGGGACCAAACTCCGGCGACCTTCTGGAGAATCCAGGGACGGACCGACCTCTGAGATCTGACGGCTTGCTCGGCCCGCCTCCCCGGCCAATGATCCGGCCGGCATAGAGCCGGGAGCCGCCCATGTTCGCCCAGACCGCGTTCCAGACCATCATCTGCGATACTCCCCGGCCACAGGTGGCGCGGATTACGCTCAACCGGCCCAAGACCCTGAACGCCTACACCTTCGCCATGTGCGGCGAACTTAGACAGGCCATCGCCCAGTTCGCCGACGATGATGAACTGCGGGCGCTGATCTTCACCGGAGCCGGCGAGCGGGCTTTTTGCACCGGCGGCGACCTGTCGGGGGATGATCCGGCCCACTCGCGCCAGGTGGCGACCCAGCCCATGGGTCACGGGCGGGAGATGCGCGACGGCATGCAGGCGGTGGTGCTGGCCCTGCGCAGGCTGGACAAGCCGTCCGTGGCCATGGTGCGCGGGTATGCCGTGGCCGGGGGCCTGGCCCTGGCCCTGGCCTGTGACTTCCGCTTCGCCGGGGCCGAGGCCAAACTGGGCGACACCAGCGGCAAGGCCGGCCTGCTGCCCGATGAAGGCGGCGCCTGGCTGTTTCCCCGCGCCATGGGCCTGGACCGGGCGCTGAAAATGACCCTGCTGCATGAGGTCTATGACGCCGAGCGCGCCGCCGCCTTGGGCCTGGTGACCGAGGTCTGTCCCGACGCCGACCTGGAAGCGCGCACCTTTGAATTTTGCGACGCCCTGGCGGCCAAGGCGCCCCTGGCGGTGCGCCTGACCAAGATGATGATGGCCAAGGGCCTCGAAACCGGCTTTGAAGCCTCCCTCGTCGACGCGCAGATGGCGGTGATGGTGACCAATCCCAGCGAGGACGTGCGCGAGGGTGTGGCCGCCTTCCGCGAAAAGCGCGCCCCCAAATTCAAGGGACGCTAGTTTGGCATGACCAATCTGTTCGATCTTTCCGGCCGCGTGGCCGTGATCACCGGTGGCAATGGCGGCATTGGCCTGGCCATGGCCAAGGCCCTGGCCAGCGCGGGCGCAGATATTCTGATCGCCGGCCGCAACGCCGAGAAGAACGTCGCCGCGGCGGCGCAGATCGCAGACCTGGACGTGCGCGCCGAGACCTTGGTGGTGGACGTCACCGAGGAAGCTGGCTGCCACGCCATGATCGCCGCCGCCGTTGAGCGCCTCGGCCGATTGGACATCCTGGTCAACAACGCCGGCATCAGCCTGGCCGGGCGGCCGGAATCCCTGAGCCTGGAGAAGTTCCGCGCTGTGCTCGACACCAACCTGACCTCCACCTTCGTCTGCGCCCAGGCCGCTTATCCGGTGATGAAGGCCCAAGGGTCGGGCAAGGTGATCAATATCGGCTCCATGTATTCCGTCTTCGGCGGTCCGTTCGTGCCGGCCTACGCCGCCAGCAAGGGCGCGGTGGTGCAGCTGACCAAGTCGCAGGCCACCGCCTGGGCTGCGGACAATATCCAGGTCAACGCCATCCTGCCCGGCTGGATCGACACCGATATGAGCCGCCGCGCTCGGACCCGCGCGCCTGACTTCGAGGCGGCCATCACCGCGCGCACGCCGGCCGGCCGTTGGGGCGATCCGGAAGACTTGGCAGGCGTCGCCATATTTTTGAGCAGCAACGCCTCAAATTTCATCGCTGGGGCGACCATCGCCGTGGACGGCGGCTTCTCAGTTTCAGGATAGGGCGGCCCGCCACACCAGGCATTGATCGCGGACCCTGAGCGGACTAGGGGAAAGCCGCCCCTGGCTTCACGTTACGGAAAGCGCGCCGATCCGCCATGACCGCCCTCCAAACCACCGTCGGCGAAGGCCGCAGCGGCGTGCGCCTGTTGGGCCGCTTGCTGGGCGACGTGATCCGCGAGCAAGAGGGCCAACAGGTCTTCAACCTGATCGAGGACATCCGCCGCCGGTCGGTGGGTGAACACCGCCAGGGCGAGGTCGATCCAGAGCTGGAGGGTATCCTCCACGCTCTGACCTTGGACCAGGCCCGCCTGCTGATCCGCGGTTTCGCCATCTTTTCCCAGCTGGCCAATATCGCGGACGATCACCATTCGCGCCGTCAGGAGGGCCTGGCCGACCCGTTCTCGCAATTGGGGGAGAGTCATGCCGTCGCTTCAGCCAACGCGATCAGCTTTTTGAACCAGGCGGTGCTCACCCCCGTGCTCACCGCCCACCCCACCGAGGTGCGCCGCAAAAGCATCCTGGATCGCGAACTGGCCATCGCCGAGTGGCTGCAGCAGACCGACGGACGCATGCGGGCCACCGACCGCTCCAATGTGGAAGCCGAGCTGAAGCGCGAGATCCGCACCCTGTGGCAGACGCGCATGCTGCGCTCGGTGCGCCTGAATGTCACCGACGAGATCGAAAACGTCATCTCGATCTTCCGCCTGACCTTCCTCAAGCAGCTGCCGGTGCTCAAGCGCCGACTGGCGCGCCTGCTGGGCGTGAGTGGTCCGCTGCCGGCCTGCGTCCAGGTCGGCTCCTGGGTCGGCGGGGACCGCGACGGCAATCCCTTCGTCAATGCTCAGACCCTGGAATACGCCGTCACCCATCAGGGCGAGTTGGTGCTGGACCATCTGTTGGATGAGCTCCATGTGCTGGGCTCAGAACTGTCCCTGTCCGCCGATTTTTCCACCATCAGCGCGGGCCTGGCCGACCTGGCCCAGGCCAGCGGCGACCACAATGACAACCGCGACGACGAGCCATATCGCCGCGCCCTGGTGGGCTGCTACGCCCGGCTGGCGGCGACGCGCACCGCGATCTTGGGCCGCCCGCCGGGGCGGACATCGATCATCGCCGCCAAACCCTATGCCAGCCCGCAGGCGCTGATCGGCGACCTGGATGTCGTCGCCCGTTCTCTGACCCTGGGCGGCGGCCGCGACCTAGCCGAGGGGCGACTGGCCGATCTGCGCGAGACCGTGTCCACCTTCGGCTTCCACCTGGCGGTGATGGACCTGCGCCAGAACGCCGATGTGCACGAGCGGGTGGTGGCCGAACTCATGGCCAAGGCCGGGGTCACGGACGACTATCTGGGCCTGACCGAAGCCACCCGTGTGGCCTTGCTCAACAACGAGCTTTCCAGCCCCCGCATCCTACGATCGCCGTATGCCGGCTATTCGGAAGAGACGTTGAAGGAGCTGGGCGTAGTGGACGCCGCCGCGCGCCTGCGCCAGCGGTTCGGCGACGGGGCCATCGCCAACTATGTGATCTCCAAGGCCGCCAGCGTCTCGGACATGTTGGAAGTGGCCATCTTGCTCAAGGAAGCTGGCCTGTTCATCCCGGGCGAGCGGCCCACCTGCGCCCTACGCATCGTGCCCCTATTCGAGACCATCGACGACCTGCGCGCCGGCGCCGAGATCATGGCCGCCTATTTCGACCTGCCGCTGGCCCGGGCGATCATCACCCACCAGGGCGACCTGCAGGAAGTGATGATCGGCTATTCCGACAGCAACAAGGATGGCGGCTACGTCACCTCCAACTGGGAGATTCGCAGCGCCATCAACGCCCTGGCCAGCCTGTTCGCCTCCCGTGGGGTGGGCCTGCGCACCTTCCACGGCCGCGGCGGCGCGGTGGGCCGCGGCGGCGGGCCAAGCTTCGAAGCCATCCAGGCCCTGCCCCCCAGCGCCCTTGGCCACGGCATTCGCATCACCGAGCAGGGCGAGGTGGTGGCCAGCAAATACGGGCATCCCCTGGCCGGCCTGCTAAGCCTGGAGACCATCGTCGCCGGCGCCCTGCTGGGCAATTTCGCCGACAAGCCGGACGCCGCCGATGGGCCGGACGCCGAGCTTTTAGCCGCGCTCAGCGCCCAGGCCTTCGCCGCCTACCGCGCCTTGGTCTATGAGACGCCCAATTTCGAGGTCTATTTCCGCCAGTCGACCCCGCTGGGCGAGATCGCAGACCTGAAGATCGGCAGCCGCCCGGCCTCACGCACCGCCTCCACCCGCATCGAGGACCTGCGCGCCATCCCCTGGGTATTCAGTTGGTCGCAGGCGAGGGTGATGCTGCCAGGCTGGTTCGGTTTCGGGTCCGCGGTCAAGGCGGTCTCGGACTCGTCGCCTTGCGCGATGGAGCGGCTGCAGGCGCTCTATGCCGTCTCGCCCTTTTTCCGCTCGGTGGTGTCGAACCTGGAAATGGTCATGGCCAAGTCCAGCCTGCCGATCGCCGCCCGCTACGCCTCCCTGGTCGAAGACAAGGAGCTTCGGGACTCGGTCTTCGCGCGAATCCGCCAAGAATGGCGCGCCACGCAACAGGCGGTTCTGGCCATCGCTGGCCAGACCGAACTGCTGGAGCACAACCCGCGCCTGGCCCAGTCAATCCTTGTGCGCCTGCCCTATATCGATCCGCTGAACGTGTTGCAGGTGGAATTGCTCAGCCGTCACCGCGCCGGCGAGATCGAAGACGGCCTGCGCCGCGGCATCCACATGTCGATCAACGGGATTTCAGCGGGGCTCAGAAACAGCGGTTAGGCCTCAGACCACGCCCGCCTGCCTGGCGTGGCCGGTGTCGATGATGGCGCGGGCTATGGCCTGGACCAAGGCGTCGGCGCGTATGGGCTTTGAGAGGTGCTCGTCAGCGCCGGCGGCGTGGCTGGCGCGCACGTGCTCGTCCAGGGCGTTGGCGGTGAGCATGATTACGGGCGTGCGCGGGCGGTTGGTCTCGCGCTCGAGCGAGCGCAGCGCCGCGGTGGCCGAGAGCCCATCCAGCTCGGGCATCTGCATGTCCATCAGCACCACGTCATAGGCCTGGGACTGCAGGCGCTGCAGGGCCAGGGCGCCGTTCTCGACGATATCGAGATCGACGCCAAAGGTGTCCAGGATCAGCTGAATGACCTTCTGATTGGTCGGATGGTCTTCGGCCAGCAGGATGCGGCAGCCGTCCAGGCTGAAGCCGTCGTCGCTGTCCTCGATGACCTCTGCCACCTCGGCCTGCGCCCGCGGCAGCGGCAGAACGAACTCGAACGTCGAACCCAAGCCCGGGCGCGAAATCACGTCGATGGTCCCGCCCATGAGCTCAACCAAGGAGCGGCTGATGGCGAGGCCCAGACCGGTGCCGCCGAACCGCCGGCGGATGGAGGCGTCGGCCTGTTCGAAGCGTCGAAACAGGCGGGCGCGGATCTCGTCGTCGAAGCCGATGCCGGTGTCGGTGACGGCGAAGCGCAGGCCTAGGGGACCGCCGTCGACGCTCAAGCTCACCCAGCCGGTCTCAGTGAACTTCACCGCATTGCTCAGAAGGTTGGACAGGACCTGGGTCAGGCGCACGGAGTCGCCGCGATAGTACCCGCCCAGGGCGGGATCCACCGCCCACCCGAAAGTAAGCCCCTTGGTCTCTGCGGCGGCGCGGTGCAGTTCGGCGATGCGCGCGACCACCGCCTCCAGCGACATCACCTCTTCGTTCAAGGTGATTTCGCCAGCCTCGATCTTGGAGAAGTCGAGAATATCGGTCAGCACCTGCTCCAACAGCCGGCCGGAGGAGACGATCAGCTCGGCCAGTTCGCGGTCTCGGTCGGTCTGCTGATTGCGGCTCAGGGTCTCAGAGATGGCGATGACGCCGTTGAGCGGAGTGCGAAGCTCGTGGCTCATATTGGCCAGGAAGCGGGATTTTTCCGTATTGGCCCGTTCCAGTTCGGCGGTGCGCTCGCGCACGCGCTGTTCCAGGGACGACAAAACGGCGTCGACCTTCTCGCGCTCCTGGCGCAGGGCGCGGGCCAGGACCCCGATCTCATCCTGCCGTTGCTCGACCGCGAACACCTCATGCCCGGCCCGCGCCTCGCCATTTTCCGACGCGCAGCTGTCGGCCAGGGTTTCCAGCGGCCCGACAATGGTGCGCCGCGCCAGAGAGACGACCAACAGGGTCTGGAACAGGGCCGCAATCAGGCCGATCAGCAGCACCCAGGACGCGGACCAGGCCGCGGACCAGATGACGGCGGCCTTGGGATAGGTCTCGAGCAGGTACCAGTTGGGGCCGGAGAGTTGGCCATAGGCCACGATCTGAGACCCGTCTGGGCTGGTGATCACGCCGGTCTTGCGTCCATCCCGTTTGATGGCCGTCGCAAGCGCCTTGAGGCTTAAGGACTTTTCGTAAGCCGCGACCTCTTCGGGCGAGGCCGCGCCTTGTTTGGCGAATTGTGGCGAGGCGATCAACTCACCGTCGTTCATCACCACAAGACTGGTCGCCCCGGGCAAGGAGTGCCGCACGGCATCGACGAAGAAGCTGGTTAGGTCGATCGACGATCCAAACGAGCCCACATAGCGGCCGCGCAGATAGACCGGCGTCAGGCAGGCAGAAGCCAGCCGCTCGCCATGGGTGTTCTGGATCAGGCGCTGCAACGTGGTGCAGCGGGTCTGGCGCAGGGGATCCAGCGCCGGCCCGGTGAGCGAGGACATCTGTTCCTGACTGAGGTCCAGATCCGCCGGCGCGTCGTGGCGATAGAACATCAGCCGGTCCGGCCGGTCCGGGCCGAACACCACCAGCCGGGTTCCAGGAATGAAGAAGTAGAAATTGTCATAGGTGTCGTGCGCCGCACGGCCAAAATCCGACACCACGTCGAAGGCGGCGGCCATGGCGACCTTCTGATCCATGGTCAGGACGTCTGCGTGGGCGATCAGGGCGCCCATGCCGTAGGTGTATTCGCCATCGGGGGCCATCGCCCCATCGAAGTCCTGCGCTCGGCTGCGGCGCGTGCCGTCGCCGAAGCGGGGATAATAGGCGTCCATGAGCCGATCGGCGGTCGCTGGATCCAGGCGATCGACCCTTTGCACAAGATCCTTGGCGGCGGCCTGCTGCACTGATGTCAGATTGGTGAAGCGCTTGTCGACATTGGAGCTGCGCTCGCGCACATAGTCGCCGAGATAGCTGAGCTGGCGCGTCGAAAGCTCATGCTGGAAGATGATGAACGCGCCAACCGACCCCAAGGCGGTGACGATGAGCGCCGTGAGCCCCACTCCGATCAGAAATCTGCGCGACAGCGACTGCATTTCAGCCCAGATAGACAGGGATTGGAAACTAAAGTCCGACGATTGACGTAACGTTGATGCGGCGGATTGACACATATCCCTTTCCGGCTACCAAGGCGCCCGCCGCTCGTTCCTGGCCTCTGGCCCGGTTGGCGATTGGATGCGAAAAGGCGAGACGGTGCGCCGGCGGCCCATTCCCGTGGCGCCGCCGGATGAAAGCGAATGGACAGGCGTCTTAGGAACGGAGCGAACTGGTGAGCGATATGATCGAGAAGCCCTGGGCCCTGATGCGCCACCACGCAGGCTGGGCCGACGTGTTCCGCATCGAGGGAGAAACCGCCGACGCCGTCACCGGCTTCTATCCCGACCGCGAGACCGTGGGCCCGCCGGTCACCTACAGCGTGCGCGCTGTCCTGGCCCGCTTTCCGACCTTTGAAGGCGCCCACGCCGCGCGCGAGGGCGGCGTCGCCGAGTGGCGCAAGCACGACGTGGCTGTACGCGAAGCCGAGGCCGCGCTGAAGGCGGCCGAGCAGACCCGCGAAAAGGCCTGGACCGACTGGCTAAAGGCCGCCGCCGCGGAATCCTGAAGGCTGCGGCATAAGCCGAACGCATAGGCTCAGGCGAAAATGACGGTTCAAGCCAAGCTTTGAACCGTCATAGTCTGCGGGCGGACATCAAGAACAAGGGCGCTGCAAACCCCCATGACCCGCTACGTCGTCGCTATCGACCAAGGCACCACCTCCTCCCGCTGCATCGTGTTCGACCAGGCGGGAGCGATCGCGGCGATCGACCAGCGCGAACACCGGCAGATCTTCCCCAAGCCCGGCTGGGTCGAGCACGATGCGCTGGAGATCTGGGCCAATGTGGAGGCCTCGGTTCGCGGGGCGTTGGGCAAGCTGTCCATCCAGGCTTCGGACCTGGCCGCGGTGGGCATCACCAACCAGCGGGAGACCACCCTGGTCTGGAACAAGGCCACCGGCGAGCCGATCCACAACGCCATCGTCTGGCAAGACACCCGCACTGACCGGCTGGTGCGCAACCTGGGAGGCGAGGCTGGCCAGGATCGCTTCCGCGACCGCTGCGGCCTCCCCTTAGCCACCTATTTCTCAGGCCCCAAGATCCGCTGGCTGCTGGACGAGGTTTCGGGCGCCCGCGCGGCGGCCGAGGCCGGGGAACTGCTGTTCGGCACCATGGACAGCTGGCTGATCTGGAAACTGACCGGCCGTCACGTCACCGACGTGACCAACGCCAGCCGCACCATGCTGATGAACCTTAAGACCCTCGACTGGGACGAAACCCTGTTGCAGGCCATCGGGGTTCCGCGGGCGATGCTGCCTGAAATCCGCTCGTCATCCGAAATCTACGGGGCGGCCACCGGCGTGCTGGACGGCGTTCCCGTGGCGTCGGCCCTGGGCGACCAGCAAGCCGCCCTGTTCGGCCAGACCTGTTTCTCGCCCGGGGAGGGCAAGTGCACCTATGGCACCGGCGCCTTTCTGCTGGTCAATACCGGCGACCAGCCGGTCGCCTCGGCCAGCGGGCTTTTGACCACGGTCGGCTACCGCATCGGCGAGGCCCCGGCCGTCTATGCCCTGGAAGGCTCCATCGCCGTCGCCGGCTCGCTGGTGCAGTGGGTGCGTGACAATCTGGGCCTGATCCAAACAGCGCCGGAGATCGAGACCCTCGCGCGCAGCGTGGAGGACAATGGCGGCTGCTATTTCGTGCCCGCCTTTTCCGGCCTGTTCGCCCCCTACTGGCGATCCGACGCGCGCGGCGTCATCGCCGGCCTGACCGGCTATATCACCAAGGGCCACATCGCCCGCGCGGTGCTGGAAGCCACGGCCTGGCAGACCCGCGAAGTGGTGGACGCCATGGCCGCCGATTCCGGCGTGGCCCTGACCGCGCTGAAGGTGGATGGCGGCATGACCACAAACGGCCTGCTCATGCAGATCCAGGCCGATGTCCTAGGCGCGCCGGTGGTTCGGCCGGCCATTACCGAGACGACCTGCCTGGGCGCCGCCTATGCGGCGGGGCTGGCGGTGGGCTTCTGGCCCGATGTGGAAAGCCTGCGCGCCAATTGGCGCAAGGACGCCGAATGGACGCCGGCCCTGGCGGCCGACGATCGCGAGCGGGAATTCGGCCGCTGGAAAAAAGCCGTTCAGCGCACGCTCGACTGGGTCGATCCGGACTGAACCCGAGCTTTTTTGGAACCTTTGCTTTAGGCGGTCATTTCTCCTGGGCAGGGACATTCAGCGTCGACGCCGAGCGAGGCGCCACGCCAGCCAAAAAGGATATCACCATGGGGAAATCAGGTTTCATCGCGGCGAGCCTCGCGGCCGCCGCCCTCGCCCTGACCGCCGGCGCCTCAGATGCGCAGACCTATCACCACCATCATCGCCACCATCGTGACGATCGCTGCCGGGCGGATCAGCGCCATGCGGCCAACACCGGCACTGTCGTCGGCGCCCTCGGCGGCGCCCTGGCCGGTAATGCGCTGTCTCACGGCGGTGGACGCACCGGCGGCACCCTGATCGGCGCCGGCGTCGGCGCGGTGGCCGGACACCAGATCGCCAAGAACAACCACCGCTGTTAGGCGGCTACGGCCTTCCTTAGCCAAAGCGGCCGCCGATATAGTCGGCGGTGCGCCCGGCGCGGGGGTTGGTGAACAGGTCCACGGTCGGTCCGAACTCGATCAAACGGCCTAGGAACATGAAGCCGGTATTGTCCGACACCCGCGTCGCCTGCTGCAGGTTATGGGTGACGATGACGATGGTGTAGTCCTTCTTGAGCTCGACGATGGTCTCTTCGAGCTTGGCGGTGGACAGGGGATCCAGCGCAGAGGCCGGCTCGTCCAGCAACAGCACTTCCGGCCGCACGGCGATGCCGCGGGCGACGCACAGGCGCTGCTGCTGGCCGCCGGACAGGCTCAGGCCCGACTGCTTCAGCTTGTCCTTGACCTCTTCCCACAGGGCCGCGCGGCGCAGGGATTCCTCGACCCGCTGGTCCATCTCGGCCTTGGAGAGCCCCTCATAGAGGCGCACGCCGAAGGCCACATTGTCGTAGATCGACATGGGAAACGGGGTCGGCTTTTGGAACACCATGCCCACCCGCGAACGCAAGGTGGCCACATCGACCTTGCGGTCCAGGATGTTCTCCCCGTCCAATATGATCTCGCCCACGGCGCGTTGGCCGGGATAGAGGGCGTAGATACGGTTCATGGCCCGTAGCAGGGTGGACTTGCCGCAGCCCGAGGGACCGATCAGGGCGGTGACGCCCTTGTTCAGCACCGGCAGGGTGACGCCGTGCAGGGCCTTGTTCTTGGCGTAGAAGAACTCGAGATCCTTCACGTGCATCTTCACCTGCTCGGGCGCGAGCTCGACGGCGAATTTCTCGTAGGTCTCGGCGGTGGTGATGGCGTTCATGCGGAACGACGCTCCCGGGTGACGAAGCGCGCCAGGATATTGGCGGCGAGCACGGCGACGGCGATGATCAGGGCTCCGGCCCAGGCCAGGTTCACAAGGTCGTCATAGGCGCTGAGGGCGAACTGGAAGATCACCGCCGGCAAGCTGGCGATGGAGCCGTTCAAGCCCAGCCAGGGCTTGTGCAGGCTGACGCTGAAAAACTGGTTATTCAGGGCGGTGAACAGGAGCGGCGCGGTCTCGCCGCTGATGCGTGCGAAGGCCAGGAGGCCACCGGTGAGGATGCCGCTGCCGGCAGACTTCCACAGGATCTTGCGGATGGTGGTCCAGTGCGGCGTGCCCAGGGCCACTCCCGACTCCCGCAGGGCGGTCGGCTGCAGCTTAAGCACGTCCTCGGTGGTGCGCGTGATGATCGGCACGGCGATCAGGGCCAGGGCCACGGCGCCGGCGAAGGCCGAGAAACCGTGGAACGGCTTGACCAACCAGCTATAGACGAACAGGCCCACCAGCACCGACGGCGCCGAGAGCAGGATGTCGTTCACGAACCGGACGATCTCGGCGTAGAGCGTATTGCCGCCGAACTCCGCCAGCCAGGTGCCCGCCAGCACGCCCACGGTGATGGCGATGGCCATGGCCAGGGCGCACAGCACCACAGAGCCGATAATGGCGTTGGCCAAGCCCCCGACCGAGCCGGCGGCGGGAGTTTCCTTGACGAAGACATTAGCGTTGATGCCGCCGATTCCCTTGGTCATGAGGGTCCAGAAGATCAGGGCCAGGGCGGCAAGGGCGATGGCCGTGCCGACATAGCAAAAGCCGGTGAAGGCGACATTGGCGACCGTGCGCCGGGTTCTGCGGAGCGATGTCATCAGCGGGTCCCTCCTCAGCCGTGCTTGTCGGAGCCCAGCAGCGCCCGCGCCACGGCGAGCACTGCGAAGGTGATCATAAACAGAACCAGACCCAGCGCGATCAGGGCCGAGACGTGTAGATCGCCGGTAGCCTCGTTGAACTCGTTGGCGATGGTCGAGGCGATGGTCGAACCGCTGTCGAACAGGGACTTGGGCAGGTCATGCGAGTTGCCGATGATGAAGGTCACGGCCATGGTCTCACCCAGGGCCCGCCCCAGGCCCAGCATCACTGCCCCTACCGCGCTTCGGCGCACATAGGGCAAGGTGATCGAAGCGATCACTTCCAGGGTGGTCGACCCCATGCCATAGCCGCTCTCGCGCAGCTGGGCCGGCACGGTCAGGAACAGCTCGCGCAGCACCGCCGCCATATAGGGCAGGATCATCACCGCCAGCACGATGGAGGCTGTGATGATGTTGGCGCCATTGGGCACCCCCTGGGTCAGGCTCTCCCAGATCGATCCGGGGGGCGCCGCCGACATCACCGGTAGCTCGACGTGCATGGCGAACCAGGGGGCGAACACGAACAGGCCCCACATGCCGTAGACGATCGACGGGATACCGGCCAGGAGCTCCACCGCGACCCCGATCGGGCGGCGCAGCAGGGTCGGGCAAAACTCCACCAGGAACACCGCCACCCCAAAGGCGATCGGTAAGGCGAACAGCAGGGCCAGCACCGAGGTGACCAGCGTGCCCACAATCGGCCCAGCGGCCCCGAACACTTCGGTGACCGGATTCCAGGTGCTGCTGGTGAAGAAGGACAAGCCAAACTTGTGGAAAGCCGGCCAGCCGCCGATCGCCAGCGAGATGACGATCCCCGTCAGAGAGGCCAGAAGCGCCGTGGCCGCGGCGAAGCAAACATATTTGAACAGAGGATCGAGCGTCGCGCCCTTGGGCGGCCTTCTCGCAACGATCTGGTCGGGGCTGATGGCTGTCATGGTCCCTGCAAACAAGAGACGAAGGTCAGTCGAAACTGACCTTCGTCGGTAGCGTCACGTTTCGGATCAAGCCTATTTCGACACGTAGACCGGCTTGCCGTCGGGACCCTTGACCTCGGCCACCCAGGCCTTGCGGACCATGGCCTTCAGGTTGGCGGGCAGGGCCACATAATCCAGGGCGGAGGCGGCGCCGTCGCCGTTCTTGTAGGCCCAGTCGTAGAATTTCAGCACCGAGGCGCCAGTGGCGGCGTTGGCTTGCTGCTTATAGACCAGGATGAAGGTGGCGCCGGTGATCGGCCAAGACGCCGCGCCGGGCTGGTCGAGCAGCAAGAGGTAGAAGCCCGGAGCCTTGGTCCAGTCGCCATGCCCGGCGGCGGCGGCGAAGTTGTTGGCGTCGGGGGTGACGAACTGGCCGTCCTTGTTCTGCATCAAGGCGTAGTCCATGTGGTTCTGCTTGGCGTAGGCGTATTCCACATAGCCGATCGAGCCGATGGTCTGCTTGACGAAGGCGGCGACGCCGTCATTGCCCTTGCCGCCCAGGCCCGTGGGCCAGGCCACCGCGTCGCTGGCGCCGACCTTGGAATTCCACACGCCGCTCTTCATCGCCAGATAGCTGGTGAACAGGAAGCTGGTGCCCGAACCGTCCGAACGGTGCACCACGGTGATCGGCAGGTTGGGCAGGTTGACGCCTTTGTTGTAGGCGGCGATCTGGCCGTCGTTCCATTTCTTGATATCGCCCAGGTAGATCTGAGCCAGCAGGCTGCCGGTCAGCCTGACCTGGCCGGCCTTGATCCCGGGGATGTTCATCACCGGCACCACGCCGCCGATGACCGTGGGGAATTGGAACAGGCCGGCGGCGTTCAGGTCTTCCGGTTTCAATGGCTTGTCGGAGGCGCCGAAATCGACGGTCTTGGCCTTGATCTGCTTGATGCCGCCGCCGGAGCCGATGGCCTGATAGTTCAGGCCGATCTGAGTCTGCTGCTTATAGGTCTCGGCCCATTTGGCGTAGACCGGCGCCGGGAAGGTCGCGCCGGCGCCGTTCAAATCAGCGGCCCGAGCCGAGGCGACCCCGCCCAGGATCATGGTCGCGCAAGTCGCAGCCGCGATAAGTCGATTCAACATCCGTGTCTCCCTGGACGACGACCCCCGAGGTCGCTTGTTCGAGCCAAGGCAATAATGTCCAGACTTGACAGTTTAGTGACAGAGAGGCCCGAATTATTACAGCCAGGTTGAGAATTATGGCGAAAGAAGCTGAGCCGGCACTTCATCGATCTGCGCACTGACTTTCTACGAACTCCAGACCGAGCTGAAACACGGGCCCAGTCAGCTGAATTTAGTCTTATCCGATAGAGACTTGACCCAGCCGAAGGCCGGCGCCGCGAACGGCGCCGAGCCAAGCAAAACGGTTCCGGAGCCGGAGCACGCGATCACCCTCGCTGTAAGTGGTGCGAATCATTCGCCAGACTGACGCTAAGATTTTGACTCAGAGCCACTTCGTCCCGTCCAGTTTGATTTCGCACAATCGGGAAAAGCTCTAGGCGGGGGCCGTGATCATGAGTAGTTTTCGTCTGTGGCGCGAATGTGGGCGGGCGCGTTCACATGCGCTTGCTTGCGCCGCCTGGCAGGATTTGAGCCGCGTATGAAGTCCAAAAGGCCGACCCCGCTCGTGTTCACCGCGCCGGGCGCGCCTGGGCCAAATGACGGCGCATCGGGCGCGCCGCACCCAGCCGAGTCGAAAATCGACGCCGGCGTCGGCGAGCCCATCGCCGAGACCTTTATCTCGGGCACCTTGAGCGCGACGGCGAGCGCATCGGGCTCGGATTCGCTGGACCTGCACGCCTTCGAAATCAGATCCCCCGATTCTATCGGCGCCGTAGCGCCGACGGACGATCGCTTCCTTCGCAGCACGGACGAAGGCGCCGTCCTGCCGCTGCTCAATCCCACGACCGCGACGGACGAAACCATCGCTGAGCCCAGCGCCCTGCCCGTTGTGCTCACAGCATCGTTGGTCTCGGTGGTCTGGGCCTTGACCCCGATCATGTTCGCCTGGGGTTATCGGCGCGACGTGGTGCCGTTCGCCAACGATTTTTTCGCCCTGTCCGTGTTCGCCCTCCTGGCCATCGGTCCCGCCGCGCTGGTCTGGATCGCCGCCTATGTGGTGCATCAGGGTCGCCGCCTGGCCGCAGAGACCCGCCGCGCCCAGGCCCTGGCCAACAGTCTGATGCAGCCGGCGGCCCTGGCGGCCCGAGGCGCCGGATCCGTGGTGGAGCAGGTGCGGCAGGAGATCCAGAACGCCGCCAGCCTGGCCGAACGGGCGCGCAGCGAGCTGCTGTCCCTGCGCGAAGTCCTGGCCGCCGAAAGCCAGAGGCTGGTCGAGGCCACCCAGAGCTCAAGCCGCACCGCGGGCCTCCTGACCGATGGCCTCAGCGGCGAACGCGAGCGCATGACCCAGTTGGCCGCGAACCTGGATCGCCAGGCCACCAGCGTCACCGACGCCATCACCCGCCAGGGCCGCATGGTCGCCGAGGCCTCCGACCTGGCCGAAACCCAGATCCGCGAGGCCGAGGCCTCCCTGGCCGCCCGCGCCGCCGACCTGGCCGCCGCCGCCGGCGAGGCGGGGGACGCCGCTCGCATGGCCGCAGAAGACCTGACCCGACAGGTGGCCCGGCTAGAGACCGCCGGCCTGGGGGTGGGCGATCAGGCGCGAATCGTCGAGGACACCCTGACCCAGCAGCGGGCCGCCCTGGTGGCCGCGGCGCATGGCATGCGCGCCGACCAGGAAGTTCTGGCGGCCGAAGCCGAGTCGCACATGGCCCAGCTGCGGGAGATCCTGGTCCACGCCCGCTCCGGCGCCGGCGAGATCAACGAAAACGCCCTTGAGGCCGCCGACGGCCTGCGCCACGTGATCGCCCAGGCCGCCGATCAGCTGCGCCAGATCTCCGACACCGCCGCGGAAGAGCGCGACCTGCTCAGCGCCAGCGCGGCCCAGTCCCTGGGCGCGGTTTCCGAAATCGGCGCGCGCGAGCGCGAGGCCTTGGAGCGCCAGGTGCGCCAGACCATCGACGCCCTGCTGGTCGCCACGGATCAGGCCTCCGTCGCCGCTGGAGAACAGGCCCAGATCACCCGGGAGAAGATCGACCAGCTGGGCGAGGCCGCCTTCACCGCCGGCCAGAAGGCCGACAGCGTCTTTGAAACGCGGCTGAGCGAAGCCCGCCATCTGATCGAGCAGTCTGCCGGCTTGGTGGACGAAGCCGGCGCCCGCTCCCATCAGCGCCTGGCGGAAGGCCTGTCCGCCACCCAGGCGACCCTATCGCAGATGGAGAACCTGATCGGCGATCTGGACTCGCGCATCGACCGCATGCCCGCGGACGCCCAGGCGCGCGCCGAAGCCGTGCGCGAAAGCATCGAGAAAGGCATGGACGATCTGATGGCCTCGGCCCGTCGCGCCGCCGAGGAAACCCAGGCCATCGACGCCGCCTTCCAGGACCGCGTGCGCCGCAATTACGAGATGCTCAGCGAGGCGGTGCGCCTGATGGGAGTCGTGGCCGGCGCCGCCGGGACCGTGGGCAGCCGCCCGCCGCCCGCCTCGCCGCAGCCGCAGCCTGCGCCTTCGCCCGCCGCGACGCCGTCCCTGCCCTCGACAGCTTCCCCGCCGTCACAGCCGGTCGCGCGCCCAGAGCCGCCGCCGGTTCGTCCAGTAGCGGAATCCAGCACCGAAGCCGGCCTTCGCCCCCGGCTGCGACTGACGCCCACCGCTTCGGACGAGGAATTCAAGACCGTGTTCGACAGCGCCGGCGGCCGTGAGGCCCCGGAAACTGGCGGCGACAGCTGGACCTGGAAGGAGTTGCTGTCTTCGGTTGATGAAGGGCCTGGGGAGGCCGCCACGCCCTCGGACGACGCCCTGCTCAACGAGATCGACGCCATGGGCATCGACGCCGGCGCGCTGTTGCCGCGCGCACGGCTGGAAGAGATCGCCGCCGCCCTCTATCACGGCGACCTGGAGGCCAGCCGGCAGATCGTCCGCCGGCTGGCGCCTGCCGCCATTCGCCGTCTGTCGCGCCGGATGATGACAGATCGCGCGTTCCACACCCACGCCGATCGCTTCGCCCGCCGCTATCAGACCATGCTGGCCGACGCCGGGCGCGAGCGCGACGGGGTGGTGGCCACCGCCCTGTTGGGTTCCGACCAGGGCCGCGCCTTCCTGCTGATCGACGCCGCGGCCGGCGACGTCGCGTGAGCCGCCGACTGATGGCGCGAGAGGAGCGCTGGCCCATCGCCGGCGCCTTCACCATCGCCCGCGGCTCCAAAACCGAAGCCCGCGTGCTGGTGGTCGAGATCGAGGACAAGGGGGCGATCGGGCGCGGCGAGAGCGTCCCCTATCCCCGCTATGACGAAACCCCCGAGCGTAGCCTGGCCGCGATCGAGAGCGTGCGGGCGGCCATGGAGTCCGGCGGCGACCGTGCGCGGTTGCAAGGCCTGCTGCCCGCCGGCGCCGCCCGCAACGCCCTAGATTGCGCCCTGTGGGATCTGGAGGCAAAGCAGACCGGGGTTCCGGTCTGGCGGCGCGCCAAGCTCGCCCGCCCAGGCCCTGTGGTCACCGCCTTCACCCTGAGCCTGGCTTCGCCCGAAGCCATGGCGGAAGCCGCGCGCACCGCCGCCGACCGGCCGATCCTGAAGCTGAAGATCGGCGGCGCCGACGATCTGGATCGCGTCGCCGCCGTGCGCGCCGCAGCCCCCGCCGCCCGCCTGATCGTCGACGCCAATGAGGCCCTGACCTTCGAAGACCTGCGCCGCCTGACCCCCGAACTGGCCCGCCTGGGCGTGGTGCTGATCGAGCAGCCGCTCAAGGCGGGGGAAGACGAGGCTCTCAAGGCCTTTGTCAGCGCCGTGCCCCTGTGCGCCGACGAAGGCGTGCACACCCGCAAGGAGCTGGCTGCCTGTGTCGGCCGCTATTCCTGTATCAATATTAAACTCGACAAGACCGGCGGCCTGACCGAAGCGGTGGCCCTGGCCGCGGAAGCGCGAGCGCAGGGCCTGAGCATCATGGCCGGCTGCATGGTCGCCACCTCCCTGTCCATGGCCCCCGCCATGCTGATCGCCCAGGGCGCCGCGTTCGTGGACCTGGACGGGCCACTGCTGCTGGCCAAGGACCGCGAACCCGGCCTGGTGTTCAAGGGCTCGATGGCCGAGCCGCCAGATCCGGCGTTGTGGGGGTAGCCCGCTCCTGGCGTCCCAACTCGCGCATCAGCACAAAGGCGAGCGCGAGTCCGACCCCAGCGATACCCGCCATCACCAGATAGCCGCGCGCGCCCAGGGCGTCGAACAGCGGCCCCGAGACGATGGTGGTCAAACCGATCAGCACCCCGCCGGACATGGCCGAATTCAACGTCTGGGCCGCCGACGCGGCCTGGGGCGGACTGAGCCGCTCGATCAGGCGCAAGGCGCCGAAGAAGGTCGCGGCATAGCTGAGCGCATGCAGAGATTGGAGCGCGAAGAGCAACCAGAGCGGCGGCGTGGCGCTGAGGGCCAGCCAACGCACCACCGCCCCCGCGCCGCCGACGATCAACAGGCGCTCCGGACCCATGCGGCGGCGCCACGGCTCCATGAACCACATGAACAGGACCTCGGTCCCAACGGCCCAGCCCCACAGGAGCCCAGTCCAGGCCCCGAGGCCCTGCTGGCGCCAGAGCAGGGTCGAAAAGCCGTAATAGAAGCCGTGGGCCGCCTGGATCAGGCCGATGGCGAAGATGGCCAGCATGAAGGTCGGCTGCCGTAACAGGCCGCCCAGCCCAGAAAGAAGATCCCGCGCCGACAGCAGCTCGCCGCCGTCGTGCACCGGAACCGGCGGCAACAGCCACCGCGCGGCGACGGCGGTCAGGGCGGCGGCGGCCACAGTCCACACCAGCACCGAACCCGGCGCCGTCTTGGCCAAGACCACTCCCATCACCACATTGCCGAACACATAGCCGGCCGAGCCCATGCCTCGGGGCACGGCGTAGATGAAGCCGCGTATCCGCGACTCGCGCAGACCAAGCACATCCCCCAGGGGCGAGAGCGCGCCCAACAGGGTCGAGCCCAACAGCCATGCTGCCAGCCACCCCCAAAACCCATGCATCACCGCCAGCGAAGCGAAGGCCACGGCCGCGCCCAGGGCCAGCCAGGCCATGGGCGTACGGCGCAGGCGAAACAGATCCGCCCACAGGGCCAGGGCCGGCCCGACCAGGGTGCGGCCGAAATAGGGAGCGGCCAGGATGAAGGCCATTTGGGTGGCGCCAAGGCCCTGGGCGCGGAACCAAACAGGAATGAACGGCAGGCTAGCCCCGCTGCCCACGAACAGGGCGATGAAAAACAAGCCGAGGCGCAGCACCGAAGACATGGCCTCGACTAGCAGAGTCGGGCCGCGCCGTCTCAGAGGCGGGCGGAAGCACGCACAGGCTCGGTTGACACCCCGGCGGCCAAGCCTGCAATGGGAGCACCTTCCCGCCGGAGCATTTCGATTTGGCCAGCTTTTCGCCCACTGAGGCGGCCTTCACCGGCTTTCGCGTCGTTCGTGAACATCCCAAGGCGGTCATCGGCTGGGCCGTTCTGCAGTTTGGGTTTTCGCTCACCACCACCCTGGCCCTGATCGGTTTCGCCGGCCCCAGCGTGGCTCGCTTCCAGGCCGAAGGCTTCAAAGCCTTTTCCGATCCCGCCGCAGCGACCGCCATGCTGCACCAGATGCTGCCCGCCTATGGCCTGATCGTGCCGATCTGCTTGATCATCTACCCGCTGTTCAACGCCGCCATGAACCGCGCGGTCCTGAGGCCGCAGGATGACCGCTTCTGCTACCTGCGCCTGGGCGCCGACGAGTTGCGTCAGCTGGGCCTGATCCTGCTTTGCATGGTGCTCGCATTCGCCGCCGAACTCGCTCTGTCCACCGTCGCCTTGGCGGTATCCGCGACCCTGAGCGCAGTCTTGGGGTCCGTCGCAGGCGGATTGGGGGCCATGGTGATCCTGGTCGCAGGCCTGTTTGGAGTGGTCTTCGTCGCTGTCCGACTGTCCTTGGCTTCGGCCCTGACCTTCGCCACCGAGCGGGTCGACCTGTTCGGAGCCTGGGCCGTGACCCGAGGCCATACCCTTCCGATCCTCGTCACCTTTTTCCTCGCCCTGGTCACCTCGGCCGCCGCCGCCGTGCTGGGGATCGTGATGATCTACGCGGTGATCGCCGCCATGTCCGGCGGGCTTGGGGGCCTCACCGCCGCCCTGAGTCCAAGCCCATCCTCGATCGCGACCTTTCTGACTCCGCCCGAGATGGTCTTTATGGTGCTGATGGCCGGGCTGAACGGATTGATGCTACCGCTGATGCTGACCCCGCCCGCCGCGATCTATCAGAGCTTGGCGATCGGCGGCTCGCAGGCGTTGGTGAAGGACGTGTTCGCCTGACCGAACGCCCTCGGAAACCACAGATGGTCCCTTCCAGATCGCGAACAGTGCTCGGCCTCGCCGGCCTCCTAGGCCTGACCGCCGTGGCGGCCGGAGCCTTCGGCGCCCACGGGGTCGCCGACCCTAGGGCCAAGGCCTGGCTTCAGACAGGCGGCGAATACGGCATGATCCATGCCCTGGCCGCGATCGCGGCGGTTGGCCTGGCCTATCTGGGCGCCCGCAGGGCCTTGGCGGCGGCCTGGTGCTTCCTCGCCGGCGCCACGATCTTTTCCGGCTCGCTCTATCTGATCGCCCTGACGAGGGTACTGAAATTTGGCGCCGTCACGCCCATCGGCGGGCTGCTGCTGGTGGCCGGCTGGGCGCTGCTCACCTGGGCGGGGTTCACGTTGAAAGGCCGCGACGGCCGGGCTTAGGCGGCCGTTCGCTTAGGCTGAGCCACGACATAAAGCGCGGCGGTCGAGGCGATCATGCAGCCCAGGATAACTGCGGACAGGGGAGCCGGCCCATTGTCGTGCGACAGGGCGATCAGTCCCGACACCAGGGCGCCGACCCCGAACTGGAAGCCGCCGATCAGGGCCGAAGCGGACCCGACCCGCAGGGGATCCAGGCTCAAGCCGGCGGCCATGGTGTTGGGGCCAATGAAGCCGAAGGTGCCGAAGACAAAAAACAGCGGAATCAGGACACCCCACATGCCGCCGATCCCAGTGACCGCACCGATCAACATCGCGAGGGCGAAGACCAGCGACAGCGGCCGAAAGCGCATGAGAATGCGTTCAGGCGTGTCGCGGCGCAGGAGGTGGGCGTTGACCTGGCTCATGGCGATCATCGAGGCGGCGTTGGCGCCGAAGATCCACACGAAGCGTCCGGCCGAGACGCCATATTGGCCCATGATCAGCCCCGGCGCGGCCGAAACATAGGCGAAGAGCGCCGCGCTGTTGAAGGCGCCGGACAAAGTGTAGCCAACCAGGCGCTTTTGGCGGACCAGGGCAAGATAGCCGCGTAAGGGATGCTCCCCCCGCGCCTGGGCTTCGGTCTCGGGCGAGCGGGTCTCGCGCAGTCCGAAGAATGTAACCAATCCCATCAACAGTCCAAAGCCGAACAGCACCCCGAACACCGCCCGCCAGCTGGCCACGGTCAAAAGGGCGGCGCCGAAGAAGGGCGCGACAATCGGAGCGAGTCCCATGACCAACATCAACAGCGACAGGGCTCGGGCGGAATCGCGGGCGTTGTATCGGTCGCGAACGGCGGCGCGAGCAATCACCGGCCCGGCGCAGGCGCCCAGGGCCTGGACGAAACGGGCCGCCATCAACAACGGGATCGACGACGCCGCGGCGCAGGCGGCGGAGGCTATGACATAGAGGCATATGCCGAACAGCAAGGGCGGCCGGCGCCCCCACCGATCGGACGCCGGGCCATAGAAGAACTGGCCGATGGCCAATCCCGCCAGGAACGCAGACAGGGTCAGCTGGGCGTCGGCCACCGTGCCACCGAACTCACGCCCGATCGCCGGCAGGCTGGGCAGGTACATATCGATGGACATGGGCGCAAAGCCGGTCAGAGCGCCCAGCATCAGCACCAGGCTCCAGGCCACCTTCGCCGGCGGCGCGGGCCTGGTCTGGAGGGGCGAGGAGATGTCGGAAGAGTCGGGCACGGCGGACCTTGAATTTCGCCTGCCTTAGTAGCCGCTTTGCGACGCGGCGGAACCCTCCCCGCGCTCTTGCCGCCACATATGGGAGAAGGCACGGTGCGCGCCTACCGAGAAAGACAAGCCTAGAGGGACACGCCGTGACCGATATCCTCGCCCGCCAAATGCCGCCGGTGCAATATGCCGACACCAACGGCGTCCGCCTGGCCTATTACGAGGTCGGACCGCGCCAGGGCGTGCCGATTATTTTCTGCCACGGCTTTCCCGAATTGGCCTTTTCCTGGCGTCACCAATTGCGCGCCTGCGAAGCCGCTGGGCGCTGGGCCATCGCCCTGGACCAGCGCGGCTATGGCCTGACCCGGGGGCCGGACTCGGTGGAAGCCTACGACATCGAGCACCTGACCGGCGACCTCATCGGCCTGATGGACCATCTGGGCGTGGAAAAGGCGGTGCTGTGCGGCCACGACTGGGGCGGCATCGTGGTGTGGCAGGCGCCGCTGCGCTATCCGGACCGCATCGCCGGCGTGATCGGCCTCAACACGCCCTTCATTCCCCGCGCCCCGATCGATCCCATCGCCATCATGCGCCACCGCATGGGGGACGAGATGTATATCGTCCATTTCCAAAAGCCCGGCGAGGCCGACGCGGTGCTGGACGCCAATGTGCGCAAGGCCATGGACTTCTTCATGCGCCGTCCTGCTGGCGGAGAGGCGCCGCCCTCGGCGGGCCTGGCCAGCGAGCGCAAGCCCGGCGACGAGTCCGTGTTTCCCCTGGTGAAGATGGTCCAGGCCTATGACCCCGCCGCCGATCCGCGCCAATTCTTCCTGAGTGACGACGAGTTCGAGGCCTTTGTGGAAACCTTTGAGCGCACCGGCTTCACCGGCGGCATCAACTGGTATCGCAACTTCACCCGCAACTGGGAGCGCTCGGCGGGCATCGAAGAAAAGGTCAAGGTGGCGTCGCTGATGATCATGGCCGAGAAGGACGCGGTGCTGCCGCCCTCCGCCGCAGACGGCATGGAGGCCTATGTGCCTGACCTGGAACGGGTCCTGATCAAGGATTCCGGCCACTGGACGCAGCAGGAACAGCCCGATGCGGTGAACGCCGCCATCCTGGGCTGGATGGATCGCCACTTTCCGACGTAGAGTGAAGGTGATGGAACGCTCCGCACCCCCCGCCTCCCCCGCCGTCGCCCACGCCGCCAGGCGCTCGCTCTATCCGGACAACGAGCCCCACGCCTCGGGCTGGCTGCCGGTCACTGGCGGCCACGAAATCTATTACGAGGAATGCGGCAAGAAGAACGGCAAGCCGGCGGTGATCCTGCACGGCGGTCCGGGTGGGGCCATCAACCCGACCATGCGCCGGTTCTACGATCCATCCCGCTGGCGGATGATGCTGTTCGATCAGCGCGGCTGCGGCAAGTCGCGGCCTAACGCCTCGCTGGACGACAACACCACCTGGGCCCTGATCGAGGATATCGAGCGCCTGCGGGTGCAGATGGGCGTGGAGAAATGGAGCGTGTTCGGCGGCTCCTGGGGCTCCACCCTAGCCCTGGCCTACGCCATCACCCACCCCGAGCGGGTGGAGAGCCTGATCCTGCGTGGGGTGTTCCTGCTGACACAGCGCGAGCTGCGCTGGTTCTATCAGGACGGCGCCTCCATGCTGTTCCCTGACGCCTGGGCGCGGTTCGTCGAGCCGATCCCCGCGGAGGAGCGCCATGACCTGATGGGCGCCTATCACCGCCGCCTGACCCACGAGGACCGCCGGGTCCAGGCCCGCGCCGCAGCCGCCTGGAGCCAGTGGGAAGGCGACACCATCTCCATTCGCGGTCCCGAGGCCCGGCCGGCCAAATTCAACGAGGTCGACTTCGCCGTCGCCTTCGCCCGCATCGAATGCCACTATTTCGCCAACCGCGGCTTCTTCACCGAAGACGGCTGGATCCTAAACAATATCGACCGGATCAAGGACATCCCCGGCTGGATCGTCCAGGGCCGCTTTGATGTGGTCACCCCGCTGGAATCCGCCTGGGCGCTGAAGCAGGCCTGGCCGAAAGCCCAATTCGAAATCGTCTGGGACGCCGGCCACGCCTCCACCGAGCCAGGCATCATCGACGGACTGGTGCGGGCGACGGATCGGGCGTTTTCGCTGTAGGCGCCGCTATCCCGGCTCGCCCAAAAACCGAACCATCAGGATATCGTCCGAATAACCGTTCGGACCCTTCAGCGCTTTTGGCTCATGGCCATAGGCGATGAAGCCCAGCCGCTCATAGAGGCCGAGAGCGGCGGCGTTGCCGTGGGAGACGATCAGGCGAACCTGTTCCACCTCTTCGGCCGCATGATCCAGTACGGCCTGCACCAGGCCCGCGCCCACCCGGTAGCGACGCGCGTCGGGGGCGACGTACATGCCCCACAGCAGGCCCTTATGCTGCTCCTTGGGGCTGGTTTCGCGCAGATATCCGGCCATGCCAACGATCCGCCCGTCCACAAAGGCGCCGAAGACGGCGAATTCGATCACCCGTTGCTTGAAATGCTCGGGCGAGCGGGCGACCTCGGCTTCGTAGGTCGAGGAGAACACGTCCGGCGCTTCTTTCAGGCCGGCCAGGCGAATGGTGCGGTAGGCCTCGGCGTCATCGGCGGTGAGGCGGCGGATAACCACCTTCGGCGGCGTCAAAGCACGGCGCCCGAGCCGCTGGTGACCTCGCTGTAGCGGTGGACCCGCACCGCCTGCACCAGGCCGAAGCCGACCATCACCGTCAGCATCACCGTGCCGCCATAGGACAGGAGGGGCATGGGCACGCCCACCACGGGGGCCAGGCCCATGACCATGGCCCCATTGATCAGCACATAGAGGGCGAAGGTCGCCGTCACGCCCGCCGCGCTCAGCCGGCCGAAATGGCTGTGCGAGATGGAGGCGATGCGGATGGCGATGACCACCGCCGCGCCATAGAGCAACAGCATGGAGATGCAGCCCACCAGGCCAAACTCCTCGGCCAGGGTGGCGAAGATGAAGTCGGTCTGCTTCTCGGGCAGGAAGTTGAGCTGGCTCTGCGACCCCAGGCCATAGCCCTTGCCCAAGATGCCGCCGGAGCCGAGAGCGATCTTGGCCTGCAGGATGTGATAGCCGGAGCCGGACGGGTCGTTTTCCGGGTGCAGGAAGGTCAGAATACGGTCGCGCTGGTAGGGCTTCATCACAAAGCGGACGAACACCGGCACTACAGCGACCAAGCCCAGGCCGCCCGCCGCCATCAGCCGCCAGCTGAGCCCCGCCAGAGCCACCACCGACCCGCCGGTGGCCACCAACAGGATGGCGGTTCCCAGGTCGGGCTGCTTGGCGACCAGCAGGGCCGGCGCGGCGATCATCCCCGCCGGGATCAACAACCACCAGGACAGGCGCGCATTGTTGGCCGAAAGCCCGTGGTAGAACCGGGCCAGGGCCAGGACCAGGCCGATCTTCATGATCTCCGACGGCTGGATCTGCAACGGCCCCAGTTGCAGCCAGCGGGTGGCGCCCAGGGAGGAGTGGCCGACGAACATCACGGCCACCAGCAGCAGAAAGCCTACGGCATAGACCGGATAGGCGGCGATGAACCAGACCCGCAGATCCACCAGGGCCAGGCCCAGCATCAACACAAGGCACAGGCCAAAGCGGATCAGGTGCTTGGCCGCCCAGGGCTCCCAGGCGCTGCCGGCGATGGAATAGAGCATCAGTCCGCCGGCGCCCGCGATCAGGCAGAGCAACGCGGTCAAGGTCCAGTCGATCTGGCCGAACTTGATGGTCGGGCGGTCGCGCTCGCCGGGGCGCGTCAGGGCGCTGGAGGTCATTCGGAAACGCCCGCATCGGGGTTGGGGCCGGCCACGCCGGGCAAGGGGCCGCCGGTCGGCGGCGGCGGCGCGGCGCCTTCGGCGGGGCCGGCAGGCAGTTCTGGCATGGGCATGGGCTTTTCGATCCGCGCGCGGATCTCAGGATCCTTCAGCAACGCCACGCGCATGATCTCCCGCGCCTTTGGCGCCGCGGCCTCGGCGCCGAAACCCCCATGCTCGACCAGGACGCTCATGGCGTAGCGCGGGTCGTCATAGGGCGCGAAGGCGATGAACCAGGCGTGATCCCGCTGCATCCACGCGCCGACCGCGCCGTGAGAACCATGGGAGCCGCCGGCATAGTTGTGGGCCTGGGCGGTGCCGGTCTTGCCGGCCATCTTGATTGGGCCAAGCCCCAATTGCGCCGCGGCGGCGGCCGTCCCGCCACCCTCGGTGACAGCGGCCATGGCGGAGCGTACGAAGTCGATATGCTCCTTGGCGAAGGGCAAGTCCGGCGCCTGGGCGCCCGAAGGCTCCGCCACGCCGCCGATGGAATGGATCAGCCGCGGTTGCAGCGCCTTGCTCCCATTAGCCAGGCGCGAGGCCATGACACAGAGCTGCAGGGCGTTGACGTTCACATAGCCCTGGCCGATGCCCATGCTGGGGGTCTCACCCGGATGCCAGACCGGATCGTGCGGGAAGGCCCGGCGCTTATAAGCCGTGTCTGGCACCAAGCCCGCCTTCTGGCCAGAAATGCCGATGTCGTGGATTTCGCCCAAGCCGAACTGGCGGGCCGTAGCCGCGATCCGGTCCGGCCCGATGGCCAGCGCGCACTGGTAGAAATAGATGTCGCATGAAGTCGCGATCGCGCCGCGCAGGTCCTGGGCGCCATGCGCCTTGTCGCAGTGCCACACGCGCCCGCCCCACGGCCAGGACTTGCCGCAGACATGCACGGTCTTGGGATCGTAGCCATTTTCCAGCGCCGCCAAGGCCACCATGGTCTTGAAGGTGGACCCCGGCGGATAGGTGGCGGTCAGCGCCTTGTTGAAAAGAGGCTTGTGATCGTACTGCATCAAGGCGCTGTACTCGGCGCCAGCCAGGCCGGTGACGAAGCGATTGGCGTCGAAGCTCGGCGCCGACATCATGCAGAGAATGTCGCCACTGCGGCAGTCCATCATCACCGCTGCGCCGGACTCGGCGCCAAACACTTCCAGGGCGCGGTTTTGGATATCGGCGTCCAGGGTCAGATGCACGGTCTTGCCGGGGACCGGCTTGATGTCGCCGAGGGGATCCTCGCGCACCACCTTGCCCTTGGAATCGACCTCAACCTTCTGGCCGCCAGCCTTGCCGCGCAGATCCAGGTCCAGGGCTTTTTCCACCCCCTGCTTGCCGATGCGAAAGCCGGGATTAAGCAGCAGAGGGTCGGGATTCGGCCCGGCGGCCTTCAGCACCGTATCGGTGACCTTGGAGACATAGCCGACCACATGGGCGAAGGCCCCGCCGAAGGGATAGGTGCGCGCCTCGCCCATATCGGCCTGCAGGCCGGGCAATTCGGGGGTTCGCACGTTGAGGCGGGCGAACTCGTCCCAGCTCAGATCCTCGGCCAGCACAACGGGCACAAAGGCTTGGCCATTTTCGATCTCGCGCGACAGCTGGCGCCGCTTGTCCGGAGTGATAGGGATCAGCTGGGCCGCGGCGTCCAGGGCCGCGTCCACGTCGTCGACCTGGTCCTTGAGCAGCAACAGGCGGAAATTGGGCCGGTTCGAAGCCAGCTCCACCCCATTGCGGTCCAGGATCAGCCCGCGCGGCGGCGGCACCAGGCGGAAATTGAACTGGTTGTTGATGGCCAGCAGCTTGTAGCGGTTGTTCTCAACGATCTGCAGCTCGGCCAGGCGCCCCCCCAGAGCAAACAGGCCCGCCGTGACCACCCCGCCCATGATGAAGGCGCGCCTGTGGAACACGCCCTGGCGTTCGTTGACCTCGTTGAAGAAGATGGAGGGTTCGCTCATCGAAACCGCACGTCCGCGTCCTCGAACCGCTCGATCAGACCGCGAGCAACGGGATAGAGCAGCGCTGTGGCCAAAAATTGCCAGAACACGGCCATGGGGCTCGGAAAGGCCAGGGAATCCACCGCGGTCAGCAGGTATCCGACGCCAAAGGCCAGGCCGGTGGCGCCGATATACCAGGCCAGGCGGGCCAGGTTGCTCTGTCCGCTCATGATGCTTCGGGCGCTGAGCACCACCGCATAGGGCGCCAGCAGCGACACAGCCCACAGGCCGGCCGGGCCGCCCCAGAACAGGTCCAGGAACAGGCCAATCGCCAGAAGCGCGAACGGGGCCAGGATCGACGGCCGGATCACCGCCCAGGCGAAGGACAGCACCAGCGGAAACACCGGCTCGGGCAGACGCAGGCCCAGGATCTGGATCGGCACGGCGAACAGGATCGTGGCCCAGATGCAATAGAGCGCCGGCAGGCCCAACCAGCGCCAAGCCGCGAGCGGGCGGGCGGACTGGATCAGGCTCATCGCGGCGGCCCTGATGGCGCTGGCGCCGCGGAGCTTGGAGTCGGCGTTCGGGAAGGCCTGGCGCGTTTGGCCGGCGCGACTCCCGGCTTGACAGCTGGCTTGGCGGACGCCGGCTTGCTGGGAGCGTTCGACGCAGGCGCTGCTGTCTCAGCGCCGGCCACCGCCGGAGCTGGCGCCGCGACCGGCTTAGGCGCGGGATGTTCCAGCTGCTGGATCGCCTCGCTCTGGGCGGGCGGCAGGGGCGGCAGATTACTTTCGCCCAGCGCCTTCTGGTCGACCAGCTGGTGGAAGTCCTTGAACAGCAGCACGCGGACGAAATCGATGGCGGCGAAGTCCGAGTCGAGCCGCACCCGCCAGTTGCCATCCAGGCCCATCACAGCCACGCCCACCGGCAGGCCGCGCGGGAACACCCCGCCGTCGCCCGAGGTCAGGATACGGTCGCCGGGCTGCACCGGGTTCTGGCCGCGCATATAGGCCAGCTTGGGGTTGGGGCCGCCCTCGCCGGTCAGGATGGCCCGGGCGTTGGTGCGGTCGACCAGCACCGGCGTGCGGCTGGCGATGTCGGTCAGCAGCAGGATGCGGCTGGCCCCGCGAGAGACTCCGACCACCCGGCCCACGAGGCCATGCTCGCTCATCACCGGATTGCCGATGACCACGCCCCGCTCCGAGCCGATGTCGGCCAGGCGGGTGTTGGAGAAGGGGCCGCGCGCGTCGATGACGACGTGGCCGGTGACCATGTCTATGGGCGGATCGGTCCTGAGACTCAGCAGCGCCCTCAGCCGCTCGTTCTCATTGCGCAGGGCGATGGCGGCGTCGCGATAGCGTTCCAGATCCAGGTTCTGCTGGCGCAGCTGCTGGTTCTGGCTGATGGCGAAGAAATAGCCGCGCACGGCGTCGACCCCGCCGCCGGTCCAGCGCACCGGCGCGGCGATGGCCCCGCCCACGGGCACGGCGACGCTGTCGACCACGTTCTTGCTGGCGCTATAGGCCTCGGCCTGCAGCGTCTCGCGGCGGTCACCGATCAGGATGGCGGCGGCGATGATCCCCGCAACGATCACGGCGACGCTCGCCGTCCAGATCAGCGGCGCCTTGATATCGACAAGAGGCCCATCCCTCAGGGACACGCGTTCGCCTCCGGGGGTTAGTGCATGGGCGAGCTCGCCCAGGCGGCCCTTATGATAGGGACGATTCTAGCACGCCCTTCATCCATTTCGGATGCTCGAGCACCTTACCGCAGCCCAGTGCCACGCAGGACAGGGGATCGTCGGCCACCATCACCGGCAGGCCGGTGTGATCGCGGATCTCGGCGTCCAGGCCCCGCAGCAGCGCGCCGCCACCGGTCAGCATGATGCCCTTGTCGGCGATGTCGGAGGCCAGCTCCGGCGGGGTGGCTTCCAGGGCTACTTTCACCGCCTCGATGATCTGGGCCACTGGCTCGGCCAGGGCGTCGGAGGCCTGCTTTTCGCTGATGCGCACTTCGCGCGGCACGCCCTGCATCAGGTCGCGGCCCTTGACCTCGATGGCCAGGCCTTCGCCGTCGGCCGGCGAGCGGGCGGTGCCGATCTCTTTCTTGATGCGTTCGGCGGTGGTTTCGCCGATCAGAAGGTTATGGTGGCGGCGCATATAGCTGATGATCGCCTCGTCCATTTTGTCGCCGCCCACGCGCACGCTGCGCGAATAGACGATGCCGGACAGGGACAGCACGGCCACCTCGGTGGTGCCGCCGCCGATATCCACCACCATCGAGCCGGTGGGCTCATGGATCGGCAGGCCGGCGCCGATAGCCGCGGCCATGGGCTCGTCGATCAGGCCGACTCGGCGCGCGCCGGCGTTCAGGCAGCTGTCATTGATCGCCCGCCGCTCCACCGCCGTGGCGCCCGACGGCACGCACACGATCACCTTGGGATTGGTGAAGGCCTTGCGGTTGTGAACCTTGCGGATGAAATATTTGATCATCTCTTCGGCGACTTCAAAGTCGGCGATGACCCCGTCGCGCATGGGACGAATGGCTTCGATATGGCCAGGGGTGCGGCCCAGCATCTGCTTGGCGTCGATGCCCACGGCGTGGACGACCTTGCGGCCACCGACATTGCGCAGGGCCACGACCGAAGGCTCGTTCAGAACGATGCCCTTGCCCTTCATATAGACAAGCGTGTTGGCGGTTCCGAGATCGATGGCGATATCGTTGGAAATGACGCCGAACAGGGACGAAAACATGCAGGGCCTTGATACGGATGGATGGTGTCGAAACGGACGACGACGCTGAGAGCTAGAGCTTCCCCCTTACCACGCTTTGCGACGCGGCCAGACGATCGCCCCTTCCGACAGACCGCTCCCTGTGCACCGCAAACAATTTGATTTCAAGGGTCTAAGTGTGCGGCAAGGCGCGCCATTAGCCTAGGGTGGTGAACACAACCCCGATTAGCACCGCCCCGCCGGCCAGGATCTGGCGCGGATGCAGGCGTTCGTGGAAGAAGCGTCGTCCGGCTATGGCGGCCATAGGCGCCTCGATCACCCCTACGGCGCGAACCGGAGCCGCCGTCGACAGAGCCAGGGCTATGAACCAGCCGGCCGAGGCGCAAGCGCCGCACAGCCCAGCGCCCAGGGACTGGCGCCAGCTTTTCGCCACCGCCGCCAAGGATTTACGGTCCTTCAGAGCCAGCCAGACCGTCAGGCAGGCAGCCTGCATGGCCTGCACCACGGTCACGCTGGCCACTGCACCATAGATCGGATGCTGCGGCTCCATGGCCAGACTGGCATGGCGGAAGGCGTTGAGCGAAAAGCCGAAGAACAGGCCGGACAACAGGCCGAAAGCGGCGCCTGAGACCGGTTGAGGGCCCGTCGCGCCCTTGGGCCAGGTTAGGGCCAACAGGCCTGCCGTAGTTACCGCCACCCCGCCCCAGGCCACCCCGCTCAAACGATCGTGATAGACGACCAGGCCCAGAATGGCCGCCAGCGGCAGGGAGCTTTGCTGCAGCGCCGTGCCGACCGCGAACCCGGCGCGGCGCATGGCGACCAGCAGCGCAGCCGTGGCCAGCACCTGAGCCAGGGCGCCGGCGCTGGCCGTCTGCCAGAACACGGCCGTCAGGTGCGGCCGCGCCGAGGGAACCAGGACCTGGGCGACGAGCGTGAAAGCGATCGAGAACGGCAGCCCGAACAGGAACCGCACCAAGGTCGCGCCCCAAGGTCCGGTGGACGGCATCAAGCCCCGCTGCAGGCCGTTGCGCGCGACCTGAAACGCCGAGGCCAGGATCGTGGCGGGGATCCAGATGAGGGTGAACATGGGGGGCCTGACGAAATTGGAATGAAGCGATCCGCCGGCGAGCCCCCTCCACCACGCCGCGCATCGTTTTCCTCCCCGCGCTTCGCGCAAGGGTGGGAGAGAGCGGACAGGCCCTCGCGTCTCCTTGCCTGTTTCGCGAAGCGATACGGGGGAGGTGGCGCGGTGCGATAGCGCCGTGACGGAGGGGGCCTAC
Source organism: Caulobacteraceae bacterium (assembly GCA_036494815.1). GTDB lineage: Bacteria > Pseudomonadota > Alphaproteobacteria > Caulobacterales > Caulobacteraceae > Poindextera. The sequence continues at coordinate 109,189 of DASXNV010000023.1, forward strand.
CGACGGGTCGAAAAGATCAGCTGGCGATCTGGGCCGGCGGAAGTGTCTTTTCCTGACGCAGGATCAGGCTGTTCAGCGCGTTGACATAGGCCTTGGCGCTAGCGGTAAGCGTGTCGGTGTCGGCGGCCATGCCGGTGGCGATGTGGCCACCCTCTTCCAGCCGCACCGAGACCTGGGCCTGGGCGTCGGTGCCTTCGGTTACCGCATGGACCTGGAACAGGCGCAGCACCGCGGTGTGCGGAGCCACCATGCGGATGGCGTTGAACACCGCATCCACCGGCCCGTCGCCGTAGGCGGTGGCCGAACGCTCGTTCCCGTCGATATCGACGGTCAGGTCCGCCTGTTGCGGCCCCTCGGTGCCGGCCACCACGCGCAGGCGCTTGACGCTGATGCGTTCGGCGCCGCGGGCCAGGGCGTCGTCGACCAGGGCGACGATGTCGTCGTCATAGACGTCCTTCTTTTTGTCGGCCAATTCCTTGAAACGGACGAAGGCGTCGTTCAGGGCGTTCTGGCCCAGGTCGTAGCCCAGGCCCTTCAGCTTTTCGCGGAAGGCGTGGCGACCGGAATGCTTGCCCATGACCAGGTTGGTGGCGGCCTGCCCCACGTCCTCGGGTCGCATGATCTCGTAGGTTTCGGCGTTCTTGAGCATGCCGTCCTGATGGATGCCACTCTCGTGGGCGAATGCGTTCTTGCCGACGATGGCCTTGTTGTATTGCACCGGAAAGCCCGTGATCGCCGAGACATAGCGGCTAGCGCGGGTGATCTGGCGGCTGTCGACGGCGGTGTCGTAGGGCAGGCGGTCGGCGCGGACCCGTAGGGCCATCACCACCTCTTCCAGGGCGGCGTTGCCGGCGCGCTCGCCGATGCCGTTGATGGCGCATTCGATCTGGCGCGCCCCGCCCTGCACCGCCGACAAGGAATTGGCCACGGCCAAGCCCAGGTCGTTATGGCAGTGGGCGGAGAAGATCACCTTGTCCGCGCCCGGTACGTTTTCGATCAGGTCGCGGAAGATGTCGCCATATTCGGACGGGTAGGTGTAACCGACCGTGTCCGGAATATTGATGGTCGAGGCGCCGGCCCTGATCGCCGCTTCGACGCAGCGCAGCAGGAAATCGCGTTCGGTGCGGGTGGCGTCCTCGGCCGACCATTCCACATCGCCGCACAGGTTGCGGGCCAGGCCGACGGATCGCGACACGGCCTCCAGCACCGCATCCGGCTCCATCTGCAGCTTGTACTTCATGTGCACCGGGCTGGTGGAGATGAAGGTGTGGATGCGGCCGCGCTTAGCCGGGCGGATGGCCTCGGCGCAGCGTTCGATGTCGCCCGGCGCAGCGCGAGCCAAGCCACAGATGGTGGATTCGGTGACGATCTCGGCGATGCGGCGGACGGCGTCGAAATCGCCATTGGAGGCGATGGGGAAGCCGGCCTCGATCACATCGACGCCCATCTCCTCCAAGATCTTGGCCAGCTCCAGCTTTTCGTCCAGCGCCATAGAGGCGCCCGGCGCCTGTTCGCCGTCGCGCATGGTGGTGTCGAAAATGACGATGCGGTGCTTATCGCCCACGGGGGCGATGACGCGCTGAGAATCGCCCGCGGGAGCGACGATGGGGGAGTTTTCGGTGGTCATGGATCAGCTCTGTGCTGGGGTGGGTCTTGCTGCGCTTTTTTGGGCGGCGGGTTGGTCTTCTTGTCCCCTGCACGCCCGGTCGCGACGGATCGCGACCCCTAGAGCATCCAGGGGCTGGTAAGGCGCAGAAGAAGAAGCAGGCTCTTGTCCATGGTGGAACGAAGTATCGATTGCGCACCCTTAACGCAAGCTTATTGCGCCTCAGATGACCGTGAAGCCGTCTCGCGCAAGAACCTTGCCGACGGCAGCGCGGCCGTCACGCCTCCCCGGCGTCGCGCCGCAACCAGGCGCGGGCGGCGAGGCCCACGGCCACCCAGGCGGCCAGGATGAGCGCGACAGTGGCGATTTCGCGCGCGCCGCCACCGCCGGCGACCCGGGCCATGGATTGACCGGCGAAGGCGGTCAACGCGATCTTGGGTACGATGCCGATGCCGGTGCCCGCCAGAAAGTCCGCCAGGCGCATGGGCGTTATTCCCGCGGCCATATTGACCACGATGAAAGGGGCCGAGGGAGCCAGCCTCACCAGAAGGCTGGCGATGAAGCCGTTGCGGCCGATCATGGCCATGAAACGCTGAACCCCGGCGCCGGCCAGGTCCTGCAGCAGACGCCCGCCGAATAGGCGGCCGAGCCAGAAGCCGATCAGTGAGGACACCATGGTGCCGGCCCAGCTATAGGCCATGCCCCGCGCCGGCCCGAAGGCCACCACCGCCGCCGCGATCAGGGCCACCTGCGGCACGCCCAGAAACGCCAGACCCGCAAAGGCGGCCACCGCCACCGGCAAGGCCCATGGGCCTTGCGCCGCCGCAGCGAGCCAGACCCTCAGGCCGCCTTCCCGGTCAATCCCCACTGCGGGCGCGGCGAACAGCAGCACCAGCCCAACGCCGCCGAACAGCACGAAGGCCGTCGCCAAGGACCGCCAGGCCTTGGCGTCAAGCCTGGCCAATGAATGCAGAACCGAACCCATGGCCGGGCTATATAGCGACGCGAGGGGGCTCCACCACCCTCGCAGCCCATGCTTATTCGCGCCGCTGCGTTGCGCCCGCTGCCTCAGCCGCGTAAACAGCCGCCGTTTCCAAACATGGGGATTTCCAATGTTCGCCGAGTCCGAAGCCCTGCGTCGCGTCAAACCGTCCGCCACCATCGCCGCCAGCGCCAAGGCGCGCGCGCTTATGGCCGCGGGCCGAAACGTGATTTCGTTGGCCGCCGGCGAGCCCGATTTCGACACCCCGGACAATATCAAAGAGGCCGCGATCAGGGCCATTCGCGACGGCAAGACCAAATATACCGACCCCGACGGCATGCCCGCGCTGAAAGAAGCCATCGTCGGCAAGTTCGGCCGCGAGAACGGCCTGACCTACAAGACCAGCCAGGTGCACGTTGCCCCCGGCGGCAAGCCGGTGATCTACAACGCCCTGGTCGCCACCCTGAACCCGGGCGATGAGGTTGTGATCCCGGCGCCCTATTGGGTGTCCTACCCCGACATGGTGCTGCTGGCTGGCGGAACCCCCGTTTCGGCGCCCACCGCGGCCGAAACGAACTTCAAGCTGCAGGCCACCGATCTGGAGGCGGCGATCACGCCCAGGACCCGCTGGCTGATCCTCAACTCTCCGTCCAATCCCTCGGGCGGCGCCTATACTCGCGCCGAACTGAAGGCGCTGGCGGACGTGTTGCTGCGGCATCCCCAGGTGTGGATCCTTACCGACGACATGTACGAGCACCTGGTGTTCGACGACTTCGAATTCACCACCATCGCCCAGGTCGAGCCCAGGCTGTACGAGCGCACCCTGACCATGAATGGGGTCTCCAAGGCCTATGCCATGACCGGCTGGCGGATCGGCTACGCGGCCGGTCCGGAGCCGCTGATCAAGGCCATGGGCAAGATGATCAGCCAGACCACATCCAACCCCTGCTCGATCTCGCAATTCGCCGCGGTCGAGGCGTTGAGCGGGACGCAGGAGTTCATCAAGCCGAACGCCAAGCTGTTCCAGAGCCGCCGGGACCTGGTGGTGTCGATGCTGAACCAAGCAAACGGCTTGCACTGCCCGACCCCCGAAGGCGCCTTCTACGTCTATCCGTCGTGCGAAGGCGTGCTGGGCAAGGCGGCGCCCAGCGGCAAGGTCCTCCAGAGCGACGAAGACTTTGCCATGGAGCTGATCGAGGCCGAGGGCGTGTCGGTGGTGCACGGGGCGGCGTTCGGCCTGTCACCGTTCTTCCGCATCTCCTACGCCACGTCGAACGCGATTTTGGAAGACGCCTGCACGCGGATCCAGCGGTTCTGCGGCAGTTTGAAGTAGTTGCTTCTGTTCCCCTGTTTGGCGTCGCCGAACGGGGGAGAAGAAGCATGCTCTAAGCCGACCGGCTGACGGCGAAATCCGCCAACTCTTCCAGCGCAGTCCGCCATGGCCCGGCGAATCCCGTCAGGCACTGCTTGGCCGCAACCGCGTAGTCAGCCGCCAGGTCCAAAGTCGCGGTCAAGGCGCCAGTGCGGCTGACCAGATCCTGCGCTCGCCGGAAGTCCAGATCGGTCTGGTCGCGGCGGGCCACTGTGCGTTCCCAGAACTTGGTCTCGGCTGGACCGGTGCGGTCTATGGCCAGGAGCAGCGGCAGGGTCGCCTTGCCTTCACGGAAATCGTCGCCGGGATTCTTGCCCAGGGCCTCTGCCGCGCCGTCATAGTCGAGGGCGTCATCGGCCAGTTGGAAGGCGATGCCCAGCTTCATGCCGTAGTCGCGCAGCGCCTGGCACTTGGCGTGAGAGGCGCCGGCGGAGATGGCGCCGGCCTCGGCCGCGGCGGCGAACAGCTCGGCGGTCTTGGCGGAGATGATCTCCAGATACAGGTCCTGACCCAGGTTCAGCTCGTGCGCCCGGGTCAGCTGCAGCACCTCGCCCTCGGCGATCACCCGCGAGGCCTTGGCCAGCACGCCCAGGGCCGGCATGGAACCGGCGTCGACCATCAGCTCGAAGGCGCGCGAGAACAAAAAGTCTCCCACCAGCACGCTGGAGGGCGCGCCCCAGATCAGGTGGGCGGCGACCTTGCCCCGGCGCAGCTGCGAGCCGTCGACCACGTCGTCGTGCAACAGGGTGGCGGTATGGATGAACTCCACCGCCGCCGCCAGTTTCAGGCAAGCGTCGTCGCGGGCGCCGGCCAGCCGCGCGGCGGCGACGCTGAGCAGGGGCCGCAGGCGCTTCCCCCCGGCGGCGATCAGGTGGTCGGCCAGGGCCGGAATCACGGGCACCGGGCTCTGCATGCGCGAAATGATCAGCGCATCGACGTTGGCCATGTCGCCGGACGCCAACTCCACCAGGAGGTCAACCGAACCGGCTGGCCGCGCGACAATCGCATTGGCTGCGTCCAAAACCTAAAGGCTCCTGTTTGCCGCGAGCGGGAAATCGCCCTGAATTCCCACCGCCGCCGAATGGTCGCCGTTGCAAAGCGACAATGGTGGCGGGATAGGTCAGGGTCAAGGCGAGCACAAGGCGTCAAACGCGACAGTCATGGATCAAATCCTCCCGGAAAGCGGAATTGATGAGAACCGTGTTCTCGGGGCGCGGGTTCGGCTGTTGCAGAACATGGTCGGATATCGAGCCGGACTGGACGCCGCCCTGCTGGCCGCAGCCTGCGATGCTGGGCCCGGCGAGCGGGTGCTGGAGGCCGGCTGCGGTGTCGGCGCGGCGCTGCTGGCCGCCGCCGTGCGCCGCCCTGGAGCGCTGTTTGTCGGCGTCGAGCGCGATCCCGCCGCCCTGGCCCTGGCCCGACGCAATATCGCCCTGAACGAGCTTGGGCGGCGCGTGCAGGCCATAGGGGCGGACATCGCCACGGGTTTCAAAGCCACGGCGCTCAAGCCGTTCGACTCGGTGATGGCCAATCCGCCGTTTTTCGACGACCCCACCACCTTGCGCGGCCCCGCCCCCGAACGCGCCGGCGCCTATCTGGCCGATGCGGGCCTGACCGGTTGGTGTGCTTTCCTGAGCAAGGCGGTGCGAGAGGGTGGGCGCCTGACCCTGATCCACCGCGCCGACCGCCTGGCCGATATCCTGGCCGCGCTGGCGCCCAAGGCGGGGTCGTTCCGCATCCGCCCCATCCAGCCCTATGCGGACCAGCCGGCCAAACGGGTGCTGGTGCGCGCGATCAAGACCGGCAAGGCCCCGCTGGTGCTGCTGCCGCCCCTGGTGCTGCACGACCGGTCGGGCGCAAAACATACGGCGCAGGCCGAAGCGATTCTGCGCGGCGAAGTGGGGCTGGACTGGGCATGAGGACGACGACGCACCGAGATGCAGACTGACCGTGGACGCCGCAAACCCCAACGCCGCTCAATTCGCACCCGCGCATGATGATGTCTTTGGTCGAATCGCAGATCGATACGACACGCTGTGCGACGTATTCAGTCTCGGCGCCCACCGCCTGTGGAAGGCTCACATGGCCCGCCAGATGGCCGAGCAAAATGGTGGCGTGATCCTCGACCTTGCGTCGGGAACCGGCGACATTCCCCACCGACTGATAAGACACCTCGCCAAGCATGGCGGGGCCGCGCCGGAACTATGGGTCACAGATCTGAGCGCGCCGATGCTCGAGAGGGCGCGTGGCAAGCTGGGCGAGAATCGTCCGCAAGTCCGATTCGCGCTCGCGAATGCGGAGAACCTCTCCGAGTTCGCCGATGCGAGCATCGACCTGATTTCGATTTCCTTCGGTATGAAAATCTGCGATCGCCGCGCCGTGCTGGCCGAGGCCCATCGCGTGCTCAAGCCGGGTGGCGGGTTCTTTTGCCTTGAAGCGGCGAGGATTCCCCTCGGTTGGGTTCACAGCGCCTATCTGAAATATATGGATTGGTGTCTGCCGGTTATCGCCCGGCTTTGCGCCCGCGGCGACGCCAGCGCATATGACTATCTACTGCGCGGCGTTCACGGCTTTCCGGATCAGCGTGCGTTTGCCGCTGAAATCGCCGCCTATGATTTTATCGACGTGCGATACGACAATCTGACGTTCGGGATCGTGGCCATGCACACGGCGACCAAGCCCTTGAGCGGGTGCGATCGACCTACGGGTGGCGAGGCATAGACCCTCGGGCTCAAACACTCGAGCCCGAGGGCTGTGCAAGCTCAGTTCTTCGCCTTGTCGACCAAGGCGTTCTTGCTGATCCAGGGCATCATGGCGCGCAGACGGCCGCCCACTTCCTCGATGGGATGCTCGGCGGCGCGGCGGCGGGTGGCTTTGAAGCTGGGCTGGCCGGCGGCGCATTCCAGCATCCAGTCGCGCACGAAGCGGCCTTCCTGGATGTCCGCCAGCACCCGCTTCATCTCGGCCTTGGTCTCGGCCGTAACGATGCGCGGGCCGGTGACGTACTGGCCGTATTCGGCGGTGTTGGAGACCGAATAGTCCATGTTTGCGATGCCGCCTTCATAGATCAGGTCGACGATCAGCTTAACCTCGTGCAGGCATTCGAAATAGGCCATTTCCGGCGCATAGCCGGCCTCGACCAGGGTCTCGAACCCGGCGCGGATCAGCTCCACCAGGCCGCCACAGAGCACGGCCTGTTCGCCGAACAGGTCGGTCTCGCATTCCTCGCGGAAATTGGTCTCGATGATGCCCGAGCGGCCGCCGCCGATGGCGGAGGCGTAGGCCAGGCCCAGGTCCAGGGCGTTGCCGGTGGCGTTTTGGTCCACGGCGATCAGGCAGGGCACGCCGCCACCCTTGAGATATTCGCCGCGCACGGTGTGGCCAGGGCCCTTGGGCGCGACCATCAGCACGTCGATAGAGGCCTTGGGTTCGATCAGCTTGAAGTGGACATTGAGGCCGTGGGCGAACAGCAGTGCGGCGCCGTCGCGGATATTGGGGGCGATGTCCTTTTCATAGATCTCGCGCTGTAGTTCGTCTGGCGCCAGGATCATCAACAGGTCGGCCCAGCCGGCGGCTTCGGCCGGGGTCATGACCTTCAGGCCTTCACTCTCGGCCTTCTTGGCCGAGGCGGAACCCGGGCGCAGGGCTACGGCTACGTTCTTAAGTCCGGAGTCGCGCAGGTTCAGCGCATGGGCATGGCCTTGGCTGCCGTAGCCGACAATGGCGACCTTTTTGTCGAGGATGCGAGCGAGGTCGGCGTCGCGGTCGTAGTAGACGCGCATGATTTAGTCTCCGGAGGCATGAATTATTCGCCGCCCGGGGTATGGCCCGCGCGACGACGGGCGCGTTCGACAATTTTTTTGCGCCGACGTCAATCCTCCGCCCATACGAAACCGCCCCCGGAACCCGGTTCCAGGGGCGCGCATCGTCGCAGAGCGGTGCTTTGGCGGAGGAAGCTCTTAGTAGAACAGGCCGTAGACTGTCTCGGCCACGAAGCCTGTGGCGAGGTTGATCAGCAGCACGTCCGGGCCAACCCGGACCCACTGGTAGCCATAGGGCGGCACCGGAAGGTCATAGTCATAATAGTCGCCGACCCAGTAGGATTGGTCGAACCAGCCGAAGGGCAGGTATTCGCCGAAGGCCCAGCGGCGATAGTAGAAGCCGCGCTGGGGCCTCCAGCCCTCGCCACGCCAGCGGAACTGGCGGTCAGGGCGGATTTGGCGCGGGTAGAACTGCGGGTCGTAGCGCGGATGGTCGCGCCCGCCCGGATTGAAGCCCGGCGCGCCCCAGCCTGGCCGCCCTTGACGGAAATCACCGCGGTCCGCGCCACGGTCGCCTCGAGCTCGGGCGTCACCCTGGAAATTACCCCCGACCGGCCGGCCCTGGTCTTGGGGCCGAGCGCCGGATTGCTCGCCGGCGCGACCATGCCATTCCCCGCGATAGCCTTGGGCGCCATTGGGCTGGGCCTGCTGGCGATAGGCCGGCGCGGCGGCGCCCTGGGCGCCGGTGTAACGTGGACCGACAGGCGCGCCTTGTCCCTGGGGAGCGGCGGGGCGCGCGGCGGGCGCCGCCATGGCTGGGCGGCCTCCTTGCGGAGCGGCGTGCGGCGGTGGCGCACCGCGATCCCCGCGGTCACGGTGTTCGTCTTGCGCGAGGGCGCTCGTTCCCGCCATCAGGGCCAGTACGGCCGTTGCGGTCATCAACTTTTTCATGTCTGCGCCTCCTTCAGGAAGGGATAAAGCAGGACCCGGTCAAGCCAAGGCCCTCAGGACCGCGCTCACCGAACAGGATTCAACGCCGACACTCTCTGCGGTCCAGCCTGAACCGCACTTGAACAAAGCGCCACCCCCCTGTTCAGCTTTCGCGGACGCGCTGGAGAAGCCCATGACCACCATCCCCGCCGATGTGATCGGGTTCTGGATCACCGCCGGCCCCAGCAAGTGGTTCAAGAAGTCCACCGCCTTCGACGACACCGTTCGCCTTAAGTTCGAGCCGGATCACCACCGCGCCGCCCGAGGGGAATATGCGGCCTGGAGCCAGACGGCCGAGGGCGCTCTCGCCCTGCTCCTTCTGCTGGACCAGTTCCCCCGCAACCTCTACCGCAACTCCGCCCACGCCTTCGCCACCGACCCCTTGGCCCGCACGGTCGCCGCCCGCGCCATTGACACCGGTCACGACAAGGCCTGCGAACCTCGGCTGCGGCCGTTTTTCTACCTGCCTTTCGAGCATTCCGAGACCTTGGCTCACCAGGACCATGCGGTAGCCCTGTGCGAAGCCCTTCAGGCCGCTACCGCCGACGCGGACACACTGAAGTGGGCGCTGATCCATCGCGGCATCATCAAGCGCTTCGGCCGCTTTCCCCACCGCAACGCCGCCCTGGGCCGCACGACAACGGCGGAGGAACAGGCGTTTCTGGATGAGGGCGGCTTTTCCGGATGAGCCAAAAGACCGCATCGCCCCGTTCTGGCCTATGATTTCTGTGAGCGACTTCAAACCAGATCGACCGAGCCCTTGATTCGGCCACACACTGTGGACAGGTTTAACGGACGCCCATGAACGCCCAAGCCCCCATCGCCGCCCAAGCGCAAGCCGAATATCCGGAACGGCAATATCTCGACCTGTTGGCCGACATCCTGGCCCATGGGGTCGAGCGCGGCGACCGTACGGGCACCGGCACGCTGGGCCTGTTCGGGCGGCAGATGCGGTTCGACCTGGGCGCCGGCTTTCCGGTCCTGACCACCAAGAAGCTGCATCTGAAGTCGATCATTCTGGAACTGCTGTGGTTCCTGCGTGGCGACACCAATGTGGGCTGGCTGCAGGAGCGTGGTGTCAGCATCTGGGACGAATGGGCGGACGAGGCCGGCGAACTAGGCCCCGTCTATGGCAAGCAGTGGCGATCCTGGGCCGCGCCGGACGGGCGGGTGATCGACCAGATCGCCAATGTGGTCGCGCAGATCCGCGCCAATCCCTATAGCCGCCGCCACATCGTCTCGGCCTGGAACCCGGCCGACGTGGACGACATGGCCCTGCCGCCGTGCCACTGCCTGTTCCAGTTCTATGTCGCCCCCGACGACGACGGGCCAGGCAAGCTGTCCTGCCAGCTCTACCAGCGCTCGGCCGACGTGTTCCTGGGCGTGCCGTTCAATATCGCCAGCTACGCCCTGCTGACCCAGATGGTCGCCCAGGTCACCGGGCTGAAGGTTGGGGAGTTCGTCCACACCCTGGGCGACGCGCACCTCTATCTGAACCATGTGGAGCAGGCGAAAACCCAGCTGGCCCGCGAACCGCGCCCGTTCCCGACCATGGCCATCGCGCCGCGCGCCGATCTGTTCTCGTTCGAGTACGAGGACTTCAAGCTGGAGGGTTATTCGGCCCATCCGGCGATCAGGGCGCCGATCGCGGTTTGACCTGCACGCCCGTCGGCGGCACACCAAGCCCATGACCCTACCCATCGCTCTCGGCCCTGTCGCCCGCGCCCGCAACGGCGTGATCGGCCGGAATGGAACCCTGCCCTGGCGGCTGAAGTCGGACCTGGCCCTGTTCAAGGCCACCACCCTGTTCAAGCCGGTGATCATGGGCCGCAAGACCTGGGAATCCCTGCCCAAGCGCCCCCTGCCCGGCCGTATGAACATCGTCGTCACCCGGGACGGCTCCTATGAGGAGATGGGCAAGGGTCATGGGGCGGTGATCTGCGAGCGGTTCGACGAGGCGGTGCAGATCGCCCGCGAACAGGCCGAGGAGGACGGCGCCGAGGAGATCTGCGTTATCGGCGGCGCGGCCCTGTTCGAACTGGCCCTGCCCAAGGCGCGGCGCATCTATCTGACCGAGGTGGAGGCCGAGGTCGAAGGCGATGTCCATTTCCCCTCCTTCGACGAGAGCGGCTGGCGCGAAATTCGCCGCGAAGCCCACGCCGCGGGTGAAGGCGACCAGTACGATTTCGTCTTCCGTGTGCTGGAGCGGCGCTAGCGCCCAATTCAAACGCCTGTTTATATGCCCCCGAACGTCGCCCATACCCGAGGCGGCGCAAGGGAGCGCGCGCATGGACATGCAACTGGTCACTGACGGCCTGGAATTTCCCGAAGGGCCCATCGCCATGGCTGACGGCTCGGTCATCCTGACCGAAATCAAGAGCGGCGTGCTGACCCGTGTGACGCCCGACGGCCAGAAAACCGTGTTCGCCAAAACTGGCGGCGGCCCCAATGGCGCGGCGGTGGGGCCGGACGGCGCCATCTATGTCGCCAACAATGGCTGCTCGTTCGAATGGCTGGACATGGAGGGCCTGACTATTCCAGGCCCGACGCCGACCAGCCATACCGGCGGCTATATCCAGCGCGTGGACGGCAAGACCGGCGAGGTCACCACCCTCTACGACTCCTGCGACGGCCGGAAGCTGATCGGACCCAACGACCTGGTGTTCGACAAGACCGGCGGCTTCTGGTTCACCGACCATGGCTGTTCCACGCCCGAGGGGCGCAAGTTCGGCGCACTCTATTACGCCCGGCCCGACGGCTCCAAGATCGTGCGCGCCCGCGATCACTTCGTTTCGCCCAATGGCGTCGGCCTCTCGCCGGATGAGACCGTGGTCTATATGGCCGACACCAATCTTGGCCGCCTGTGGGCTTTCGACCTCACCGCGCCGGGCGAGATGCCGCCGCAGGAGGGCTTTGTCCCCGGGCGGGTTATCTGCAATCTGCAGGGCCTGCAGTTGTTGGACAGCCTGGCGGTGGAGGCCGACGGCAAGGTCTGCGTGGCCACCATCCTCAACGGCGGGATCACCGCCTTCGACCCGGACGGCTCGATCGAGCATTTCGCCTTTCCCGATATGGTCACCACCAATATCTGCTTCGGGGGCGACGACATGCGCGACGCCTGGATCACCTGCTCGTCCACCGGCAAGCTGTTCAAATGCCGCTGGCCGCGCCCGGGGCTGAGGCTGAATTTCAACGCGTAAAGACGGCGCTGGCGACTACCCAAACCCGACCATGACGGCGGAGGGTGGGCGAAACCTCACCCGAAATACCGGCTCGGCGGCTGCCCTAAGGCGCGCTTGAACATGGTGGTGAAGGCCGCCGGGCTGTCATAGCCCAGGTCCAGGGCCACGCTGGTCACAGCTTCACCGGCCGAAAGGCGCGGGACTGCGGACAATAGGCAGGCCCGCTGGCGCCATTCGGCGAAGCTCATGCCGGTTTCGCGACGGAACATGCGGGTGAAGGCGCGGCGGCTCATGCCCAGGCCGGCGCTCCAGGCGTCGATGGTGTCATGCGCCGTCGGCCGGGCGAGGAAGTTGCGGCAAAGGCCGGCCAGGGCCGCGGCGGTGGGCAGGGGCAGCGACAGAGGCTGCACCGGCAAGAGCCGCAATTCCGTGAGCAGCAGGGTCATGATCAGGCCGGCGCGGCTGGCTTCCTCGTATTCCAGCGGCAGGTCGACCGCTTCCATCAGCAGGCTGCGCATCAGGGGCGTAACCCCCAGCACCAGGCTCTGAACCGGCATGTCGGCCACCGCCGTGGGCTCCAGGAACAGGCTGCGGGTATGCAGCGGCCCCACCGCCTTGACCTCATGCTCGACCCCCGACGGCAGCCACAGACAATGCTGGCGCGGCACTACCCACGCCCCCTGCTCGGTGGCTACGGTCAGCACGCCCGAGGGGCTGTAAAGCAGCTGGCAGCGCCGATGGCGGTGGGCCAGCACCACATGGCCGGCCGCGAGTTCATTGCCGATGGCGATGACCGGCCGGGGTGTGGCGTCGTAGTCTTCGACAGTGGCGTTGCGCACGATCTGACCCACTCGCAAAGGAATATGACCCACTCCCGGTGGCGGGCCGCGCAGTGACTTCTATGTTGCGCCGCATTCGCAGCCAAGCCGAGCCGAAACATGACCAGCGTCGCGATCGAAAAGTCCCCGCCCCAGCCCATTACGCCGGAGGCTACCGTGTTCACGGTGTTGTTCTCGATCAGCTTCGTCCACATGCTCAACGACATGATGCAGTCGCTGTTGCCGGCCATCTATCCGACGCTGAAGAGCGATTTCCATTTGAACTTCACCCAGATCGGCCTGGTCACCTTGACCTTCCAGCTGACCGCCTCGCTGCTGCAGCCTGTGGTGGGGCTCTATGCAGATCGCCGCCCCGCGCCCTATTCCCTGCCCTTCGGCATGGTTTTCACCCTGGTGGGCCTGATCCTGCTGGCTTTCGCGCGCAGCTATCCCGTGCTGCTGGTGGCCGCCGCCCTGGTGGGCATGGGTTCATCGGTGTTTCATCCGGAATCCTCGCGGGTGGCGCGGATGGCGTCCGGCGGACGCCACGGCCTGGCCCAGTCCCTGTTCCAGGTTGGCGGCAATATCGGCTCGGCCCTTGGGCCGATCTCAGCGGCCCTGGTGGTGCTGACCTGGGGCCAGCGCAGCATCGCCTGGTTCGCGCTCGCGGCCCTGGCCGCCATAGGCGTGTTGTGGCGGGTCGGGCTGTGGTACAAGCATCACGGGCTGACCAAGCTGAAGAGCGCCGCCGCCCGCGGCCACACTCACATCGACCTGCCACGCGGCAAGATCGTCGGCTCGATCGCCATCCTGCTGCTCTTAATCTTCTCCAAATATTTCTATCTGGCCAGCATCTCCAGCTACTACACCTTCTACCTGATCCACCATTTCCAGCTGTCGGTGCGCAACGCCCAGCTGCATCTGTTCGTGTTCCTGGCGGCGGTGGCGGCGGGGACCCTGGCCGGCGGCGCCCTGGGCGACCGGTTTGGGCGCAAGCACGTGATCTGGTTCTCGATCCTGGGCGTGCTGCCTTTCACCCTGGCGCTGCCCTATGCCGACCTGATGTGGACCGGCGTGCTGAGCGTGGTGATCGGCCTGGTCCTGGCCTCGGCCTTCTCGGCCATCGTCGTCTATGGGCAGGAGCTGGTGCCGGGCAAGGTCGGCATGATCGCCGGCCTGTTCTTCGGCTTCTCGTTCGGCATGGGCGGCGTCGGCGCCGCGGTGCTGGGCCGCCTGGCCGACGCCACCAGCATCGAATTCGTCTACAAGGTCAGCAGCTTTTTGCCGGCCATTGGCGTACTGGCGGCATTTTTGCCGAACCTGAGGGCGGGGGCGGTAAAGGTGGCGAAAGTGGCGAAGTAACGCCACTTCACCTGCACAGCGAACCGACTTAGGACAGCGTCGCCATGGCCGAGCGTTCGAAGCTCTTCAACTCGTCGGTGCGTCCCGTGTGAACCTTGCGTGCCCATTCAGGGTCTTGCAGCAGGGCGCGGCCGACGCCGACCAGGTCGAACTCTTCGTGCTCCAGCCGGCGCAGCAGTTCGTCCAGCGAGGCCGGTTGCGAGGCTTCGCCGCTATAGGCGCCGATGAAATCCCCCGACAGGCCTACCGAGCCGACCGTGATGGTCGGCTTGCCGGTGAGCTTCTTGGCCCAGCCGGCGAAGTTCAGGTCCGAGCCTTCGAATTCAGGCTCCCAGAACCGGCGCTGCGAGCAATGGAACATGTCGGCGCCGGCCTCGGCCAAGGGCGTCAGCCAGGCGTCCATCTCGGCCGGGGTGTGGGCCAGCTTGGCGCCGAAATCCTGCTGCTTCCACTGCGACAGGCGGATGATCACCGGATAGTCCGGGCCGACCGCGGCGCGGACGTTCTTGAGGATCTCCGCGGCGAAATTGGCCCGGCGCGGCAGGTCGGGTCCGCCAAAAGCGTCCTCGCGCTCATTGGTGCCGTCCCAGAAGAACTGGTCGATCAGATAGCCGTGGGCGCCGTGCAGTTCGACGGCGTCGAAGCCCAGGCGTTTGGCGTCGGCGGCGGCGCGGCCGAAAGCTGAGATGGCGTCAGCCACTTCTTCCTCGCTCATGCCCTCGCCGAACTTGTGGCCGGGGCTGGAAAGGCCCGAAGGGCTGTCATAGTCCCCCGGCGGCGACCAGTTGGGATCGCGCGAGCGCACGGCGCCCACATGCCACAGCTGCGGCGCCATCAGGCCGCCGGCGGCGTGGACCTCGTCGATCACCGTCTTCCAGGCGGCCAGCTCGGCGTCCCCATGGAAGCGCGGAATGTTGGGATCGTTCAGCGAGGCCGGCCGGGCCACGCCCGTGCCCTCGGACACGATCAGCCCGACCTCGTTGGCCGCGCGGCGGCGGTAATAGGCCGCCACCTCGCCGGTGGCGACGCCACCCGGCGATTGCGAGCGCGTCATGGGCGCCATGACCACACGGTTGGGCAGGGTCAGGCCCTTGAAGGAGAAGGGCGTGAACAGGGCGTCGGCGGCCATAAAGGGTCTCCAAGAATATCGCTGCGCGTCTACCAGTCACATAGTCGATGGCGTAGGCAGGTGTAAGTTCAGAAAAACTACTGACTGAACTTCAGGAGCTATCGCCCACAAGCCTGGGGCCGTCAACCGCCACGGTCGCCTACAATACCGCCAAGCCCAGACATGGTTGATCTGGGCGGATTTCGTCGTGTTCGCGGGCTGCCCTTCAGTGGTATGGCAAGTTGAGGGATCAGCTCACTCGGTGATCTAGTTCCCGAGCCGGCCGGAACGCCGCCACAAGCGTCAGGGCGAGTCCCGCAAGCGCCAGAATCACCAGCCGCTTGTAGTGAGTTTCCTGCAAAAGAACCGCCGCCAGGGCGGGTCCGGTCGCCAGCCCCATCTTGGAAAAGAAGCCCGCCAGAGCGGCGCTGCGGCCTCCGTCGTCGCAGGCCGCGCACAGGCCGAGCAGATAGGCGATGACCATGGACCAGGCGACGCCGCTGATGACGTTGGCCGCGGCATAGGCCCAGACCTGCCCACTGAGCAGAAACAGCGCCGTGCCGGCGATCGCCGCCACAAGCCCCAAAGTTAGGGGCGCAGTTCGTCCGTAGCGTAGGCCCAGGACGACCACGGCTACGGACCCGAACGCGCTGATCCAGTTGGCGACACCAAGCGTGCCGCTGATCACATTGGCCCCAAGGCCAAAGGTGCGCCCAAGGCCGATGACATAGGCCGCCAGCCCCATATTGGCCGCTTGAAACAAGAACACCGAAAGCAACGCCGCCATCAGCGGCGCCCGGCGCGTTTTGTTTGGCCCGCCGGCCCTTTCGGCTTCGATCGGGCGGCGCGGATAGGCGTCCAGGAAGGGCAGCAGCAAAAGGGTGACCAGGCTGAACAGAGCCAAGGCCAGGAACAGAACGGGCGTCCCAAAGGCCGCCACCAGCCGTGGCAGCACGGCCAGACCTATGCCCCCGAAGCCAAACTGCACCACCAGCAGCATGCCGAACACCCGGTCGGGCGTTCGCGTTCGGGCGATGACCGCGAACGCCGTGCCAACGAGAAAGCCTCCGACAAGGCCATGCGCGAACCGGGCGCAGATCAGCAGCGTGGGCGTGAGGACTCGCGTCGAGACCAGATCGATCGCGATCAAGATCAGCAGCGCCGCCAAAGCCACCTTGCGCCAGGGCGACCGAGCGACGAAGAACACTGCGCTCAGTGCGCCGGCCGCCGCGCCATACACGTTGGCGGCGGCGACAAAACCGGCGTCCCGGGCGCTGAAATGCAGCCCCTGTTGCAAGCCATCCACCAACGCCGCCATGATGTTCACATAGAACAGGCCGGCCGTGCCCAGAAAGGCGAGCAGGACCGCCGCGATCAGGCCATCCGGCGGCGCCGTGGGAAACTGTCGGCTCATCGGCAGAGGCTCCGGATCTTGTTGATCTCGACCGCCGCGGCGCTCCAGTCGAACCAGCCTTCGTCGCCGAAGGCGTAGAACTGGACATCATTGGGAAACAGCACCACGGAGATGCCGCCATAGCCGGACAGGAACGGGATCCATACCGGGTGGCCACAGCCGATCAATGGACTGATGTCCCGCGCCCAGAAGCCGTGCAGATAGCGCAGGTCGGCCGCGCCGGCGACAAGGCCAGCGCCTGGCCAGCTTTGCTGCAGCGCCGCTGCCAGCAGAGCTGGCTCCAGGGTTGGCGCGCCATCCAACTTGGCTCCGCGGGCCAGGAACATGGCGGCCCGGACAATGTCGGCGCGGGTATAGGTCAAGCCCCATCCGCTAAAAGGCTGGGCGGCGGGGTCATAGGTTCGGCGCGTGGTATCCAGCGTCGCCGACTGGTTCAGGCGGTTCCAAATGGGGCGGATCAGGTCGTCATAGATGTCCTTGTCGGGCCCTGCGCGCTGGCGCAGCACGTCGGTCATGGCCGCGCCCAGAAGAAAGGTGTCGGCAGTATGGTAGACCCAGGTCTGTCCTGGCCTGTCCTTGCGCGGCATGCTGCAGGCGAAGGCCAGCTTCTTCGCCTGGGTTTGCGACAGAAAGAACGGCTCGGTCGCCGCCGAATTCTCATCGGCTTCGGCCGCGGCGGAGACATAGTGGCCGCTGGCCATGTCCAGCAGATCGACCAGGCGCACATCGCCCCAGGTTCCAGCCCGACGGCATGCCTGGACGTGGTCCGCCACCTTTTCCTGCGCCGAACCTGGATAGAGCGTTTCCAGCCGCATGAGGGCCTGCGCCGCCACCAGGGTCTTGGCGGTGGAATAGGACGGCAGGTCACGCGTGTCGCAGGCGGTGTCCTCACCGGCGCGGGTTTCGCACGGCGCCACATAATGGGCGCCGGCGTCGACCACACCCCATATGGCGCCCGGCCCGGCTGCGTGCGCCAGGGCGGAAAGATCGACGGTGGGGTATTTTGACGCCAGCACAGCGATCGGCTCTGTCGGCGCCCTGGCGGCGCGCTCGGCCCGGTCATGATCGATCGCGGCCTTCGCCCCCGCCACGACCCCTGGCCTGAAATGGGCCGACACCACGCTCCAGGCGTCAAAGCGATAGTAGACGCAGGTTTCTGCGGCGAATTGCACAAACGCTCGCGTCACACGGCCGTCAGGCTTGAGGCGCAGCAGGATCGATCCGTTGTGGACGCAGTTGGCGTTGCGCTCTTCAAGAGCCACGGGCAGGCTGACCCGGATGTCGCCGCCGTCCCCAGGCTCGGACCAGACCTGTCCCGGCTCGACCACCCAGTCCCAGGCGGGGTTTCGGCCGGTCAGGACGCCGCGCGGCGCCGGGATGACCCGATCCCCGTCTGAGACCAGATCCAGGGTCAAGTCGGGCCAGGTCAGCCGCCGGTCAGGCGTCTTGGCGCCATCGTCATCGCGTAGAATCCTCACCTCATCCGGGCGAAGCGGCGCCTTCAGGATCAATCGCCCTTCCAGCGCCATGGCCGCAGGACGAGCATCGTGCGTGGGATGAAAAGCCGCTTGGGGCGTCAGGCCGCTCTGCGGATGCGTGGCTTGCTGCGCTTTGGACGCCGGAGGCGCGCAAGCTGTCATGGCCAGCACCAGAGCCGTCGCCCATCGCCTGGCGCGGCGCACCCACTCAGTCAACGGCGACACACAGCCTGGAGGTCCAGATCGTCAGGTCTCGCCACGCCGCCGGTCTGCATCCATCGCTCCCCAGTGGGGCTTCGAGAAGATTCCAATCCTCGCCCACCTGACGGAGAGCATGATCGCGCGATTGAAGGCGGCGTAGAGCCAGACGGCGAATTCGATGGCGCCAATGGCGACCGCCCTATCCGGCTGCTTCCACGTCCCGCACCAACAACAGATTGTTGAACAGTATATAGTCGTCCCTATACCACTTCACCTGATCGCCGTTGATCGTATACAGAAACTTGGCCACCTCGCCATAGGACCAGGTTGTCCATTGGCGACACCAGAAATCCCCTTCCACCCACCAGGTTCCTGTATCGCAGTCGTCGTGGGCATATCCCGATTTTCCGATCAGGGACCCGTCAGGCAGAATATCGATCTCGTAGGGATCGCCATAGGCCGTGCGCGACAGGAGCCGTACGCCGCTCAGGGCCCGGGCGAGTTTGTCGCCGCGAATCCAGGTGCGATTGGTCGGGTCAAGACGATCCAGGTTCGGTGTTGTCAGCTCCCGCATGACCTTGGCCAGCACCGCAACGCCGTCGCGGATCTTGCTTTCCGGTAGGCCCGTCACACCCATTCGAAACCGGTTCGCCGGCTTGGCCACGCCGGAATAGAAGCGATCCCCGGGCTCGATCAGCACACCGCGCTTCGCCGCCTCCACCGCCAACTGTCTCGACGAGACGTCAGGCGGCCCCTCCACCCACATGGCGCTGCCGTTGTAGATCGGATCGATGGCGACCACATGGGGCAGGATATAGTTCAGCGCGTCCCGAAGGGCGTTCAGCCTCTGCTTGATGATCCGGTGCTGTTTCACCAGCAAGGCGTCATGGTGGCCAAGCGAGAGGAAGAACGAGGCCACACGTTGGGTCGAGCGCGCCGCGCCCCCGCCCACCAGGGTCTGGATCCGCCTGAGCTCGCGGATAAGTTCGGGATCCCCGACGATGAATCCCAAGGCCAGGCCCGGATTGATCACATCGGACAGGTCCGCCACATAGATCACGCGGCCCTCGTCATCCATGCTCTTGAGAGCCGGGGCCGTGCGTTCGGCGAAGCCCCCGCTCGCCGGCAGATCATATTCCACCAGCAGCATGTCGTGCTCACGCGCCAGGTCCAGCAGCGCCCGGCGCCGGGGTAGGGACAGCCTGACGCTGGTCGGGTACTGGCACCCGGGTGTGACGAAAGCCAGGCTGGCCTGATGCAGCCGCTCGTCGATGACCAATCCATTGACGTCCACCGGTTGGTGGATGACGCCGCCTCCGCTCAGGCGCAGGAGCTCGCTGAGTTCAGGAATCCCGGGCTCTTCGACAGCGACGGAGGTGCCTGGCGACACCAGCAGCTGGCACAGCAGGCTCAGGGCCTCCCTCGCTCCGCCGGTCACCAGCACCTGCTCGGCCTTGGCCTGGATGCCGCGGCGGGGCAGCGCCTTGGTTCGGATTTCGTGGACCAGCCGCGGATCGTCCCGCTCGACCCCGCTCTTGCTCCAGTCCAGGAATTCCCCGGCCGCAAAGGCGGCCCGCACCGCGTCCCGCAGCTCCACCCTGGGCGTCAGCGAGCTGTCATAGCTGCCGTCGAGAAAGGGATAGGGATGAAGATCCCAATTGGGTGGCGGCTGGCCCTCCGAATTGATCCGGGCCCGCCGCTGCATGAACCCGGTCCAGGGACTGACCCTGGCCTTTTTGCCTGGCTCCAGCCTCTGCCCCACATCTTCGAACAGCGCCTCGCCGACGAATACGCCGCTTCGCTCGCGGCCCACCAGATATCCGTCGGCCACGAGCTGCTGGTAGGTCAAGGTCACAGTGTTGCGCGCTATGCCCAGGTTCTGCGACAGGCTGCGCGACGAGGGCAACTGATCGCCGGGCCGGATGTTCCCGGCCAGGATGGCGTCTATGATGCGCTGACGCAGTTGGGTCTGAAGGCTCTCAAGCCCATCATTGTCGAGAAAGAAGGTCGCGCTCTTCACACGGAGCGGCCCGTAGCTGGATCCACGCCCTCGGCCCTGAGCCCTGCAGAGAAGTCCGCCAGGCCAGCTTCATGGTGGCGCCACAGCCCCACCGAGCCCGTATGGACCGGTTCGCGCACCTGCGCCGCGCTGGCGGTCGCCACCGGCGAGCTGTGGCGATGAAAGTCCAGGCACTGCGGCTCCCAGCCCAGACCCAGATTGGCGAACAAGCGGCGGGCCGTGGCCTCCGGCGCGCTGACCAGATCCTCGTAGTCGACATCCACCACAAAGCCCTGCGCCGCGGCGCGCCAATGGCGCATCAGCCGATGGTAGGCGACATAGTATTTCGCCAGATCGTTCAGGTCATAGGCGTAGGGATACCCCATCCGGAACAGAGTCTTATAGATGGCGTAGGCGCTATCCATGGGACTGCGGCGCAAATGGATGATGCGCGCCGCGGGCAGGGCCAGGCGCAGCAGTCCGATATAGAGAAAATTGTTCGGCAGCTTGTCGGTCGTCACCGGCCGCGCAGGGGCATAGCCGGCCACCGCCCTCAGATAGTCTTGCCCAAGCGCGGCGAAATCCGCCTCCCCGGCCCGCCGGATGGTCTCGCCCTTGTCGCCGCCGGCCGCGGCGCGGGTCACGGCCAGCGGCAATTCTGTCAGCTCTCCCAGGGCCGTGACCTGGCTGTGCATGCCCAACATCCGCTCCAGAAGCGTAGTCCCGGTGCGCGGCAGGCCGACAATGAAGATGGGACGCGCCGGATTGGCCGCTGGAGCAGTCCGCGCGAGCTTCTCGGCCGAGAACACCTCGGCGATGGTCGCCATCGCAGCAACGTCGCTTTCGACCCTGTAGGACATGGCCGCGCGGCGGGCGTCCGCTCCCCGTTTCAGCCAGGCGAAGCTCTCGGCGTGATCGCCCAGATCTTCCAGTTCCTTGGCCATAGCATAGGCCAGGGCGACGATCCCCCGACCAGAGGGTTGAGCGATCCGCGCCCTCAGCGCCGCCACATGATTTCGCGAGGCGGTCTGGCGGCGCAGGACCGCACGATTGTACCAGGAATCGCAATCGGCCGGGTCGGCGGCGATGGCGGCGTCCAGATGCTGGTCCGCCGCCGCCAGCTCGCCACAGGCGGTTTCCGCCGCGGCCAGCCCCCTCAGCACATCGGGATGGCCGGGCAAGACCCGCGCAAGTCCGCGGTGGCAATCCAGCGCCTGCTCATGGGCGCTCATCTGGCCGAACAGCATCGCCGCCCGCGACACGAGATCAGGATGGTTGCGGGCGCCGCTGACGACATCCTGCAAGATCGGCAGCGCCTCCGCCCGTCGCCCCTGCAGGATCAGCGCCTGCACGGCGGCGAAAGGGGCGTCGGACGATCGTCTCCCGTCGGTCGCGAGCGGTGGGTTCAAATCAAAGCCCTCAAAACCGGTAGCTTACCGTCAGTCCAGCCGTGGTGGGGGTCGCGATCTGCTTGCGGCTATCATTGCCATAGAAGTTGGCGGCTGTATCTGCGCCGCTGAACGCCTGGGTGAACTCGCCGGTCTCGGCCCTGGCGTTGAACAGGTTCTTGACGAACAGCGTCGCCTCATAGGACTTCCAATCCAGAGTCGACGAGATGGTCCACAGCGAAAACGGATCCAGCCCCACGTTCTGCGTGCCCGGCGTGACCCCATTGCGAGACGTCGATTGATAATAACCGGTGATGCGGTTGGTCATTCTCAGGTCGTCGTTGAGCATCAGCGTGTGGTTCAGCGACAGATTGACCGTATTCTCAGGCACCCCCGGCAGCTTCGTCCCCTTCAGGCCGGCCACGAAAGGATTGGAATTAAACTGTGAGTGGGCAGTTATGATGTCTGAGGTCAGCGACGCATCGGTATAGGCATAGCCGACCGACCAGCCCAGGCCATGCGGCAGTTTCCCGCTCAGTTCCGCCTCAACGCCCTTGGACGTGGCGGACTTTCCATTGACGACGGCGTAATAGCCGAAGGACGGGGTCTGGATATTGACCTGCACATTCGACCAGTCGATGTAGAAGGCGGCCACGCTATAGATCAGGCCGCGGCCGCGCCCCTTGACGCCCAACTCGTAATTGACGGTGCTGTCTGAAGCATAGTTCAGATAGCTGGCGTCCTCTTTCTGCGGCCCCGTGATCGGAATGGCGTTGGAGCCGCCGCGGCGATAACCCTGGGCGACGGTGGCATAGGCCAGGTCGTTGTCATCCAGCTTGTAGGACAGGTTGATCTTGCCCAGCGGCTTGTTTTCGCTGACATGGGTCGTGCTGGTGGCGTAGATGTTGTTCCGCGTCAGCACGGCGCCGCCGATGGTGGCGCGCACATCGGAAGAATCGCTGAAGTAACGCAGGCCGCCGGTGATATCCAGGCGGTGAGTGGCGTGCCAGGTCAGCTCGCCAAAGCCAGCCACATCCTTGAACCGATCGGCGCGCTGATAGAAGAAGCTGCGATCGCCGGAGACGAAGGTCGGATCGTTCTCCGGGTCTTGCAGGTAGGTTTCTGCGAACCCGGGCAGATAATTGCGCGAGCCGGCGCCGCGATCCTGGTCTTCGTAATAGAAGCCGACCACATAATCGATGGGAGTGCCTGGCTTGCTGTTGCTGGCCAGCCGGGCCTCTTCGACCAAGGCCCGTTCCGAATAGGTATTGACGAAGGTGGTCAGCGGTAGCCGGTTCGGCGCGTAATAGGTGAAGTAATAGAGAAAGCCCACCGGCAGGCTTGGCAACAGGTGGCCGTAGAAGCCTGTATTGTCAGTGACGCTCTCGCCGCGGTGGTCATAGTACGACGTGCTGCTGGTCAAGGTGGCGAAGCCAAGATCGTAGGTCGCCTCCAGGCTTTCCACGTTCACGCTGCGCGCGGACGGCTCCTTGATCACCGCGCCATTTTCATAGCGCCCATAGGCGTTCCCGAACCCGTCGGTTCCTTCGCTGATCGCCTGGCGTCCGCCCACATGGTCGTCCTGATAGGTATAGTTGAACACCAGTTTCAGGTCGCTGGTCGGGCGCCACAATAGGGCCGCATGGCCGTACCAGGTGCGCTGGTCGTTGACACTGTTCTGGCGGCGATAGTCGCTCGGACTGGGCGTGGCCGCGCCGTTCAGGCTCGGTTGCAGGCCGTCGGCGCCGGTCCGGTAGAGATTGGGATAGTCGATGAAACCGGGATCGTACAGCCGGCTGACCGTGCCCCGGATGGCCAGGGTGTCGGTCAGCGGCACATTCAGGGTCAGATCGCCGTTCCAGCCAGGGCTATGGGCGTTTGCCGTATAGGACTGGGTACTGGTGAGCTTGCCGCTGAACCGGTTCACGTCCGGCTCGTTCTGGATATAGCGCACCGTACCGCCCAGGGACCCCGATCCATAGAGCGTCGCCTGCGGCCCGCGCAAAACCTCGACTCGATCCAGATCCTTGAGCAGGAAATTGGCGAACACCGGCGTGTCGTTGATATAGGTCGACAGCGGCGACACCGACGACACCGGATAGTCGCCCAGCGCCGCGGAATCCACGTTGATGCCCCGGATCCGCGCACCGTCGAGCTGGCCGGAATTGCGCGGGCCGCGATCCACCACGCTGATCCCGACCACCGTTCGCAGCAGTTCGTTGGAGGTGACGAGGTTCTTGCTCTCGATGGCGGAGCCGGCCACGGCGCTGATATTATAGGGCACGCTGAGCACGGTCTCGGCGCGCCGCCGCGCCGTCACCACGACCTCAGGCGTGGTAGCCACCGCCACTGGCCTGGGCTCAGCCGCCGCCACCCGGGCCGGGATCGTCAACAAGGCTGTGGCGGACACACCGGCCAGCAGCAGACTGCGCCATGTTTGAATAGGCATTTTCGTCTATACCCCCTTGGTTCGTGAAATTCCCAACCCAATACAGATTTAACGCCATACAAAATTGCATTGATTGCTTTAGATGATAGTTTTGTTATTGTTGTATTCGGCAATCCCTATTGAACATCGCAACGACGCCCGTAAAATTGTCACGCCGAGCCGCCGCCATTCCCCCTCGCCGGCGGCGTGTCCAGCGGCCCGAGCGACGCCAACACCGAGCTCGACCGGCTCCCCCCTGGAAAGGTCCCCGGACCGTCACGAAAGCTCTTGAGAACCTGGCCAAGACCGTTCCAGCCGCGTTCGCGCACGCACTGCACGTGGTCCAGATCCAGATCTAACGCGATGATCTCGCGCCCTGATCCCGCTTGGTGGGCGACTTCTCCCCCAGGGCCATACACGCATGACCCACCGACACCCAGGTCGCCCGCCACATTGATGTCCACAAACCAGAGCTGGTTTTGCGCCGCGCAGGCTCTGGCGATCACCTTTTCAACATCGCGGTCGACCGTATTGGTCATGGAGGGGTGCAGGACCACCTCAGCGCCCATGCAGGCGAGCGCCCGGGTGGTCTCGGGAAACCACATATCGTAGCAGATCGAAACCCCGATCCGGCCTATGCCCGGCATGTCGAACACCACTGGCGTGTCACCGGCGGCGACCCCGCGCTCGTAAGGCAGGAACGGAAAGAGCTTGCGGCAGCGCGCGACAACGGCGCCGCTCGGATCGATCACCGGAGCGGTGTTGAATACCTGGTCGCCGACCCGTTCATAGATGGAGCCAGGGACCAGCCAGACCTTGTTCTCCTGAGCGATCCGGCAAAACCTGGCCTCGGCGGGCCCCGGCATGGGCTGGGCGTCGCCGACACGGGTTCCAAAGGCGGACAATTCGCCGAGCAGGACCAGGTCGATCCAGGGAAGGCGCCGCGTCACCGACGCGACCTCTTCGGCGAGCCGGTCCAGATTGTCGCCGGACCTCAGGTCCAGCTGCAAACCCGCAACCCCCAGGTGCCTCATGTTTCGCCAGATCCCAATCCACGCTGGCGCCACGCTAGGGGCAGCTCCCCGCGACCTCTAGCGCCAGTTGGCCGACATCTATGGCGCCAGATTCAGGGGCGTGGA
Organism: Caulobacteraceae bacterium; assembly: GCA_036494815.1. GTDB lineage: Bacteria > Pseudomonadota > Alphaproteobacteria > Caulobacterales > Caulobacteraceae > Poindextera. The sequence goes on from DASXNV010000023.1 coordinate 134,417, forward strand.
ACGCGTGCGTCATTCCAGGACGATGGATCTTCAACAGGGGCAAAGACACCTCGTTCGTCGCCATTTTCCAGGTCATCGGCGCGCCCGTGTCGAGCGACGACGCGGAAGATGGTCAGCGCCCAGGAATTTGCCCCTGCTACGGCTGGCGGACGCCAAATCGCCTCAGCTTCACTTCGACGCATTCCCAGTAGATCATAGTTAAAACACCCTGATCCCGTGTGAATCACGCGGTCGATGCCTCAGCCACGTCGCTATCTGCCGCAGCACACCGCACCGGGAGAGAATGATGCGAGTCCTACTGATCGAAGACGATGCCGCAACGGCGCAAAGCATCGAATTGATGCTCAAGTCCGAAGGTTTCAACGTCTATACGACGGACCTCGGGGAAGAAGGCGTCGATCTGGGCAAGATCTATGACTACGATCTTATCCTTCTCGACCTGAATCTTCCGGACAT
>DASXNV010000024.1:0-16445 GCA_036494815.1 Caulobacteraceae bacterium
CACGGCCAGGTCCACTAGGGGCGCGGCGGTGGCCAGGACGATCTGGAATAGCCAGATCTGGGGCAGGGCGACAAAGCCCAGGATCGGCCGCTTGGTGTTGAAGGTGGCCGAGCGGTGCTTCCAGATGCATTGCAAGGTGCCGAACGACCAGCGGAAGCGCTGCTTGAGCAGGCCGGCGACGGTCTCCGGGGCCTCGGTATAGGCTCGGGCGTCCGGATCGAACTCCACCCGCCAACCGGCCGTCTGCACGGCCATGGTCAGATCCTGGTCTTCGGCCAGGGTGTCCGATGGGTAGCCGCCGAGCCGCTCCAGGGCGGATCGCCGCCAGGCGCCGACGGCGCCGGGAACCACGGTGACGGCGCCGAGAGCCGCCAGGGCGCGGCGCTCGAGATTCTGGGCGGTGACATATTCCAGGGCCTGCCAGCGGGTGACGATGTTGCGGCGATTGCCCACCAGGGCGTTGCCGGCGACGGCCCCGACCCTGGGGTCTGCGAACCAGCGCACCAGGCGCGGAATGGTCGACGGCGGAAACAGCGTGTCGGCGTCCAGGGCCACCACGATCTCGCCCTTGACCTGATCCAGGCCCTTGTTGAGGGCCAGGGCCTTGCCGCCATTGGGGAAACGCAGCAGGCGCACGCGCGGATCGTCGGCGAAGTGCTTTTCCACCTCGGCCGAGGTGCCGTCGCTGGAGCCATCGTCCAGCACCACCACTTCCAGCCGGGTCCAGCGCGATTCCAGGATCCGCGCCACCGAGGCGGCGATCACCTTTTCCTCGTTGAAACAAGGGATTAGTACGCTGACCAGTGGCCCGGTTTCGGGATCGAGATCGGCGGGCATGCGGCCGCCTTCGCGGAACCTGTGCACCAGGGCCAGCACGGCCAGGAACACCAGCCGCAGCAGGCCCAGCCCGATGGCGGTGATGAACAGGGTTTGCAGCGCCAGGTCGATCTCGCGGAAGATGCCGAAGCCCAGGCGATCCAGGGTCAGTTCTAGCCATTGCCGCTGGGTTGGGGGATTGGCTTGTTCCGGTCTCATGCCAGCCAATTCGGCCACGGTCACAAGCCTGTAGCCGTGAGCGCGCAGCTGATCGATCAGGTTGGGCAGGGCCTCGACGGTGTGGGTGCGATCGCCGCCACTGTCGTGCAGCAGGATCACCTGGCCGCCGGTTTCCGGATTGGGATCGGCCAGGCGGCTCAGCGAGCGCTGCACGATCAGCACCGGGTCGGGCTTTTTCCAGTCGTCAGGATCGATGCGCAGGCCAACGATCAGGTAGCCCAGCTTCTGCGCGGCCACCAGCGGGTCCACTTCGGCGGGGGTGGATGGTTCGGCGTCTCCGAAATAGGGCGGCCGCAAAAAGCGCATCGACTTGCCGGTGATCACTTCGAACAGGCGTTGGGTGGCGTTGAGCTCGAGATTGAGTTCGGGCGCCGGCAACAGGCCGATATTAGGGTGGGTATAGGTGTGGTTGCCCACGATCATGCCCTGGTCGATCTCGCGCTTCACCAGCTCGGGATGGGCCTGCATGTTCTTGCCGATGACGAAGAAGGTCGCCGGCGCTTCCTTGTCCTTGAGGATCTTGAGGATCTTGGGCGTCCAGCGCCCGTCTGGGCCGTCGTCAAAGGTCAGGGCCACCAGGCCCCTGTGCGCCCCATAGCGCTGGATCTCGTAGGAGGTCGGCAGAACGTCATAGTGCTCGTCGGCGATCAGCCCGGTGTCGGGATCGAAGGTGAGGGTCCGTTTGCCGGTGCTCGGTGTGGCCGACACGTGCAGCACTTCGCCCGTGCCGTCGAAATCGACCCCTTGTCCTGTCGTCGGCTTCAGCAGGCCACCGGCATCGAGCTGCCCGTAGTTCTTGCCGAACAGGGACCACATGCCGGGGTCTTCCGACCCCAGTCGCCACATGGCGTAGCCGCGCACATGCCAGGGATCGGTGACCTTGATCTGGTTGAACAGGGTGGTGGCGTCCAAGAACCAGACCGTGTGCTTGACCTGGTTCTCATCGGCATAGCCAAAGGTCGGGTTCAGGGCGTTGTCGTCCATGCGAATGGTCGCGTCGGAATCCCGGGCGATCTGCATGGCGTCGTGAAAGTCGATCACATCGGCCCGGCCCTGGCCTGTCTTGTCCCGGGCGCGCCAGTCATAGCCGTAGGAGCCGAAAGCCATGATGGTCTTGTCGGGATCAAGCTTGGACAGGCGCAGATCCAGGTTCTTTTCGAACCAGTCCTGGCCGGCCGCCGGTCCCGGGTCGCCCGTGCTCCAGTGCTGGTCATAGGCCATCAGGATCAGGGTGTCGGTGGCCTCCTCCAACGCTTTGAATGGCTGGTCTTCGTCATCGAACGGCGCGGTCACCCACACTTCCAGCCCGTGCGGGCCCAGGACGTCGCGGGCATGTTTGAGAAAGGCCGGATAGGCGGCGACGGCGTTGGGCGAAAGGTTTTCCAGGTCGAAGGTGTAACCGGCATAGCCGTGCTTGGCCGCCTGATCGATCAGGCTGGTCAGCAGCCGGTCTTCGGCCCCTTTGTTCAGGATGACCCCGTCGCCGATGGCGGTGTCGAACGTCGCCTCATGGGCGTTGTGAATCACGGCCATGATCGCAGGCGGCTTGGCGGCGGCGGCGATCAGCGCCGTGGCTTCGGGATCGTCGGTGAAGTCGGCGTTTCCGTTGGGATCGCGCAAGGCCACCCACTGGGGCGCCACCACGTCCAGAGAGCCGATGTGCTCACGTAGCGATTGGCGGGATTCCTGGTCCCAGCTCACATAGAAGCCGATGGTCAGGGGCTTGATCGCCTTGTTGTTGGCCGCGGCGCGAGGCCGGCGAATGATCTTGGTCCAGGCGGGCTTGGCGCGTCGCAAGAAGCGCTTGGCGGTCTCCTGATGCAGGCCCTGCAAGATGCGCGGGTCCTGCAGTTGCAGGCTGGGCAGGCGCGGCGCAAAGGCCAGGGTGGCCAGGAAACCGGCGACGATGGCGGCCAGGAAGGACAGCATGAGCCCGCCGGCCTGACCTGCGCGCCGCGCGCGGCGGCCCGATGGATCGTGAAAGACGAAGCGGTCGTGCGGCGCCCCGGCCGGTTCGGATCCGCCCGGCTCGGACTGTGACGTGGTAGGTTCCGGAGGCGGGGAATCAGACGTCATGGCGGCAGGCCGGCGGCCCGAAGGTTCCCGAATCAAGGCGCGCCGAACCTGGCGCAGCCGCCTCCTTATCATTAGTTCCAATTGCCCGTCAGCCTCGGCGTTGCGGCGGGCTTTGCTGTGTTTCGCGACCGGTTGACTTGGGGCCCCGGTGACGGTTGATCCTACAGGCGCGCCAAAGGGCGCTGACGTGCAAGGCGAGGATTACAGATGAGCACCCACCGCCCACGCCGCAGCGCGCTCTACATGCCGGCCTCCAACGCCCGCGCCATCGAAAAGGCCAAAAGCCTGGCCTGCGATGTGGTCATCCTGGATCTGGAGGACGCGGTCGCGCCGGACGCCAAGGTCGAGGCCCGCGCCCAGGCGACCGCGGCGGTGCGGGCCGGAGGCTTCGGCGCGCGCGAGGTGGTGATCCGCTGCAACGGCCTTTCCACTCCCTGGGGCGCCGACGATCTGAGGGCCGCCGCCGAAGCGGGCCCTGACGCCATCATCGCACCCAAGATCGGCAGCCGCGCCGACATCGCCGCCTATGACACCGCCATCGCCCACGCCCCGGAACATACCCGACTGTGGGCGATGATCGAGACCTGCGCCGCGGTGTTCGCGCTTGAGCCGATCGCCGCCATGGCCCGCAGCAGCCGACTGGCCGCCTTCTGCCTGGGGCTGAACGACCTGGCCAAGGAGATGGGCTGCCGCCAGACTGCGGATCGCGCGCCATTCCACGCCGTGCTGACCATGGCGGTGGCCGCCGGCCGAATCCATGGCCTGACTCTGATGGACAGCGTGTTCAACGAGATCGACGATCTCGAGGCGCTCGACCAGGCCTGCCGCCAGGGCGCCGACTTCGGATTCGACGGCAAGACCATCATCCATCCCAGCCATATCGCCGCCTGCAACCGCGCCTTCAGCCCCGACCCCGGTGAGGTCGAGTGGGCGCGCGCGGTGATCGCCGCCTTCGCCGCCCCAGAAAACGCCGGCCGGGGCGCCTTGCGGGTCGCGGGGCGCCTGGCCGAACGGCTGCACCTGGCTCAGGCCGAGCGGCTGGCCGCCACCGCCGCCGCCATCGCCGCCCTGGAGGCCGGCCAGCCATGACCGCGGCCGGCGCCGTCGTCGCCCTGGCCCTCGGCGCTGCGCCCGCGCCACAGTCATCCGTGGCGGCTTCGCCGCCGGCCGCCGCCGCATCCTCGGCGCAAAGCGTTGCGCCGGCCCCTGACCAAAAGGCCAATGCCGCGCCGTCCAGCGACGCGCTGGAGCCCGACACCAAACCCTTGACCGATGACAACGCGCCGACTGAACCCCTGGCCGACGAAACCCAGGGCTCAACCGTTCAGTCGGCCTACGCCGCAGCGGAACAGCGACAGGGACAGCTTGACGGGCGCTGGCGCCTGAGCGACGGCGCCGGCGTGCCCCTGTTCGACTTCCAACTGACCGATCCGGGTGGGAGCCGCTCACCCAGGGCCAGCAATCCCGAGCACCCGGACATCGAGGGCGCCTGGCGTGATCTGCGCCGCGAGGGTGGCGTGGGCGCGTCGGGTTTTCTGCTATCGGTGCGCCGGGACGGAACGAACCTGGAGATCCGATTCTATGAAACCGACCCCAGGCGGCCGAGCCGGCTTATGCTGCACCCGACCGCCGACGGCGGCTGGACCGGCGAGCTGACTGAAGGCGGTCCGGCCAAGTTCGTGTTCCTGGACCAGTCCCAACCCTGATCAGGCATGCCCCTTGAGCGTCTTGCCGCCGAGCACCAGCAGGGCGGCTTCATGGACATGCTCCAGGTCGGCGGGATCGTAGGCCCGCGCTTCGCCGACACCCCACACCGGCCCCGGCCAGGCCGGGTCGTCGGCGCGGCGGCCGACCACATGGGCGTGGAGTTGAGGCGTGACATTGCCCAGAAGACCAATGTTCAGCTTTTCCACCGGCCGGCCGAGCGTGGAGCCGATGGCTCGCACCGCGCCGCCGGCCAGAACGATCTCGTCCATCAGTTGAGCCCGGTTTGCTGCGGTTAGATGCTCCAACTCGCGGGCGCCCACGCGGCGGGGAATCAGCACGATCCAGGGCCAGCGCGCATCGGCCTGCAGCCTGGCCTCGCACAGGCCCAGCGAGACCAAAGGTAGGGACGTGCGCAGGAAATCCGGCGCGATCGAGAACTTGTCCAAGCGCCGTCTCCGCAAAAAGGCGCCGCCCCATAGCAGGGCGCATCGCCCGTGGCGAGCTAGCTTGAACAATCAGGTCATGGCGGCCCGGCTTGCCCCCGCCGACTTCCGGAGCTAGACCGCCCGTCAGTTTCCTCCCCTTAATTTCAGCAGCCCGGAGACCCGGATTATGGCTCGTGCGAAGATCGCCCTCATTGGCGCCGGTATGATTGGCGGCACCCTCGCTCACATCGCCGCGCGCGAAGAACTGGGCGACGTGATCCTGTTCGACATCGCCGAGGGCGTTCCCCAGGGCAAGGCGCTGGATATCGCCGAAGCCTCGCCCGTGTTCGGTAAGGACAGCGCGCTGAAGGGCGCCAACGACTATGCCGGCATCGCCGGCGCCGACGTCTGCATCGTCACCGCCGGCGTGCCGCGCAAGCCGGGCATGAGCCGAGACGACCTGCTGGGCATCAATCTAAAGGTCATGAAGTCGGTGGGCGAGGGCATCAAGGCCCATGCGCCCAACGCCTTCGTCATCTGCATCACCAACCCGCTGGACGCCATGGTCTGGGCGCTGCAGCAGTTCTCGGGCCTGCCGCACAATAAGGTGGTGGGCATGGCCGGCGTGCTCGACTCGGCCCGCTTCCGCTATTTCCTGGCCGAAAAGACCGGCGTCTCGGTGGAAGACATCCACGCCTGGACGCTGGGCGGCCACGGTGACGACATGGTGCCGATGGTGCGCCATTCCACTGTCGGCGGCCTGCCCTTGCCCGAACTGGTCAACCAGGGCTTCCTGACCCAGGACGAGCTGGATGGCATCGTCAAGCGCACCCGCGGCGGCGGCGGCGAGATCGTCGCCCTGCTCAAGACTGGCTCGGCCTTCTACGCCCCGGCCGAAAGCGCAATCGCCATGGCCACCTCGTACCTCAAGGACAAGAAGCGCGTCCTGCCCTGCGCCGTGCACCTGACCGGCCAGTATGGCCTGAAGGACCTCTATGTGGGCGTGCCGGCGGTGATCGGCGCCGGCGGCGTCGAGCGGGTCATCGAATTCCCCACCAACGATGAGGAAAAGGCCATGTTCGCCAAGTCGGTGGACTCGGTGAACGGCCTGATCGCGGCCTGCAAGGAGATTGAGCCGTCGCTGAAATAGGCCCCACGCTCGAAACGTCCCGCCTGATCCTCCGCCCGACGCTGGCGGAGGACTTCGAGCCGTGGGCGGCGTTCATGGCCGACGCTGAAGCGACCCGCTATATCGGCGGCGTGCAGCCGCGCGCCGCGGCCTGGCGGGGGTTCCTGTCCATGGTCGGGGCCTGGACCGTCCAGGGCTTCGCCATGTTCTCGGTGATTGAAAAAGATACCGGCCGGTGGATCGGCCGGATCGGCCCCTGGGTTCCGGAGGGTTGGCCGGGCACCGAGGTCGGCTGGGGGGTTGTGCGCGCCGCTTGGGGGAAGGGCTACGCCACCGAGGCGGCCGCCGCCGCCATCGACTGGGCTTTCGACAGCCTGGGTTGGAGCGAAGTGATCCACTCCATCGATCCCGTCAATGCCGCTTCGCAGGCCGTGGCCCGCCGCCTGGGCTCGGTCAATCGTGGCCCGGGACGCTTGCCCGCGCCCTACGAGGACGAACCGGTCGATATCTGGGGCCAGACCCGAGATGCGTGGTGCGCGCGCCGGGGATAGCCCGCTCTATCCGTTGAAACTGCGCACCGCGGCGATGATGCGGCCTTGGGTCTCTTCATCCAGATAGGGATGCATCGGCAGCGCCAAAACCAGGTCGGCCTTGGCCTCGCTGACCGGCAGGCCGCCGGGCTGGGGATAGATAGCGTAGCAATCTTGAGTGTGAATCGGCATGGGATAATAGGCCGCCGAGGGCACGCCCTGGGTCTTCAGGTGGGCGGCCAGGCCGTCGCGATCTGGATGTTCGATGGTGTATTGCGCCCAGGTCGAGACGCCGCCCTCGATCACTGTGGGCGTCCGCGCGGCCGATCCAGCCAGTCCCGCAACGTAGCGATCGGCGACCACGACCCGCTTTTCGATCTCGTCGGGGAAGATGGCCAGCTTCTCGATCAGGATCGCCGCCTGCAGGGTGTCGAGGCGGCTGTTCAGGCCCACCCGCATGTTCATATATTTCGGATCGTGGTCGAAGCTCTTGCCGGCGATGTCGCTGGCTGTGGCCTTGCCGTGGACGCGCAGGGAGTCCATCCGTTCCGCCAGCCACGCGTCATCAGTCAGCACCGCGCCGCCGTCGCCGTAGCAGCCCAGGGGCTTGGCCGGAAAAAAGCTGGTGGTGACCACATCGGCCCAGGCACCCGGATGGCGGCCATTGAGGGTGCAGCCAAAGCCCTGGGCGCTGTCGGCGACTAGTTTCAATCCGTGGCGCTTGGCGATGGCCGAAATGGCGGGATAGTCGGCGGGCTGACCGAACAGGTCCACGGCGATGATCGCCTTGGGGGTAAGCTCCCCCGCCACCTTGACCGCCTGGATCGCGGCCTCGAGCTTGGCTGGGTCGAGGTTGTAGGTGTCAGGCAGGATATCCACGAACACCGGCGAGGCGCCCAGCCAGGGAATCACTTCCCCGGTGGCGGCGAAGGTGAAGCTCGGGCAGAACACCGCATCGCCGGGACCAACGCCCCAAGCCATCAGCGGCAGGGCCAAAGCTTCGGTGCCGTTAGCGCAGCCCAGGGCGTGGGCCGATCCGGCGAAGGCCGCCAGCTTGTCCTCGAACGCCTTGACTTCAGGACCCATGACATAGCCGCCGTGGGCGAGCACGCGGGCGATGGCGGCGTCGATCTCAGGCTTGATGCGGCGCTGCTGAGCGGCCAGATCGATGAAGGCGATGGTCATGGGATGTTCCGAATCTGTGGGCCGGGGGTCTTTAGGGGCGCCGGCGGCCGAGGGCGACACAAACCCTGTAACCAGTTGTTTCGAAAGGCCAAGGTCGCCGGGCACACGCATGTCGCGAAACAACCCCCATATCCCGACGGGCATGGGTAGCGTTAAATGGCGGCTAAGGCCCACGCCGCTAAGGTTTGTGCTCACCGATATTCATACGCGGAATGTCCCGATCTGATGTCCAGTTCAGCGCCCTCAGCGCCGGCCGAGAAGCCAGCCCCTTCCGAGGGGCGGGTGGATCGCATCGCGTCGGTCGCGGCGATTGACACCCTGGAACGGCTGCAGGATCCAACTCTGTTGGCCAGCGGCGCTGTGAACCTGATCGGCCTGGACGCGATTCGGACCAAGCTAGGAGATCGCTGGGACAGCAAGCGCGCTCGGGTATGGGAGCATGTGGAGCGTGAAATCGAGCGCACCATCGGCCCCTCGAACCTGTTCGTCCGCCTGGACGACGCCACCTATCTGATCGCCCTGCCCTCCAGCCCGGGTTTCGCAGCCCAGGCCACGTGCCTGACCGTGTTGCAGGACGTGCTGAAATTCTTCCTGGGCGAGTTGCGGCCCGGCGATGTGGCGGTGCGCAATGTCTCGGCCATCAACGGTCGTGAGATCGCGTCGGCGCCGGTGGATCTGCGCCGCCTGCAGGCCAGCGTCGGCCACGCTGCTGCTGTCCCGCCAACGGCCCCGGCTGACGTGGCCCGCCGGGGTCCCGCGCCGTCGGCCGCTGCGCCGTCCACGGCTATCCTTCTCGCCGATTTCGCCCCCGAAGCGCCGAATTGGCGGCCACCCTTGGCTGGCCGATCCTTCAGGAAAAGCCTTGAGCCGCCCAAGCGTGCGCCGTTCGAGTTGGAGGTGGCCGACGAGCCGGTCTGGCACCTGAAGCGCGGCCTGATCACCTCCTTCGTCATCGACCGCTCCGGCGCGCCGCCCGAAGCCGACGCGGTGGTGCAGGAAGAAATCGACATGGTGGTCGTTCGCCACGCCGCCGAACTACTGGCCGAACAGGCCACTCAGGGCGGGCCGCTGGCGCTGCATGTGCCGGTGCATTTCATGTCCCTGGCCACCCAGCGCACCCGCCTGCGCCTGCTCAGCCTGACCCAGCCGGTGCGCGAGGCCATGCGCCAGATGGTGCTGCTGGAGATCTGCGGCCTGGACGCCGGCGTGCCGCCCAGTCGGCTGATTGAGGTCATAGGCCTGGTGCGCTCGCTGTTCGGCGGTGTGCTGGGCCGCGTCAGGCCCAGCCGGCCGGCCTTGGCCGCGGTGCGCGGCTGTGGTCTCAAGGGCCTGGTGATCGAGGCGTCTCTGCTATCGCCACAGGCGCCCGATGGGGATGTGCGGCTGAAGGCCTTCGCCACCGCCGCGCAGGGCCTCAGCCCCAACCTGATCATTCATGGCCTGCCCAGCTTGGGCCTGATCGACTCCGCCGCGGCAGCTGGCTTCACCCACGCCAGCGCTGCGCCTCAAGCCAGGTAACGCTGGGCAACCTCATTTGATCGGCGGCCGCCGGCAAGCGCTGCTATATCCGCCCCGGCGCCAACATGGAGGAGGTAGCGATGCGGCTGATCGGCATGTTGGACTCGCCCTATGTGCGGCGGGTGGCGGTCTCGATGAAGTTGATGGGACTGGGGTTCGACCACGAGTCGGTGTCGGTGTTTCGCCACTTCGACCAGTTCGCCAGCATTAATCCGATCGTCAAGGCCCCCAGCCTGGTGACCGGCGATGGCGTGGTGCTGATGGATTCGACCCTGATCCTCGACTATGTGGAACGCCTCGCGGAGCCGGAGAGGCGATTGACGCCTATGGACCTGGCCCAGCACCTGCGCAGCCAGCGGATCATCGGCCTGGCCCTGGCGGCCTGCGAAAAGACGGTGCAGATCGTCTACGAATTCAACACCAGACCGAGCGAGAAACAGCACGAGCCCTGGCTCGATCGGGTCAAGGGCCAGCTGTCAGCCGCCTATGGCCTGCTCGAGGCGGAGATCGCCGATCCGCAAGCGTGGCTGATCGGCGAGCGCCCAATGCAGGCCGATGTGACCACCGCTGTCGCCTGGCGCTTCACCCAGTTCACCCATCCGCAATTGGCGACACCGGCGACCTATCCCAAGCTGGCGGCGTTTTCAGCGCGGGCCGAAGCCCTGCCGGAATTTGTTTCGACACCGCTGGAATAGGGAGGGTTATTTTCCTGCCCGGATCGCTTCGATCCGATCCCACAGCGCCACCGCGGCATCGGGCCCGCCAAAGCGCTTCAGCTGTTGGGCGCCCGTGGGGGAGGTGACGTTGATCTCGGTGAGATAGTCGCCGATCACGTCGATGCCGACAAATAGCAGGCCGCGCCGCTTCAGTTCCGGGCCGATGATGGCGCACAGCTCCCGGTCGCGGGCGGTCAGCTCCACCGCCTCGGCGCGGCCGCCGCGGGCGAGGTTGGAGCGAACCTGGCCTTCGGCGGGAATGCGGTTGATGGCTCCGATCGCCTCGCCGTCCACCAGCAGCACGCGTTTATCGCCTTTGCTCACGGCCGGGATGAATTTCTGGGCGATAACCTGCTCGCGCCCGATCATGGCGTGCAGTTCCAACAGGGCGTCCAGATTGGGATCGTCGGCCTTCAGCCGCACCACGCCCGAGCCGCCACCGCCATAGAGGGGCTTGAGCACCATGTCGCCGTGGCGGGCGCGGAAGTCGTAGATAGCCTCCGGATCGCTGGTGATCAGGGTCGGCGGCTGCACGCCCGGAAAGCCGGTGACGAACAGTTTTTCCGGCGCATTGCGCACCTCGGCCGGATTGTTGACCACCAGGGTCTTGGGGTGGATCGCCTCCAGGAAATGGGTGGCGGTGATATAGGCCATGTCGAAGGGCGGATCCTGGCGCATCAGCACCACGTCCATTTCCGCCAGCTCGCGGGTCTCATGACCGCCCAAGCGATGGTGGTCGCCCTTCACAGCCTGCAGGTTCAACGCCCGTCCCCGCGCCAGCACGCGGCCCTCGTTTAGTGAGATACGATCGGGGGAATAGACCCACAGGGCATGGCCGCGCAGCTGCGCCTCCAGCATCATGAAGAAGGTCGTGTCGGTATCGATATTGATCCCTTCGACGGGATCCATCTGGACGGCGACCTTGAGGGACATGGGGTGGGCGCTCCGTAACTGCTGAGCGCTGATTTAGGGACTGTCGGGCCGTCCAGCTAGTTCAAACGCAAACGAACCCGCTCCCGAGCCGCCCGGGCGGCGATGGTCGCCCCGCCATCCAGCTCCTGAGCCCGGCCTAAAGCTTCCAGCGCGCCGGCCAGGGCGCCCTGGCCTTCGCGGGCGGCGGCCACATCGAGCCAGGGGTGATGATCGGACGGATCGAGCAGGGCGCGGCGCAGGGCCGAGCGTTCGGCGCGGGCGAAATCGCGCGCCTGGCTGGCCCGGGCGAAGATGTTGTTCTGCAGCCGCATCAGCACCGCCCGGTCGTCGGTGGGAGCCATCAACATGTCCAACCGTTCGGCCACGTCGGGGGTCAGGCCGGCCATATAGGCGCGGCGGCTGAGCTCGGAGGGCAGGACCACGCGGCCCTCGCTGAACGGATCCAGCGCCAGGGGCCCTTCGCCCGTCTCGATGCGCAGCAAGAAGTGGCCGGGAAAATCCACCCCCTGCACAGGCAGGCCGCAGCGATGCGCCACGTCCAGATACAGCACGCCCAGGGCCACGGGCAGACCCTTGCGCCGGTCCCAGACCGCCAGGATATCGGCATTGTCAGGGTGGTCGTAGCTCATCAGGTCGCCGGCCAGGTGCATTTCACCGGCCATGGTTTCGGCCAGGGCTTCTTCGGGAGATTCGCCGCGTTGAAGGCGAGCCTTCAGCCGCGTCGCGGCCTCGGCGGCGCGGGCCTGCGCCGGCTCCGGATCCCGCGCCGGATCCTCATGCAGCGCGCAGGCTATGGCGGCGTCCAACAGGGGAAAGCGATTGTCGGTGTCGGCGCCGATCTCTCGCAAAGCCTGTTCAGCCTGCTCCCGCGTCATCGCTTCTCCCACCAAGGCCGTCGAATCCGGGTCGGCGCGAAGCAGGCGCCTGATTGAGTCGAGTCTAGCCCAATTCGGAGTCTTCGCGCCATGCGTCGGCGATATGTCGCGGCTAACGGCCGGGGGCCCGGGCGATCAGGTCCAGACGCACATGGGTTTGGCGCAGGGTCGGCCGCCGGGCGGCGATCTGGGACGCGGCCCCTGGTGGCCGTTGGCGCTGGACGTCGCCGACCGCCTCCAGCGCGGCCTCGATGGTTGGGCGGATCTTGACCCCCACCACCGCCAGCACCGCGCCGCGGCGCGCCAACAGGACGATCTCACCCTGCGGCGTCTTCAAGCGAAAGCCCACGATGCGATAACCCTTGGTCATCAGTCACTGGGCCCCCAGCACCTCAGCCCGCCGGCCGGTGCGCCGCGCCAACTGGCCTCGCCGGCGCCGCGTCTCGTTCACCGCACGCCCTTCAGTTCCAAGGCCCGGCGATAGAGTTCCCGCCGCGACAGGCCAAGGGCTCCGGCCACTTCGGAGGCGGCCTCGGCGGGCCCGACCCGGCTCAAGGCCTCGATCAGGGCGGCGTCGGCGTCGGCCGGACTGGCGGCGGCGTCCGCGCCGGGGGAGACTAGTACCACCACCTCGCCCTTGGGCGCCACCAGGCGAGGATCGGTGGCCAGCACGTCCAGGGTTCCGCGCGTGACGGTCTCGTAGAGCTTGGTCAGCTCGCGAGCGACCACCGCCTCGCGCGGGCCAAACACCGCGGCCATGTCCTTCAGGCTGGCGCCCAGCCGCGCCGCACCCTCATAGAAGACCAGGCTGGCGCGCACGGGGGCCAGCTCGGCGAACAGGGCGCGCCGGGCGGCAGTCTTGGAGGGGGGGAAGCCGGCGAACAGAAAGCGGTCAGTGGGCAGGCCGGCGGCGCTGAGCGCAGTGATCCCGGCGCAGGCCCCGGGTATGGGAATCACCGCTGAGCCCTGTTCGATCGCCTCGCGCACCAGCCGAAAGCCGGGGTCGGAGATCAGCGGCGTACCGGCGTCCGAGACCAGGGCCACCCGCCGGCCTTCGGCGAGCAGGGACAGCACCTTGGGTCGCACCCGGGGCGCGGCGTGTTCGTCATAGCGTTCGAGCTTGTTTTTCAGTCCGTAGGCGGCCAGGAGCTTGCCGGAAACGCGGGTGTCCTCGGCCAGCACCAGATCCGCGCCCGCCAACACGTCCAACGCCCGCAGGGTGATGTCGCGCAGATTGCCGATCGGCGTGGCCACCACATAGAGGCCGGGCGACAGCGGTGTGGTGTTCAACAGCGGCGGCGGCAGTTTTTCGGCCAAGGGGCGGGTGGTCCTCAAATTGCACAGATCATCACTAGGTTGATCGATCGCGAAAGCCAAATCCGGGGAGAAGGCATTATTCGCCACTCGCCTCAACCAGCGAGCGGACGACGCTATCGAGCACCGCCCGGCCGGACCGCGTCAGCGCCAGGCGGCTGGAAGTGACCAGGGCAAGGCCTTCCCCAACCCGGTCGGTGACCACAGTGGATTGCTCGCTCAGCCCAAGCGCGCCCAGTTCAGCCCAGGTGACCCCTTCGTCGATGCGCAATCCCAACAGCAGCCGTTCGATCGCGGCTTCGCGGGGACTGAGGGGTTCGGTTTCCGCGAAACCGAGGCCGGTCCGGTTCACCCACGCGATATAGTCGCCGACCTTGGCGGCGGCCTGGGTGGCGGTGCGGGCGCCGTTACGCGTCAAACGGCCATGAGCGCCGGGGCCCGCGCCCACATAGTCGGCGCCGGTCCAGTAGGCGAGGTTATGGCGCGAGCGGGCCGCTGTCCCCTTGGCGTGGTTGGAGACCTCGTAAGCTTCGAACCCGGCGGCCTCGAGCACCGATTGGGTGGTTTCGTAGAGGCTCGCGGCCAAGTCCGGATCGGGCGGGGTGAACTGGCGGCGGCCCACGGCGCGGTCGAAGGCGGTGCCGGGCTCTATGGTCAGTTGGTAGGGGGACAGGTGCTCGGCGCCCAGGTCCAGGGCGGCGCGCAATTCCTCGGCCCAGGCTGTGGGAGACTGGCCCGGACGGGCATAGATCAGGTCGAAGGACAGGCGCGAAAAACTGCGGCTGGCCAGATCGGCGGCGCGGCGGGCCTCGGCGGCGTCATGGTTGCGGCCGAGAAAGCGCAGGGCTTCGTCGTCCAGGGCCTGCAGCCCCAGTGACAGCCGACCCACCCCTGCCGCTGCGAAGCCGGCGAAACGGTCGGCCTCGGCGTCGGTAGGATTGGCTTCGAGGGAGATCTCCAGCGCCTCGTCGGCGGACCACAGGCGCTTGGCCGCGGCGATGATCTCCGCCGCCCAGGCAGGGTCCATCAGCGAAGGCGTGCCGCCGCCGAAGAAGATCGAGGTCAGCCGGCGCGGGCCGGTCAAGGCCGCCTGGCCTTCCAGGTCGCGCAGGATGGCGGCGGCCAGGTCGGCTTGCTCGGCCTGTCCCCGGTCGCGGACCACGTTGAAATCGCAATAGGGGCAGATACGCGCGCAATAGGGCCAGTGCACATAGACCGCCAGCGGCGCCAAGGCGGCTGGTGATGGGGTCGGTCCGGTCAAAACAGCGCCGCGCGTAGCTTCTCGAACGCTCGGGTGCGGTGACTGAGCGCGTCCTTGGCCACCGGCTGCATCTCGCCGAACGTCAGGCCGTAGCCTTCCGGAACGAAGATCGGATCATAACCGAAGCCTAGGGTTCCGCGGGGCGGGAAGGTCAGGGTCCCGTCCACCCGGCCCTCGACCACCACCGCCGGCCCGCCGGGCCAGGCCACGGCCAGGGCGCAGGTGAACCAGGCGAAGGCGTCGTCGGCCTCGATCTCCTCAAGGCGCTGTTCCACATTGTTCATGGCCAGGCCGAAATCCTTGGTCGGTCCAGCCCAGCGCGCCGAATAGATGCCCGGCGCCCCGCCCAGGGCGCGCACCGACAGGCCCGAATCGTCGGCCAGGGCGATCAGGCCGCTGGCCTCGGCCGCCGCCCGCGCCTTCAACAGAGCGTTGCCTTCGAAGGTGGTTTCGGTCTCGTCCGGCTCGGCCAGGCCCAGAGCGCCAGCCGCGACCACCTCGAAATGACCATCCAGCAGGGCCGCCAGTTCGCGCGCCTTGCCGGGATTGTGGGTGGCCGCCACCAGCCGCGCGCCGGGAGTGAGCATCAGGGCCATGGTTGTCTCTCCGGTCCGATCGATCTCGTCCGTGTTCATTCCCCTTACGCCGTCGGGGCGCAAGAGGCGCGCCCGGTGGGACGGATCATACGGTTTGTCCGTGGCCCATAGGTTTTGTCCGAGGCCCTAAGCCTTCGGGGGTCCGGGGGTATTTTCGCGGTTTCAAGGTGCCGGCTGACTCGTGCGGTAACCGCGATCACCATAACCACCACGCCCCAGGTCGGTAGTCAGCCGCGCGAGGTAAATCGCGCGGCTGCCTGCTAGGCCGAGTTACAAACGCTTGGTGGTCGGTCGCCGATAGGCGTGGCGAACGCGCCAGACGTGACGAGCGCGACGAATGCGCCGCAGTTTGACCCGCGTATTCATTGCGGGCGTTCCCTTCTGATCGGGGTTGTCGGTTGGGCCATGCTGCGGGATTTTGGGGTTTCTAGATGGACATCTTCGCCGCGTGCGGCCCGGTTGAGCGAACGGTCTTCGACCTCGGCACAGGTCCGGGACCATTTTCATTTCTAAGGTCATGGCGACATGAGCGACTCCATCGGCGGTGATGGAGTGAGCGTGGAGCACTCGAAAATCGGCGCCTACCGCAACATAATTTCCGCAGAATTAACTCTGCGTTATTTTCGAGTAATTGCTGGATTTCCACGACCTTTCGTCATCCCCAATTCTGCGATTACTTGCTGCATTGGGCGCTCAGTGACACGGAATTGGGCGAACACTAGTCTCGCATTTTGCAGAAATATCTTGAATGTGGCGTCAGGGTTTCGCTTGCCGAAATCTGCCGCCCAGGCGCGCAGTTCTTTCGGCGGCACCTTGGCTGGTAGCCTATTGGGTGCAGTAGAAACGGGGAATTGATCGGGTGGCGGCGCTTCTTTCCCCACACTCCGTTGCGGCCGCAACAGAGGCTGTGACGCCGATCGTCTCGCCTCTGAGAAGTGATCTATTCGGCGCATGCCACCAAACATAATCGTTGGAGAGGGCGGCGCATGATTGAACGAACCGCTATCGCGGAAGATGAGCTCCGCTGACGGGGAAGTCCCTGTCTGAGAAGGTTTTGGTGTGAAGCCAACCATCCAGACAGGAGACCCCAGATGGCTCAAGTCAGCCCTCTACGTCGGCGTATG
>DASXNV010000025.1:0-20493 GCA_036494815.1 Caulobacteraceae bacterium
TGCCCGGCCAACTGCCGCCCACCGCCATGTTGGCGACCATGTACATGGGCTTGTCCATGCCTGGCGGGGTGGCCACCGACTGCACGGCGGTTCCGTCCACATACCAGGTGATGGTGCTCGGGGTCCAAAGCACACCATAGGTGTGGAAGCCCGTCATCATGTTCGGCACATAGGTGGAGAAGCTGGTCGCCACCTTGGTGGTCGAGCCCGTCGGGTAATAGTGGACAGTGTTGTAGACGGTGTTGGCTTTATCGCCGACCTCTTCGAACACGTCCAGTTCGCTGGCGTAGCTGCCATCGGCCGGCATTAGCCAGAAGGCCGGCCAGAAACCGGTAGTGGTGGATGGCATCTCGGCCTTGATCTCGAAATAGCCATAGGTCTGGGAAAAGGTCTTCTCCGTGGAGATCAGGCCCGAGGTGTAGCTGTAGTTCCACAGCGATGACTTGTCCGCGGTGGGGGTGATCCCTGCAGTGATCGACAGGACGCCGTTGCTGATGGAGAACGGGTTCAGGCCCAGGGCGGCTGAGCCACTGCCCTTGAAGTTGGGATCCACATAGATCTGCTGCTCACCGTCTCCGGTGATGGTGTGGCTGTCCAGGCCGGACTGGTTGCCCCAGGCATAGCTGGTCTTCCAGGTCCCGGTGTTGGTGGTGGCGTTGTAGAGGCTGAGGCTGTTGAACTCGTCGTCGAAGCTCATGGCCTTGCCGGCAGTTGGCGCGTCCAGTTGGAAGTTGGCGGCGGTGAAGGCCGAGATCGTGGTGTTCTTGAAGTCGACCAGGTCGTTGGCCGACAGCTTCAGCACCACGTCTGACCCCATCTGGGTCATGGCGCCCTGAACCGCGGCGAAGGAGGTGAAGCCATAGCCGGCCAGGCGGGCCACGTCGGCGCCGCTGGCGCCGGCATGGAAGCCGACGATCACGTCCTTGCCCGAGCCTTGCTGGAAGACAAAGGTGTCGCCGCCGGCGCTGACCAGCACGTCGTCGCCGCCGCCGCCGATGAGGATCTCACCGGCCCTGTCGGCGGTGATGATATTGGCGCTCGCATTGCCCACGCCGACGACGCTGTTCCAGGTCCCGTTCAGGGTCAGGTTCTGCACACCCGTGGGCAGGATGTAGTTGAGCGAGGCGACCACGGTGTCGATCCCCGTGCCGCCCGCCACCACCGTGTCGCCCGTCGAGCCGACGATGAAGGTGTCGTCGCCGGAGCCACCGACCATCAACTGGCCTTGTCCACTGTCGGCCAGCTTCTCAGCGCCCGCCCCGGCGGTCATCGTGGTCGTGCCCACACCCCAGATCGTCTTGAGGGGGGTGGCGCTGGCCGCCAGCCAAACACCGTCATAGTTGTAGTACCCTGACGTCGCCATAACTCTTGACCCATCCGCTGAACGAAGGGCCGCTCGATACGGATCGGGCGCCTGGCCGAACCCGCATACGACTGAAGGCAATAGAGAAACCCAACACCGAACGTAGTTATGTGAATTCGATATATGACAACGTCACGTATTCAGAATTCACTCACAAGCCGGAAGCTTAATATCTCATTTACCAATCAAACGGCCGCTACACGTCTTCCGCTTTGACCTATACTTTGAATATATCAGCGCGATGTATTGGACAGTCTGACGCAGATAAATCGGTTGACGATCAATTTACCACGCCAATTTACCAACCGATTAAGTATTCCCAACCTCAGAGAGAATCAGATTTTGCGGCAACGCTTGATTGACCCTGTCAGGTCGGCGAGGCGCGGCGCCGCCCCCAGCCATCTGGCATCACGCCTTGCGCAGGCCGGCGAGACAGACGGATCACGCTGCAAATCAACGACCTAGGGCGTAGTCGGACATTCATTGCGGCCTGGACCGAGCGCACGGCGCCCGCATGTCGGACCGCGTTGGCCCATTGGGGACGCAGCGCTGCGACGGAGCCGCCTGGCGTAAGCCTTTAGCCACAATCGCCATCCGGTGCGGCGATGAGCCCCAACCTGATCAGGGTCGCCGTGCGCGCCTTGGTCGCAGGCCCGCAACCAGGATCTGGCTTGGCGTTTCCGGATCGCCTTGAAACGACTCAGGGCAACAGTGCGTCGGCCTCGGCCCAGAGGCGGCGCACCAGTTGCGCCGCCGGCTCGGCTCGGGCCAGAGCCGCCGCCTGGCCAGCCCAGACCTGCATGCGGTGATAGTCGCCCTCACCTTGACCGGCAGCCTTCATCGGCGCGGTCAGTCCCCGTTGGACCGGATAGGGCGCGGGCGGCGGCGCTCCCGGCGCGGCGAAGGCGCGTACGAAATCGGTGGCGACGCCACGGCCAAGCCGGCCACTGAAAGCGCGGGTGGGCGCAGTGGCCTCCGGCTCCAGCTCGACCAGGGCTTGCGCCCAGGCGGGGTGGATCTCCGCCTCGGGACAGCGCAGGAGGACCGTGCCGATCTGCACCGCGCTGGCGCCCAAGGTCAGGGCGGCGGCGACGCCGCGCCCATCGCCGATGCCGCCCGCGGCGATGATCGGAACATCCACGTGGTCGGCCAGGCGTGGAACCAGAGCGATCAGCCCCACGGCCTGCCGCTCAGCGGCGGCGTTGTCGAAGGCCCCGCGATGGCCGCCGGCCTCGAAGCCCTGGGCGACAATGGCGTCGGCCCCCGCCGCCTCCGCCCGCCGCGCCTCGTCCAGACTGGTGGCGCAGGCGAACCAGGCCACGCCCCGGGACTTCAGGGTCTCGACAAATGCGGGAGAAAAAACACCCATGATCGAAGACACCACCGAGGGGCCGGCGGCCAGCAGGGCCTCGCACTGAGCCTCGAAATCCATCAAGGTCACATCGCCGGCCTCAGCGGGCACAGGTGGCCCCCAGTCGCCGAGAAAGGCGCGCACGCGAGCTTCCGCCTCAATGTCGCGCACAGGAGCCGGCTCGGGAATCCAAAGATTGACCTGAAAGGCGCGATTGGTGCGCCCGCGAAATGCGCTGGCCCAGGCCAGGATCTGCTCCGGCCGGCTGGTCAGGGCGCCCATCGCCCCCATGCCGCCCGCCTCGGCCACAGACACGGCCAAGTCCAATGGACTGGTCCCGGCCATGGGCGCCTCCAGGATGGGAAGCTCTAGGCCGAAACGATCGCAAAAGGCCTTCGCCCGGCGACGCGCCGCGGCCTGCGCTCCCCTGGCGCTCATAGAGAACCTCCATTCGGCTCGAAGTTTTTCGTTATCAGGACCGCACGGGAACCAACTCCGCCCGGTCTTCCAGGCCACCTTCCCGCGTCTGCCGCCGCCAAAGGGCGGCGTATTCGCCGCCGTGACCGACCAGGTCCTCATGGCGCCCGCGTTCAACGATCTTGCCGCGACGGATGACCAGGATCTGGTCGGCGTCGACAATTGTCGAAAGGCGATGGGCGATGACCAGGGTGGTGCGGCCCTCGCGTACCTTGCGCAGGGTCGACTGGATGGCGGCCTCGGTACGGCTGTCCAGAGCGCTGGTGGCCTCGTCCAGGATCAAGGCGCGAGGACGGGCCAGAAGGGCGCGAGCCAGGCCCACCCGCTGGCGCTCGCCGCCGGACAATTTCAGGCCGCGCTCGCCGACGCGGGTCTCCAGTTTCTGCGGCAGGCTTTCGATGAACGGCGCCAGTTCGGCCGCCCGCGCCGCCTCCCAGATCTCCGCCTCGTTGGCCCCTGGGCGGCCAAAGGCGATATTGGCCCCCAGGGTGTCGTTGAACAGAGCCACGTCCTGCGGCACCAGGGCCACCGCCTGGCGCAGGGAAGCCTGCTTGACCTGGCGCAGGTCGACGCCGTCCAGCAGCACTTGGCCGCCTTGCGGATCCAACAGGCGCAGAGCCAGGCGCGCGATAGTGGTCTTGCCCGACCCGGAGGGACCAACCAGGGCGGTGGTGGTTCCGGGGGCGACGCGAAAATCGATATCGTTCAGGCCCAGAGAGCGAGCGCCGTGCTGGAAATGCACGTGTTCGAAGACGATCTCTGAGCCCTGGCCGGTGGCCGGCGGCAGTTCCCGCGCATCGGCCGCGTCAGTGATGTCCGGCGTCACCGAGGTCAGGTTGATCATCTGCTCCATGTCGATGAAGGCCTGGCGGATCTCGCGATAGTTCATGCCAAGGATCGCCAGGGGACCATAGACGGTCTGCAGGATCAGGATGCAGGCCATGATCCCGCCCACCTGCATGCGGCCGGCCATCACCTCCTGCCCCGCCAGCACAGTCATGGCGCCCAGGCCCAGGCTAAGCACCACAGACTGGATGGCGTTGAGCAGTTGCAGCGAGCTGTTGGCCTTGACCCCAGCCTGAGCGTAGTCGGTCATGGCCTTTTCGTAGCGGGCCACGGTGCGCGTTTCGGCGCCGAAGGTCTTGACCGTCTCGAAATTGAGGAAGGCGTCCACCGCCAAGCCCGCGGCTTCGGAATCGGCCTCGTTCAGAGCCCGCCTGTGGCCGATGCGCCAATTGGAGATACGGAAGGTGAAGGCCACATAGACGGCGATGGTCACCACCGCCACCAGGGCCAACCGGCCGGCATAGCGGCTGGTCAGGACATAGGCGGCCATGGCCAGCTCAAGAACGGTCGGGCCGAGGCTGAACACCACGCTGCGCAGCAGAAAATCGGTGGAGCGGGCGCCGCGATCAATGATGCGGGCCAGGCCACCGGTCTGCTTGCTCTGATGAAAATCGATCGACAGGGACAGGCTGTGGGCGAAGGCCTCAGTGGCCGAACGGGCCAGGGCCATCTGCGACACTGGGGTGAAGATCGAATCTCGCGCATAGGGCGTGGCGTTGGAGATAAAGCGCAGGAACACCCAGCCCAGGGCGAAGCCGATAAAGCCTACGCCCAGACTTTCTGCGGCCGACCGTCCTTTGCCCAGCTGATCGATGGCCCGGCCGATCAGCACCGGCGCATAGACCCCGGTCCATTTGCCGACCAGCACCAGGCCGAGCGCGACACCGAGCCGGGTCTTCAGGCCGCCGGCCTTGGAGCGGCCGACCAGGCGGGCCAGATCCGCCATCGAGCTCCAGAAGCTGAAGCGGACAGTGGCCGGGGCCACGGCGCCAGAGACGGGGGAGCGATCACCATGGCCAGAGTGGTGAAAGCTCAACCGCTGGCTCCCGCGCGTTCGGCCTGGCCGGCCGCAACCTCGGCCTTAGCCCCATTCAGCACGATCGATGGCGATCCCAAGTTCAATTCTTTCCAGTTGGCCGCTAGGGGTCGAGGATCAGGCTGGTCTGCACGCCGCCGCCCGGCGTTGTCCAGTCGACGCGCCAAGCCGCGCCCTGCCGCGTCGCGCGATAGGGCGAACCGGATATGGGGCCGGGCGGACTGACTGCAATATCCGCCGCGGCGGCCTGACTGGCGCCCTGCACCCTGATCTGGTGGGAACCGGGCCTCAACATGACCGGCGAGCCGATGAAAAAGCGCCCCCCCGGATCGGCCTTGACCTCTCCCGGCGCCGCGGCGCCGTCGACCATCAGCCGCAGGCCAACGCCGGCAGGGGCGAAGCCGGAGACGACCGTGCCACCGCCCGTGTCGAAATCCGCCGCCGCTATGCTCAAGCCTCCAGGCGCCGAGCCCAGGGGTTCTGCGCCACCGCCCGCGCGCAGCAAGGCCGCTGGCCGCCCGGGCTGCGTCAACACCACCACATAGCCCTCGCCCTGTACGATGCGGCCGCCCAGATCCTCCGACAAACCATAGATGCCGATGCCGGGCGGGGTAGGCATCGACCAAACCCCCGCAGCGGTCACCGTGCCGCCATAGGCGCTCCCGTCCGGCGTCAACAGCCGCACCCGGCTATTGGGCTCCGCCTTGCCCGTAAGCACCACCACCCCGTCCGTCCCGCGCTGCGCCGACAACACCTGGGGCGGCCGCACATAACCGGCCTCGGCGTCCGCGGCCACCGGGGCCGGGGCCGGGGTCTGCCGCCAGTCACGTCCCTTACCGCAGCCAGCCAAGGCGATCAGGCCGACGCATAAGGCCAAACCGCAGAGGAGACGCGATCGCCTTCGACGGAACCGTCTCCCCTCGGCCCACTTCCATACCGGTTGGCCCGGGCTCGTCCCTGTGTTCATTGTCCGGTGACCAAGACTCGATGATATGCGACCGCCAGACGCCTTGCTGAACTGAGTCGCGAGCACTGGTCCGGGCGAATTGGGAGTGAGCATCATGTCCGATCTCGAGCACAGGATCGGCTCGGTCTGTGTCTATTGCGGATCCTCCGACGCGGCCTCGCCGGCCTATCTGGCCGCCGCCGCAGGCTTCGGACGGCTGCTGGCCGCAGAAGAAATCCGCCTGGTCTATGGCGGCGGCGGCGTCGGCTTGATGGGCGCCTGCGCCAGGGCGGCCCACGCCGCCGGCGGCCGCGTTCTGGGCATCATGCCCGATTTCCTGCGCAAGCGGGAAGCCCTGCTGGAGGAGATCGATACTGTAGTCGTGGAGTCCATGCACGAACGCAAGATGATGATGTTCGAGGAATCCGACGCCTTCGCCGTCTTCCCTGGCGGCATCGGCACCCTGGAAGAGGTGATCGAGCTGCTGTCCTGGCGGCGGCTGGAACTGCACCGCAAACCGATCGTTTTTTTCGACCCGGATGGCTTCTGGGAGCCTTTGTTTGTGCTGCTGCGCCAGTTCGTCGCCGCCAAGCTGGCGCCCCAGCCGTTCCTGGATGTATGGCGCACGGTGAACCGGATCGAAGATGTCCTCCCGGCCATGCGCGAACTAGCGCAGGATTCTAGCCCGCCGCTGCCAAGCCTGATGCCGAAGGTGGGGTGAGCAGATTTTTGTTCCTCCTCACTGGGAGGAATTCTTCCTACTCGTCCCGGTGCACACGTTCGCGGCGCTCGTGCCGTTCCTGGGCCTCGAGGCTCAAGGTGGCGATGGGGCGGGCGTCAAGGCGCGCCAGGGAGATTGGCTCCCCTGTCTCCTCGCAAAAGCCATAGGAGCCGTCCTCGATTCGCCGCAGAGCGTCGTCGATCTTGGAGATCAGCTTGCGTTGTCGGTCACGGGTCCGCAATTCGAGCGAACGATCTGTCTCCGATGAAGCACGATCGGCCAAATCGGGATGATTTTCGGTCTCTTTTTGCAGATGTGACAAAGTTTCGCGAGATTCGCGAAGAATGTCTTCTTTCCAGTCGAGCAGCTTCTGCTTGAAATACTCAAGCTGCTGCCCGTTCATAAACTCTTCGTCCTCTGAGGGGCGATATTCACTTTTTGTATTCAACACCGCGGTCGCCTTCATCGACGTTTCCACGCTAGCAAATCAAGCCCCGGTCTTGGAGCGTGCCGCTTATACCAAAAGATTTGACGGATACAATGAAGCTGCGCGTCTCGCGCGATATGAAGGCCCGCGATTGGCGAGTTGGCGATCATGCCGCGCGCCTCGCCACTTCCAGCTTGGCGATCTCGACCGCCGCCCTGGCTTCGATTTCGTTGAGCACGCCCTCAAGGCGTTCGTCCTCGACGTTGGAGCGTTCCTGACGCACGGCCGTGACCAACTGGTCGAGCGCACGCGGGCTTAGATCGCCATCGAGCAGCGCGACCTTAATGTCGTCGAGCACGTCCAGGATCCGTCCGGCGCGGCGCACGGCCCGCCGGCGGCGTTCCAGAGGCCCCACGACTTCCTGCAGCGCCAGCAGGGCGTCTAAGGAGCCGACACCGGACACGCCGATCGAGGGCGCCGCATGGGAGATCTCGGCGGGGCCCGAGCCACTGCCGGACACCGCAAAGCCGCCGGCGGCCGGACGCGCGCCCGATCGGGCGGCGGCGGCGCCTAGACTAGAGGGACCATTGACCTTCATGTACGCCCGCAAAGTCGCTAAGAGAAAGGACTAGCACAGCTGCAGTGTTGCCTGTGTCCATTGCCGGTTCGTTAAGGCCCGGCAATTTTTGCCCTCGGCGCCAATGGGCCGCGCCCCAGAATCAAGCCCACTGAATCTCAAGGGCTTTTTACCCACCAAACTTGGCACGAACCTCGCATGGGGATGGTTAATGGCGCGCCTGGGGGCTCGCCAGTCAAGGGTGCGGAAGTTTCATGCGGTCTTTGCGACTTATCCGGCTGGCAGGTGTGATCCTGAGCCTGGCGCTCGGCGCCGGCGCCAGCCACGCCATGGCCGCCTCTCGGATCAAGGACATCGTCCAGTTCGAAGGCGTGCGCGAGAACAAGCTGGTGGGATATGGCCTGGTGGTCGGCCTGGCCGGCACCGGCGACAGCCTGCGCAACGCGCCCATGACCAAGCAAAGCCTGATGGACATGCTCGAGCGCCTGGGGGTCAATACCCGCGACGCCACCATGGACACCAAGAATGTGGCCGCGGTGATGGTCACCGCCAGCCTGCCGGCCTTCGCCGCCGCTGGATCCACGGTCGACATTTCGGTGGCGGCCATGGGTGACGCCAAGAGCCTGCAGGGCGGCACCCTGCTGATCACCCCGCTGCTGGGCGCGGACGGCGAAGCCTATGCGGTGGGACAGGGCACGGTGGAGACCGGGTCGATCTCGGCCGGCGGCGCTTCGGGCTCGTCGATCAGCAAGGGCGTGCCGACTTCGGGCCGCATCGCCGGCGGGGCCAGCGTCGAACGCGAAGTGGGCTTCCAGCTGGCCAATATGAACGTGCTGCGCCTGACCTTGCGCAATCCCGACTTCACCACCTCGCGGCGGGTGGCCGATGTGGTCAATGGCAAATATCCGGGGACGGCCATCGCCGAGAACCCCACGATCGTCGCCCTGCACCCGCCCGCCGGCGCCGACATGGTCAGCTTTGTCACCTCGCTGGAAAATCTCGAGGTCGAGCCCGACGCGCCGGCCAAGGTGGTGATCGACGAGGTCGCGGGCGTGATCGTGATGGGCGAAAATGTGCGCCTGTCCACCGTGGCCATCGCCCAGGGCAACCTGACCATCAGCATCGAGGAAAAGCCCGCGGTGAGCCAACCCCTGCCCTTCAGCCAGGGCACGACCCAGGTGGTTCCCCAGTCCAAGGTCAAGGTCGACGAGGAAAAGGGCAAGAAGCTGTTGGTGATCAAGGAGGGCGCGTCGCTCGCCGCCTTGGTCTCCGGGCTCAACGCCCTGGGGGTCACCCCGCGCGACATGATCTCGATCCTACAAGCGATCAAGGCCGCCGGCGCCCTGCAAGCCGATATTCAGGTGATGTGATGTCCAGCTTTTCCGCTCTCGTCTCCCCCGTCACTCTGCTCAAGCCCGCCCCGGCCACGCTCGCCGCCAAGGCGCCGATGAGCGCCGATGAAACCACCAGACGCGCCGCCATCAAGAAGACCGCCACCGACTACGAGGCCTCGTTCCTGTCCACCATGCTGGGCGAAATGTTCCAGGGTGTGGACACCCCCTCCCCGTTCGGCGGCGGCGAGGGTGAGGCCGCCTACAAGTCGTTCATGACCGAGGCCTATGCCAAACAGATGGCCAAGGGCGGCGGTATCGGCGTCGCCGCCGCGGTGCAGCGCGAAATGCTGAAGATGCAGGGCCTGAGCTAGGTCAGGAAAGGGAACATCGCCATGTCCACCCAGAACCAGGCCCCGCTCGACCGTATTGAGCAGATGATCCGCCTGACCGAGCGCCTGACGCAGCTCCTGGCCGACCAGGCTGTCTCGTTCGAAGCCCGCCGGCCGCAGGACGCGGCCGCGAGCATGGAAGAGACCACCCGCCTGGCCAATACTTACCGCCACGAAGCCCAGCGCCTTCGAGGCGCGCCCGGCGAGATCGAGCGCGCGCCGTTGGAACAGCGTCGACGCCTACTGCGCGCCACCGAGGCCTTCGACGCCGTTGTCGCCCGCCAGGGCCGCGCCCTGCACGCCGCCAAGACCATCACCGAAGGCCTGGTCCAGGCCATCGCCGAGGAAGTGGCCAACCAACGCTCCGCCAATTCTGGCTACGGTCCCCGCGGCGTCAAGACCGCCGGCCCCACGGGCGCGGCTGCGGCGATCACGTTGAACCGGCGGGCGTAGAGCCTTCACAGCGACAGCCTGATCCGCCCCTCCGTTCCGATCGCTTGTAGGAAATCCTCATCGTGGCTGACCACCAGCAGCGCGCCGTCATAGGCGCGTAGGGCCGCCTCAATCGCGGTGATCGAGTCCAGGTCCAGGTGGTTGGTGGGCTCATCGAGGATGATCAGCTGCGGCGGGCGCGCGGCCATCAGCACGCAGGCCAGGGCGGCGCGCAAACGTTCGCCGCCGCTGAGATCGCGGGCCAGCTTAAAGGCGGCGGCGTTACGGAACAGGAATCGCGCCAGGGCTGCGTGGGCCGAATTGTCATCGACCTGCGGATTGAGCCTACGGAAATTGTCCAGCAGGCTGAGGTCATCGGCCAGCACCGCCACATGCTGATCAAGCACCACCGAGGGGACACCGCGCGTGATCCGCCCTGCGCTTGGCGCCAGCTCGCCTATGGCCAGCCGGATCAGGGTGGTCTTGCCTTTGCCGTTGTCCCCCGTGACAGCGAGGCGTTCCGGGCCGGTCAGTCGGACGCTGAAATCCGACAAGACCGGCGCGCCATCCGGCCAGCAAAAGCCGACCTGATCAAAGGCCAGGACCAGCTTGCCTGCAGCTAGCCCCGAGGGCGGCAGTTCGAAATTGAGCCGCCGCACCTCTTCCACCCGCGCCCTTGCCGTCTGCAGATCCCTCAGCACTTGTGCGCGTTGGCGCTCGGCCAACGCAGTTTGACGACCGCCGCTGACCTCGGCCCGCTCGGCCCGAGCGTCGAGCAGCATCTTGGGCTGATCGCCTTTGGCGCGGGCGCGATGGCCAGCGGCGTCGCGGCGAGCCTTGCGTTCGCGAGCGGTCTGGATCTCACGCTCCACTTGCCTGGCCTCACGCGCGGCGACCTCCAGTCCCTGGGCGGCGGCGGCCTCCTCCTCGGCGCGGCGGGCGGCGTAGAGATCGTAACCGCCCCCATAGACCCGCACGCCGAGCCCGCCGAGTTCGACGATCCTGTCCATGCGCCTGAGCAACCGGCGGTCATGGCTGACCACCACCGCACCGCCTCGCCAGGATTCCAGCACCTGGAACACCAGCTCGCGGGCGGCGCGGTCGAGATTGTTGGTCGGTTCGTCCAGTAGCAGCACGTCCGGCTGGGCGATCATCACCCGCGCCAACTCGGCGCGGGTCGCTTCGCCGCCGCTCAAGCTGGCCGCTGGCCGGGAAATCTCAAAGCCCGTCAAGCCGACCTGGCTGAGTGTCGCCTCGATCCGCCCTGGTAACTCCCAATCGGCGGCGTTGAGATCGTCCTCGTTTCCGTCGCCCCGCTCCAGGCGCTCCAGTCGATCCAGAGCCTCACCCACCTCCAGCAAATCGGAGAGCCGCGCGCCGGGCATTGTTTGCGGGATCTGGGGTCGCCGGATCTGGCGCAGCAAGGCGATACCGCCGCGCCTCGTCACCGCGCCGGCGGCCGGTGCGATCTCGCCAAGCATCAGGCGCAGCAAGGTCGTCTTGCCGCAGCCATTGCGGCCAACGAGGCCGGTGCGCTCACCGGCTATGGCGAGGTTGAGGTTTTCGAAAAGGGTCCGGCCGTCAGGCGTGCGACAGGTCAGGCCGTCGAGGGTGATGAAGGGGAGCATGGCGAGCCACGGAAGGATGAACAGGCGGAGCGAAACGGGGGTTCGTCGCGCTTTCCATGACGGGGCTCCTTCTGGCGGGCCGGCTACAAAGCCGGTGCGCTGCAAGGATAGGAAATCGCCAGGACTTCCTCAAGCCTGCGGCGGTTAGAGCGAATCTGGCTTCAGCAGAAAGCCGTGCGAGCCGTCATCCTTGGTTCCCAAGCCGATGATGCTTCCGTTCTCATTCATCCGCTGGCCCACCGCGGAGCTGAAGCCGGAGCCGGGCGGGAAGAGATCGATAACCGGTGTTACGTAGCCGGGCATGGACAGATAGCCCGGCCCGTCGTCGAAGCTGTCCTGCCACAACACCCGGCCCCCAGAGCAGATATCCAGGATCGTGCCGGCGAACAGGGTCAATTCGTGGGTCGAAGCCTCGTAGATCGCGTCGCTGCTGGTCTCGCGCCAGACCCGTATGCGCTGGTCGTTGGTGATCAGAGCGGCGTCGGCGATGAAATCCGGCTGGCCGATGGCCTGCAGCGTGGTTCCATCGAACCACAGGGGCTGGACCGCCTGGTTCAGATCCTGAAGCCATTGCTGAACTCCAGCGGCCTGCCTTTGGTCGTTTAGATCGTTGAACTGGATGATGACGTTGGTCGCGCCTGGCAATTGAGGGGGCAAGGTCGGCGAGACCAGGGTGACCGCTCCGCCGCGGGGCAGGATGAAGGCTTGGGCGCCGACGCTGCCCGCCACGTCCCCGTAGCTGTTGATGGCAACTGCGAAGGCGCTGGCAAGGCCCGGTATCGTGATCGGCTCGATATCCCCAGTTTCCACGTGGCAAAGGCCCGAGCCGCCGCTGGCCAGATCCGACAGCACCAGGCGGTTGTCGCTGATGCCCACGCCTCGCGTCACCTCCAAGGGAAGATCGACCAGGGCTCCATCGGCCAGCCTCACCTGGATGGGCTGGCCCTCCACAGTTCCTTGATAGACGACGTCGTTGTTCCGGTTCAGAGCCCAGGGAACCACATCCCCGCCCAGGTCGACGACGGAATAGATCATCAGGCGACTCCTGCCTGGGTCAGGCACGGCGAAGGTTGCGCCAAACCCTAGGCGATCGGGCGGCCGTGACCTGTGACATCGGCCACAGCTTTCGCTGACAACATATCCCAGGTGACCACCGCAAGCACGGCTGCGGTCATCCCGCCCCAAAGGCTGCCACCGAGCAAGAACAGGGCGACCGGCGTTGGAACGGCGCCGACGAGACTGTTCAAGCCAATTTGACGCGACTATCTTCGCAGCGCCGGGCCGTCAGCGGGCGCCCGGCCAAAGACGGCGCGCCGTCCAAGACCCGCTCCCACCCCTCGCTGGCTGGCGAGCTTAGGGAGCGAGAGATATGGCCAGTAGCGGTGTTGAGGGCCGTCCACAGGCGGCGGTGGCTGATATCGATATCGAGGCGACGCCGAAATTCCTCGATGCGTTCCGCTTGTGGCTCAAGATCGGCCTGATTTCGTTCGGCGGACCGGCGGGTCAGATCGCTATCCTGCACGAAGAACTGGTCGATCGGCGCCGGTGGATCGATGAGCGGACGTTCCTGACCGCCTTGAACTTCTGCATGCTGTTGCCAGGTCCAGAAGCCCAGCAGCTCGCCACCTATCTCGGCTACAGGCTACATGGCCTGCGTGGGGCTCTGGCCGCCGGGATACTGTTTGTGCTGCCCGGCGCGGGCGTGCTGTTCGCCCTGGCCTGGCTCGCCGCCGCCCAGGGCGCCTGGCCGCCGTTGCAAGCCGCGTTCAAGGGCATGCTACCCATCGTGGTCGCCCTGGTGGCGCACGCCGTCTGGCGCATTGGAACCCGGACGCTGAAGACGCCAGCGGCTTGGGCGTTGGCCGTCGGGGCCTTTGTCGGATTGGGACCAATGGGGCTCGGCTTCCCGTGGATCATCGGCGCCGCCCTGATGATCGGGCTGGTCGCCGACCGGCTGGGCCACGCCATCGCGCCCACGAGCCATTCTTTGGCCGCGGACGTCGCCAGTACGGCGCGCACCACCGGACCGGCGCTCGTCCGGCGGTTCATCCTCTACACCGTTGTCTTCGCCGCCCTTTGGACCATGCCGATCGTCCTGGTCCTGACCCTGGCTGGACCGAGGCCCTTCGCCGATATCGCGGTCTTCTTCACCCAGGCCGCCTTCGTCACCTTCGGCGGGGCCTATGCGGTGCTGCCCTTTGTGGCCCAGGGCGCGGTCGCCCACTATGGCTGGCTGTCGCGACCGGAGATGGTCCATGGCCTGGCCCTGGCCGAGACCACGCCCGGCCCGCTGATTCTGGTTACGCAATATGTGGGCTTTTTCGCGGGCTGGAACGCGGCGGTGGCCGGCCATGCCAGCGGGCTCGCGCCCCTGGCCGCCGGCGCGTTGGCCGCGGCCCTGACCAGCTGGGTGACCTTCCTTCCTTGCTTCTACTTCGTCCTGGTCGGCGCGCCCGTGGTCGAGCGCCTGGCGCGGGAGCGTAGGGCGCACGCGGCCCTGTCGGGGGTCACAGCCGCCGTGGTCGGCGTCATCGCCACCTTGGCCACTACAATCGCCCGCGAAGCTTTTTTGGCGGGCGGACGGCTGGATTTTGTCGCCATCGCGGTGGCGCTGGCGGCCTTTATCGCCGCCTGGCGCTTCAAGGTCGCGCCCCTGTGGCTGGTCGTCGCCGGCGCGGCCTATGGGATCGGCCGCTTTGTTCTTGCCCCCTAAAACTCCTTGGTCACTCCGGCGAACACCCCGCGGCGCGGACCGAACTGGGGAGCGCCGACGCCGACGCCTGTGCCGTCGCGGATCTCGTATTTGTTGTCGAACAGGTTGATCACGTCCAGACGCACCTCGTAGGGGCCGGTGGCGATGTCCTTGAACCGGTGCGACAGGCCTAGATTGACCTGGGTGTAGGCCGCCAGCTCACGCCCGTTGGGCACGGCGCCATCGGCCCGCAGGCCGCTGCCATAGATGAGGTCGGCGCTGACCCGGGTCCCCCGCCACAGATAGGAGACGCCAGCGGAGCCGCTGAAGCGCTGATCGTGATCGAGATAGATGTAGTTGTTCTTGATATAGGCCAGGTCGGCGGCCGAGAAATTGAACTGGCTGGAGATGATATCGCGGCCCTGGGCCTGTTCGAAGGCGGCGTTCAGATAGGCGGACAGCGGCCCGCGCTGATAGGCGCTGCTGAACTCGACACCGTACTGGATCCCGTCCTGATAATTGAACGGTGTCAGGATGATCGGCGCGCCGAACTGGCCCTCGTCGATCAGATGTTTTGAGGTCTTGTAATAGGTGTCCAGGCCCACGGTCAGGCCGCGCAGCACCGTCTGCTCCACACCAATATCGTAGTAGTTGGCGCGCTCGGCATAGGGGGTGGTGTCCAGACCGCCGCCCGCCGCGCCTGTGGTGTTCGCGAACTTGCTGATGGTCTCCCCCGCGACCAGTTCGAACGGCGGCGGGGTGAAATAGCGGGCGTAGCCGATGTGGACGGTGGTGTGCTCCAGGGCCAGCCAGACCAGATTGGCTCGCGGGCTGACCTGGTTCTCATTACGGAACCCCTCGAACTCGTCGAAGCGCAGCCCATAGTTCAGGGTCAGGCTGGGGATCAGCTTCCACTCGTCCTGAGCATAGGCGCTGTAGGTCTTGGCGGTTTTCGAGCCGCTGTCGGCGATATTTTCCGGGGTCTGGGAAGACTGGGCGCCGGTTGCGTCCAGGGGAATGACCAGGGAATTGGTCTGGCTGGTGGAGCGGTCGATCTCGACGATCACGCCGCCGCGCAGAGTGTGGGCGTCGCTGAGATGATAGACGCCCTCGGCCTGCAGGCCGCCGGCGGTGTCGGTCTTGTCGGCGGTCTGGGCGACGCCGTTATAGAGCAGGTCGCCCAGGGAATCCGGTGAGAAGGTCAGGCTGGAATAACGGGCGAACAGCGAGACCTGGCCGGTGAACTTGTCGGTGGTGTGCAGGTAGCTGCCGATCAAATAGTGAGTCACCTCCCGCTGGTTCTCGTTGAGCTGCTCGCTGGGGTAGGTGGTCTGACCCTTGACGCTGAGCGGCTGATCGCCATTGGGGCCGAGCATCAGGCCGCCACTCATCTGGCCGGACAGATCGGGAATCTGGAAGCGCTGGATCGACGAGCCGGCGATCAGCGAGACCCGGCTTTCCGGATTGATGATGTCCTCCACATAGCCGAAGCCCTGGAACTGGTCGGTGGTGTCGTGCAGTGGGTTGGAGCGGCCGTCCGGAGACTCGATACCCAGGTTGTTGTGCAGATAACCTAGCGAGACGAAATAGTTGAGGTTTCCCGAATTGCCCCCGTAGTCGAGGCTAGGTTGGTATTCGCCGTGGCTCCCGCCATAGAGGCTGGCCGTGCCGGAATTGTCGAACACGCTCTTGGAGGTGATGTCGATGATGCCAGCGGTGCGCAGGCCGTATTCAGCCGGCAAGGCGCCGGTGATCAGCTGCACCTTGTCGGCCAAGCGGGGGCTCAGCGCCTGGCTGAACACGCTGAGGCCCTCTGGCAGGATCACCCCATTCAGGCGGAACTGCAGGCCATTGTGCTCGCCGCGGATATGCAGCTGGCCATAGGAGTCCTGGGCCACGCCCGGCGCCTGCAGCACCACCTGGTTCATGGCGATGTTTTCACCGCCGGGCAGGGCCGCGATGGCCTTGGAGTCGATGGTATAGGTCGAGGCGCCGATCTGGGGCTGGATCGAAGCGCGGGCCTCCGACAGGCGGCGGGCGGTAATGACGATATCGCTGGCCGCGGCCGCGGCGGCGGACGGAGAGACCTTCGTGGGCGGGGCGGCGGCGGGCGCCTCTTGCGCCTGGGCGGACGCGCTGGTCATGACAAGGGCCCAGCCAAAGGCGGCGGCGATCAAGGCCGGTCTCGAAACCATCGATTTCAACTCATCAATCCCCAGGCGACACAAGGCTCGCCCTGGCTTTAGTCATGGCCAGGCAGGGCCGCGATGGGCGGCGTTCCCGAGCGGATAGGGAATTTTTCCCAATCGGTTGGTTACTGTTAGAAGGTGCATCCTCAACCACAGAGAATGCGATGTCCCTGCGCCTACGGGTCCTGGCCGCCATAGTCCTGGTTCTGATGCTCGGCGCCGCCGTGGGGGTGGTGTTCGCCACCTGGGACGCCCGGCGGACCTTGCGCGAAGAGCTGACCGCGGCCCTGCTTGGCGGTCGCCAGACGGTGGCCAGCGCGTTCGAGGACCTGCCCCGCTCGACCCACCCCGACCGGGACCTGCGCCAGTTGGTGGCCACGTTCGATGGCAACCGCCACGTGGTGGCGGTGCTGCGCGAAGCGCGCAGCGGTGCGGTTGTCGCCTCCAAGCCCTTTCGCAGCGCCACATCGGCGCCACCAGCCTTCAGCGCCCTGCTCGACCCCCGGCTGCCCCAGATCCAGCTGGCGACGCCCGCCGGCGGCGGCGCCCGCATTATTCTACGCGCAGCGCCCGATGACGATGTGGGTGACGCCTGGATCCAGCTCCTGGGCGCCGTAGCGGTGTTGTCGATGATCGGCGTGGTCGGGGTCGGCCTAGTCTATGTGACCATCGGCCGGGCCCTGCGCCCTCTGGACACTCTGGCCGCGGCCCTGGCCCGGGTGGGGGCCGGCGATTATGGCGCGCGGGTGCATGTGCGCGGGCCGCAGGAACTAGCGCGGCTGAGCAACAGCTTCAACGCCATGGCCGGCGATCTGGCGGCCATGCGCCGCCGCACCCGGATGCTGGAGGAGCAGGTGCTGAAACTGCAGGACGAGGAGCGCGCCGAGCTGGCCAGGGACCTTCACGACGAGTTCGGCCCGCACCTGTTCGCCGCCAATATCGACGCCACAATGATCGGCCAGGCCCTGACCGCCGGCAAGCCGCAGGAGGCCCTGCGCCACGTCAAGTCGATCCAGGTCGCCGTGGCGCGGATGCAGCGCCAGGTGCGCGAACTGCTGGGACGCCTGCGTCCCGCCCGCCTGACCGAGCTGGGCTTTTCCGCCGCGATTGAGGATCTGGTCGATTTCTGGCGCGGCCGCCGCCGCGATCTGGTGTTCACGGTCACCCTCAGCGTCGATGACGCCGAGACCCCCGAAGCCATCGAGGAGGTGGCCTATCGGGTGGTGCAGGAAGGTCTGAGCAACGCCGTGCGCCATGGCCAGCCGAGCCGTATCGAGATCGACATCAGTCTCGATGGCGAAGACGCCCTGCGGGTGCGCGTGGCCGATAATGGCGCCGCCCGCAGCGCCGATGACAGCCATCCGCACTTTGGCCTGGTGGGCATGCGCGAGCGCATCGAGGCCGTCGGCGGCGCCATGACCATAGACCAGGGCGCCGGGCGCGGCTGGACCATCCTGGCCACCATTCCCCTGCCCTTCGATGCCCACGCCAAGGATATCACCCCCGCATGAACGTCCTGTTGGTCGATGACCATGCCATCGTGCGCGACGGCCTCAGACGGCTTTTGGAAGCCTCGTCCAGCGACGCCATCTTCGAGGCCCAGAACGGCGAGGACGCCATCGCCCTGGTGCGCGGACAGACCATCGACCTGGTGATCCTGGATCTGAACCTGCCGGGCCTGGGTGGGGTGGAGCTGCTGCGCCGCATCCTGCAGGCGGGGCGCACGCGTATCTTGGTGCTCAGCATGCACGCCGAGCCGCTCTACGCCGCCCGGGCGCTGGAGGCCGGCGCCTCAGGCTATATGAGCAAGAACGCCGATCCGGACGAGCTGCTGACCGCGGTGCGCCGGGTGGGAGCCGGCGGCCGCTATGTGGAGGCCGAGATCGCGCAGGCCCTGGCCTGGCATGGCGCCGGACCAGAGCAGTCCATGGGCCAGCTGACCCCGCGCGAGATCGAGATCATGCGTTTGCTCGCCAACGGCAAGAGCCTTTCGGAAATCGCCGCGGTGCTGGGCGTGCGCTACAAGACCGCGGCCAATATCTGCAGCCTGATCAAGACCAAGCTGGGCGTGGCCCGCACCGCTGACCTGGTGCGGTTGGCCATCGAGGCGGGGGTCGCCTAGGCGGCCTGAGGCTCGGCCGCGACGCCAGGATCGTCCGCATGGGTCAAGAGCCGCCCGAACAGCAGGCCTATCACCAGCAGCACCACGCTTCCGCCGGCGACGAGGCCGGCGTGCAGCAGCCAGAACCTGAAGGGCCCGAGACTTTCCAACAGCCCGCCCAGCCGGCCAACCATGAGGTTGCAGGCCGACAGATGCAGGTAATAGACCCCGATCATCAGCCCGCCGATGGCTTTAGGCGCCGCGCGAGAGAACAGGGCCAGGCCCACCGGAAAGACATTGGCGAAGCCGATGTCATTGACGATATGGAAGGCCACGCCCCAGCCGAGGCCAACCTTGTGGCCGCTCGCCGCTTCTTGCGCGCTGGCCAGGGCCAAGAGCAGAGGCGCAGTGGCCGAGATCAGGCCGCCGATCACAAGCTTGGTGATTTCATTCGGCTCCGTCCGGGAGGTTCCCCACCAGCGCCAGAAGGCCACCGAGGCCAGGATCGTGCCGGAGGAAACAAAGGCGTCGAGCGAGATCAGCCAGGTCACCGGCATGGATCGGCCGAAGAACACCAAGTTATAGTGGGCGTCGCCCCAGACAAGATAGGCGTTGAAGATCTCCTGGTTGCCCAGGGCGGCGACGGCCATGGCCGGCAAGATCGCCACCAGCACGACCACGGTCTTGATATCGGCCAGGGACAGCTTGGGGGCCGGCACGCGCACCGATCCGCGGATATGTCGCTCCGTCGGCAACCAGCGGCGTCCCGACAGATAGACGGTCAGGCCGATCAGCATCCCCACCCCGGCCGCGCCGAAGCCCCAGTGCCAGGCCACCTTCTGCCCCAGGGTGCCGCAGACCAGGGGCGCGATGATCACCGCCACATTGACCCCCAGAAGAAAGATCTGGAACGCATCGGCCCGGCGCAGATCCTCCGGCCCATAGAGCTCGCCCACCTGGCTGGCGATGTTGCCCTTAAAGCAGCCCACGCCAATCAGCAGGCACAGCAACGCCGCCAGGAACGACACGTCGAAGGCCATCAGGAAATGGCCCAGCGCCATCAGACAGGCGCCGATGGTGATGGTCAGGGTGCGGCCGAGCAGTAGGTCGGCGACCATGCCGCCCAGGATCGGCGTCAGATAGACCCCCGATGCATAGAGTCCGAAAATCATCGAGGCCAGGGCCGCCGGCGAGAGCGGTCCAGTGACATGGAAGATCGCAGCACGGAAGGCGTCGAACCCGGCCACATGCTCCACATGGCCCGGCAGCAGCAGTTGCTGGCCCATATAGAGCACCAGCAGAGACTGCATGCCGTAATAGGAGAACCGCTCCCAGGCCTCGGCGAACACCAGATAGCCCAGTCCCCTGGGATGGCCAAGAAAGGCCTTATCGCCCGGCGCATCCGCCGTCGCGGTATCCACGGTCATATTCGCTCCCCGTAATGCCAACCCAACATCCCCAATCCGCACCGTTAGTGCAATCGCCGACTCTGATGCGCCGGTGCGCCAATGGCGCGAACACGGATCCAGCCGGCTTGGCTTTCACTGGTCTGCAGCCATAAAATGACAGCCTGGATAGTCAGGAATAATTCGTGTGACCGCCATCACCCTAACCAATGCGAAGGCGCGCTTAAGTGAACTCGTCGCCCGGGTTGTGGGTGGTGAGAGGGTGCGCATTACAAGGCGGGGCAAGGCTGCCGTGGTGCTGGCAGCGCCAATAGCGCGTAAGCCAGTGTAGCTAGCGGCGCTGCAGGCCGTGACTGAAAGTATGTCGCTGCAGATCCAAATCGCGACGGACACTATGCGCGCCATGCGCGAAAACGCCCGCTATTGAGCCTAGGTCAAATCCCCTGCGATGGTACCACCTCTCGGGCTCGAACCGAGGACCTCTAGATCCACAATCTAGCGCTCTAACCAGCTGAGCTAAGGCGGCGCATCGCAAGGGGCCTCTCTCTAGTCTGACACGGCGAAACGATCAAGCGCCA
>DASXNV010000026.1:0-117418 GCA_036494815.1 Caulobacteraceae bacterium
CAGCCTGCCGCTGCTGACGCAGATGCGCGTTCAGCGCCACGATCTGGCGCACCGCCCGCGACAGCCGCGCAAAGGTCAGCTGCGGATCGGGACCCGCCACGGCACAGGCAGCCTTCGCCGCCTCGCGCCGCAACAGCACCCCGGCCAGCTCCATGCCGATCTCGGCCAGCTCCTTCAGCATCGGCTCATGCCAATCATCCCGATCCGGCGAGAGATCGGCCGCGGTGGCGCCCGGCGTCGTGTCTGGGAAGGAGGTTGCGATATTCACGAACAAAACATGAACAAATATCGCGCAAAACTCAAGCTCGACGGGCGCGGGCGTCCACGAAACACCTCCGACTGAGCCAGGGCTGTGCGGGTGGCTGGAATGGGGTGCAGTCCACTAACCCGTCCCCGATCACCCGATCACCATCAGCGGCGCCTTCCCCTAAGGCTTCAGGACCAGGGCCTGGCCCGTTGGGAGTTCGAGTACGTCCAGACCATGCCTGGCGATGATCGGGTCCAGCGCGACCTTCTGCGCGGAATAGCCCCACCAGCCATAGTCGTCGAAGATCACCGCGCCCCCGTGCGACAGGCGCGGCAGCACCATCTCCAGGGCTCCGACTTCGGGGTCCGGATGGTTCATGTCGATGTGGGCGAAGGCGATCTGGTCCGGAAATCCTTGCGAGAAGGATTGCGGGACCGACCCCTGGATCACCTGCACGAAGCTCAAGTCCTTGAAACGCTCCACCACCTTGTCGTACATGCCCGGGTCGTCGTGGGCCGTCAGGTGGGTATGCTCGTCGCCAGGATTCCACGCGAACAGATCATAGAGATAGTACTTCTTCCCGAGCGATCCGAAGTCGATCTTCCTGGTTAGGACTGAAGCCGTGTAGCCTGTATGGCATCCGCATTCGACGAAATCGCCTGGGGCCTTGCTGGCGAACTGGGCGAAATAGAGCATGACGTAGGTTCGCCAGACGATGCTTCGCTCGACCGAGTTTGTATTGGGATCGTTCAGCGTCGCAACGATGAAATCGTCCCGCAGGAAGCTCAGCGCCTTGTTCCAGGTGATGAGGTTGTCGGCCACGAACATCGTCGCGCCATCGTCGAATACGCTCTCTCGGAGCAGGGCGATGGCGAGCTCGAATTTCTTCGGGTCCTTGATGTTGAAGCACGCGCCGAACTGGTTGAGGGGCTGGAGCGGCGGCATGACGGTCTCCCGAAGTCAGGTGTGGGCCAATCGACGCTGGACCGATTCGCTGCGGGCGCGAGACGGCGCTCAGGTCCGGCCGGACCTTTTGATCTCATAGACCAGGACAGGTTAACCTGTCTCCGATCACCCGTGAGCGTTGGGGTCAAATCGGTCCAGCAAATCAAGGACTGGTCCTGGCCCCGGCCCCCTCAGCGAAACACCTCCGCCTGAGCCACCGCCGTCGGCTGGCCCGGCGGCGGGCCGAAGCGGTTGGCGCCGGGGTCGCCGCGCAGGCTGCCCAGGACGATGACGAAAGTGCTGTGCAACAGGCCCGCGGCGCCGCCGGCCACGGCCTCGGTCTGATGGCTGGCGAGCATGAGCGTGAGCACCAAGGCGAACTCAACCAGATAGACCGGCGCCTGCCACCAGCCCGACCGACCGATATCATGCAGGCGTGCGTTGACGATCCAGATGAACAGGAACGAAGCACCGCCGCCGTATCCGCCCTTGCCGCCTCTCAGCAGCGCCAGGCCCAGGCTCAGGGCCAGCAGCACGCTGGCGATGATCCAGAACCGCTTGCGGTCCATTCGGGCGCCGATAATGCCGCCGCCGGACAGCGCGGACTTGCCTCGGGCGGCCGGTTGCGCGGCTGGATCGCCGGCCTGGGCGTGGGCGCCGGCCCGGTTCAGGGCCTGTTCGCGGGCCTGGTTGAGCAGATCGGCCAGGGCGGCGGGCTTGATCTCCCACCCCGACTGAAGCATGGCGTGAACCCCGACCAGCGAGCGGTTGAAGCGGCGAAGGCCGGCCCGCTTGGTGGTCGGATCGATGAAATCAAAGCCTACGCCGGCGGGGCGCAGCCCGAACTGGACCGGGCGAAAATCATAGATCTCGTTCCAGCTGTAGCGATTGGAGCGCCAGAGCACGGTCTGGCGAACGCCCGAGGCGGTGATCTCCAGCCGGGGCGGAGCGATCAGCCTCCACAGGCCTATGCCGCCCATCAACAGGCCGAAGACTAGGGAAAACGCCTGGCTGGAGTCCTGGCCCGACTGCAGCAGCCCGGCGCTGGCGATCAACAGGCCAAGGGCGACCATCAGGCCCCCACGCCACCGACGGCCCCGAATGGTGATCGGCAACCGATCAAGACTACCCTGCATACGCGCCCCCCGTGTAGCCGGGCAGCTTTCAGCTATTTGTTACGGCGGTCAAGCTGGTGGGGCGGGGCGAAGTTGAAGCCGCGCCGTGGCCGCCAAAAAACTGAATTGAACCACGAAGGACGCGAAGTCAGGCTTTGCGGGCGCCTTTAGAGTGGGATGAGTTGAGGTTGGACCCCTCGCTCAAAAACCGCTCATCCCGGCGAATGCCGGGATCCAGATGACAAAGCTCAGTCGACTGGCGGAAGATCTCCATGATATCGCCCCTGTTTCGCGCCTTATGATCTGGATCCCGGCATTCGCCGGGAAGAGCGGAGTTGGATCTATTCAAT
The DNA here is from genome assembly GCA_036494815.1 of Caulobacteraceae bacterium. Lineage (GTDB taxonomy): Bacteria > Pseudomonadota > Alphaproteobacteria > Caulobacterales > Caulobacteraceae > Poindextera. The sequence continues at coordinate 2,658 of DASXNV010000026.1, forward strand.
CAATTCTTATCTCAAGTTTAGCTGATCGGGCGAAGCGCAAACCTTCTTCCTTCGTGCCCTTCGTGGTAAAAGTCTTCGCCCCGCCGAAGCGTAGGTGAGACCGGCGTCATCTCCGCTGCGCGCCGCCGCCGGCATCCCGCCGCGCCGCCGCCCACAGGGCCACCAGTACGGGCGGCAGCGCCAGCTCCACCACCATCATCACCACAAAGGTCCGGTGCGGCGAGCCGAACTGGCGATACGCGAACAGCCGCCCCAGGCCGCCCAGGAACAGCACCGTCGCGAGCCCCGGCACGCTGGGCGCCCAGCGCTTGAGGTTCAGGGCGGTGGCCACGAGGATCACTCCATAGACGATCCAGAACGCGGTGAAGACCCGAATGACCTGCTCCGCCCTGGTGCTGTAGCGGGTGGAGGTGACGGGCGCCGATCCGGCCAGGTGACCATAGGCGGTCTCGACCACGCGGCTAGTCTCGGCGGCGCCCAGGATGAAGACGGACAGGCCGATCACGATCGCCGACAGGCCCAGGGCGATGAGGAGGCCGATCAGGATAGGTCTTGCCATTCGCTGGCCTTTTGGGGCGAGGGCGGGTTGGATTTGATCACTCGCAGTCTCTGACTAAGGCGGCAGTTCTCACGCCTCGGTGATCTCCACCGCTCCTGATGGCGCATCGTAGACCATGCGATAGGGTCGAAGGAACGGCCGGCCGAGGATTACCCGGTGCCACTGCTCGCCTTCCTCCAGCTTCACGCCGGCGAAGCGTTCAAACAGGAGGCGATCAAGCGCGGGGACATAGATGCGAGCGAGGTAGATATTGGCGGAGGTCTTGCCGCCAATGCCGCTCACTTCGCCTTCATCGGTGACAGGCAATCCTAATGATCGGGCCAATCCATCATCGATACAGTTCGCACCCGCTCCGGTGTCAAGCAAAGCGCGAACGCCCTTCGCCGCAAGGTCTGGTTGGGCTCCCGACGCCGACCGTGATTTCAGACCGATATCGACTCGGAATGTTGGACCCAATTCGGCAAGCAGGTCGGCGGGTGTTTTGCCGCCTTTCCCGCTTTTAAAGCCCGCTTGGGCCGTGCGCATGAGCTGGCCTGAAAACCATGGCGGAGGACAGCTGTATGGCTTCGACGCCGATCTGTCGGATCAGATAGGGACCAACACCGAAGCGCTCGACGGCTTCGGACGCCGCCGTTTCAAATTCGGGGTAAACGCCAACGAAGCCTCCGGAATGGAAGACAGCCCATTCCCCATGATGCTTCGCCTCCAACTCAAGCCTAGCTTGGTCATAGGCCGCTATGTCGTCGTGTAGTGCGGTCATGATCGTCTCACCCACTAAGTGAGCCATTTTTGGGGCGGCAGGGCGAATCAACTCTCTGTCGCCGAAGATCATTATTGAGCCGATTCGGGCCAATTCTGGGTAGGGCTCTGCGGGATAATCAGTGAGGATGCGCTTCGTCGTCGCGAGCGATTTCAAAGCCCCCGCCGGCCCGCCATCGCCTGGGCGACAACCGGCCGGCGGTCCGGCTCAACCCCCTATTTCAGGATCGCCTCCCGCGTCATGATCGTGCCCATGATCGTGCGGATCGAGCCCCGTTCGGCCTGGGCCTCGTTGGACTTGGCCAGGGAGCCGGAGATCTTGGCCTGGAGCGCGTACTGGTCGGCCTGCGAGGCGTCCATGACGGTCAAGTTCTTGTATTCCTGGGCCAGGATGATGTCCGGCTCGCCCGTGCGCGGGCTGTCCACCAGCAGCACCTTGTAGTCGAGGATCACCCCAGCCTTTTTCAGGGCCTCCTCCTGGGCCTTCCAGGCGGTGGCCAGCCAATGCATGTAGTCGTCGAAATGGCCGTCCTTGGTCAGGATCTGGCCATAGGTCCAGACCGGGCCGTTCTCAAAGCTGGGTCCTTCGGCGTCGGCGGCCTTGGCGGGGGCGGCGGCCACCAAGGCCGTGGCGGCCAGGGCCGCGAATGCGACTGCGAACTTCATCACCATTCTCCTGTGTTGGGTTGTATCGGTACTGGTGCGGTTACGCGGAACGCGATTTTTGGTGACCCATCAGGCGGGTCATCCAAGGTCAGGCCGGCCGGTTACGGGGCCAGGCTGGCGTGACGTCACGCGCAGACCATGCGCCCGCAAAAGCAGGACGGCAACGCTGGCCTCGGCGTGGCCTTTGTGCGCGTTCTGGTTCAACAATGCCGCCTCACCTGCTGCAAGGACCCGCCATCCCGTGAGCCCTCCCCAAGACCGTCGCGAGCAGATGTTTCCCGTGCTGACCGCCGCGCAGATGGGTGTGGCGGCGCGGTTCGCCGGGGGGGCGGCGCGGCGGTTCGAACCGGGCGAGGTTCTGTTCTCGGTAGGCGAGCGGCGGGCGCTCACATTCCTGATCTTGGCGGGCGAGGCCATTGTCCGGGGCCGCGACGGCGCGGGCCATGAGACCGTGATCACCACCCATCGGCCGGGCCAGATCACCGGCGAGGTCAATCAGCTGGCCGGCCGCGCTTCTCTGGCCGAGGCGCGGGCGGGGGCCGAGGGCTGCGAGGCGCTGGCCTTCGACGGGGCGCATCTGCGGGGGCTGATTGTGGGCTCGGCCGATGTGGGCGAGATCATCATGCGCGCCTTTATCCTGCGCCGCACGGCCATGATCCGCGACGGCGGGGTGGGCTCGGTGCTGGTGGGGCGGCGGGGCACGCCGGCCCTGACGCGGATCGAGGGGTTTCTGGCCCGCAACGGCTATCCCTATTCGGTGATCGACGCCCAGGCGGACGAGGACGGCAGCGCCATTGTGGAACGGCTGGGGGTGCAGGAGGACGAGCTGCCCATCGTCCTGTGCCCCAACGGGGCGGTGTTGAAACAGCCATCGGAGGCGCAGGTGGGCGGCTGCCTGGGCATTACGCCGGATCTGGATCCCGATCAGGTGTTCGACGTGGCGGTGATCGGCGCCGGGCCGGCGGGCCTGGCCACCGCGGTCTATGCGGCGTCGGAGGGGCTGTCGGTGCTGGTGCTGGACGCCCACGCCTTTGGCGGCCAGGCGGGGGCCTCGGCGCGGATCGAAAACTATCTGGGCTTTCCCACCGGCATCTCCGGCCTGGCCCTGACCGCGCGGGCCTTCAACCAGGCGCAGAAGTTCGGGGCCCAGATCGCCATTCCCATCAGCGTCAACGGGCTGGATTGCACCGGGCAGGCGCATCGCCCCGGCGCCCCGTTCGCCCTGACCCTGGAGGGCGAGCGCGCAGCCCAGGCCCGCTCGGTGGTGATCGCTTCCGGCGCCCGCTATCGCCGCCCGGAGATCGAGAACCTGGCCATGTTCGAGGGCGCGGGGGTCTCCTACTGGGCGTCGCCGGTGGAGGCGCGATCGTGCGAGGGCGAGGAGGTGGCGCTGATCGGCGGCGGCAATTCAGCCGGGCAGGCGGTGGTGTACCTGGCGTCCAAGGTGCGGCGTCTGCATTTGGTGGTGCGCCGGGAGGGGCTGGAAGCGACCATGTCCAGCTATCTGATCGAGCGGATCCGGGCTCTGCCCAATGTGGTGCTGCACACCCGGGCCGAGGTGGTGGCGCTGAGCGGCGACGCAGCTAACGGACTGCAGAAGGCCAGTTTCCGCAATCGCGACACCGGGACCATCCTGACCACGCCGCTGCGGCACCTGTTCGTGTTCATCGGCGCCGATCCCAACACCGCCTGGCTGAGGGACTGCGGCGTGGCGGTGGACAGCGCGGGGTTTGTCCGCACCGGCGCCGGGGTGGATCAAGGCTCGTGGCCGCAGAGCCGGGCGCCCCTGGCCCTAGAGACCAGCAAGCCGGGGGTGTTCGCCGTGGGCGACGTGCGCGCCGGCTCCACCAAACGGGTGGCCGCGGCTGTGGGCGAGGGCGCCCAGGTGGTGGCGGCGCTGCACAGCGTCCTGGCCGACGCCACATGAAAGGGATCTGACCCATGACCGACACTTGCGAACACGCGCCCACCATCGCCCACGTCACGCCAAGCGCGCGGGGCTGCGAAGAGTGTCTGAAGACCGGTTCGCGCTGGCTGCATCTGCGCCTGTGCCGAACCTGCGGCCATGTGGGCTGCTGCGACCAGTCTCCCCACCGGCACGCCACCGCGCATTTCCACAAGACCCGCCACCCGATCATCGAGGGCTATGATCCCCCGGAAGGCTGGGGCTGGTGCTATGTGGACGAGATCTTCATCGACCTGCCCGACCAGACGCCGCAGGTAAAGCCGATCCCACGCTATTATTAGAGCGTGCTGAGATCAGACCCGCTTGACAAGGGCCTCCAGCTGGTCGGCGCAAACGCCCCAGCCCTGGTGGAAGCCCATCTGCTCGTGGGCCTCCTTGTCGGCCACGGTCCAGTGGCGGACGCGGGCGGTGTAGCGGGTTTTGCCGGCTTCGGGCTCGAAGGTCACGATCACGGTCATGAACGGCTTTTGCGACGGTTCCCAGTCGCCGGCATAGGCGTCGGTGAACACGATCCGTTCGTTCGCAACCACCTCCAGATAGACGCCTCGATTGGGCATGTCCTGGCCATCCGGGCCGCGCATGACGATGAGGTTCGAGCCGCCCGGCCGCACGTCTAGTTGGGCCTCGGGGGTGGTGTAGGGCAGGGGCGCGAACCATTGTTTCAGCAGTTCGGGATCGGTCCAGGCGCGGTACAGCTTCTCGCGAGGCGCATCGATCAGGCGGGTGAGCACTAGTTCGCGGTCGGCGAGCGTAGGCGCGGCGGCGATGTCGGTCATGGCGATCTCCTCGGGCCTGGTCTTTGTAGAGACCCAAGGACGAAGGCGCGAGGCGGGATCCGACAGGGAGCCGCTGGAAATCTATCCCTTGGCCAGCCGGCGGCGGTTGGCGCGGACCTTGCGGCGATAGTGGGTGAGCGTCTTGGACGCGGCGGTGGAGGCGTCGAAGCCCAGGGCGCCGGTCATGGCCTTGGTGTGCAGGTCCAGGCTGGCGTCGATCTTCTCGGCCACCATCAGGCGGGCCTCGGCTTCACCCGCGGCGCCGCCGGCGGCGATCTTCAGGGTGCGCAGGCCGATGACGGAAGAGGCTTCGATGCTGAGCGACCAGGCGTCCAGAGCGACGCGCAGCCACGGATTGTCGCGGACCACGCCCCTCATTGCGGCCGGCCGCGGCCGGCGTCGATCAGCGAAGCAGCCAGGGGCGCGGCGATGGCCGCCACCACACACAGCACGGAAACCGAAAACAGGATGGGCATGATCTTCTCGAGAGGCGCCGCATCGGGAAGGATCGACCGCGGGGAGGCGGCTCACGCCCGACGGCGCTGAAGCTATATGGGCGTTCAGCAAGCCCAACGCCAGGACTGGCTTTGCATTCCGCCGCGCTCAGCGCGGATGATAGAGGAACAGGCCGCCCGTCAGGCAAAGGCCCAAAAGAACCACAAAGCCGCGGATCAGCCGCTCGTCCACACGCTGTAGCAGCAGGGCGCCGCCATAGCCGCCGATGATGGCGCCGACGCAGACCGTGGCCACCCGCAGCCAGGGAATTCCCGGCGTGAACAGGAAGATGGCCACTGCCGCCGCATTCATCACGCTGGCCAGCACGTTCTTGGTCGCCCCCGCCGCGCGCACCGCCAGGCCCGCAGCCGTCAGCGCCGCCAGCATCAGAAAGCCGATGCCGCCCCCGAAATAGCCGCCATAGATCGCGATCAGGAACTGCATCAGTCCGGCGAGGCGCGGATCCATCGGCCGATGCTCGGCATGGCGCTTGGGGCCGAAACTGCCATAGGCGAACAGGCCGGTGGCGAACAGCACAAGCCAGGGCACCAGCCGGGCGAAAAAGCTGCTGGGGGTCCACAGCAGCAGCCCCGCCCCGATCGCCCCGCCCGCCAGGCTGAGCAGGACCAGGCTGCGAAAGCCCAGGCCGCCGGCGCCGGCGACCATCTTGCGGCCCATCCAGCCGGTGGTCACCTGGCCGGGAAACAGAGCCAGGGTCGAGGCGATATTGGCCGCGCGCGGGTCCAGGCCGCTGAAGATCAGCGCGGGCAGGGTGACGAAAGAGCCGCCGCCAGCCAGGGCGTTCTGGGTCCCCGCCCACACGGCCACCACAAATAACAGAAGGAGCATGCTGTCCGGCCTCGCCCAGGTCTTGGGCCATGGGCCTGAAGTTCGGGGTGACTGCAAGCCGGTTTGGGTGAAGCTGCGCCAGACAGGATTCGCAGGGAGTCAGGGTTGTGTGGTCGGGATTCAGCAATCCTTAATGGAATAGCGCTGTTATGTCGCAGAGGCGGTGCAATGGCGCCCGGTCGGCGTCGCGAAGTTTCAGTCCAGTGCGCGTTTTGTCGCCGTCGAGCGATCCCGCCCGGCGCGTCATTCCCACCAGCAGTCGAACCGCCCCCTTTGAGCGAGGCGAACTCGGCGACTGTCCAGATCTGCTTGGATGAGGTCCTCGGTGAACATCTCCGGTCCTTCGATCGCTTCTGGCGACGCCGCGACGCTCCCACCCCCATCGACGCCTGAGGGGGCGACGGCCCCTGCTGTGGCCGCAAACGCTGCGCCCCAAAAGCCTGATCTGTCCCTGGTGATCGAGGACGACAAGGCGGCGGGTGAGTTGGTCTATAAGACTGTCGATCGCGCCACCGGCGCCTTGGTCAGCCAGTATCCCAACGAAAAGCTGGTCCGGTTGCGGGAGGAATCCAACTACGCCCCAGGCGGGGTGATCCGGCAGTTCGCCTGACGGCGGCTGTTCACTACGCGACAGCCTTGGCGGCCTGGGCCTGGGTCAGAAGTCGTCGACCCCGAATCCACATTTCGGCGCTCTGGGTGAGCATCAGACCCAGGCTGAACAGGATCAGCGCATCCACGAGCACCGTGATCGGCAGGTGGGTCCGGCCCAGGTTCTGTATCGCGACATTGTGTATGCTCACCCGCAACACCATCAGCACCACGATGAACAGCATCGCCGCCGGAGAGGCGCGAAGGGTCATCTGATGGGTTTCCGGATCGACCTCAATGCGCATCAACCGGCCCCTTTGCCAGCCGAGCACGGCGCCGGCGGCCAGGCTCGCGGTCATGATCGCCAGGCCCGCGGCGGACATGGGTGGCGGCGCCTGGGTGAAGCTCAGGACGGCGATCACCACCCAGATCGCCGGCCGGATCCATAAGAGCTCGACCCGCAGCTTACGGGGGCGGGCGTTCCGAAGTAGCAGGATCGGCACCATGATCGCCAGGCCGATCAAAAGACCGGTAGTTTGCGGGCCGAACGCCGCGCTCGCCGCGGTCATCATGCGGGATTTTCCGTCTAACTGACTTTGATGTGCAGTGCGCGAGCCGCCGCCCGCTCCAACGCCTTGGCGCCGTTCTCGCCGGGTTCGACCTGGGCCACGCCGATCTCGAATTCGACCACGAAGGGCGGGCGGTCATCACCGGAGTCAAAGGCGGTGCAGGCGATCACCGCGGCGATGCGCTCTCCCGCGGCCCGGGCCGCCGACTGGTTGGTCGCGGGCAGAGCCAGGGCGAACACCTCGGGACCAAGGCGCGCCGCGGTGTCTTCAGCCCGGATCAGGCGGCCGATCATGGAGCCGATCTGGGGAATGGCGCGGTCAAGCCAGCCGCCGGCCCGCACCTGGGCGAGATCGACCCGCTCGGAAACCCGCAACACGCACAGCGACAGGGCCCGGTTACGCAGGCGCGAGGCCTGGACCAGCCGCGCCAGGTGGGCGGCGAACAACTCGCGGGTGAACAGGCCGGTGGGCGCATCCATCAGGCCAGATCGTCGCGCCTTTTCCAGGGCCTCCCGGATGGCGTTCTGGCGGCGATAGGCGCGGGCCAGTTCGATCACCCGCTTGGCGGTCTCGCCGGGGACGATGTCGGGGGTGGCCAGATCGGATACGCCGCGGTGATAGGCCTCGGCCAGGCCGATCTGGGCGGGGCTTTGCAGGTAGAGCAGGGCGGGCACGTGGTACAGGCGTGTGTTGCGGCGCATTCCGGCGGCGATGGACAGGGCTTCAGCCTGGTTTTCACCCGCCCACAGCACCACGGCGTCGAACGCCTGCTCGTGCAGATAGTCGAAGGCGGTATAGGCGGTGAAGGCCCCGACCACCTCGGCGCCGCCCTCCGTCAGGGCGTTGGACAGGGCCAGGAACTGCGGCGCCGGCTCGCCGATCGCCAGGACGCGATAGGGCCCGGTAGGTTCGGTGGGCAGGTCCAGCTTGCGGCCGCGCTCGCCGAAAGTCTCCAGCCGCAGGCCGAATTCCTCTTCGGCGATGGTCATGCGGGTCAGGGATTCCAGCCGCAGGGCCGCCTGGGCCGGATGAAGCGGCGGCGCCAGCACCAGATCGAAGTCCGACGCCGCCAACCCGTCGCTGGGCACGCCGATGGCGATCACCGGCAGGCTGCGCGGCGAGCACGACGCCTTCAGCCGACGCGCCAGGGTGGCGGCTTCATCAGCGCCCTGCGCAACGTCGATAATCGCAACCTCGATCTCCAGGTCGCCCAGGGCGGCCAGAGCGGCATAGGGGCCCCGGGCCGTGATGGTGCGCCAGCCAAGACGATCCAGACCTTCCGCGAGCGGACCGGCGAGCGTGTCATCCTTGGCGACGATCAGAACCCGCGGATGCAGCGTCACCCATTTTCCTTTCCGACTTGACGCGACGTCGTCGTTTTCGACGCCGGCCATGGTCGCTACTCTAGAATCGCTCGCTCGCAACATACCAGAGGCCAGGACTGAGAATAGCGGCTGGTGGCGACGAGGGAACGCGCAAACGAGGGCGGCCTTGAAAGGCTCGCTCCAAACAGGATCGGATGACGGCTATGGCGCAAGGATCTGCAACTCAGGGGCCCCTGTCGGGATTGAAGGTGGTCGAGTTCGCCGGCATCGGGCCTGGGCCGTTCTGCGGCATGCTGCTGTCCGACCTGGGTGCGGACGTGGTGCGGATCGACCGCAAGGGGGGCGGACGAGGCTCCAAGTTCGACGTCACCGCCCGTGGGCGGCGCAGCGTGGCCCTGGACCTGAAGTCGCCGGACGCCATCGAGGCCTGCCTCAAACTGGTGGAGTCCGCCGACGCCCTGTTCGAGGGTTTCCGCCCCGGCGTGATGGAGCGATTGGGCCTGGGCCCCGAGGTGGCGCTCAAGCGCAACGCCAAACTGGTCTATGGCCGCATGACGGGATGGGGGCAGTTTGGGCCCTACGCCAAGGCCGCCGGCCACGACATGAATTATATCGCCATCACCGGCGCCCTCGAGGCGATCGGGACCAAGGACAAGCCTGTCCCGCCCTTGAACTTGGTCGGAGATTTCGGCGGCGGCGCCCTCTATCTCGCCTTTGGCCTGCTCGCCGGGGTCATCCATGCCCGCGCCAGTGGTCAGGGCCAGGTGATCGATTGCGCCATGAGCGATGGGGCGGCTTCGCTGATGTCCATGTTCTACGGGATGAAGGCCAGCGGCATGTGGTCCACCGAGCGGCGCGCCAACCTGCTCGACGGCGGCGCTCACTTCTACGACACCTATCAATGCGCCGACGGACGCTGGATCTCGATCGGTTCGATCGAGCCTCAGTTCTACGCCCTGCTGCTCGAAAAGACCGGGATCAAGGATCCTGAGTTCCAGCAGCAGATGAACCGGGACCTGTGGCCGTCGCTGAAGGAACGGCTGGCGGCGGTGATCAAGCTGAAGACCCGTGACGAGTGGTGCGCCCTGATGGACGCTTCGGATGTCTGTTTCGCGCCGGTGCTGGACATGGACGAGGCGCCGCTGCATCCGCACAACGCCGCCCGGGAGACCTTTGTCACCATCGATGGCGTGGTCCAGCCAGCCCCGGCGCCGCGCTTTTCCGCAACCCCCTGCGCGATCCTGGCCCCGCCGCCCGCGATTGGGGCGGACAATGACACCGCCTTGGCCGACTGGGGTTTTTCCGCCAAGGAAATCGACGCATTGAAGGCGGTCGGAGCGCTCTGACACCGCCGCCGTCGTTCAGGTGGGGTTCAGGCAGGCGGGCGCATTCAGGGCGTGCTTCCTGGTCGCCGTCTCCCCCCGCCCCCCTGTCGGCGACTGAGAGCTGGAACGGCGCGTCATTCTTGCGGATGGCGCGCCGCTCTGCATTTGACGGCTTCGACAAGCGGGCGGGAGGCGCTAAGGGGAGGCGATGGACTCCAGATTGCAGCGCCTCAACGCCCCTCCGCCCTATCGCTGGGCGCGCGAGGCCTTGCGCGTGACCGCCAGGGCGCTGTCGCGGCTGTGGGGCCGCGATGTGATGCTCTATACGGGCGGCGTGTCGTTCTACGCCCTGCTGGCGGCGTTCCCGACCCTGGCGATCGTCATCGGCGTCTATAGCCTACTGCTGACCCCCGCGCGGGCCATCGCCCAGGCCGACGCCTTGGCGCAGCTGTTGCCGCAGAGCGCAAGCGACCTGTTCTCGAGCGAACTGTTGCGCCTGGCGCGCACGCCCATCCGCATCGTCTCCGCCCAAAGCGCCGCCGCCCTGCTGATCAGCCTCTACGCCGCCCACAGGGGATTCAAGGCGTTGATCGCCGGCCTGTCGCTGATCCATGAGGAGGACGAGCCGCACGGCTTCGTGCGGTTCAACCTTTTGGCCTTTGTGGTGCTGATCGCGGCCATCGCCTTGGTGGGCGTGGTTTCGGCCTTCTTCCTCACCGTACGCATCCTGGCCTCGACCCTGGAGCAAAGCCCCTTGAAAGGGGTGCACTGGTTCTACAGCGAATGGACCTGGGCCTCGATCGGCGTCAGCCTGGGCATGACCTTGGTCTATCGCTACGCCATGTCGACCAGGCCTGTGGATTGGCGGGCCTCCACCGCAGGCGGCGTCGTGGCGGCCATACTGACCCTGGCCGCCTCCTGGGCCAGCGCCGTTTACGCGAAGCAATTCGCCCATTTCGGCGCCACCTACGGCTCGATCGCCGCGGTGGTGGTGCTGCTGGTCTGGCTGTCGTGGAGCGTCAACGCGGTCTTCTACGGCGGGGCCCTGGCGACCGAGATCGAACTGGTGCTGCCGGCCAAGCCGCCTTCAGACTGAATCCCCGGCGCGCGTCTTTCGAACCGTGAAAGCGAGCACGCCGCCCTCGATGTCCAGGCTGATCAGCGGATAGTCCAGGGCCGCCAGCAGGTGCGGAATGTCGATCCGCGCCAGGGGGTCATCCGCCAACAACTTGATGCTCGCCCCATACTCCGCCGCTTCCAGGGCTCTGCGCAGGCGCAGCGATGGCGCCGGGCAGCGGTGCCCGCGGGCGTCGACGAGGATTTCAGAAGGGGCCGTCATTGGTTCAGCTTCGTCTCGCGGCCAGTTTGCGCGCCACATGCAGGGCTCCAAGCGCCGACGTCATCACGACCAACGGACCCAGGCTGTAGATTACCCGGTAGAGGATCAGGGCCGTGGCCGTCTCGTTGGCCCGGGCGAGCAGGGCGGACAGGCCCAGCACCACGGCCTCGAACACGCCAACGCCGCCCGGCACGCCCGTCGCGGCGCTGACCAGCGACCCCACCACGAACACGGCGAGAAACTCCGGAAAAGCTGTGAGGGCAGGGTGGGGCAGAAGCACATAGAGCGCGGCGCCCGACAGGGCCCAGTCGGCGATCCCCGCAATCAGAGCCAAGGCCCGGCCGGAAGCGCTGTGGGCCACCGGCGGCGCAGCCTTGGCGCTGCGCCTGAGCACCACGAACCAGAGCGCGGCGGGCGCGAGCAGCGCCACGCCAATGGCCTCGACCACGCCGCGCGGCCAGTGAAACACCTCGGCGAAAGGGCTCGGCCGCGCCATCAGGTCGAGGCCGGCGGTGACGACGCCGCTCAGGCTGACCGCCGTCCCGGCCAGCAGGGCCACGGCGGTGATCGCCGCCGGGCTCAGGCCCCAGCGCGAATAAAAGCGCAGCCGGGTGGCCGTGCCGGTGGCCAGGCTGAAGCCGAGGCTGTTGGAGACGGCGTAGGAGACGAAGGCCACGCGCCCCGCGCGATGCCAGTTCAACCGGTGGCCCAGGCTCTGCAGCGCGAACCACTCGGTGACGGCCAGGCACACATAGCTGGCCGGGGTCAGGGCGATCGACGCCCACAGCGCCCAAGCGGGTGTGGCCTTGAACGCGACAACGAACAGCGGCCAGGAAAAACCCTTGAGCTGGTGATGGATCAGCCAGGCTGCGCCGCCCAAGGCCACCAGCGACACCAGCAGCTTTCGCACCCGCGAGTCCCAGGCCCGTTTCAGCGGCGCCAGGCGCGCCTGAGAGGCGGCATCCCTCGCGGTGGCGGGCCTCACGGGAAGGGGCGCGGTCATGCCATCGTCGATAGCCCAAGCCGTCCGCCGCCGCCATAGCCGACGCCGGCGCCAATTGAGGCCTCCAGATCCGCGCCAAGCAGGTTATAGGATCGGGTTGCAAACCTGAGACACGAAGGCGCGGATGAGCGAAGATGGATTGGTGAGCCAGACCCGACCGGCCGACGAAACGCTGGCTCATGCGCATGCCCATGGCCAGGTCGTCGCGGCCGGCGTGTCGGTCTCCCTGCGCAACGCCGGGGTGTTCATGGCCGTGGTGGTCGGCGGCTTCACCCTGAAGGCGCTCAACGGCATCATCACCCCGCTGATCATCGCCGTCTTCATGCTGCTTTTGATCGACGGGGTCTCGCGGACCATGGAGCGGCGTTTTCCCGCCTGGCCGCAATGGCTGCGCTCGGCGCTGGGGGTGACCGTCACCGTGGCGGGGTTCACCGGCGTGGTCGTCATCTTCGCCGAATATGGCAGTTCGTTCGCAGCCCAGGTCAAGGTGCTGCAGCCGCGCATCGATGGCCTGCTGACGCAGGTCAGCGCGAACCTGCAGATCGCGCCCATGACGGTCTCGGACCTGTTCCGGGGCGACAATCCGGCCTCGGCGGTGTCCAGGGTGTTCGGCGCGGCGCGGGGGGTGATCTCCGAAGCCGTGCTGGTGATGATCTATCTCGGCTTTCTGCTGGCCTCGCGCCAGGCCTTCGGGCGCAAGGCCGAGCGGCTGTTCCCCGGACGGATGGACCGGTCCCACGCCGAGCGGATCTTTGGCCGCGTCCGCTACGCCTCCGAGCAATATATCGTGCTGCAGACGGTCAAGGCGGCGATCGTGGCCCTCACCGCCTGGGGCCTGATGACGGCGGTAGGGGTGGCCAACCCCCTCTTCATCGCCTTCATCCTGTTCCTGGCCTCCTACGTCCCCATCGTCGGCGGCATCGGGGCTTCGGTGCTGCCGGCCCTGATCGCCCTGGCCCAATTCGAATCCCCGGTCAGGCCGCTGGTCCTGGTCGTCAGCCTGGGCGGCGCGATCTTCATGATCGAGAACGTGCTCTTGCCCAAATTGCAGAGCGACCGGCTGAACCTGGACCCAGTGTTCATTCTGTTGTCCCTGGGCTTCTGGGGCGAGATGCTGGGCTTGCCGGGGGTATTGCTGTCGACGCCGCTGACCGTGGTGGTCATGTCCATCGCCGCCGAGTTCAAGGGCGCCCGCTGGCTGGCGATCCTGTTGTCCAAGGACGGGGACCTGGGACAGAGGCTTTAGGGCGCAGCGCCATGGCTGGCGGGGATGGCGGAGCAGCCGGGAGGCGGACCCAGCCCGTTGGGACAGTTGTCGATCACGCCCGCACAACTCGCCAGGACCAAGCTAAGACTGGTCAGCACCAGGATCGCCGACAGACGCATTTTCAGTCTCCCCGCTGGTCCGTCACGTGACGGGTGGAAAGCGGCGCAATTTTGACGGTCGGCGCATGCTCGAGCTTGTAGCGCCGGCGATCTGGCGCCAAATCGCCCACGCCATTCTGAACTCCGTCGCAAGGGCCGTACCATGACTGACACCTGGGCCGAAGGCCGCATCGCGCTGATCACGGGCGCCACCTCCGGCTTTGGCGAGGCCTTCGCGCGCCGCGTCGTGGGCGCCGGCGGGCGTGTGATCGCCACGGGCCGCCGCGCCGAGCGGCTTGAGGCCCTGGCGTCGGAACTGGGAGGCGACAAGGTTCTGACCCGGACGCTGGACCTGCGCTCGTCCGAGTCCGTGAACGCCCTGCTGCCCAGCCTGCCCGAGGCGTTCCAGGCCATCGACATCCTGTTCAACAACGCCGGCCTGGCCCTGGGCCTGAACAAGGCCCCCGACACCGATATCGCCGACTGGGAGACGATGATCCAAACCAATGTCATGGGTCTGGCCCGCATCACCCGCGCCGTGCTGCCGGGCATGGTGGCCCGGAACCGAGGCGACGTGCTCAACATGTCGTCCGTGGCGGCCAGCTATCCCTATCCCGGCGGCAACGTCTATGGGGCCACCAAAGCCTTTGTCCGCCAGTTCTCGCTGAACCTGCGCGCAGACCTTTTGGGCACGGCTATTCGCGTGACCTCTATCGAGCCCGGCATGTGCGAGACCGAATTCTCTGTGGTCCGCTTCAAGGGCGACGAGGCGGCCGCGGCCAAGGTCTATCAGGGCATGAAACCCCTGAGCGCCGAGGACATCGCCACCACCCTGGAGGCCGTGCTGCGCCTGCCGGCCCATATCAACATCAACACCCTGGAGGTGATGCCCGTGCAGCAGGCCTTCGGACCCTTCGCGGTGTCGCGAGGCTAGGCCGGGTCGTCCAGGCTGAACCGGTCGGCGTCTTCGTGGAAGGCGAATAACTCGGCATAGCGGCCCCAGGACACCACGGCGTTGAGGGTCTCTTCCGCATAGTCCTCGGACATGAAGTCCTCCAGTTCATCGCGGAAGCGGCGGGCCGGGGCCTGGTGGCTGGCCCGGTCGTCCAGCACACGCCGGATGTGGGCCACCAGAGGCACGTAGGCCAGCAGGTGCTGGGCGAACAGCTGCTTGCGCTCGTCCACATCGGCCTGGGCGTAGCGGCGGCCGTCCGGAGTCAGGCGTATAGTGCGGCCGTCGATCTCCGCAAAGCGCATCAGCTGCAGGGTTTCGGCGATTGGCAGCAGTTCGTCGGCTTCCAGGTGGGTCAGCTCGGCGAGATCCGGCAGTTCGGCGCGGCCTTCCTGCGGCGGCGCGGCGACCGCTTCGATCAGGCCGGCCAGGGTGTTGGTCGAGATGTGGTTCAAGGCCATGCTGATGCCCATGCCCGGGAAATTGCCGTCGCGGATCGGCTGGGCCGCCGTGCGCATGGTCATGCGCGCATAGATGTCGTCCACCAGGGCGCGGAAGGCGGGATCCAGGCGTTTGCGCGGCTGGGGCAGCTCGACCTTGATCTCGGCGATCACCCGGCCAGGGTTGGAGGAGAACACCAGGATGCGATCGCACATGAGCACCGCTTCTTCGATATTGTGGGTGACGATCAGGATCGAGCGGATGGGCATGCGCCCTTCGCACCAGAGATCGAGCAGGTCGGTGCGCAGGGTCTCGGCCGTGAGCACGTCGAGGGCCGAGAACGGTTCGTCCATGAGCAGCACCGAGGGCTGCACCACCAGGGCGCGGGCCAGGCCCACCCGTTGGCGCATGCCGCCGGACAGTTCTTTGGGATAGGCGTTTTCGAAACCGTCAAGGCCGATCAGGTCGATGGCGGCCAGGGCGCGCTTGCGGCGCTCCTCCGGGCTGACGCCCTGCGCCTCCAAGCCCAGCTCCACATTCTGCTGCACGGTCAGCCAGGGAAACAGGGCGAAGCTTTGGAACACCATGGCCACGCCGTGGGCGGAATCGTCGCCGGGCAGGTCCTTGAGCGTGATCTGGCCTTCGGTGGGGCGCAGCAGGCCGGCGATGGCGCGCAACAGAGTCGACTTGCCCGAGCCGGAGCGGCCCAAGAGGCCCACGATCTCGTTGGGGCGCAGGGTCAGGTCCACATCGTCAAGCACCAGCAGGCCGGAGCCGCCGCGCTTGCCATAGAGGTGCTTGACCCCGCGCACCTCGACGAGGTTGACCTGGGTTTCGGGGCGCTCGGGCGAAAGAAGGGTCATGGCGGGCTCCTTCAGGTCAGGCGAAGACGGCGTTCGGCGAACCCGTACATGGGCCGCCAGAGGGTGCGGTTGAGCAGGATGACGAAGAAGGACATCACGGCGATGCCCAGGGCCACCTTAGGATAGTCGCCCGCCGCCGTCGCCTTGGCGATATAGGCGCCCAGGCCCGCGGCCTCCAGGTGGGTATTCCCCCAACTGGCCACCTCGGCGACGATGCTGGCGTTCCACGAGCCGCCCGATGCGGTCAGGGCGCCGGTGACATAGTAGGGAAATACCCCCGGCAAGGCCACGTCGCGCCACCACTGCCAGGATTTGACGTGGAACATGTCCGCCGCCTCCTTCAGGTCGTTGGGGATGGCGCTGGCGCCGGCGATGACGTTGAACAGGATGTACCACTGGGTGCCCAGGATCATCAGCGGGGACAGCCAGATATTGGGGTTCAGCTTCCAGGCGACGATCGCCCCCACGGCGATGGGGAACAGCACATTGGCGGGAAAGGCGGCCAGGAACTGGGCCACAGGCTGAACGCGCTGCGACCAGGCCGGGCGCAGGCCGATCCAGACCCCGATCGGCACCCAGATCACGGTGGCGATGGCGATGAGCACCACCACCCGCAGCAGGGTGAGCAGGCCCAGCCCCACAACCTGCAGCGCATCATGCAAGGTGATGGTCTGCCGCACATAGCCGATCACGCCCCACGCCCCCCACAGCGCCACGGCGATCACCACCCCGACCCAAAGGATGTCGAGCGCGCTGGCCAGGAGCGGGTCCATCTGGGGTCCGGCCTGCAGCCGGGGGCGAGGCAGCTTGGGCAGGGCTTTGAAGGGCAGGGTCAGCGGCGTGAAGATCCGGCGCAGCAACCGCGTGCGGGTCAGCAGGTCGTAGAACCAGGACTCTGGCTGATCCTGGGACGCGGTCTGTTCGAAGCGGAACTTGTCGGCCCAGGCGACGATGGGGCGGAACAGCAGCTGGTCGTAGAGCAGGATGACCACACCCATGGCGAACACCGCCCAGATCACCGCCTTGGTGTCTTGGCGCTCGATGGCGATGGCCAGCCACGAGCCGATACCCGGCAGGGCGACGGTGGTCTTGCCCACGGTGATGGCCTCGGATGCGACCACGAAGAACCAGCCGCCGGACATGGACATCATGGTGTTCCACACCAGGGCCGGGGTGGCGAAGGGCAGCTCCAGCCGCCAGAACCTCTGCCAGGCCGACAGGCCAAAGCCCTTTGAAACCTCGTCCAGGTCGCCGGGCAGGGTGCGCAGCGACTGGTAGAAGGAAAAGGCCATGTTCCAGGCCTGGCTGGTGAAGATGGCGAAGATCGCCGCGCCCTCGACCCCCAGTTCGCTGCCGGGAAACAGGCCCATGAAAAAGGTCACGGTGAAGGTCAGAAAGCCAAGGATCGGCACCGACTGCAGAATGTCGAGCGCCGGGGCGATGATCATTTCCGCCTTGCGGCTCTTGGCGGCGACGGTGGCCGTCACAAACGTGAAGATCAGAGAGGCGAACAGTGCGGCGAACATGCGAAGGGTGGTGCGCACGGCATATTCCGGCAGCCGCGCCGGATCGAGCGTGACCGGGGCGATGTTCAGCTGGTTGAGCGGCTGATTCATCTGCTGAGCGCCGTGAGCGACCAGGGCCACGGCGGTGACCATCAGGATCACCGCGATCAGATCAGCGCGGTTGGGCGCGAACCGTCGGCGCGCAAATCGGGCCAGCAGGGCCGGGTTCAGCCGGTCGGGCGGTAGGAACACCATCTTATGTCTCGCGTTCGCCCCAAACGTCCGAACCCGACCGTTCGCCCAAGCCTGGGGGTTGCGGCGTCGGATGGCGCCGGATGGAGCATTTGTCCATGACGCGGCCATGACAGCGGCGGAAAAAGCGCGGCGACCGGACGGTTTTTCTTCGATCCTTCGCCAAAAAGGCGAAATGCCGCGCAAAGTGAGCCGGAACTGGCCTGCGAAAGGCCATCCAAGGGTTGGTTGCGCGGCTTGTCGAGTCTGCTGCGATGGCCTAGCTCGGTCCGGCGAAATCAGGGTTTGCGAGGACCGTCATGGATCAGGACAGCGAACTGGGCCGGGTGCTCAATCTGGAGGCCGTCGAGCTGGACATGTTCCGCGGGCGCACGCCGGATCGCGGCGACCAGAAGCGCATTTTCGGCGGCCAGGTGGTGGCTCAGGCGCTGACGGCGGCTTATCGGACTGTCGAGGGGCGGGTCTGCCACTCGCTGCACAGCTATTTCATCCGCGCCGGCGATCCCAAGATCCCGATCCTCTATCAGGTGGAGCGCGCACGCGACGGCGCGAGCTTCACCACGCGGCGCGTGACCGCCATCCAGCATGGCCGTCAGATCTTCAACCTTTCGGCCTCGTTCCAGACGCCTGAGGAGGGGTTCGGGCACCAGGCGGCCATGCCCGAGGTTCCACCCCCTGACGATCTGCTGAACGAGGAGCAGCTGCGCGCCCAGAACCCGCGCCCCAGGGACGACGACCGGATTCCCTGGCCGGTGGAATTGCGCCCCATCGACCCGCAGCCGCGCCGTCCAACCGCGCCGAGCAAGCCGGTGTTCAGCTGCTGGTTCAGGGCGCGCACGGATGTGGGCGCCGACCCGGCGATCAATCAGTGCGTCCTGGCCTACGCCTCGGACATGAGCCTGCTGGACTCGTCCTTAAGGCCGCACATGGTCGATTGGGACAATGACCGCCTGCAGGTGGCCAGCCTGGATCACGCGGTGTGGTTCCATCGTCCGTGCCATTTCAACGACTGGCACCTCTATGTCCAGGACAGTCCCAGCGCGTCGGGAGCGCGGGGCTTCAATCGCGGCGCGATCTATAGCCAGGACGGGGTCCTGGTCGCGTCCGCCGCCCAGGAAGCCCTGATCCGCATGCGCTGATCTGGGCCGCCCGCGCCCACGTCTGTGGAAGCGGGCGGGGATACAGGCGGCTACGATTTCAACTGGGCCGTCGCCTCGTCCAGCTGCTTGCTGCAAGCGGCCAGGGCGTCGGCGGTGCGGCCGATATAGTCCGCCGCCTCAGCCCACCGGCGCCCCTCGATCGCCTCGCGCACGCCAGGCAGGGTCTTGGCGCCATAGCCGGTGAGCACGCCAGGGGCGTAGATCAGGTTCTTGTACCAGGGCCGGCCCGGCAGGCCGCGAGCGTCGGTCAGGCTCTGCTCGATCCCCTGCAGTATGGCGTTGGCCTTGGCCAGGCGTTCGGGCTTGGTGTGGGCCACATCGTCCGCGGCGGCGTCGAAGGCCGCTGCGCTGGCCTTGAACTGGATGACCGCCTGGTCCAGGCGGGCGAAATCGATCGCAGGAACCGCGTCCTCACGCTCCGGCGCGTTCCAGTGGCGGGTGGGGTCGTCGGCCAGGCCGAAGGCCTTGCCGTCCACCGCCTTGTTCAGGGCCGTGGTCCGTTCGCGCATATTGTCAGCCAGCTTATGCAGCTGGGTGAGGTTCTCACCGATGGTCTGGGCGGCGTCGGCGTATCGCAGGGGCGCCAGATCGGCGTCGGCGGCGCGCATCACCAGCCGTCCGCCGGTCTGGGCCAAGGTCACGCCATAGACCAGGCCCGGATCGCCGAACCGCGTATAGTGCTCGAACGTGTCGTAAAGCGAGTGATAGATGCCCGCCTGCTCCTCCTCGCCCCCATAACCGATATCGATCGAGGCGATCCCCAGGTGCTGGACAAAGGGGGTGTAGTCCGAGCCCGAACCCAAGGGGCCGACGGCGATCTCGCCGGTCTTGGACTCATCGGCGGCCACGGCGCGGGTCTCGTCGTCCGCGGCGGGGGCCAGGGCGCGAACCTGCGCCGAGGCGAATTTCCGGGCGAGCACGCTGGCGTGGGTCTCCGGGTCGATGATGTCGGCGGCGACCCCGGTGGCCAGCTTGCGCGCGCCATAGCTGGCGTCGACGTTCAGGAAGCCGCGGTCATTGGTGTCGGAATTGATATAGAGCACGGTCTTGGATTTGAGCTCGGCGGCGTGCTGCTCGGCCCATTCGGTGGAACCCAGCAGGCCTTCTTCCTCGCCGTCCCAGCTGGCGTAGACGATTGTCCGCTTGGGCCGCCAGCCGGTCTTGGCCAGGGCGCCCAGGGACTTGGCCTCTTCCAGCATGGCCGTCTGGCCCGCCAGCGGATCCCAGGCGCCATAGACCCAGCCGTCGCGGTGATTGGCGCGGATCACCCATTGGTCGGGCGCTTCACGGCCTTTCATCACTGCGATCACGTCGTAGAGCGGCTTGAGGCTCCAGTCGGACTCGACCTTCAGGTGGACCTTGGTTCCAGCTCCCCCGACCCGGTAGGTGAGGGGCAGGGCGCCGCGCCAGGCCTTGGGCGCAACCTCACCACCGAGCGCCGCCAGGAAGTGCTGGGCGTCGCCATAGGAGATCGGCACGGCCGGGATCTTCATCAGGGTTTCCACCTGATCGATGGGCAGGCGCTTGGCGTCCTTGGTGGCGCCCGCGTCTGGGGTGAGCGGATCGCCGGCGCGGATCGGCATGTCCAGCACCGAACCGCGCTGGAAGCCTTGAGGCGGCCGCCAGCCGCCCTTGGGATAGACATCGCCCTCGCCATAGCCGTCGTCGGCGGGATCGGAATAGATGATGCAGCCGATCGCTCCGTGTTCCTGGGCCAGCTTGGGCTTGAGCCCCCGCCAGCCGCCGCCGTAACGGGTGATGACGATCTTGCCTTTCACGCTCACGCCCATGCGCTCCAGGGTCTTGTAGTCTTCGGGCATGCCGTAATTGACGTAGGCGAGATCGGCCGTCACATCGCCGTCGCCGCCAAAGGCCAGCCAGGCGGGCAGGGCGCCGGCCATGTCGACGCTAGAGGTGTCGCCGGGGATTGCCGATTCGGTCAGGGTGGCGGCGAAAGGCGATGCTCCCATCAACTCCAGCGCATGGCTCTTGGGTGTCGGGAACAGGGTCTGAAATTCTTCGATTCGGGCGTCCCAACCCCAGGCCTTGAACTGAGCCAGGACGAACTCGGCATTGGCCTTGTCGTGGGGAGAGCCCACGTGATTGGGGGCCGAGGACATGGATTTGAGCCGGTCGCGGATTGCGTCAGCCGACAGGCTGGCGTCGAACCTGGCCTCCGCGGCGCGCTCGGCCTCGCTCGATTTGGCGGTGAAGCCTAGCAGGGGCTCGGCCGTCGCCGCAGATCTAAAAGCCACCGTGGCGAGAGCCAGCAGACTCACACCCAAACTTACAGCACGCATCGCAATCCCCTCGAGGCTCAGCCTCATGAACAGTGATTATCTGCGATCGTATCGCCTTCAGGCGGACGAGGAAGCGCTTTCAACAGGTCTGCATGCACGTCGGGATATGACCGCTAAACGACTGGCGCAGGCCCGGTCATCTGCTGGAGGCGGCGACTACCCTGAATAGAATCCGCCAAACAGTCGCGATTGGCGTAGAATCGGGCCGAACTTACCCGATCGCGCCTGCGAGCAATGGTCCGAGGCGTCTCGAATTAAATAAAATCAATCCCACCAACAGCATCTATCGCCCGTCTACATAAAAACATGACCGTGGAGGCTGTTTGTTGCGGTTTCGATACAGTTTTGCTAGGCTATCGCCTGTTGAAAGCCCAGAATTAGCGACGCCATTCTTAGTTGAGTGATTTGTCGGGGTCCGTCTGGGCGGGGGACGGGATGGCGGTCAAGCGAAGCGACCTCATCGCAACGCCGGTCACTCATCTGGCGTTGATCGGCGCAGGGGTTTTCGCGCTCGTCTTCGCCGATCTGAAGTTCACGGCGCAGCTCACCAACCTGGCCGCCTTTTGGCCGGCCAACGCCGTGATCGCGGCGGCCTTGATGAAATCCGAGCCCAAGCGATGGGGCGCTCAGCTCGCAGCAGGCGTTCTGGCGGTATTGGCGGCCGATCTGGTGGTCGGCACCCGTCCGTGGAGCCTGCTCGGCCTGGGCCTCTGCGGCGGCCTCGACGCCCTGTTGTGCGCGGCCGGAGCGCGTCTGGCGCTCGGGCGAGACCTTGACCTGACGCACGGCCGGCATCTGGCGGTGTTCCTGGCCATGGCCAGTTTGATCGGGCCGCTGGCTTCGGCCGTTCCCGCCGCCTGGATCCTGAGCAGCGCGCATATGGGCGGCTTCGCTAAGGAGTTCGCCGGCTGGTACAGTTCGACGGCGCTTGGGCTGTTGGTCCTGACCCCCGCCCTGATGACCCTGACGCCAGGGTCGCTGAAGGCCTTGGTCAGCCGGCCCCATGTTGGGCGTACGGCGGCCGTGTTCGGCCTGATGTCCGTTTGTCTGGCGATCGTGTTTCTGCAGACGCGCTTTCCACTGTTTTACCTGATCCTGCCGGTGCTGATCCTGATCACGTTCCAGTTGGAACTGGCGGGCGGCGCCCTGGCGATGTTGGTCACCGCCGCCGCCGTGGTCGCAAGCAGCGCCTTGGGCGGCGGCTCTGTAGGCGTGACCGGCCTGAACGACGCGGTGCTTCAGACGCAGCTTTTTCTGGCGGTGACGTCGCTGAGCGTTCTGGTCGCCGCCGCGGTTCAAGGTCATCAGCGCCGCCTGACGGCTTCGCTGCGTCAGGCCCTCAACGAGACTGAGACCGCCCGGGCCGTGGCGGTCGAGCACCAGCGCTGGGCGACCATGGCCGAAGAGATCGCCGGCGTGGGCCATTGGCGGCGGGATGAACGGTCCGGGGCGGTGATCTGGTCCGACGAGATCTTCCGCATCTTCGGCCTGGATCCCGCCGACGGTATCCCCGATCTCGACGCCATGCCGGACCTGTACCATCCCGACGACCGGGCGCGTGTGCGAGCGAATTTCCGGGGCGCGCGTTATCACGGCCAGGCCTTTGCATCGGAGCTTCGCGTGATGCGCCCCAACGGGGAGATCCGTTATGTGATGGAGCGCGGCGCGGTCGAGCGGGACATGACCGGCAAGGTCTACGCCCTGTTTGGTGTTGTCGTGGATGCGACCGAAACCAAGCGAATCGAGCGGGTGTTGCGCGAGAGCGAGGAGCGCTTCCGGCTGCTGGCAGACAAGAGCAATGACATAATCATGCAGTCGGTCGTCGCTCCGGACCTGTCCCTCGTTATGAAATATATCAACCCGGCCGTCAGATCCGTCCTGGGCCATAGCCCGGTCGACTTTGAAGATCCCGCGTATGGGCCAAGCCTGATCCATCCGGATGATATCGGCCCGCTGAGGCGATCCAATCGAGAACAGATGGACGAAGGAGCGGCGGCGCTTCCCCGCTTGGACAGTTACCGAGCGCGCCACAAGGACGGCCGATGGATCTGGCTTGAGGGCCGGCCAACCTTCACCTTCGACCCCGATACGGGCGCGCCTGTCGGCATGATCTCGGTGGTGCGCGACGTCACTGCGCAGAAGGAAGCGAGCGAGGCCATACAACGCAGCGAGGCGCTCTATCGCCTGCTGGCGGAGAACTCCACGGACGGGATCGTCCAGTGCGACCTGAAGACCGTCATCACCTATGTCTCGCCGGCCTGCGAAGCGGTGCTGGGCTACAGCCGGGACGAAATGATCGGCCAGCGCACGCTGGATTACGTCCATCCGGACGATAAGCCTGAACTGATCGCGGTCGGCGCCGCCAGGATCGCCGCGGGCCCCTCGTCTCCGGCGGCGGCCTGGCAATACCGGGCGCGGCACAAGGACGGCCGATGGATATGGATCGAAGGCAAGCCCAGCGTCATTTTTGACGAGGCGGGAGAGGCCACGGCCCTGCAGGACGTCATCCGCGACATCACAGAACGCAAAACTACAGAGGACGAGCTGGCCCGTGCGCGCGCGGCGGCGGAGGCGGCCAATGTCGCCAAGTCCGAGTTCCTCGCCAATATGAGTCACGAGATCCGCACCCCCCTGACGGCGGTCATCGGGTTTTCCGGCCTTCTGGAGCAGATCGGCGAGCTGCCGGTGCGGGCCAAACTATATGTTCAGCGCATCGTCACCGGGGGGCAGGCCCTGCTGGCTGTGGTCAACGACATTCTGGACTTCTCGAAGCTCGAAGCTCGCCAGGTGATCCTGGATCCCCAGCCCTTCGATCCGTCAGAATTTCTCGAAGGCGCCATCGACCTGGTGGCCGACCAGGCGGCCCGCAAAGGGCTCGACCTGGTCGTGCGGCAGCAGACCCCGCTGCCGGGCTCGGTGGAAGCCGACTGCCCACGCCTGCGGCAGGTGCTGCTCAACCTTTTGAGCAACGCCATCAAGTTCACCGCCGACGGCGGCATTGTGGTCACCGCCGGCTATCAGACTGATACCGGCGACTTGCAGATCACCGTCGCCGACACGGGCTGCGGTATCTCGCCGGACAAGCTCGACCATTTGTTCGAGCGCTTCTCCCAGGTCGACAGCTCCGTCAATCGTCAGCATGGCGGCACCGGCCTGGGCCTGGCCATCTGCAAGAATCTCATCGACCTCATGGGGGGGCGCATCTGGGTCGAGTCCGCCGAGGGAGCCGGATCGACCTTCAGCTTCACGGTGGCCGCTCCAGCGCTCGCCCCCTCGCCAGGGCAAGCCGCACAAGCCGGCGACGACCGGCCTGTCCCCATGCGCTCGGGCAAGATCCTGATCGTCGACGACCTGTCCGAAAACCGCGAACTTGCGCGCACGTTGCTGGAAGCGGCCGGGCAGGCCGTCGTCGAAGCCTCGACCGGCGCCGACGCCGTCAAGATCGCCATAAGCCAACATTTTGATCTGATCCTGATGGACCTGCAGATGCCTGGCATGGACGGGCTGGCCGCCACCCAGGTTATCCGGGCGACAGCGCCCCTCAATCTTGATACTCCGATCCTGGCCTTGAGCGCCAACGTGCTTCCCGATCAGATCGCCCAGTGTCGCGCCGCGGGGATGGACGATCATGTCGCCAAGCCGATCAAGGTATCGGATCTGCTCGGCAAGGTGTCGTGGTGGCTTGGCCGCGGCGGCGGCGGGCCTGGCGACGACATTGCGCCAACCGTCTATCGGGCCGACGACCGCGACAAGGGCATCGCGTGAAGCCGGCTGTCAGAGCGAACTATCTGAACGTCTCAAGGTCAAAGCCGCCAACAACAGCAGCGCCGCGCTCCCCGCGGCCGCATCCCACCACATCAGCCCCGAAGTCGCCTGGGTGAATAGCCCCGGGCTGCCGCGGAACACGTCGCCCGACGACACCACCACCACCGCGCCGAAGATGTTGTTGATCAGGTGAACGCCGTAGCCAAAGGCCAGGCCGCCGGTGCGAATGGCGATCAGGGCCAGCACCACGCCGAACACCACGGCGTTGACCGCCTGCGGCCCGCCGTTGGGGATGTGCAGGGCCCCGAACACCAGCCCACTGAGCACGGCCGCGAGCACCGGACGGCGAGTCGCCAGGAGCAGACCCTGAGTGACGTAACCCCGAAAGATGAATTCCTCGGCGAAGGTCTGCGCGCTCAACCCGACCAGGGCCGAGATCGCCAAGGTCGGCGTGCGCGCATCGGCGGTGATTGAAAACCCTTTGGGCGCTATGGCCAGGTCGATCAAGCTGGAGACGATCAGCGCGCAAAGCCAGGTCGCCGCCCCTAATCCAAACCCACGCCAGCGCCAGAGCCCGACAATGTCGCCCGGCCCTTTGCCATGGACAATCGCCAGGGCGGCGACGAACCCCGCCAGCAGCAGGGCGAACATGACCCCCTGCGCCAGGTAGAAGGTCGCGGGCTGCCTGACATGCTGCATTTGCTCCATCAGATCCGGCGGCAGAAGGCGCAGCAATCGCAAGGCCAGGATGAGCGAGGCCCAGAACAGCGCCGTCAGGGCGAAGGCCAGGCAAAGGCCGACGGCGTAGCGCCATCCGGCGTTCTTTCCGCGCGCGGCGTAGTCGAGATAGGTCATCGGCGCCAGGATGGCACGACTCACCCTGGTCACGCGCCGGCGAACTATTTCACATCGCCAGGGAGGCAAGGGGCGGGGGCTGGGCCATAGTCAGGGGCCGGAACGGGTCGAAGGACGCGGCGGACGGCCTTGGCCGCGCGAACCAGCACCTTCGAACGCAGCTGATGCCAGGCGCGCAGGCCGAAGGTGATGGGCATAGGCACAGGCTGATGCAGAAAGGCGATCTTGCGGACATAGGTTTCCACGCACCAGGTGGCTTGGCTGCCGGCCGGAAAGAACACCACCTCGCCTGCGACCACGCGCCGGGTGCCTGAAGCGTCGGTCAGGGTCATGCCGCCGTCCAGGATATGGATGGTCTCGTCGACATTGTAGAACCAGTTGAACCTTCCTGCCGTGCATTCCCAGATCAGGGTCGTGGCCGCGCGGTCCCGACTCTTGGCGATAAGCCCGGAGCGAGCGCGCGGAGCGCCCTCAAGAATCCAGTCGGGATGGATAGGCGTGGAGGACAGCGCCACATCGGTGGAGGAAACAATAATCTCGTTCTTGCTCATGCCGCTTGCTCCACAGACACCAAGCCACCCTTGATTGGGGGCGTTTCAGGCCCGGATGGTGCAATTCGGCACACACATCCGGATGACCCGCGATCTCACGCAGCTTTCGGGCCGCTTGCTCCGACCCGGAGCCCGCGCAGTGCGCCTGTTCTGAAGTGGCGGGCCGCAAGCGACAAAAGGCCGCGGCTCAAGGGGCGCGCCGGATGCTCAACCTTAAGCCTCCTGCTGCTGTAACAGGGCGTCACGCCTTGACCTGCGTAAGTGTCGCGCCGGGTTCAGTGAGGCATAGGCGACGGAATTGGGGCGAACAGCAGCATGACACCCGGCACGACGTCGCGCCTTCGCAACCATCCGCAGTTCGCCATATCGCTTGTGACCGGGGCCGTCGTCTTCGGCCTGACCCTGGCGAGCTTGATGGCGAGGCGCGAGATCGGGCAGTTCGCCGCGATCTGGCCCGCCAACGCCGCGGTCGTGGCCATTCTCTTGAAGACTCCTAGGGCCTGGTGGCCTCAGATTCTGCTCGCCGGCCTGGTCGGAAACCTGGCGGCCAAGTTTGTTATCGGCAACCACCTCGCGCCTGCGCTGGTGCTTCCGATGTCCAACAGCTTGGAGATCTTCCTCAGCGCCGCGATCACCCAGCGGGTTGTCGGGGCCGAGGTCGATCTTTCGAAGCCGAAGCACCTTGCAGCCTTTGTGGTGGCTGCGGGTGGGGTTGCTCCGTTGCTTTCCGCCGTCATTTCGTCGGTGCTGCTACAGATCTGGCAAGGCGACCCGTTCCTCGCCAATGTCTTCGACTGGTGGACCACGGACGCCCTGGGCCTCCTGATCGTCACGCCGGCGCTGCTGGCCTTGACTCCATCGGGCCTTGGCGATCTCGGCCGGGCGGTCCGCAGCGGTCGAGGCGCTCTTTCCTTGGCGGCGCTGGCCCTCAGCCTGGGGCTGGCTTTCGGCCAAACCCGATTCCCGCTCGTCTTTCTCCTTCCGGCGGCCCTGATCTTTGTCGCCTTTGAACTGGACCTGGCTGGCGCGGCGCTGGCGCTCCTGGTCACATCCGTGCTGGTGACCGTCCTGACCTTGATCGGCCTGCCCGTAGCCGGGCTGTCGTCCGCCGATTTCAAAGACTCGGTGCTGGTCCTGCAAGCCTTCCTGGCGACCATGAGCCTCCTGGTCTTGCCGGTCGCTGCGGCGCTGGCAAGCCGAGCAAGGCTTGAGGACGAGCTCCGAGGCAAGCAGGGCGCGATGGAGCTTGCTCTGGAGAAGCTGAGCGACAGCGAAGCGCGCTATCGCCTGCTCATGGATCGGACCTACGATGTGATCGTTCGATACGATCTCGATGGAGTTCTTGAATTCCTATCGCCGTCGGTCAGCCAATACGGCTATCAGCCAGAAGACTTGATCGGTCGCCGAACGACCGACCTGGTTCATCCAGAAGACGCCGCCCTGTTGGCCGGGCGGGCGGTCAGGATATTTTCGGGCCTGCCGGTGCCGTCCGGCCTGGAGAACATATTTCGCTTTCGCCGCGCCGACGGCAGATGGGCGTGGCTGGAAGGCAATCCCGCGCCCATGCGGGACGAGGCGGGCCAGATCGTCGGCGTGGTGTCGGTCTTGCGCGACGTCACTCACCGACGCGTGCTGGAAGAGGCCCTGCAGCGCCGGACCCTTGAGGCCGAGGCCGCGTCCGTCGCCAAGTCGGAATTTCTCGCCAATATGAGCCATGAAATCCGTACGCCTCTGACGGGCATCATTGGCTTTGCAGGCCTGCTGCAGGGTGCGCCGGGACTCTCGAGCGAGGTCTCGAACTATGTGGAGCGGATCGTGGTCTCCGGCCAGACCTTGTTGTCCGTGGTCAACGACATCCTCGATTTCTCAAAGCTCGAAGCCAACCAGGTCGAGCTGGATCCTCAGCCATTCGAGCCGGTGCGGATCATCGAGGAAACGATCGATCTGGTCCGCCTCCAGGCGCAGCTCAAGGGGTTGGCGATCGTTTCCAGAGTTGATGCGCCGCTTCCGCCCTGGGTGCTGGCGGACAGTTCGCGCCTGCGCCAGGTGCTTTTGAATCTGCTGACCAACGCCATCAAATTCACCGAGCGGGGCGGCGTCAGCGTCGCGATCAGCTACCTGACCAACGGGGAGGGGGCGCTGAAGGTCGAGGTGGCCGACACCGGGATCGGCATCGCGCCCGAAAAGATGGACCGCCTGTTCCAGCGCTTTTCGCAGGTGGATGGATCGAACACCCGCGGATACGGCGGCACAGGCCTGGGATTGGCCATATCCAAGACGCTTACCCAATTGATGGGCGGCCAGATCGGCGTCGAAAGCGTGGACGGCGAGGGATCGACGTTCTGGTTCACCATCGCCGCGCCCGCCGCGGAAACCGCCCACGTCGAAACCCAGGACCCGGCTCTGGCTTCGGATCGTCCCGCCCGCATCCTTGTTGTGGATGACGTGGCCAACAACCGGGATCTGGTCCGCGCCATGCTATCGCCGCTTGGCCATGAGCTGTCGGAAGCCTCGGGCGGGCTCGAGGCGGTCGCCCTGGCGGCCACCGAGCCGTTCGACCTGATCCTCATGGATCTGCAGATGCCCGGCATGGATGGCCTGGCGGCGACGCGGGCGGTCCGCGAAAGCGACGGTCCCAATGGCCTGACGCCGATCGTCGCCTTGAGCGCCAATGTGCTTTCAGCTCATTTGAGAGCGTGCGAGGCGGCCGGGATGCAAGACCATATCGCCAAGCCCATCGACCCCGCCGATCTGCTGCTGAAAGTCTATTTGTGGGCTGGGCGAACTGGGGAGCCGGAAGAATCGGATTCGAGGCTGCAGAATGCGTCCGGTGGCTTTTCTCATGCCTAGATCTTGATGGGTTTGGATCGGCTTGTGCTTTCCGTTGGATTTCAATAGCGATCGTATGTTTTATTCAAAATGGATCAGTAAAATATCAGACAGAAAAAATACCGCCGGAGAGCTGTATGTGGGTGCAAAATAGCTATATTGAAATCAAGTAATACAATTACGTCGCACTATTATTGTAACAAATCGTAATTTCTACTAGCTGAAATGGGAAAATTCCTGGCGTAGCATCAGGCCTATGTTGGCGTTCGCCGCTTTGAATGTCTCGCCACGGTCGGGAATTTATGCAATCCTTAATTTTATTCGAGCGAAATGCTAATGATGGGATCGGGCCAGGGGCGGATAGGCTAGGGTTCCGATTGGGAATAAGAGATGGGTGCATTGGCCAAGAAAGCCGCAGCCATGGGGACGACGGACAGTCGGGCGGACGCCCCACGTTCAGAGGGCGCCCAGGCCTACGGACGCCAATTGAGCCCCGTCGCGCGCAGCGGTCGCCGCCTCCTGGCTGTCAGCGCCGTCGTCTTCGTCATCGCGCAGATCCTGGTCGCCCTGCTCGGATTCGCGGGGATGGGCATAAGCAATATCGCCCGCGCCTACGTCGCCGGCGAGGCCCTCTATTCCAAGGCGCAAAAAGAGGCCGTCATTGACCTGATGCGCTACGCCTACACCCGCGAGGACAGGGATTACGCGCTGTTCCTTGCGTCCCTGCAGGCGCCCAAGGGCGACCGTGTGGCCCGACAAGCGCTTGAAGCGAGCCAGCCCGACCTTCGCTCGGCTGAGCGGGGCTTTTTGCAGGGCCGCAACGCCGCCGCCGACGTGCCGACCCTGATCATGGGATTTCGCTTGTTCAGTCGCTGGCCGCCGTTCGCCGAGGCCGTCCGCGATTGGCGCACCGCGGACGAGCAGTTCATCGGCCTGGAGCAGCTTGGCGAGCAAATCAGGCGGAAGACGAGACCGCATGGGGTCGCGGCGCCGGCGGCCCAACTGGCCGAGATCGAGCGCCTGGACCACGTGGCGACCGCCAGCGAGCAGAAATTTTCAGAGCAGATGGGGCGGGTGGCGCGCCAGGCGACGGCGATCGCCTATGCGGCGGTGGCGGCGCTCAGCTTTTCGGTCTGCGTGATCGGCGTCTTGATCGGCTGGCGGGTGCAAAGGGTCCTGGCGCAGACCGGCGAGCAATTGGCCGACGCCAAGACCAGGGCGGAGGAGGCGAACAGGGCCAAGGGCGAGTTCCTGGCCAATATGAGCCACGAAATCCGCACGCCCCTGAACGGCGTCATCGGTTTCGCCGGCTTGCTGGAAAGGGTCGAGGGATTGCCGTCTAAGGCGGCCACCTACGCCAACCGCATCACTACGGCCGGCCAGACTCTGCTGGCAGTGGTGAACGACATCCTGGATTTCTCCAAGCTAGAAGCCGGTCGGATCGATCTGGACCCGCAGCCGTTCGATCTTGCGGCCTTCCTTACCGAAACCATCGAGCTGGTATCCGCCCAGGCTCACGACAAGGGCCTGGGCCTCAGCCTCCACATGCCGGGCGACCTGCCCACCACGGTCAGCGCCGATCGCTCGCGCCTGCGCCAGATCCTGCTCAACCTCCTGACCAACGCCATCAAGTTCACCGCCCGCGGCCAGGTGACAGTCGCCGCAAGCTACGCACCGGACGCCGGCGGAAAGCTTCGTATCGCGGTGACCGACACCGGTGCCGGCATCGCCTCCGATCGCCAGCACCGGCTGTTCCAGCGGTTCAGCCAGGCCGATGGGTCCATCAGCCGGCAATTCGGTGGCACGGGCCTGGGCCTGGCCATCTGCAGGAGCCTGACCGAACTCATGGGCGGGGCCATAGGCGTGGAGACCATCGAGGGGCAGGGCTCGACCTTTTGGTTCACCATCGCCGCCCCGGTCGCCGAAGCCCCCGCGGCGGACGGCGGCGACGATGGGGTCTGGGCCGGGCGGGCCGCACGGATCTTGGTGGTCGACGACCTGGAGGTGAACCGCGAGCTGGTCTGCGCCATGCTGGGCGCCTTCGGCCACGATCTGACTGAGGCGGCCGGCGGAGCCGAGGCCGTGGAGGCCGCGCATCGATCGTCCTTCGATCTCATCCTCATGGACCTGCAGATGCCCGGCATGGACGGCCTGGTGGCGACCCGGGCCATTCGCGCCACCTCGGCGCTGAACCGGTTCACGCCTATCATCGCCCTGTCCGCCAACGTCATGCCGAGCCATCTCGAAGCCAGTCGCGACGCGGGCATGGATGACCATATCGGCAAGCCGATCGTCCTCGCCGAGCTGGTGACCAAGGTGACCCACTGGACCGATCAGGCCAGCGCCGACAGGGGCGGTGAGGCGCGCTGACGGGCGCGGTCTATGAACCGCAAGCTTCCGGGGGGCTGGCCACCGGCGGCGCACGCCGGCTCATGATGACGCCGGCCAGTCCGATCACGCCGCCCACGATCGCCCAAGCGCCTCGGCCACGCGGCCGGCCGCCGAAAAATGGCTACGCCCACACAGCGGGCTGAGCGGCGAAACTGGGGAATTTTACTTCGGCGGTTCTGGGGACTTTTAGAGCGGCGTTGACACCCACCAGCCACTGCATGGCGGGATAGGCTGTGCAAATGGCCAGGCCCGTGAATGCGAAAAGGCTGGGCTTGCGGCCCCTCTTGTCGGACAGCGCGCCCATGACAGGCAGCCACAGGAGGTTGGTGGCGCCCACGCAAAGGGTTAAGGCCAGGCCATCCAAGACGCCCAGGTGAAGCTCTGTGCGCCCGAGGGTCGGCGTGTAGGCGGTGATCAGGCAGAAGCACACCGTCGTCAGGTTGACCATCGGTGCAGTCCAACGGCAACTCGTCTCCAGCAGGGCGCGGGATACCCAACCCAAGCGGGCCTTAGGCCATGACTGATTGCCACTCCGCCAGAGCCGCGGAGCGTCTCTCCCGGTAGATTTCGCGGCTGACGCGGTGGCGCTTCTGGCCGAAGTGGTTGTGGGCAGATGCATGGACCGAGCTGAATTTCTGCGGGATCTTCATCCGGTGGAAGCGGGCCATCGCCGGCTCTCTTTGTCGAAAAGGGAGGTGGGATTTTCAGCGCCGTTGTTGAGCCACTTTCCGGTTTCCTGGCGGTCGGCGGCGCCGAAGTCCTTCAGCGCACCGCAATAGGAGCGTAGTCCATCGGTGACGATCACCTTTGGCCGACCACGGTGCTTGGTCGCTTTCTTGATGAATTTCAATGCCGCGGCCTTGTCACCCAGGGCTCCGAAGCCGAGTTAACGCCGATTGAGGGTTGCGGCTTGGGGTGAATCTATAGGGGGGTCTGATTCGGAGCGCCGCCATGGACCTTTCACCGCCCCAGCTTGGAGAGCGATCGCGCCTGCGGGTGCTGCTGGATTATCTGTCGGTGATTGAGGATGGGCGAGAGGCGCATCGTGTTGCCTATCCGCTGGCCGAACTGCTGCTGTTGGCGGTGTGCGGTACGATCGCCGATTGCGACGACTACGACGCCATCGCCGACTGGGGAGAAGACCATCTGCAGTTCCTGCAGCGGTTCTTACCCTTTGATCACGGCGTGCCGACGGGGCGCTGGTTGACGATCATGATGAACCGGGTGAACCCGGCGCTGTTTTCGGCCTGTTTCTCAGACTGGGTGCGCGCCTGCTGGCCTGATCAGCCCCAGTTGGTGGCCCTCGATGGCAAGACTCTCAGGCGCAGCCACGACCGCAGCGTCGATCAGCCGGCGCTGCACCTGGTGTCGGCCTTCGCCACCACCAGTGGCCTGGTGCTCGGGCAGGAAGCCGTCCACGATAAGTCCAATGAGTTAAGCGCTATTCCAGTGCTGTTGGAGCGCCTGGCTCAAGACGGCGGGCTGAACGGCGCCATCGTCAGCATCGACGCCATCGCCTGCAACGGGAGCATCGCCCAGAACATCAGGGACGCCGGGGCCGACTACCTGCTGGCGGTCAAGGCCAACCAGCCGACCTTGCGGCGCGAGATCGACACCTTCTTCAAGGATGCGCCCCCGGCGAGCCTGGAGCGCTTCACCGAGGTGGACAAAGGCCATGGCCGCATCGAACAGCGCGACGTCACCGTGGCGCGCGAGATCGACTGGCTCGGCGGCGATCGCCGCTTTCCCGGCGAGTTGCGCCTGCCCGGCGTCGCCACCATCGTCAAGGTCGAGAGCCGAACCCAGCTGAAGGACCGCTGCCGCTTCGACACCCGCTTCTACGTCTCCTCAGCGACCACCTCCGCCGAGATCATCGCCAAGGCGGTCAGAGGCCATTGGCAGATCGAAAACCAGCTGCATTGGACCTTGGACGTCACCTTCGCCGAAGATCAGTCCCGACTGCGTAAAGGCCATGGAGCCAGGAACATGGCTGTCGTCCGTCACTTCGCCATCAACCTGGTGCGCCACGCCGACGAAGGCCTGCGCCCCCCGCGATCAGGCCTGCGACGCAAAACCAACAAACCTCCAGCGCCAAAGCTCACCAGCATCAAGCGGCGACGCAAGATCGCCAGCTGGAACCCTGAATACCTCGCCGCCGTCCTACAGACCAATGCCCGTTAACCCGGATTCGAAGCCCTGGGACTCGTTCCACAGGCACGACGCCGCCTAGGGGCCTTCGACGCTGACACCGCGGGCGCGCAGCAGGGCCGGCACGCTGTCGGGACCGACTAGATGGCCGACGCCCACCACCATCACACCCTCACCAGGATGGCGCAGGCGCTTCTGGATCAGCTTGATCCAGCGCCGGTTGCGATCGATCACCAGGGCCTTGTAGACGCCGGGCGCGTCGAGCCGCAGCGGGTCCACCGCCTCGGCCTGGATGCGGGCCGTATCTCCGGCCATCCAGGCGGCCACCAGCCGGTCATAGCTGGCATGTCCCTCCTCCAGCTCGCCCAGGGTCTCGCGCAGCGACGCGATCTGGTCGAGGTCCGAACATTCCGACAGATAGCCGATCTGCTGTTCGGGAGTTTCGAAGGCGTGGCGGGTGATAGTCGGCGGCGCGAGGACGGACAGCCTGTGCTCCACCCCTTCCTCCTGCACCGCCCCGGCCTGACGGTAGGCCGCCACCGACAGGGTGATCTCGGCCAGCCAGGGCCGCAAATGGTCCAGCCCCTCAACCGGCAGTCCGTAGAGGTCCGCCACATGAGCCAGGCGCGCCTGGTCGGCCGGCGGCAGTTGCGCGCGCAGGCTGACGCCGTTGGGCTCCAATCCCCTCTTGATGGCCAGGCGGGTGGCGGTGAGCGACGAGGCGTCGTCCAGGGGGATTTCGAACCACAGGTCGTCGGCCTTGGCGATGGCGTCCTTGAGCGCAGGCGGCTGCCAGTCGAGCCCGGGCGGCAGCAGATGCACCGAGCCGAACAGGACGATGGTGGCGCCGTGGCTGCGCACCACCCACATCGGCGGCTGGGCCGCGGCCGCGCCGGCCAGGGTCCAGAGAAGGGCCGCGGCGGCCAGAATGCGGGGAAACCTCAACATAGGCGCAGGTTAGGGCGCTTGCTTGTCGACGGCTAGCGCTGACAGGCAGAGCAGAAAAAGGTCGAGCGGCCGCCCTGCACGATCCGCTCGATCGAACCCTTGCAGCCCGGCGCGTGGCATGGATCGCCCTCGCGGCCATAGGCGGCGAAACTGTGCTGGAAATAGCCAAGGGCGCCGTCGGCGGCGGCGTAGTCGCGCAAGGTGGAGCCGCCAGCCTCGATGGCCTCTTCCAACACCTTGCGCACTGCGGCGACCAGGATCTTCAGCGGCGCCCGGCCCAGCTCCCCCGCTGGCTTCAGGGGCGAGATGCGCGATCGCCACAAGGCTTCGCAGACATAGATATTGCCAAGGCCCGCCACGATCCTCTGGTCCAGCAGCGTGACCTTGATGTTCTGGCGGCGGCCAGCAAGGGCGGCCTGCAGCTGATCCACATGGAAATCGGAGCCCAGGGGCTCTGGTCCAAGGCTGGCGAACCAGGGATTGGTCGGCAGGGCCGCCGTCTCGATCAGGTCCATATAGCCGAAGCGGCGCGGGTCGAAGAAGGTGATCCTGTGCCCGGCGTCGGTCTCGAACACCACATGGGCGTGCTTGGGATCGGCGGGGGCGGCATAGACGAACTCGCCCGGCCGTGCGCGGGCCTCACTGTCCTGGCTTTTTGGCCCTTCGATCTCGAACCTGCCGGTCATGCCCAGGTGCATCACCAGGGTCTCGCCGCGATCCAGCGGCGCCAGAAGATATTTGGCCCGGCGCTGCAGATCCGTGATCCGCGCGCCCACCAGCCTTTGGACGAAGCCTTCGGGAAAGGAAAAGCGCAGATCGGGCCGGCGGGCCTCGACCCGGCTCAGGCGCGCACCCTTCAGGACCGGCTCCAGGCCGCGGCGGACGGTTTCGACCTCGGGAAGTTCGGGCATGACCCGGCCTTAAGCTGGATCGCGCCCCGTCGCCATAGGGATAGCGGGCGCGCGGCTTCGGGGCTAAGGAGGCGGATATGAGCCAGA
The DNA here is from genome assembly GCA_036494815.1 of Caulobacteraceae bacterium. GTDB lineage: Bacteria > Pseudomonadota > Alphaproteobacteria > Caulobacterales > Caulobacteraceae > Poindextera. The sequence continues at coordinate 38,200 of DASXNV010000026.1, forward strand.
CCGCCGCCACCTTCGGATACAAGGACGTCGACCCCGCGGAAAAGCCGCGGCTGGTGCGCGGCGTCTTCGACCGCGTCGCCCGCCGCTATGACCTGATGAACGATCTGATGAGCGTGGGCGTGCATCGGCTGTGGAAAGACATGACCGCCGCGCGGATGAACCCGCAGCCGGGCGAGATGATCATCGACTGCGCCGGGGGCACCGGCGACATGGCCCTGCGCTATGCCAAGCTGGCCCGGGGCGCGCAGCAGCGCCGAGGCGGCGAGGACGCCAGCATCATGGTCATCGACTATAACGCCGAGATGATCGCCGCCGGCCGGGAACGCGGCGGGGCGCCCGAAATCACCTGGACCGTGGGCGACGCCCAGGCCCTGCCCCTGCCCGACGCGTGCGCCGACGCCTATTCCATCGCCTTCGGCATCCGCAACGTCACCGACATCTCCGCCGCCCTGCGCGAGGCGCGGCGGGTGCTGAAGCCGGGCGGCCGCTTTCTTTGCCTGGAATTTTCGCGCCCGGTGACCGAGGCCTTGCGCGGCGCCTATGACGCCTATTCCTTCAAGGTGATCCCCGCCGTGGGCGGCTGGGTGGCCAAGGACCGCGAGGCCTATCAGTATCTGGTGGAAAGCATCCGCCGGTTTCCCGATCAGGCGACCTTCGCCGAAATGATGCGCGAGGCCGGTTTCGCCCGGCCCACCTGGACCAATTTCACCGGCGGCGTGGCCGCCCTGCACCAGGGCTGGGCGCTGTCCAAGGGATGAGCCGGCCCGCCGCCTTTGTTCGGCTGCTGGGGGTGGCCTGGGTCCTGGCGCGCGCCGACGCCATCATCCCGCGCGAGCTCGACCCGATCTTGCCGGCGCCGGTGCGCCTGTTCGCGCGCCTGTTGCGGCTGGCCTCCGGGCCCCAGGCCCGGCGGGGACGGCCCGGCGAGCGGCTAGCCCGGTCGCTGGAGCGGCTGGGGCCGGTATCGATCAAGCTCGGCCAGGTGCTGTCCACCCGCGCCGACATCTTCGGCCGCCCCTTCGCCGACGACCTGGGCCATCTGAAGGACCGGCTGGAGCCCTTTCCCACCGAGATCGCCCGGGCCGTGGTGGCGAGCGAGCTGGACCGGCCGGTGGAGGCCCTTTTCTCCAGCTTCGGCGAGCCCATCGCCGCCGCCTCCATCGCCCAGGCCCATCCGGCCACCCTGGCCGACGGGCGCAGGGTGGCGGTCAAGGTGCTGCGCCCCGGCGTCGAGCGGCGGGTGACGCGGGATGTGGAGGCGCTGCGGCTGGCCGGACGGCTGGCCGAGCTGTTCGGGCCCGAGGCGCGCCGTCTGGAGCCCCGCGCCCTGACCGAGATCGTCGGCCGCTCGCTGCAACTGGAGCTGGACCTGAGGCTGGAGGCGGCAGGCGCCAGCGAGCTGGGCGAACTGATGGCCGCCGACGGCTTCATGCGCGCGCCCACGGTTTTGTGGGAAGGCGTCGGCCGCCGGGTCCTGACCCTGGACTGGGCCGAAGGCATACCCCTGTCCGATCCGGCGGCCATGCTGCAGCCGGGCATGGACCGCAAGGCCACGGCCGACAACCTGATCCGCGCCTTCTTGGCCCAGGCCATGGACCATGGGGTGTTCCACGCCGACCTGCACGAGGGCAATCTGTTCGTCGCCGCCCCCGACCGGATCGTGGCGGTGGATTTCGGCATTATCGGCCGGCTGGACGGCGTCGCCCGCCGGCACCTGGCGGAGATCCTGTGGGGCTTTCTGCAGCGCGACTATCGCCGGGTGGCCAAGGCCCATTTCGACGCCGGCTATGTGCCCAGCCATCATTCGCTGGAAGCCTTCGCCCAGGCCCTGCGCGCGGTGGGCGAGCCCAATGTGGGCCGCGCCGCCGCCAGCGTCTCCATGGGCCGGCTCCTGGGCCAACTGTTCGAGATCACCGCCCTGTTCGACATGAAGCTGCGGCCGGAACTGGTTTTGCTGCAAAAAACCATGGTCACGGTGGAGGGCGTCGCCCGCAGCATGGACCCCGGCCACAATCTGTGGTCCTCGGCCGAGCCGGTGGTGCGCCGCTGGATCATGCGCGAACTGTCCCCCACCGCACGGCTCAAGGACCTGGCTCAGGACGGGGTCAAGGCCCTGCAGGCCCTGGCGAGGCTGGCCGAAGCGCCGGCGGCGGCCGTGGTGATCGCCCGGCCCAATCCATGGCCGGGGCGGGTGCTGTGGCTGCTGGCGGGCGCGGCGATCATGGGGGCGGGAGTAGTGGGCTATCTGTATTAGGGGGGGTAGGCCTGACTTCTGTTTGCGCAGCGAACCGGCTCGCCGCTAGAGCAAGTCGGCCCTGTCGGATAGGCTGGAACCCCGGCGCGGCCGTCTCCTCACCCCACCACCAGCGCCATCAGAAACCCGTCATGGCCCTTGTCGCCCACGGTCTGCACCGCCGTGGCGCTGACCCTTGGCTCGGCGGCGACCAAATCGAGCAACCGCCGCACGCCCAGCACGCTGGCGTCCCGGCTGGCCGCGTCGGCCACCGCGCCGGCGCGCACGACATTGTCGACCACGATCAGGCCGCCCTTGCGTGTCAGTTTCAGGGCCCAGGCGAAATAGTCGGCATTGCTGGGCTTGTCCGCATCGATGAACACAAGGTCGAACGGCCCGAGCCCCTCGGCGGCCAGCACCGGTAGGGTTTCGAGGGCCGGCCCCACCCGCACCTCGGCCCGATCGGCCAGGCCTGCGCCCGCCAGGCTGGCGCGGGCCACCTGAGCGTGTTTGGGGTCGATCTCCAGGCTGATCAACCGCCCGCCGTGCGCCAGAGCCCGGGCCAGCCAGATCGCGCTGTAGCCACCCAGGGTTCCGACCTCGAGAATCCGGGACGCCCCGACCATCCGCGCCATCAGGTGCAGCATCTTGCCCTGGTTGGGCGCCACGGCGATGGCCGGCAGGCCGGCGGCGCGACTCGCCGCCAGCGCCGCCTCAAGCGCCGGATCCTCGCCGACCAGGGCCTGGTTGAAAACCCGGTCCACATCGTTCCAAAGCGACTGGTCAGCCATGGTCACCCGATCCTGCTCAGCGCGTCAGCCCTGGTCGTCCCCGTCGGAGTTCCGCGACGCGTGGGGAGAATAGCGGTGAGCGCCCCCGTTGTCAGAGCCATCGGCGCGATCGGCGCGACAGGACCGACCGGAGCCCTCCGAACGACTGGCCTCGCGTTCCTTCTGCTGGTCCCAATAGGCGGCGCCGTCGCGCGGCTTGAACATAGTCCGCGGCGCCCCGTCCTTGGTCACCACCGCGAACACATTGCCGTGGGCGTCATAGATCAGCTGGTCGCCATTGGACCGGGTCAGGGTCAGGACATCCTTAGGCGGCTTGGCCACAAAGGCATGGGCCTTGGCCACATAGTCGACGACCGACTTGGCCCCGAAATCGGCCCCGTCGCGCTCGAAATGGCATTGCCGTTTTCCTCCGCCGAGTGCTGGCGGTTGGCCGCCCACATGGGCTTGCCCTGGACCTGCGGGATCGGCTGGGTGCGCGGATCGGGCCGATCAGAGCTATAGCCGCCCGCCCCGCACGCATTGCGGTCGGTGGAATAGGCGGCGCTGGCCACCCGGCTGTCGTTGCTGGCCGAATGATCCCGCGCCGGCGTGGTCGCCGAACCGCCATTGCAGGCGGCGAGCGCCAACAGACCTGTCGCCGCCAAAAGCGCCGCAAAATCAGCGCGACATAGACTTCGCACCATCCCCTCGCTTCCCGCTTGGGTTGTGTTAGAACAAACAAAGAACAAAGCTTGGCGTTTGTCCAGAGGCTTTCGAACCGATAAGAGCGAAGGGGTGGTCAGGCGGGAGACGAACCTGGTGCAGGCAAAGCGGATTCTGTTGATCGTCGGCGGCGGCGTGGCCGCCTACAAGGCGCTGGAGCTGACCCGGCTGCTGCGCAAGGCCGATGTGGGCGTCACCCCAATCCTCACCCGGGCGGGGGCCGAGTTCGTCACCCCCCTGTCCCTGTCCGCCCTGGCCGAGAGCAAGGTCTATCAGGACCTCTTCTCCCTAACCGACGAGGCGGAGATGGGCCATATCCAGCTGTCGCGCTCGGCCGACCTGATCGTGGTGGTTCCGGCCACCGCCGACCTGATGGCCCGGGCGGCGCAGGGGCTGGCCAATGACCTGGCCTCGACCACGCTTCTGGCCACCGACAAGCCGGTGCTGATGGCGCCGGCCATGAACGTTCGCATGTGGGAACACCCGGCGACCCGGCGCAATGTGGCCAGGCTGATGGCCGATGGCGTGCGCTTCGTCGGGCCGGACGAGGGGGTCATGGCCTGTGGCGAATACGGCCCCGGCCGCATGGCCGAGCCCGAGGCCATATTTCACGCCGTCATGAACGCCCTGGCTGTAGACCGCCCCCTGGTGGGCAAGCATGTTCTGGTCACCGCCGGCCCCACCGCCGAGCCCATCGATCCGGTGCGCCTGATCACCAACCGCTCCAGCGGCAAGCAGGGCTACGCCATCGCCGCGGCCCTGAGCCGGCTGGGGGCCGAGGTGACGCTGGTTTCCGGTCCCACCGCCCTGTCCGCCCCCGCCGGGGTGCGGCGCATCGATGTGGAGACCGCCCAGCAGATGCTGGCCGCCGTCCAGGCCGCCCTACCCGCCGACGCCGCGGTCTGCGTGGCCGCCGTCAGCGACTGGCGGGCCGACGAGGTCTTCGGCGTCAAGCTGAAAAAGGGCGAGGACGGCCCGCCCGTCCTGCGCCTGGTGGAAAACCCCGACATCCTGGCCGCCCTCTCCGCCACCGGCCCGCGGCGCCCGGCCCTAGTGGTGGGTTTCGCCGCCGAGACCAACGATGTGGAAGCCCACGCCCGGGCCAAGCTGGCGCGCAAGGGCTGCGACTGGATCGTGGCCAATGACGTGAGCGAGGACGGGGTCATGGGCGGCGGCGACAACACCGTGATGATCATCACCAAGGACCATCTCGAACGCTGGGAGCGGGCGCCGAAAGACGCCGTCGCCGCTCGCCTGGCCGACAGAATCGCTCAAGCCCTGAACGGCTAGAGCGGGAGGGGCTTAGACCACCCACTTCCCCGCCTCATCCCGGCCAAAGCCAGGATGAGCAGGGGCAAAATCATTCCAACCTGAGTTGAGACCCTTCCAAGCATGACCCCGACCATCCCGATCGCCCGCCTGCCCCATTCCGAAGGCCTGCCCCTGCCGGCCTATGAGACCCCCGGCGCCGCCGGCATGGACCTGCGCGCCGCCGTGCCCGAGGACGAGCCGATCGTGCTGCGCCCAGGCTCGCGGATCATGGCCCCCACGGGCCTGGCCTTCGCCGTGCCGCAGGGCTTCGAGGCCCAGGTGCGGCCGCGCTCCGGCCTGGCCGCCAAGGCCGGCGTCACCTGCCTCAACACCCCCGGCACCATCGACAGCGACTATCGCGGCGAGGTGAAGGTGATCCTGATCAATCTGGGCCAGGAAGACTTCACCATCCGCCGCGGCGACCGCATCGCCCAGCTGGTGATCGCGCCGGTGGTGCAGGCGGCCTGGACTGAAGTGGAGAACCTGGACGAGACGGCGCGAGGCGCGGGGGGGTTTGGGTCGACAGGGGGGCGGTAGGCGCGAACCCAATCGATTGCCGCCGCCTAAAGCCCGCGCCGACCAAAACCCGCGCCCGCAGGCCTGGCGCCATAGGCCGCCGGGGCGCTGTGAACTGGAGCGGGCGTCATGACGGGGGACGGCTCGTCCGGCTGCGACCAAGCCTCGTCGTCGTGAAGCGAAAAGCCGTCGTCCTCCGCCCGGCCCGGCCAGAACAGAAGGGCGCAGGACAGGGCGAGATTGATTAGCCCGCCGAGGACCGTCTGGTTGTGCAGCTTGCCGATCGCCAGGGCCGGGATGGCTTTGGCGAGCATGAAGTCGACGACGCCGACCAGGATCCAGCCCGGGATCACATAGAGGGGATTCCAGCCGATATCGCGGATGCGCCGGGCCTGCAGGGAAAAGCTGATCCAGAAGAACAGGGGCAGGCCGACCAGGACGAACAGGACCAGCGGGAGCAACGCCTGTTTCAGCGCCTCGGGATCGGCCGAGTGGACAAAGCCCAGGATGAGGACGACCGCCATCACCCCGATGGCCATGCCCAACGCCAGGCAGCCCAGGAAATATTGCAGGCGATTGAGCCGCCCTTGAAAACTGAACACAGCTTCGAGCATGGGAACCTCTTGCGACATATAGACGCGCAACAGGTTTCATTTGGGTGAATACACGCCCAGCGCAGCCTTCAGTCCGCGCCGCCCAGCTCGCCGCGCCCTACCGAGGGTTCAGCGGATAGGGTGCGCCGTCGCGATGCAGATAGGGCTCGACGCCCGGCTCGGCCACCATGTCGATGTCGGAATAGACGCAGCGATCCCGCTCCGGGTCGGAATTGCCCACCTCCAGCACCACGGCGTCGGCGCCAGATCGGTTGATCAGATGGTGGCCGTCAGTATCCCCCGCCTTGAAGGCCGCGCAGTCGCCGGCCCGCAGGATCTCCTCGCCGCGGTCGGTGACCAGGGCGAGTTCGCCCTCCACCACGAACACGAATTCGTCCTCATGGCTGTGCCAGTGCCGCTGGCTGGACCAGACGCCGGGCGGGATGCGAGACAGATTGACCCCAAAGGCGGTCAGGCCGGCGGCGCGGCCCAGCCGCCGCCAGGTCGATCCCAGGCAGGGGGCGTCGAACGGCGGCGGATAGTTGCAGCCGGTCTCCAGGGAGATGGCGGCGAGATCGAGTTTCTTCATGAGCGTCCCTCTTCGCGCGGGTCAGCGGGCCGAAGACCGCAGTTCGAACCCTTCATAGCCCTTGGCCGCCACCTCGTCGCAGCGCTCGCGATAGACCCCTACCCCGCCGATATAGGGCATGAACACCCGCGGCTTGCCGGGGACATTGGCGCCCAGATACCAGGAGTTGGCCTGGGGATAGAGGGTGGTGTCGGCGACCTCGTTGACGTGGGCGACCCAGGCGTCCTGCGCCTCGGGCGTGGCCTCGATCACCCCCATCTGGCGCTCGCCCAGATAGCCCAGGCAGTCGGCGATCCACTCCACATGCTGCTCGATCGACACCACCATGTTGGACAGCACCGACGGGCTGCCGGGGCCGGTGACGGTGAACAGGTTGGGAAAGCCGGCGACCATCAGGCCCAGATAGGTGCGCGGCCCCTCCGCCCAGGCTTCGCGCAGGGCCACACCGCCGCGCCCGCGAATGTCGATCCGGCCCAGGGCCCCGGTCATGGCGTCGAAGCCGATGGCGAAGACGATGGCGTCGAGGCCATAGTCCCCGCCCTGGGTGCGCAGGCCGGCGGGCGTGACCTGCTCGATCGGATCGGCGCGCAAATCGACCAGGGTGACGTTGTCGCGGTTGAAGGTCTGATAGTAGCCGGTGTCGATGCACAACCGCTTGGTCCCGAACGGATAGGATTTCGGCGTCAGCTTTTCGGCGACGGCCGGATCCTTGACGATCTGGCGGATCTTGTCGGCGACGAAGGCGGCGGCGGTGTTGTTGGCCTCAAGATCGACCGAGAGGTCGGCGAAGGCGGCGCCCAGGCAAAAGCCGCCCCGCGCCCAGCGGTCCTCGAACACCCGCCGCCGCTCGTCGGGCGACACCTCCAGGGCCAGCTGTTCGTTGGGGTCGGCGGAGAGGAAGCCGGCGTTGGACATCCGCTGGCGCTGACGATTGCCGGCGCGGTCGGCCTTCCAGGCCTCGGCGACGTTCGGATCGAGCGGGCCGTTGTGGGCCGGGACGCTGTAGTTGGGCGTGCGCTGGAAGACCCAGACGTGATCGGCCTGGGCCGCGATCTGGGGGATCGACTGGATGGCCGAAGAACCGGTGCCGATCACCCCGACCTTGAGGCCCTTGAAGTCGACGCCCTCATGCGGCCAGCGCCCCGTATGATAAGTCGGGCCGGCGAATGTGTCCTGGCCGGGGAACCGCGGATCGTTGGGCACGGACAGGCAGCCGGTGGCCATGACGCAGAAGCGGGCCGAGACCCGGTCGCCGCGGTCGGTGGCGACGCTCCAGCGGCCCGACGCCTCGTCGAATGTCGCCGAGGTGACGCGGGTGCTGAGCTGGATATCGCGTTTGAGGTCGAACCGGTCGGCCACGTGGTTCAGATAGCGCAGCAACTCCGGCTGGGCCGAATAGCGCTCGGTCCATTTCCACTCGTCCTCGAGCTCGGGCGAAAATGAGTAGGAATATTCCTGGCTCTCGATATCGACCCGCGCGCCCGGATAGCGGTTCCAGTACCAGGTGCCGCCGACCCCGTCCCCGGCCTCATAGACCCGCGCGCTCAGGCCCAGCCCGCGCAGCCGGTGCAGCATGTAGAGCCCCGAGAAGCCGGCCCCGACGATGACGGCGTCATAGGCTGCAGTCTCTCGGCCTGTTCCTGAATTCGACACTCCGTCGGCCATGGTCGCACGCTTCCTCGCTTTTCTGTTTGCGCGAGGATAGCCCAAGTTTTGGCTGGCAGGAGGGTTTTGGGGCTTATCGCGGCTCGCCCTCACCCAAGCCCCAACACCCGCGCCGCATTGCCGCCCATCCACTTGGCGCGCACGGTGTCGGTCAAGGGCAGGGCCTCGGTCTCGCGCACCAGCTGGGCCAGCGGGATCATGCTGGTGCCCCAGCCGCTGCCGAAGATCATCTTGTCCTGCAAAACCCGGGTTCCGTAATAGACCAGGGGCTCGTAGCCGGCGCCGGGGCTGAGGATCTGCTTCACCCGCCGGCAGGCGATGTCGATGTAGAGATTGGGGTGGCGCATGGCGATGGCCACGAGGTCGCCGATCCACGGCCAGCCGCCCAGGCCGGCGACGATGCGCAGGGTGGGAAACCGGATGGCCAGCTCGTCCAGATATTTGGGATGGGCATAGTCGTAGGGGCGGTCGGACAACAGGTGCACGCCAGCGGTGATCCGCACCGGAATATCCAGCTCGACGCACTTGGCCAGAAACGGGAAATAGGCCGGATCGCTGATGTAGCGCTCCTCGCGATAGGACGAGATCTCGAACCCCCGGCAGCCCAGTTCGCGCACCCCGTGCTCCAGCTTGGCCACGCCCGCCTCGCCCTCGTCGCCCCAGATGCGGAACCAGGGGATCAGGCGGCCTGGATATTCGGCCGCGAACTTGGCCACGTCCTCATTGCTGGCCCGGCGGCCGGCATTGCCGATGCAGGCGTGGGAGACGCCCGCTCCGTCCAGCATGGCGATGATCGCGGCGTGGCTCATGGCCCGCTCGAGGTCCTTTTCGCACAGCTTCAGGGCCAGCCTGGTCAGGCCGATGGTGGCCTTGGCGGCGTTGAACTCATCAAGGCTCATGCCGATCTGGGCCGCCCAACCGGGGGCCATAAGCTGGGCGTAACCCTCCTTGTCGAACCCCCGCCCGGACTTGATCAGCCGAATGGTGTCCTCCACGGCCTCCTTGGTCGGGGTGTCGCATTCGAAGTCGATGACGGTCATGGGGATCCTCGATAGCCTCTTGGCGGGCATAGGTTATTTCGCGGCGGCCTCGATCGGCGGCGGGGCGAACCCGCCCAGCGCATCCTCCATGGCCTCGGCCACCGACAGGGTACGGCTGTCGGCGCCGTGGGGTCCGATGATCTGGACGCCGATAGGCAGACCGGCGACGCTGCGCCCGGCGGGGATGGCGGTGGCCGGCAGGCCCAGCGCCGTGGCCAGGGAGATCCAGTTCAGCATGGCGGTGTAGGGAATGTGCTTGCCGTCCGATAGCCGCAAGCGGCGCTTCTGGAACGGGCTGTGGTCGTGAGGAAAAGCGGTCACCGGCGCGATGGGCGCGATGATCACGTCGCGCCGCTCGAACAGGGTCTTCATCTGGCCGCCCAGCCGGGCGCGCGCCTCATCGGCCGCCAGCCACTCGGCATGGGTGGCGGCATAGCCCAGCACCTGGCCAGCCCAGGACTGAGGGCCGGCGCCGAGCCGGAGAGCCAGCTGGGCCATGCCGCGCATCCGCTGCATCCCCGCCAGGGCCTTGGGCGGCAGGTCCGTGCCGATGATCGGCGCCAACAGGGCGAAATAGGTCTCGAACAGGACCCCGGCGTCCACCGGCTTGACCAACTCCACATCGGCGCCTTCCCGCGCCAGGCGGATGGCGAAGGCCTCGACGACTTTGCGCACCTCAGGGTCCAGAGGGAAGGCCGGCTCGTCGATCCACAGGCCGACCTTGAGGCCCTTGAGCGCCATGGGCGCCGCCTTGGCCGCGATCGGCCCCTGGGCGATCACCGAGAGCAGCAGGCGCAGGTCCCGCGCCGAGCGGGCCATCGGGCCCACCACATTCAGGTCCCGGTCGGCCTGACTGCCGGGGACCGGTGGGACATGACCGCGCTGGGAGACCAGGCCCCAGGTGGGCTTGTGCGAATAGACCCCGCAGAACGAGGCCGGCACGCGCAGGGACCCGCCGATGTCGGAACCGATCTCCAGAGGGGTGATACCGCTGGCCAGGGCCGCCGCCGCCCCGCCGGACGAACCGCCAGGGGTGCGTTCCAGGTTCCACGGATTGTTGGTGGTCCCGTAGATGGCGTTATAGCTCTGCCAATCGCCGGCCAGAACCGGCACATTGGTCTTGCCCCAGGGCACGGCGCCGGCGGCGCGCACCCTGGCCACCGCTGCGGCGTCGTGGGCCGGGCGGCCCAGGAACGCCTTTAGCCCCGCCGACGCCGGCAGGCCCTCCACATCCATGGTGTCCTTGAGGGTCATGGGCAGGCCGGCCAGGGCGCCCAGGCTCTCGCCGGCGATGCGCTGCTCGTCGATCATCTCGGCCCGGCGGCGCGCGGCGGGCAGGTCGGTGACGACCACCGCGTTGAGCCGCTTTTTCAGCGCCTGGTGGCGGGCGACGGCGGCTTCAAGCAGCTCCAGCGCGCTGACCCGCTTGGCGGCCAGGGCCAGGAGCTGGCCGGTGGCGTCGAGGGAGAGGATCTCGTTCATGGCCGATCCTTGAAGCCGAGCACGTCCATCATGTCGTAGAGCCCCGGCGGACGGCCGGCGACCCACAAGGCGGCCACCACCGCGCCCCGGGCGAACAGGCCCCGATCGAGAGCCGAATGGGCCAGGGTGATGATCTCTTCCTCGGCGGCGAAGCTGACGCTGTGCTCGCCGATAATGCCGCCGCCCCGGGTGACCGCAAAGCCGATGGCGCCATCCGGACGTGGGCCGGTGACCCCGTTGCGGGCGCGCACCGACACCTCGTCCAGCGCCACGCCGCGTCCGCGCGCCGCCGCCTCGCCCAGCATCAGGGCGGTGCCCGAGGGCGCATCGACCTTGCGCCGGTGATGGGCCTCAAACACCTCGATGTCCCAGTCTCGGGCCTGCAGCGTCCGGGCGGCCTGTTCGACCAGGCCGAGCAGCATATTCACGCCGAGGGAGAAATTGCCCGAGCGCACGATCGCCACCGACTTCGCGGCGTCCTCCAGCGCGGCCGACTCTTCACTGGAAAAGCCGGTGGAGCCGACCACCAGGGCTGGGCCGCCGCGCTCGGCGCAGGCGCGCGCCAAGGCGAGCGAGGCCGTGGGCGTCGAGAAATCGACTATCACGTCGCTGGCGCCGAGCGCGTCGGCCAGGCTGACCAGGGCGACGCCGTCGACGGTCTGACCAGCCAGCTCCGGGCGACCGGTCAGGGGGCCAAGCACGGCGCTGTCCTGCGCCCGAGTCACCGAGGCCACAGCCCGCCCCATGCGACCCAGCGCGCCTGAAATCGCCACCCTTACCGGCGCCCTGGTGGTCATCGGCAAATCTCTCCGCCCTGGTCTTGCGGCCTTGCAAAGCCGCCCCTGCTCTAGTCGGGCGCCATGGCCCTGGCGGTCAACGCCTATCCGAACGATCGACTGCCGTAACGTCGTCGCCCGCCTTGCCCAATTTCTGCCTCAAGCCGCTTTGGCTTGGCGCGAACCGGCTCTAGGGTGCGCGCTCAATTTGCAATCGCGGGGCCGTTTTGGGGCGGCGCCACAACCCGCAAAACAAAAAGAACAGCATGACCGATACTGAAAAGCGGACCTTCACTGACGAGGAAGCCCTCGCCTTCCACAAATATCCGACCCCCGGCAAGGTTTCGGTGACCTCGACCAAGCCCATGGCGACCCAGCGCGACCTGAGCCTGGCCTATTCGCCGGGCGTGGCCGTGCCGGTGCGGGCCATCGCCGAGGATCCGGACGCCGCCTACGACTACACCTCCAAGGGCAATCTGGTGGCGGTGATCTCCAACGGCACCGCCATACTGGGCCTGGGCGATCTGGGCTCGCTGGCCTCCAAGCCAGTGATGGAAGGCAAGGCGGTGCTGTTCAAGCGCTTCGCCGACGTGGATTCCATCGACATCGAGGTAGCGTCCAAGGATCCGGACGAGATCATCACCGTTATCAAGAATATCGGCGCGACCTTTGGCGGCATCAATCTGGAGGACATCAAGAGCCCGGAATGTTTTCGCATCGAGACCGAGCTGCAGGAGCTGCTGGACATCCCGGTGTTCCACGATGACCAGCACGGAACGGCGATCATCTCCGCCGCCGGCCTGATCAACGCCTGCCACATCACCGGGCGCGAGCTGAAGGACGTCAAGCTGGTGCTGTGCGGCGTGGGCGCGGCGGGCATCGCCTCGCTGGACCTGATGAAGGCCATGGGCGTGCGCCATGAGAACTGCATCGCCGTGGACACCACCGGAGTCATCTATCGCGGTCGCCCCAGCGGCATGAACCAGTGGAAATCGGCCCACGCCGTGGACACCGAGGCCCGCACCCTGGCCGAGGCCCTGGTGGGAGCGGACGTCTTCATCGGCCTGTCGGCCAAGGGCGCCCTGACCGCCGAGATGGTGGCCTCCATGGCCCCCAATCCGATCATCTTCGCCATGGCCAATCCCGATCCGGAGATCACCCCGGAAGAGGCCCGCGCCGTGCGTTCGGACGTGATCATCGCCACCGGCCGGTCGGACTATCCCAACCAGGTCAACAACGTGCTGGGCTTTCCCTACATCTTCCGCGGCGCCCTGGACGTGCGCGCTCGGCAGGTGAACCACGAGATGAAGATCGCCTGCGCCAACGCCTTGGCCCAGCTGGCGCGGGAGGACGTGCCGGACGAGGTTGCCGCGGCCGCCTATACCGGCAGCGCCCTGAAGTTCGGCCCGGAATATATCATCCCATCGCCGTTCGATCCGCGGCTGATCAGCTATATCCCGCCCTTCGTCGCCCAGGCGGCTATGGATACGGGGGTGGCGCGCAAGCCGATCAAGGACATGGACGCCTATCGCGCCTCCCTGGCCCAACGGCTCGACCCCACGGCCGACTTCACGCAGAAGATTTCCGGCGCGGTGCTGGGCGGCCCCAAGAAGCGCATCGTGTTCGCCGAAGGCGAGGAGCCGAGCGTGATCCGCGCCGCCTACGCCTTCGAGGCCGAGGGCCTGGGCCACGCCATCCTGGTGGGCCGCGAGGAGCTGGTGCACGAGAACATGCGCCTAGTGGGCCTCAGGCCCGAAGACAAGCCGCTGGAAATCATCAACGCGCGGGTGTCGCACCGCAACGCCGAATATGTGGCCAGCCTGTACAAGCGCCTGCAGCGTGATGGCTACCTGCTGCGCGACGTGCAGCGGCTGATCAACCAGGACCGCAACTCCTTCGCCGCCTCCATGGTCACCATGGGCCACGCCGACGGCATGGTCACCGGTGTGACCCGCAATTTCGACCAGGCGCTGGAAGAGGTGCTGCGTGTGATCGACCCGGCGCCCGGCGGACGGGTCATGGGCATGTCCATCGTCATGGCCAAGGGTCACACCCTGTTCGTGGCCGACACCAATGTCACCGAAATGCCCGAAGCGGAGGATCTGGTGGAGATCGCCATCGAGGCCGCCGGCGCCGTGCGCCGCCTTGGCTTCAAGCCGCGGGTGGCCTTCATGTCCTATTCCACCTTCGGCCAGCCCATGGGCGACCGGTCGGAAAAGGTGCGCGCCGCCGTGGCCATGCTGGACGAGATGGCGGTGGACTTCGAATACGAGGGCGAGATGCCCCCGGAACTGGCCCTGGATCCGGAGCAGCGGGCCAACTATCCGTTCATGCGCCTGACCGACAGCGCCAATATCCTGATCATGCCGGCCATCCATTCGGCCTCGATCTCCACCAAGCTGGTCCAGGCTCTGGGCGGGGCGACGGTGGTGGGCCCGATCCTGTTGGGCCTGTCCAAGTCGGTGCAGATCTGCCCGCTGTCAGCCTCGGTGTCCAAGATCCTGTCCATGGCCACCATGGCCGCCTACGATCTGGCGCCATGCGAAACGCCGCAAGGCTCACCGCAAAGCCTCTTGACCTGATCGTCCAGGGCGAGCAAACACCCCGGCCCCGCGTTTCCCCGCCAGGCTGATCCCGCGCATGACCGCTCGCCCCACGATCGGCGTCGATTTCGGCACCACCAACACCGTGGTCTCCCTGACCACGGCTGCGGGCGAGGCGCAGCTGGTGCGGTTCGCCGGCCTGGGCGAGGACCGCGCGCCGTTCCGCTCGGCGCTCAGCTTTCACAGCGACGGGGAACACACCAGCGGCCGGCGGATCGAGGCCGGACCGTGGGCCATCGACGCCTATCTAGACGATCCGGGCGACACCCGCTTCATCCAGTCGTTCAAGAGCTACGCCGCCAGCGCCCTGTTCAGCGAGACCACCATCCTGGGCCGCCGCTATCGGTTCGAGGACATGCTGTCGGCCTTTCTGCTGCAGCTGCGCGCTCATGCCGGCGAGACCTTGAGAGCCTTGCCGCCACGGTTGATCGTCGGCCGGCCTGTGCGCTTCGTGGGCGCCCATCCCGATGCGAACCTGGCCCTGACCCGCTACGAGACCGCCTTCCGCCGGCTGGGCTTCGAGGAGATCTTCTACGCCTACGAGCCGGTGGCCGCGGCCTTCTTCTTCGCCAAGCGGCTGAAGGCGGACGCCACGGTGCTGGTGGCCGATTTCGGTGGCGGCACCAGCGACTTTTCGATCATCCGCTTTGAGCGGCGCGCGGGCGCGATCCATGCCATCCCGCTCGGCCAGGCGGGGGTGGGCGTGGCCGGCGACGCCTTCGACTACCGCATCATCGACCATCTGGTTTCGCCGCAGTTGGGCAAGGGGTCGAGTTATCGGGACTTCGACAATATCCTGCCCATCCCCATCCGCTACTACACCGCCTTCGCCCGCTGGGATCAGCTGGCCCTGCTGCGGGCTTCGCGCGAGATGCGCGACGTCCGCGGCCTGGTGCGCAAGGCCCTGGAGCCGGACAAGATCAGGAAGCTGGTCGAGGTGCTGGACGGCGAACACGGTTATCACCTCTACCAGTCGGTCTCGCGGCTGAAGGAGGCCCTGTCGGCCAGTGAGACGGCGCGGTTCTCCTTCCACGCCGGCGACGTGTCCATTGAATGCGACGTGACGCGCGGCGAGTTCGACATCTGGATCGGCAAGGAGCTGGCCGCCATCGAGACGGCGGTGGATGAGGCGCTGGCCAGCGCCAAGCTGGCGCCGGACGCGGTTGACCACGTGTTCCTCACGGGCGGCTCCTCGTTCGTGCCGGCGGTGCGGCGGATGTTCGTCGAGCGCTTCGGCGAGGCCAAGCTGGACTCAGGCGCCGAGCTGGAATCCATCGCCGCCGGCCTGGCCCTGATGGGCGCCGAGAGCGACCTCAGCCCGTGGTGCCAGCAGGCGCCGGGCTAGCCCGAATTGGTCGCTGCGGGTCGGTTCTCGTGCGCCGGGCGACCCACACGGCCAGCACCATCGACAGCACCCCGACCAGTCCCGAATAGGAGAAGAACACCACGTAGCCGGCGCCCAGCGCCGACGGAGCCACGTGCGATTTGGCCATCGCCCCGGCGAAAGCTCCCGCCGGAGCGTGGTCGAACAAGCCTTTGAGCGAAGCGAACGGCCCGCCGTCCTGGGCCGCGCGGGCGGCGCTCTCGACGATCCGGCCCGATTGGGAGGCGATCAGCTTGCCCGGCAACGAATAGAGCGAGGAGAACAGCGCGTACTGGGTGGCGGTGAAACCCGCGCTGGTCAGGCTGGACATGTAGGCGATCAGGCAGGTGCCGGCGAAACCGGAGACGATGTTGTCGATGCCGATGGCGGCCAGCAGACTGTTGAAGTCCGGCCCCCGCGTGGCCAGCCAGGCGAAGATGGTATTGGTGATCGGAAGGGCGAAGGCGCCGATGACCATCGACCGCATCACCCCCAGGCGCGCCACCGAGAAGCCGCCGGCGAAGACGCCGACCATCGACATCGCCACCCCGAACACCTTGCGCGCCTCGGCGACCTGGGTCTTCGAAAAGCCCAGGTCCAGATAGAAGGGCGTCATGATGTTGAGCACGAAGTCGGACAGGCGATAGACGCAGATCAGAGCCAGGATCAGCACGGCCGTATTGCCGAACCGCCCGAAGAAATCGCCAAGCGGCTCACCGAAGGCCGAAGACAGGTAGAGCCCGGGGCGGGTGCGCAGTCGCGGAATCGGCCAGGCGGCGATCACGATCACCGCGGCCCCGACTACGACACCGGCAAGCTGCAGCCACACCCCGTCCGGCTTGGCGACCCAGGCGGCGCTCAAAGCCGCGCCCGCGCCGGCAAGTCCCGCAACGCTCAACCCCTTGGCCAGCAGTTCGGCGTTGGCGCCCAATCCCGATCCAAGCAGTAATCCGCCCAGCAAGAGCAGGCTCAGTCGGGCGATCCACTCCAACCCTTCGAGCAAAGGCGAGGCCTGCATGTCGGCGTGCGGCAGCGCCCGGATCACCCGCGTCAGTTCGCGCGGCGCCCCCAGGACGGCGAGCACGCCTATGCCCATCAGCCCCGCCATCAGGCCGTAGGACAGGTTCCACCCAAGATGATCGGCCAGGACCAGAGGCACTGCGCCGGCGATGATGATGGCGATCCGGTAGCCCCACTGGTAGGCGGCGGCCATGGCCCCCTGGCGCGCGCTATCCGAGGCCTCGATCCGCCAGGCGTCGACCACGATGTCCTGGGTGGCGGAGGCGAAGCCGGTGAAGACGGCGAACAGGGCGACCGTGCCGAGGCCCGTCCTGGGGTCTCCCCGAGCGACCAGCAGTAACCCCGTCGTGACCGCCAGCTGCGCCACCAGCATCCAGGACCGGCGATGGCCGAGCCATGCCGTCAGGACGGGTATGGCCGTACGATCCACCAGCGGCGCCCATAGGAATTTGAATGAATAGGCCAGGGTCGCCAGGCTGAAGAAGGAGATCACCTCCAGCGATAGCCCCGACTCCCTCAGCCAGGCCGACAGGGTGTCGAAGATCAGCAGGTTGGGCAGGCCCGACGCAAAACCCAGCGCCAGCATGACCAGGATGCGTCGGTCGAGAAACAGAACGAGCGCGCCCAGAACGCCGCGCCTATCGGCCTGTCTCGGGCCGTCTTCGATGGACATCAAGCCGTTCCCCGCGTCGGCGGGAGCGCCGCCCGATCAGGCGCTGAGCTTGGCCTGCTCCGCGGGGCGCGTCCAGCCGGGGCGGGTCCAGCGGCGCAGCATGGCGCGCAGAACGGACTGCTCCAGCGGCTTGGTCAGGAAATCGTCCATGCCGGCGGCCATGCAGGAGCGGCGATCCTCCTCGAAGGCGTCAGCGGTAAGGGCCAGGATCGGCGTGCGGCAGCCACGCTCGCGCAGGGCTCGGGTCGCCTCGCGCCCGCCCATGCCGGGCATTCGCAGATCCATCAGGATTAGGTCATAGACGCCGCTGGCGCCCGCCTCCACCGCCTCCGCCCCCGTGGCCACGCGATCAACGCTGCAGCCTTCGCGTTCCAACAGGGAGCGGGCGAGCAAGGCGTTGATCGGATTGTCTTCGGCCAACAGCACCCGGGCGTGACAGACATATTCGGCCCGCTCGTCCAGCGGCCCGGCCAGATCGACGACGCCCTCGCCGCACACCGCCAGCACCCGCTCCACCAGAGACACCGCCCGCAGCGGCTTGATCAGATAGCCGCCAAAGCCGGCGGCGCGATAGCGCGGGATCTCGGCGCGGGCCTCGGGCGGCACCAGGATCACGCTGGGATGGCCCGGCAGCGGTCGCGGCCGGCGACGCCCCTCGGCCAGGGCGTGATCGATCAAGAGGATGGCCCCGGCCGGGAGGGGCGCGCCATCCAGGCAGGGGCGACAGAGCGCCTGGCCGCCGGCCGCTTCGATCTGCCCCTTGGCGGATTCGCGCACGATGGCGCTGGGCGAGATCACGGCGACCACCCGGCCGGCCAGCGGCCAGGCGGGACTGGCCGGCCGCACCAAGGCGAAATCCGCCTCGAACCAGAACCGGGCGCCGCCGGCCTCAGGGCAATCCAGCCCGGTCTGGCCCCCATGTGCCGCGGTCAGGCGCCGGACGATGGCCAAGCCCAGGCCCGTGCTGTCGGCGCGGCTGGCATGGGAGGCGTCAGCCTGGGCGAAGGCTTCGAAGATGCGCTCACGCTCGGCCTCGGGCACCCCAGGACCGGTGTCGGCGACCGCGAAGCGCAACCGCGCCCGGTCACTGGTCACCTGGCGCACCTCGATGGTCAAAAGCGCGCCGCCGGCGTCGGTGAACTTGATGGCGTTTCCGGCAAGGTTGAACAGGATCTGGCGCAGGCGCCCCTCGTCGCCGAGGATGGCGGGGGTCACAGCCGGTGTGGTCCAGGCGATCTCCAGGCCCTTGGCGTGGGCGCGGGGACTTAGCAGCTCGGCCACGCCCTGCAGCAGGCGGTTCAGATCCATCGGCGCCGGGTGCAAGGTCAGCCGGCCGGCGTCGATGCGGGCCAGATCCAGCACGTCATTGACCAGGCCCAGCAGATGTTCGCCGCAATCGCGCAGCGAGGTCAGATAGGCTCTCTGTTCCGCGGCGAGCTTGGTCTCGGCCAGCAGGCCCGCCATGCCCAGGACCCCATTGAGCGGGGTGCGCAATTCGTGGCTGAGGGCGGCGAGATACTGCTCGCGCGCCGCCAGATCCCCAGCCGCCGGCCGGCCGCTGAGCAGACGCGCGCCGCTGGGCAGCTCGCTCAGGCTCCAGGCGATCAAGGCGCCGTCATTGCCCAGGGTCTCGCGACGATCGCCAACCGGCATGGCGGCCAGGCTCGCCAGGTCGACGCCGCAGGCGGCGAAGGCCGCATTGGCCTCGATGAGGCCGCCACCGTCGCGCAACAGGGCGGCGGGCGTTTCCAGCGCGAGGATCAGGTCGGCGGCTTCGGTCATGGCCGAGAGTCTAGCGCACACGGCTTAACGGGCGGTCAAAAGCGCCCGTCTGGCGCGATCCGAACAACCGGCTTACCGTCCATCCGCAACCTTGCGGATCAAGCCAGCAAGGTCTTCATCCAAGGGGGCTAACCACCATGAAGAAGTTCCTGGCCGAGTTCCTCGGCACGCTAACCCTGGTCCTGTTCGGCTGCGGCGCGGCCGTGCTGGGGGGCGACCATGTGGGTCAGCTGGGCATCGCCCTGGCGTTCGGCTTCGCCATCGTCGCCATGGCCTATGGCGTCGGCCCCATCTCGGGCTGCCACGTCAATCCGGCGGTCAGCCTGGGCGCGCTTGTGGCCGGACGCATGAGCGCCAAAGACATGGTGATCTATTGGATCGCCCAGTTCGCCGGGGCGACCGCCGGAGCTATGATCCTGGCCCTGATCGCCGGCCAGAGCCAGCATCTGGGCCAGAACGGCTGGGGGCCGGGCTATCTCGGCGGCTATCCGCTGGCGGCGGCGGCGACCTTCGAGGTGGTGGCGACAGCCCTGTTCGTGCTGGTCATCCTGGGCTCCACCGGCAAGGCCAGCGCGCCGGGATTCGCGGGGCTGGCCATCGGCATCACCCTGGCGGCGATCCATATCGTCGGCATCCAGGTCACCGGGGTATCGGTCAATCCCGCCCGCAGCTTCGGCCCCGCCGTGCTGGTCCAGGGCCAGGCGCTGCAGCAGTTGTGGCTGTTCTTCGTGGCGCCGGCGGTGGGCGCGGTGATCGGGGCCCTGCCGTTCCGCCTGAAGGCGCTGGAGGACAGCGACCCGCTGGCTATCTGATCGTGTAGCGAGGGCGGTGAAGCCGCCCTCGCTATCGAACCTCAAAAGACTAAGCTTCGTTTGTAAAGATGATCGTCCCGGATGCGGCGAACATGCCGCCAACGCCGTGGCAGACCGATATCTTGGCTCCCGGAACCTGGGCCGGGGCGACGCCGCGCATCTGACGCACGCTCTCCTGCAGGGCGTACATGCCGTACATGCCCGAGTGCATGTAGGACAGCCCGCCGCCGTTGGTGTTGAGCGGCAGCTTGCCGCCGGGCGCGGTGTTGCGGGCGCCGATGAAGCCGGCCGCCTCTCCCCGCTCGCAGAAACCCAGGTCCTCCAGCCCATAGATCGGCAGGTGGGCGAAGGCGTCGTAGATCATCAGGTGATCCACCTCGGCGTGCCTGATCCCGGCCTCGTCAAAGGCCTTCTTGCCGGAGACGCGGAAGGCCTTGGAGGTGGTGAAGTCCTCCATCTGGCTGACGATCTGGGTCTCGACGCTCTCACCGGCGCCGAGGATATAGACCGGCTTTTGCGGGAAATCCTTGGCCCGCTCGGCGCTGGTGAGGATCAGGGCCCCGCCGCCGTCGGTGACCAGGCAGCACATGAGCATCCGGAACGGCCAGGCGATCATCGGCGAGTTCAGGACGTCGTCGACGGTGATCGGGTCCTTGAAACTGGCGCGCGGGTTCATGGCCGCCCATTCGCGCTGGATCACCGAGACCATGGCCACCTGCTCTTCGGTGATCCCGAAGGTCTTCATGTAGCGAAGGGCTGGAATGGTGAACATGGTGGGCGGCGAGGTCACGCCAAAGGGGACCTCGAACTGACCGCTCCAGCTGTGCGGGGCGCGGCCCCAGCCGCCGGCGCCGACACGCGAGCGGCCGGACTCGCCGTGGGTGATCAGCACAGTCTTGCACAGGCCGGCGTTGATCGCCGCCGCCGCGTGGCGCACGTGCAGCATGAACGAGCAGCCGCCCACCGCCGTGCCGTCGACCCAGGTGGGCGTAATACCCAGATATTGGGCGATGGCCACCGGGCTTTCACCGGCGGTGGCGACGCCATCGATGTCGGAGGGCTTGAGCCCCGCGTCGGCCAGGGCGTTGAGCGCCGCGTCGGCGTGCAGGCCGATCACCGACATGTCGGGAATCTTGCCCATCTTGGTGGTTTCGGCCGCGCCGACCACCGCAACTGATTTTTGCTTCATGGAGGGTCAGGCCTTCGCCGGCTGGAACAGGGGCAGCGATATGGTGTCGCTGGCTTCGAGGAAGGTGACTTCCAGCGGCATGTCCAATTGCAGCGCCTCGGGGGTCTGCGGACAGCCGACGACATTGGTCATCATCCGAGGGCCTTCCTGCAGGGTGACCACGGCGATGGAGTGCGGCTCGGTTCCAAAATCGGGACGCGGCCTATGGTTGATGACGTAGCTGTAGAGGCTGGCCTTGCCGCTGGCCGGAAAAATCTCGACCTCGCGCGAGGCGCAGGCCGGACAGAATGGGCGCGGCGGAAAATAGGTGTGGGCGCAGGCCAGGCAGCGCTGCAGGCGAAGTTCGCCCGCCTTGCAACCTTCCCAGAAATGCCGGGTCTCCGGCGTTGGCTGTGGCAAGGGTCGATCCATTTGAAGAAGTCCTTGGATTGAAAAATGCTCGGGGTTGAAAATCAATTTCGGGCGGAAGCCGGCCAGCGAGCCTGACGGCTCGGCGGCGCCCCCCGGTCCCATGGTCAATGCTTACGATCCAAATCCCATCCAAGTGAAGTGGAATCAGTTGAGCCGCAACTGGCGCGATTGTTGCTGAGCTTGTCCCAGATTTGATCGGGGTGGGTGAAAGCGGAACGCAGGCCGCTTCGCCGATTCAATGGGTAGAGCAATGGAACGTAGTTCGGGGGCTATCATGGGATACGCGATGCGTTTGGTGTCCGGCGACTTCAATGTGGCTTTCGGCGAGGCGGGTTTCGTAAGCTTCCGTGACGAAAAGGCCGCGCCCAAAAAGTCCGTTGCGCGGGACAGGTCCATCGAAAGCCCCCCCGCCACACGCACCACCAAGGTGACCGTGGCGGCCAACGCCGCCTGGGCGGAAGCTCGGCCGGTGCTGTCGGTGCTGACTCCCTTTCTGCGTGACGATCCCTCGGGCCTTCTTGCCGCGATCCAGGCCCAGGCGTCGCAGCTGTCCACACCCATCGAGATCATCGCCCTGGACGACGGCACAGGCGACGAGGCGCTCGCCGCCCGCCTCACCGCGACCGTCGAAGCCCTGGCCATGCCGGCCGCCTTCGTTCGGCTGTCTCAGAACGAGGGCCGCTCCGCCGCCCGCAACCGCCTGGCCCAATTCGCTCGCGGCCGTCACCTGCTTTATCTCGACGCCGACACCGTGCCCGATCGCGCCGATTTCCTGGCCGCCTATATGGAGATGATCCAGGCGGACGATCCGCCCCTGGCGATCGGCGGGTTTTCGCTGATCCAGGCCTCGCACGAGCCGTGCTACGACCTGCACCGCACCATCGCCACCCAGCTCGACTGCATGCCGGTTGACGTGCGCCAAGTGATGCCGTGGCGCTTCGTCTATGGCTCCAACATCCTGGTGCGGCGCGATGTGATGCAAGCCACCCCGTTCAATCCCGATTACCGCGCCTGGGGTTGGGAAGATCAGGAATGGGGTATGCGGGTCGCCGACCAATGGCCGATCCTGCATGTGGACAACACGGTGAGCCATCTGGGCCTGGACACAGTGCCGACCCTTTTGGACAAATACGCCTCTTCCGGCGCCAACTTCCATCGCATCCTGGCCGACCATCCCGACCGGGTGAAGGAATACCCGGCCTATCGCGCCGCCCGCGCCCTGAGCATGGCGCCGTTCAAGACCGCCTTGCGCGCCGTGGCCCGGCGGGCGGCTCTCAGCGAAGCCCTGCCCCTGACGGCGCGCGCCTTCGCCTTGCGGCTGTTTCGGGTGCTCAACTATCTGGCTTCGCACTGAGGGCTGCGGCAGGCAAACTGCCGGGAAGCTGAATCGAGGGCCTCCCGCCTCATGTCCGACCGAGCCCGCTTGGCCGAGTTGATCCAAGCCTCCCGGCGCATGGTGGTGTTCACCGGCGCCGGCGTCTCCACCGAGTCCGGCATTCCAGATTTTCGCAGCCCTGGCGGAGTCTGGAGCCGGATGAAGCCGATCTATTTCCAGGACTTCGTGGCCAGCGAAGACAAGCGCCGCGAAGCCTGGACCAGAGCCTTTTCCGGGGTGGCCGGCTGGACCGGCGCCGCGCCGAACTCTGGGCATCTGGCCGTGGCCCGCCTTGTGACCCAGGGCAAGGTCAGCGCGGTGATCACCCAGAATGTGGACAACCTGCATCAGGATTCCGGCGTGCCCGCCGATCAGGTGATCGAACTGCATGGCAACGCCAGCTATGCCGCCTGCCTGGACTGCGGCCTGCGCCACGAACTGGCTGACCTGAAGGCGCCGTTCCTGGAGCGGGGCGAGGTTCCCGCCTGCCGCGCCTGTGGCGGCATCGTCAAGACCGCTGTGATCTCGTTCGGCCAGTCCATGCCCGAAGGCCCCATGGCCCGGGCCGAGGCCGAAAGCCTGGCCTGCGACCTGTTCCTCGTGCTGGGCTCGTCCCTGGTGGTCTACCCCGCCGCCGGCTTTCCCCTGCTCGCCAAGCGCAACGGCGCCCGACTGGCCATCGTCAATCGCGAGCCGACCGA
Organism: Caulobacteraceae bacterium; assembly: GCA_036494815.1. Classification (GTDB taxonomy): domain Bacteria; phylum Pseudomonadota; class Alphaproteobacteria; order Caulobacterales; family Caulobacteraceae; genus Poindextera. Next base: position 61,827 of record DASXNV010000026.1, read on the forward strand.
GCAGGACGCCTATGCCGATCTGGTGCTGCACGACGAGATCGGGCCATTGCTGAGCGAGATTACGGCGCCGCACTAGCGGCGGACCACGAGACAGCAGCGCGCGGCTTGGTTAGTTAGGGGGACTGACCGCTTTCGCCAGCGAGACTCCCATGTCCTACAAAGCCGACATCTTCGACGAGCCCGACCCCATCGACCCGGAGACCCTGGCCAATCTGGGTCCCCTGGCGCCCATGGCCGGGATCTGGGAGGGGATCAAGGGGATTGACCTGCACCCGGAAGTCGATGGGCCTCTGAGCGAGCCCTATCGGGAACGCTACGAGTTGCAGCCCATCGATCCTCAGACCAATGGGCCGCAGCTCTATTACGGCCTGCGCTATCGCACCTTTATCCGTCGCTTGAACGAGGAGAAGGCGTTCCATGATCAGGTGGGTTTCTGGCTATGGGAGCCTGCAACCGGCTCAGTGATCCAGACCCTGGCCATTCCGCGCGGCCAGGTGGCCATGGCCGGCGGGATCGCCCTGCCGGACGCCAAGCGTTTCGAGCTGCGCGCGGAGCTGGCTTCGCCCCAATTCGGGATTCTGTCCAATCCCTTCCTCGACCGCGCCTATCGCACCCTGTCATGGACCGTAGCGGTTACGATCCATGACGATGGAACCTGGTCCTATGACCAGGACACGGTGTTGAAGATCGAGGGCGCGGACAAGGTGTTCCACCATACCGACCGCAACCGCCTGACCCGCGTCGCCGACGCCACGCCCAACCCGCTGGCGCTGCAGACGCGAGCCAAGAGGGCCGGCTGACCGCGGTCAAACCACACTGAGCTGAACGTCCACATTGTTTCGCGTGGCGTTGGAATAGGGGCAGACCTCATGGGCCTTGGCCACCAAGGCCTCGGCTTCGGCGCGGTCCACGCCGGGCAGGGAGACGGCCAGGGCGATCTCCAGGCCAAAGCCGCCTTCCGAGCGGGGCCCGATGCCCACGGTGGCGGTGACCGTGGTGTCGGCCGGGACCTTGGGGCCGCCCTGGGACGCCACGAACTTCATGGCGCCGATGAAGCAGGCGGCGTAGCCGGTGGCGAACAGTTGCTCGGGATTGCTGCCGTCGCCGCCCCCGCCGCCCAGTTCCTTGGGCGTGGTCAGCTTGACATCCAAGGTCCCGTCCAGGGTTCCGGAACGACCGTCGCGGCCGCCGGTGGCGCGGGCCGAGGTGCGGTAGAGAACATTGACCGACATGGCTGGTGATCCTTTTTCGAGCGGTTTGAGCAAAAGTATCGAGGATTTGATTGCACACAATTTAATCGCTGAAACCATATAGTGGTCTCGTGGCTGAGCGCAACACAGGCCACCCCTCGCCATCTGCGGGATCAACGCCGCCCGCGCGGGAACCCTTGCGCGGGCAAGGCATTGACTAACCAGGCCCAACCGCCCGCCTCACAGCTTTTTTTACATATCTGTCTCGCGCGCCATCGGCCTGTCGCGGCGGCGACCTATTTGTCCCTCATCGGCCGCGGCCGATTTTGTCAGTCTACAAGGACCTGAAATCCATGTTCTCCCTCCCCGATCTTCCCTATGCCTATGACGCCCTGCAGCCGGTGCTGTCCGACACCACCATGCACACCCATCACGACAAGCATCACGCCAAATATGTGAGCGTGATGAATGAGATCCTCGGCGACAAGGCCGTGGGCAGCCTGGAGGACGTGGTGCGCAAGGCCAAGGCCGACGGCGACAAGAAGCTGGCCAACAACGCCGGCCAGGCCTGGAACCACGCCCTGTTCTGGGACTCCATGTCGCCGAACGTCGCTGCGCCCAAGGGCGACCTCCTGGCCGCCATCTTGGCCGACTTCACCAATCTCGACGCCCTGAAGGCCAAGTTCGTGGCGGAAGGCGCCGGCCATTTCGGCTCCGGCTGGGTGTGGCTCATGGCCAAGGACGGCAAGGTCTCGGTGGCCACCACCCATGACGGCGCCACGGCCCTGGAGCTGGATGGTGTAGCCCTCTTGGTCTGCGACCTGTGGGAACACGCCTATTATCTCGACCACAAGAACGACCGTGAAGGCTTCCTGAAAGCCTGGTGGGACAAGCTGGCCAACTGGTCCTTCGCCGAGGCGCAATTCGCCGCCGCCAAGAGCGGGAGCCAGGGCTGGGCCTATCCGGCGGCGACGCAGAAGGCGGCCTAGGTTTCCGCCAACGTTCCGGCGCCGCTGAAGAAAATCCAGTGGCGCCGGCGCGCTATCCGTTGTTGATCCTTGGGGCTTCGCCGCAACGGCCAGGGATCATGGATGGACCTTCTGTTTATTGGCCAGACCCGCACCTGGGTGCATCCGGAGACCATCTCGGTGGGCCGTTTGCCGGCGCGGGCGAGCCTGTGGCCCTATGCCGATGCGGCCAGCGCGGCGACCTATGACCGCGCCGCAACGCCCTACGTCATTTCCCTGAACGGCGATTGGCGCTTCAGCCTCGCGGCGCGTCCCGAGACGATACCGCCGGACTTCATCAAGCCGGACTTCGACGACAGCGCCTGGGCCGTCCTGCCCGTGCCCTCGAACTGGACCATGCACGGCTATGACCGGCCCCACTACACCAATGTCCAGATGCCGTTCATGGACCCGCCGCCGAACGTGCCGGCCGAAAATCCCACCGGTCTTTATCGAACCCAGTTCGACGTCCCGGCTGACTGGGACGGGCGGCGCATCGTCCTGCAGGTGGGCGGCGCGGAGAGCGTGCTCTATGTCTGGGTCAACGGCGCTCCCGTGGGCCTCGGCAAGGATTCGCGCCTGCCGCACGAGTTCGACCTGACGCCTTATGTTGCGGCCGGGCAGAGCAATCTGATCTGCTGCGCCGTGGTCAAATGGTCGGACGCGTCCTTCGTGGAGGACCAGGACCAGTGGTGGATGGGCGGCATTCACCGCGAGGTGCTGATCTATTCCACCGCCCCCACCTATCTCGCCGACGTGTTCGCCCGCGCTGAGCCGGATGCGGACTTCAAGGACGGCCAGCTAAGCGTGACCGCCAAACTGGGCTTTTCCGCAAACCCCGAGGACGGCTGGGCGGTGGAGGTCCAACTTCACGACACCGCCGGCCATGCGGTGCTGCAGACACCGGCGCGCGGACCGATCAAGGCGGACGCCTGGACCCACAATCCCTATCGCGGCCCGCTGGGCCAGGTCACGCTGACGGCCGGGGTCGCCGAACCCAGGCTGTGGTCGAGCGAGACGCCGCACCTCTACACCGTGGTCATCAGCCTGATCTCGCCCGCGGGCGAAACCGTCGAGGCCACCTCCTGCCGCGTCGGCTTTCGGCGGGTCGAGATGGGCGACCGCGAGCTGCTGATCAACGGCAAGCCGGTGATGATCCGCGGCATGAACCGGCACGAGCACGACCCGGTGCGCGGAAAAGCCATCACCCGCGAGGGCATGATCGCCGACATCAGGCTGATGAAGCAATTCAACGTCAACGCCGTGCGCACCTCGCACTATCCAAATGCCGAGGCCTGGTACGACCTCTGCGACGAATACGGCCTCTATCTGGTGGACGAGGCCGACCTGGAGACCCACGCCTATATCCACCAGATCTGCCAGGACCCGCGCTACGCCGGCCAGTTCCTGGAACGCGCCCTGCGCATGGTGGAGCGGGACAAGAACCATCCCAGCGTGATCGTCTGGTCCCTGGGCAATGAGAGCGGGCACGGGCCCAACCACGACGCCATGGCCGGCTGGATCCGCCACTACGATCCGTCTCGGCCATTGCACTATGAGGGCGCGATCTGGGCGTGGGACGAGAGCGTCAGCCACCCCATGCACGGCCAGGGCGGGCGTGGCATGCTGGCCAGCGACTTGATCTGCCCCATGTATCCGCCGATCGACGCCCTGGTGCGGTGGGCTGAGGCCGACGACCCGGCGGACAGGCGGCCGATGATCCTGTGCGAATATTCCCACGCCATGGGCAATTCCAACGGCAGCCTGGGTGACTATTGGGACGCGTTCGAGGCCCATCATGGCCTGCAGGGCGGCTTCATCTGGGAGTGGTGCGACCATGGCCTGTTGCAGCGCGACGCACAGGGCCGCGACTATTTCGCCTATGGCGGCGATTTCGGCGACACGCCCAACGACCTGAACTTCTGCTGCGACGGCATTGTCGGCGCCGACCGCGCGCCGCATCCGGGCCTGTGGGAATTCAAAAAGCTGGCTCAGCCAGTGGAGGCGGCCTGGCGCGACGGGCGCCTGGAGATCCGCAACAAGCGCGACTTCACCGACCTCAGTGACCTGAAGGGAACCTGGGCGCTTGAGGTGGAGGGGCGCGCAGTCGCTTCAGGCGCCCTGCCGCCGCTGAGCACGTCGCCCGGCGGGCGTGAAATCATCGTGATCGACCTGCCGCGCCCGACGGTCGAGCCCGGCCAACAGGCCTATCTGATGCTGCGGCTCGCCCTCGCGGAGGCGACAGCCTACGCGCCTGCCGGGCATGAGGCAGCCTGGGTGCAGCTGCCGGTCGATCTGCCAATTGCGGCCGCGGAACGACCGGCGCCTCATCGGGCCTATCCGGCCCTCGTGGTGCGCGAAACCTCAGATGCGATCGGCGTCACCGGCCAGGAATTCGAGGTCGAATTTTCCAAGAGCGCCGGACTGAAAAGCCTGACCTGGCGCAATCACCCGATCCTCATCGCCGGCCCCCGCCTGCAGGTCTGGCGCGCGGCCACCGACAATGACGGGATCAAGGGCTGGAGCGGGCAAAAGCGCAAACCCCTGGGACGTTGGCGCGAGGCGGGCCTGGACGCCCTGGTCCTGGCCCCGGCGACGCTGGAGATCAGCCGGGACGGAAAGGATGTGCTGGTGGCCGTCCGCCAGGTCGCCGCCGGCGCCGCCTCGCCCGAGGCCTTTATCCATCACCATACCTACCGCCTCCGGCCCGATGGCGGCATCAAGGTCGGCAACCGTTTTCAGGTCGACCGCAGCCTACCCGACCTGCCGCGCCTGGGCGTGACCATGACGCTGCCCGACGCCTTCGAGCAGCTGGAATGGTTCGGTCGCGGGCCATTGGAAAACTACAGCGACCGCAAGCGCGCCGCCTGGATCGGCCGTTTCGCCGGAACCGTCAGCGGCCAATATGTGCCCTATGTCATGCCCCAGGAGCACGGCAACCGGACCGAGCTGCGCCAGTTGAGCTTGGCGGCGCCCGGCATTGGCGTCCGCTTCACCCCGGCCGCCCCCTGCGAAGGCTCAGCCACCCGGTTCAGGCCAGAGGATCTGTTCGCCGCCACCCACACCACCGATCTGGTCCCGCGCGCCGAGGTGATAGTCAATCTGGACGTGGCCCAGCGCGGCCTGGGCACCGCCAGCTGTGGCCCCGACACCCTGGACCGCTATCTGATCCAGCCTGGGGACTATGAACTGGCCTTTGAGATCGAGGGGTTCGAGGGCTGAGGCGGATTCGGCTGGATCGGATTTGACTGGGAGTGCTACGCCTGGGCATGGCCAGCGCCGCCTTCATCGCCTCTTTCGACCTGTCCCTGCGCGGCGGGGTCTGTGCGTTGTTGCTGCTGATCGCCGCGGCGCTGGTGCGCGATCATGGACGGGACATAGCCGGCAGGCTCGGCGCCTTGTTCGCCCTGGGGGCCGTGGCCCATACCATCACCTCCACCAGCGGATTTCGCGCCGAGCTCGGCTGGTGGGCGCCGCCGATGCTGGCCCTGGCCAATGGCGACAACCTGATCTTCTGGCTGTTCGCTCGAGCCCTGTTCGACGACAATTTCAAGGCCCGCCCCTGGCACGCGGCCGCCTGGGCGGGGATTGTCGCCGTCAGCCTGGTGGAATGCCTGGTGTTGAGGCCGAGCCGCTCACCCCTGGCGGGGCCGATCGACATCGCCCTGACCTTGATGGCCCTGGGCTTCGCCCTGCTGGCCGCGGCCCAGACCCTGGCCTCCTGGCGCGCCGACCTGATCGAGCAGCGCCGGCGGCTGCGGCTATTCATCGTTATCGGGTCGGCCATCTATACGGCCCTCACCGCCCTGTCCCGACTGCGGGCGGGGCAAGGGGTTCCCCCGCCCAGCGCCGATCTCGCCGGCGCCTTCGGCCTGGCCCTGATCGCCGGCGCGGTGGCCTGGTCCCAGCTGAAGGTCAGCGACCAGGCCGGCCTTTTCAGCCGCCAGGTCCATGTCAGCGCGGCCAACGACGTCTTCGCGTCTGCCCCGACTGACGGTCTCAGTCCCGTCGACCGGGAGCTGGTGGCGGCCCTGCAGCACGCCATGAGCTATGACCGCGCCTATCGCCGCGAGGGCCTGACCATCGGCGAGCTGGCCACTCTGCAGGGCCTGCCGGAATACCGGCTGCGGCGGCTGATCAACCAGGGCCTTGGCCACCGCAATTTCAATAGCTTCCTGAACCTGTACCGCATCGCCGACGCCAAGGCGGCCCTGGCCGATTCCAGCCAGGCGGGGGTTTCGATCCTGACCATCGCCCTGGACGCGGGTTTCAATTCGCTGGGCCCGTTCAACCGCGCCTTCAAGGCCGAAACCGGCCTGACCCCCACCGAATATCGCCGAACCCATGGCGGTGAGGCCGGTTTCCCGATCGCCGATTTCAAAATCGGCGAGGCGGTTTCAGTTTCGGCCAGGCCGAGTTCGAACCTGGCGTGAAGCCGGCCAGCCCGGCGGTCCAGGCTGAAGGGGCGGCGATCTGCGGCCGCGTCCTTCGGAAACGCTCCCCATGCATCGTCTCGTTCGGCGCATCGCGCCGCCCCTCGCCAGCCTGATCGGCGCAGCAACCCTCGGCGGCTGCAGCGGCCTGATCACCGCACCCCATGTGGCAACCGGCCTGGTCAGCCATCAGCTGTGTTCAGCGACCTTCGTCGCCGGCCTGGATCCCGAATCCTTCTACGCCCAGGCCGTCCATCCCGTGGTCGCCCCGACCGAGGGGCTGCTGCGCCACACGGTCGACCGCGACAAGGGTGAGGTCACAGCCACCTTCGCCGGCGGCTTTTCCAGCCGCGCCGTCTATCGCGGGCCACTAGGCTGCGTGGTGATCCAAGGCGACGCGCCGGCGCCAGCCAAGCTCGATACCGCCCCGCTCGCCCCCGACCTGCTGCCGCCCATCGCAGGGCCCGAGGTGGTCACGCCCACCGATCCAGCCCTGATCGCCGCCCTGGACGACTCCTTCGCCGAGCCGGAAAAAGGCCCGCATCGCTGGACCAAGGCGGTGGTGATCGTCCATGACGGCCGGGTGATCGCCGAGCGTTACGCGCCGGGCTATGGGCCGGACACGCCCATGACCGGCTGGTCCATGACCAAGTCGGTGACCAACGCCTTGCTGGGCATATTGGTCCGCCAGGGTAAGCTGCGGATGGATCAGCCCGCCCCGGTGGCCGCCTGGTCGGACCCTGCCGATCCTCACCACGCCATCACCCCCGACAGCCTGCTGCGCATGGCCAGCGGCCTGGACATGGGCCAGTCGCTGACCGGCCAATGGACGGACGCCTTCGACCCCACCGGGCGGATGGTGTTCGCGGAACGTGACATGGCCGGCTTCGCCGAGCACGCGCCGGCCCGTTGGGCGCCGGGCGCGAAATGGACCTACGCCAATGGCAACACCCTGCTGCTGTCACGCATCGTCCGCGACAAGGTCGGCGGAGACGCCGCTTCAGTCTACGCCTTTGAGCACAAGGAACTGTTCGACCGCCTGGGCATGAGCCACACCACCCTGGAAATGGACTCGGTAGGCACCCCCGTCGGCGCCAGCCACATGTGGGCGCCGGCGCGCGACTGGGCGCGGTTCGGCCTGCTCTATCTCAATGACGGGGTCATCGGCGGCCAGCGCATCCTGCCCGAGGGCTGGGTCGACTACTCCGCCCGCTTGACACCCGGCAGCGAGAACTATGGCTATGGCGCCGGCTTCTGGACCAATCGCGGCGCCAGCCCGGCGACCGCCTGGCGGGTGAAGGCGGGCATGCCGGCCGACAGCTTCATCGCCCAGGGCAGCTATGGCCAGGCGACCGTGGTCATCCCGTCATCCCATCTGGTGATCGTGCGCATGGGCTATGCCTATACCCCCCGCGGCGACATGGCCGCCCTGGCGCGGCTGGTGTCCAAGACGGTGGCCGCGGTGAGGGGAACACAGGATCCGACCGCCAATGCCCCCTCCGCCGGATCGAGGATTGTGCGATACCGGCGGCATGGAGGCCAAGCTTGACTGAGTTCGACGTTGTGGTGATCGGCGCAGGCGCCGCCGGGATGATGTGCGCCATCGAGGCGGGCAAGCGCGGGCGGCGGGTGCTGGTGGTGGATCACGCCAAGGCGGCGGGGGAGAAGATCCGCATCTCCGGCGGCGGGCGCTGCAACTTCACCAACCTGCGCACCGAGCCGAAGGCTTTTTTGTCGGCCAATCCCAAGTTTTGTATTTCGGCCCTGCGCCGCTATACGGCCCGAGACTTCATCGCTCTGATCGAACGGCACGGGATCGCCTATCACGAAAAAACCCTGGGCCAGCTGTTCTGCGACGACTCGGCCAAGCAGGTGGTCGATCTGCTGCTCGGCGAAATGGCTCGCCATGGCGTGGGCCTGAAGCTTGAGGCCCCGGTCGATCGGATCGCCAGGGCAGAGGGCGGCTTCAGCCTGATGATGGGCGGCCAGGCCATCGCCTGCCAGTCCGTGGTGGTCGCTACCGGCGGCAAGTCGATCCCCAAGATGGGGGCCACCGGCTTTGGCTATGACGTCGCCGCCCAGTTCGGGGTGGCGGTGAGGCCGACGCGCCCGGCCCTGGTTCCCCTGACCTTCGAGGTCGGCCTGCTGGAGCGGCTCAAACCCCTGGTGGGCGTGGCCACGGACGTGCGGGTGAGCTGCGGCAAGACCCGTTTCGAAGAGGCCATGCTGTTCACCCACCGCGGCCTCAGCGGCCCTGCGATCCTGCAGATCTCGTCCTATTGGCGCGAGGGCGACGAGATCGAGGTCGACATGGCGCCTGGCGTCGACCTGTTCGCAGCCCTGAAGGAGGCCAAGGTCGAGCACGGCCGTGCGGCCCTGCATACTGTCCTGGCCCGCTGGGTTCCCAAACGTCTGGCCCAGCTGATCGCCGAGCGTGAGGGCGCCGCGGGCAATCTGGCCGACGCCTCGGACAAGCTGCTGCGGCGTGTAGCCGACGCCGCAGGCGCCTGGCGGGTCAAGCCGGTGGGATCGGAGGGCTATCGCACGGCCGAAGTCACCCTGGGCGGGGTGGACACCGACCATCTGGATTCACGAACCATGCAGGCCAAGACGGTCCCTGGCCTCTATTTCATCGGCGAAGTGGTGGACGTCACCGGCTGGCTGGGCGGCTACAATTTCCAGTGGGCCTGGGCCAGTGGCTGGTGCGCGGGACAGGCCGTTTAGCCCAAACTACGCCGATTCCGCCAGGATCGCCGACCGCTCCTGCTCCGTCAGCACCCGCCAGCGGCCCTCAGGCATGTCGCCCAGGCTCAGGGGTCCGACCCGGGTGCGGAACAGGTCCACCACTTTAAGATCGACCAACTCGCACATGCGGCGGATCTGGCGATTGCGGCCTTCGTTCAACACGATCTTGATCCGCTGGTCCGAGACCACCGTCACCTTGGCCGGCTTGAGCTGGCGGCCGTCCAGCTGCAGCCCATGGCGCAGCAGGCCGAGCTTGCGTTCGGTCAGGTCGCCCATGACGGCGACCAGATATTCCTTCTCCAGCCCGGAGGCCGGACCGATCACCGCCTTGGCCAGGACACCGTCCTCGGACAGCAGCAAAAGACCGCGCGACTCCATATCCAGCCGCCCGATCGGCGCCAGTCGGCTGTCACGGTCGGGGATGACCGGGCTGTGGCCCCACAAGGCCTCGCGGGTCAGAAGGCGGACGGCGGGAACCTGGCCAGCTTCGGGCTGGGCGGAGACCACGCCCCGAGGCTTGTGCACGATGATGCTGAGATTGGACTGCAGCAGGCTCTGGGCGCCGTCGGTGAGCACCAGGGTCTGGCCGCTCAGGATCTTGCGCCCGGGGTCGGTGACCGTCTCGCCGTCTATGGCCACCAGGCCCTTGGCGATCAGTCCCTCGGCCTCGCGCCGGGAGCAGACACCGCTCTGGGCCAGCCAGCGGTTGATCCGCTGAGGCTCGGCGTCGGTATAGCGGCGGGTCCAGGCCATGGTTTCAATCCAGCAGCAAACGGGCAAGGCGTTCCCTAGAGCAAAACCTCATCGGATTGAATCACCACCGTCAGCGCGCCAGCACACCCACATTGCCCACCTGACACAAATTTAACTAGGCCGGCGCTTCGAGCTGGGTAAGAACCGCTCCCGTTCTAGGAGATACGGCATGATTTGGCCCGGCAAGGCGGCGGTTGCGACGGCGGGCCTTGTGGCCGCCGCCCTGGATCCGGCGATGGCCCATGCCACCGCGCCCATCGAGACCATACCCTCGGCGGCCCTCGTCGCTCAGCCGTCCCAGGGCGTGGTGGGCTATCCGGCCGAGTTCTTTGCGGCCGCCCGTCCGGCCACCGCCTATGACATGATCCAGCGGCTGCCAGGCTTCACCTTCGACGCCGGCGCCCAGGTGCGCGGCTTTGCGGGCGCGGCGGGCAATGTGCTGATCGACGGCGAGCGCCCCACAAGCAAGCAGGACGACCTGCAGCAGGTGCTCAAGCGCCTGTCCGCCTCGCAGGTGGCGCGGATCGACATCATCCGCGGCGGCGCTCCGGGCATCGACATGCAGGGCCGCACCCTGATCGCCAACATTGTCCTCAAGCGCGGCGCCGGATCCTCCCAGGGCGCGCTGACCGTTCAGAACAAAACGGTCCTGGATAGCGGCGTCAATCTGCCGTCGGAGAGGCTGGAGTGGAGCCGCCGCAGCGACGACCACAGTTTCGAACTGGGCTTGAACACCATCCGCTATGTGGACGACGGGTCTGGCCCTGGCCCTCATACCGAGCACGATGCGACAGGGACGGAGGTTTACGACTCCCACCTGTGGACCAAGGCCGGCGGCGGCCAAACCACGCTGACCGGCGCCTATGAGGGGCCGCTGGCGGGGGGCAAGTTCCGAATCAACGGCCTGGTGTTTCTCGACAACTATCTCGACCACGAGGCCGATCGCGCCTTCCTGCCCGCCACCAATGGCGACGACACGTTCAAGGACGCCAACGACACGCTGAAGAGCGAACTGGGGCTGCACTACACGCGCGAATTCGGCGCCAAGACGACGCTGGAGACTCTGGCCATCCAGCAATTATCGCGCTCGCACGAGCACTCGCTTTATTTCGCCTTCGACGACGACGAGATCTACTCCATCGCCAACGTCAACGCCGAGAGCATCGGCCGGGCGACTTTGCGTTACCGGCCCTGGCCGACCCTGACGGTGGAGGCGGCGCTGGAGGGGGCCTACAATACCCAAGGCACCGTCACCCGCTATTCGATCAACACCGTGCCGCAGCCCTTGCCGGCAGCTGACGAACATGTGGCCGAGACCCGCGGCGAAGCGGCGCTGTCGGCCACCTGGAGCCCTTCGGCCCGCTACACGATCGAAACCGGCATCCGCCTGGAAGACTCCTCCGTGGTCGCCACTGGCGATGTGAAGGCGTCCAAGACCCTGTTCTATCCCAAGCCCCGGGTGGTGTTCACCTGGTCGCCGGATCCCAAGGACCAGGTCCGCATCCGCGGCGAGCGCGAGGTGGGCCAATTGGACTTCTCCGCCTTCGCCGCCACCGGGTCGCTGAATGTGGGCGGGGTTCATGCCGGCAATCCGAACGTGCTGCCGCAACAGGCCTGGGTGATCGAAGGGGCGTTCGAGCGGCGCTTCTGGACCAGCGGCGACGCCACCGTGACCTTGCGCCGCTCCGAGATCACCGACGCCGTCGACCGCATCCTGGGTTTCGATCCCGCCGCCGGTTATTTCGATGAAGGCGGCAATGTCCCCAAGGGCAGCGAGAACGATCTGATCGTCGACGTCACCGTACCCCTAGACCGGGTGTGGTTGAAGCACGCCCAATTCAAGACCACCGGCACGTGGCGCGACGCAGAGGTGATCGACCCCACCACCCACCAGCAACGCACGCAAACCCAGATCCACCCGCTGGAGCTGGAGGCCCATTTCACCCAGGACCTGACCAAGCTCAAATCCAGCTGGGGGCTCGATTTCCTCTATGGCTGGACCGAGACCTATTATCGGTTCAACGAAGTCGACATCTTCCACTACGGCCCGCGCTTCGGCGCCTTCTTCGAATACAAGCCCACCGATGCGCTCAGCATCCGCGCCGAGGCCAGCAATCTGCTCTCGCAAGGCTTTGTCCGCAGCATCGCCTATTATGACGGTCCGCGCGGTGGCGTGACGCCGCCTTCCCTTGTGGACACCCGCGACCAGCAGTACGGCCCGGTGATCATGCTGAAGGTGCGCCAAGCGTTCGGTTAGGCGGCGAGAACGACCATGACAGCCCTGCGTATGCTCGGCCTGCTGATGATTCTGCTGGGGGTCTCGGCTGTCATCATCGGTTTGTCGATCTTCCTGACCGGCGCCGCCAATACCGGGCATATGACGGAGGTGACGTTCGACGCCATCACGCGCTCACGGCACGACTTCACCGGCTCCTTTGGCCCGACCGTCGAAAGCGAGCTTCGGTTCTACGCGCCGTTCTGGATCGTCTATGGCGGGCTTCTGATCGCCGCCGCTCGCGATTTGCGCAGGCGGGTGCAGTGGGTCTTGCCCCTGAGCGCGGTGTTCTTCGCCGGCGGCGTCGGGCGAGCCCTGGCCTATGTGCAGTCGGGACCACCGCATCCCGCCTTTGTGGCGTTGATGGCCATAGAACTGGCCCTGCCTCTAGTGTTCGTGGCCCTTTGGGCCATGGCGCGGCGGCGAAGATAGCTTTCGCTCCGGCTAACCTTCCGTGGGTTCGGCTCCCACCGCCGCCAAGGCCGCGACGCCGGCAGCGGTGATGTTCCAGCCCTCCCGCCCGCGCTCGGCCAGGCCAAGCTCGGTCAAAAACCGCGCGTCGGCGATATTGATCCAGTCAACGGTCTCCCCCGCCTGCTTACGCGCAAGGTTCTTAAGCGCCAAAAGCTGTCCAGGGGAGAGCGCCACCGAAGTCAACTCAGCTGGTCTTGGTGCCTTTGAGGCCCAGAAGGTCGCGCGGACGCGGCTTGGCGGACGCTCCTGTTGAGCGGGGATCGTTCAGCCCACCGACGGGACGGGGCAGGGGGCGTTGCAAAAGGGACATGTCAGGCTTTCAGGCCGGCTGGCGCCGCGCAAGGCGCACGGTGACCGCCGACAACAGCCACCATAACAGATGCGCCCACACAAAGCGCGCGCATACGCACGCCGCCTCAATACCCATTCCGGGCGCCATCGCGCCTGAACGGGGCGAACGCCGTTCGCACTTGACTTGCGTTCTCAGCAAGGTTGCGGATAGGAAGCGAGGCGAGGTGGCGCGAGCAACGCACGCCCTGCAAGGCTTTGAGCGGCCAGAGCCCGCCAGCGTTGGTGACCTTCAATGACGACCGGACTGTCCGCCTTCCATATTCTGGTCATCGACGACAACGCGCAGATGCGCTCGATCATCGGCACGGTCCTGGCCGCCGCCGGCGTGCGAAATCTCTACTACGCTCAGGATGGTCGCGACGGCTTGGCCGCCCTGGCCGCTCGCCCGATCGACGTGGTCTACGTGGATCTGGAAATGCCGGTGATGAACGGGTTGACCTTCATCAAGGCCGCCCGGGCTCTGGGCGGCGCCAAGGCGCAGACCCCGATCATCATGCTGACCGGCCACAGCGACGCGTCATCGGTGTTCGAGGCGCGCGACAATGGCGTCAACGAGTTTCTGGGCAAGCCCGTGACCGCCAAATCGATCCTGATGCGGCTGGAGGCGGTGATCTTCCGGCCACGGACCTTCGTGCTGGCGCAGCACTATATCGGGCCGGATCGCCGCCGCCGCAGCCTGCCCGACCGCCACGGCCCCAAGCGCCGGCACAGCGACGTCGGCGCCTTTCTCGAACTCTGAGGTCAGGGCCAAGAGATTGATGCCATGACCCTTCCCGGAAAACGCGCCATCGTCACCGGCGGGGCCTCGGGCTTTGGCCAGGGCATTGTCCGCCGGTTCGCGGTCGAAGGCGCCCGGGTGGCCATCGCCGATCTCAACCTGGACGCAGCCCAGGTTCTGGCGGCCGAGCTGGGCGACCAGGCCCTGGCGGTGCAAGTCGATGTGGCCGAAGCCAGCAGCGTCGCCGCCCTGTTCGACACGGTGGTCGACGCCTTTGGCGGCGTGGATATCCTGGTCAACAACGCCGGCATGGGCCACACGCCGCGGCCGCTGGAAAGCCTGACCGAGGCCGAGTTCGACCGGCTGATGGCCGTCAACACCCGATCGGTCTATCTGACCGGCCGTCACGCCGTCCCGTTGATGAAGGCCGCCAGGGCCGGGGTCATCCTCAACATCGCCTCCACCGGCGGGGTCAGCCCGCGGCCGAACCTGGCCTGGTACAACGCCTCCAAGGGCTGGGTGATCGCCGCCACCCGGGCCATGGCCATCGAGCTGGCCCCGTTCCAGGTGAGGGTCAACGCGCTCAATCCGGTAGCCGGCGAAACGCCGATGCTGGCGACTTTCATGGGCGAGGACACCCCGGAAATCCGCGCGCGCTTTCTGGCCAGCATCCCCATGGGCCGCTTTTCAACGCCCACCGACATCGCCGCCGCCGCGGCTTTCCTGTGCAGCGACGAGGCCGCCATGATCACCGGCGTGGCCCTGGAGGTTGATGGCGGGCGCTGTATCTAAACCTCTTCGGACGGGAGCCTTACCGACGATCAGATAGACCGGCTGAGTGGGTGCAAAGATTTTCTGGTTTGGCTATTCCTATAATCCAACTAGGAATTCGCCGCGCCGCGATGCAGGTCGATCGCAGCCTTTGTACAACAGGGGGTCGCCGAAACGGCGATGGAGGGTGAGATGAGACATTGGTTCCTGGGCGCTTCGGCGGCCATGATCGCGGTCGCCGCCGGTTCGGCCAATGCGCAGACGGCGCCGGCGGGCCAAACGGCGCCGGCGGCCGGCCTCAACGAGATCGTGGTCACGGCCCAGCGGCGCGAGCAATCGGCTCAGGACGTGGGCGTGGCCCTGACTGTGCTGTCGGGCCAGACCCTGGTCGACCGCGGGATCAACAGCGTCAACCAGCTGCAGTTCCAGACCCCGTCCCTTGAGATCACCCCGGCCTTTGGCGGCGGACAGCCCAATTTCCGCCTGCGCGGGGTTGGCTTCGACGACTACGCCTCCAACAACACCTCGCCCGTGGGCGTCTATGTGGACGAGGTCGCCTACCCCTTCCCGGTGGAGACGCAAGGTGTGCTGTTCGACGTCAGCCGCGTAGAGGTGCTGCGCGGCCCGCAAGGCACGCTCTATGGCCGCAACACCACGGGTGGCGCGATCAACTTCCTGACAAACCGCCCGACCTCGGCCCTGTCCGCCGGCGTCGTCGGTGAGTACGGCTCCTATGACTATAGCAAGGTCGAAGGCTATGTGTCCGGCCCCATCGCCGAGGGGATCGGCTTTCGCCTGTCGGGCGCGACCGAACAGGGCGGCGCCTATCAGGAGAACCGCGACACTGGCCAGAAGCTCGGCGACGCCGACCGCTACGCCTTTCGCGCGCAACTGGCCGCCCACCAGGGGCCGCTGGATGTGCTGATCGAGGGCTACTATAACCGCGACAAGTCGGATGGTCAGGGCCTCTATCTGTTCAAGCCGGTGACCACGCCCACGGGCGTCATTCCCGCCGACACCAACCCGTTCCACACTGGCTGGGGCAGCGCCTCGCCGGACTTCACCGCCCTGGCCGGTTTTGCCGGTGACTCCAAGCCGTTCAAGAACAACACCGGCGCCGGCGGCAATCTGAACCTGTCCTATGACCTGGGTGGGGCGAAGCTGACCAGCATCACCGCCTATCAGAACTTCGCCCGCCGCGAATATAACGACTGGGACGCCACCGCCGCCAACTTCGCTGGCGCCTATTTCCACACTGGGGCCAATGTGGTGTCGGAGGAGTTGCGCCTGTCGTCAGACAACAAGGGGCCGCTGAAGTGGGTGACCGGGCTCTACGTCTCCAAGGAGGATCTGAGCGACGCCTTCATTACCGACTTCGCCGACGGCCTCGGCTTCGCCATCGACACCTCCTACAAACAGCACGCCAACACCCAGGCCATTTTCGGCCAGGTCGAGTACCAGGTCACCGACAAGCTGAACCTGATCGGCGGCCTGCGGGTCGAGCACGAAGAACGCGACCTGTTGGACTACACCACCGCGACCAATCCGGTGATCCCCCTGGGCGGTGGCCTGAATCTCGGGGTCACGGGGCTCTCATCGTCCAGCCACTACACCCAAGGCTCGGGCAAGGTGGCGGCCGAATACAAGCTGCAGCCGGGCGTGCTGCTCTATGCCAGCATCAGCCGGGGCGTGAAATCGGGCGGCTTTTCCGCCTACAACACCGTCCAGGCCAGCCAGCTGCACGCGGTCAAGCCCGAGATCCTGTGGGCCTATGAAACCGGCTTCAAGAGCGAGTTCGTCGACCATACGGTGCGGCTGAACGGCGCCGTCTACTACTATGATTACAAGGACCAGCAGGTGCAGTCGGCGATCCCGACCTTCGCCGGGCCCATCGGCAATATCGTCAACGCGCCGTCCTCGCACATCTACGGCGCCGAACTGGAGCTGACCTGGCAGCCGGTCACTGCGCTCGAAATTATCCAGTCGGTGGGCTACAAGAAGGGTCATTTCGGCAAGTTCACCGGTCTGGACGCCACCACCGACGTCTATGTAAACCGCGACGGTCAGGACGAGGGCTTCCCGCCGCTCAGCTACAACGGTTCGGTCTCCTACACCTGGAGCCTGGCCGACTATCGGCTGGTGGGCGAGACCGACTATAATTTCCGCGACAAGCTGACGCCGGTGCTGCTGGGGCCGGACTACAACGTCAAGGCCTACTGGCTGGCCAACGCCAGCCTGACCCTGTCGCCCAAGGCCGGTCCCTGGTCGGTAGCCCTGTGGGGGCGCAATATCTTTGATCAGCGCTACGACCTGACCCGCAACTTCTTCACCGGCGACGCCGCCGGCAAGCTGATCAGCATCGCCGCGCCCGGCGCGCCCGCCACCTACGGCGTGCGTTTGGGCTATAAATACTAGACACTGATCGCGGGGGACGATCACCCGTCCCCCGCGTTTAATGAGCGTACCGGATAAAGCCGGAGGAACCTGGATCATGCGCGCGGATGGGTTGGGCAACCCCATCACCACTGAGGACGACGCGACCCTGGGCGCCGTCGACGACTTCGTCGAGGGCTTCCTGGCCTATGAAAACCGCGCCACCAATATCCTGGGCGCGGCCGAGCGCGATCCGGCGAGCGTGATCGCCAATGCCTATGCCGGCATGATCTGGATGTTGCTGGAGGCGCCGGAGGCCCCGGCGCGAGCCGCCAAATACCTGGCTCGGGCTCAGGCGACGCAGGCGGGCGCCACCCGGCGCGAACAGCTGGCCGTGGAGGTGCTGGCGGCCTGGAGCCAGGACGACGTGCCCATGGCCCTGGCCCTGTGCGACCAGGCCGTCGCCGCCTTTCCGCGCGATCTGGTCCTGGTCAAGATCAGCCAGTATCTGAATTTCAACCTCGGTCGCTTCGCCGAGATGCTCCGCGTGGCCCTGGCCGTGCTCGACGCCAATCGCGAGGTCGCCTACGCCCATGGCATGGCGGCCTTCGCCTATGAGCAATGCCATCTGCTGGAGGAGGCCGAGGCCGCCGCGCGCGAGGCGCTGCGGCTCAAGCGCAAGGAGCCCTGGGCTCAGCACGCCCTGGCCCACGTGATGATCACCCAGGGCCGCATCGACGAGGGCGCGCATTTCCTGGAAGGCTTCCAGGATACGTGGAACGACCTGAACTCGTTCATGCTCACCCATCTTTGGTGGCACCTAGCCCTGTTCTATCTGAGCCAGGGCCGCGAGGCGCGGGTGCTGCATGTCTATGACCGCCACGTGTGGAGCGTAGCCAAGGACTATTCCCAGGACCAGATCGGCGCGGTCTCCCTCCTGGCGCGGCTGGAGTTGGACGGGATCGAGATTGGCGACCGCTGGGTCGATGTGGGCAGATTCCTGGCCGTCCGCGCGGACGACACCACCCAGCCCTTCCTCAGCGTGCAATATCTCTATGGCCTGGCCCGGGCCGGCCGGCCGGAGGCCAACGTCCTGATGGCGGCGATCCGGGCGCGGGCCGTCAATGCTCCGGCCTTCGCCCGCGAGGCCTGGGCCCAGGTGGCCCTGCCCTTGGCCGAGGGGCTGCTGGCCTATGC
Source organism: Caulobacteraceae bacterium (assembly GCA_036494815.1). Lineage (GTDB taxonomy): Bacteria > Pseudomonadota > Alphaproteobacteria > Caulobacterales > Caulobacteraceae > Poindextera. The sequence goes on from DASXNV010000026.1 coordinate 80,114, forward strand.
CCACGGCGACTATACCGCGGCGACGCGCAAGCTGACGCCGACCCTGCCGCGCCTGATGGAAATCGGCGGCAGCCACGCCCAGCGCGACCTGTTCGAGCTGATCCGGCTGGACGCCTTGCTGAGATCCGGCGATCTGACCGTCGCCCAGCAGCTGTTGGAGCGGCGTCGGCTGGACGACCGCGACGGCGTGCCGGTCAACCGCGCCCTGGCCAAGGTTTATGCCGCCCTCGGCCTGCCCGGGGAGGCGGCCAAGGCCGCCGCCCGCGCCCACCGCACCAAGGCAGCCCATTCCTCTCTGCTCGGACTTCACGCATGACCGATGTCGCCCAACATACCGGCTCGCTGGCCGGCTCGCTGGAAGGGGTTCTGGCGCGCATCGAAAGCCGCGCCGACGAGCTGGTCAGCCTGACCCAGGACCTGATCCGCTTTCCCACCATCAACCCGCCGGGCGAGGCCTATCGCCCCTGCGCCGAATATCTCGGCGACCGGCTGAAAAAACGCGGGTTCGATGTCACCTATGTCCGCGCCGAGGGCACGCCCGGCGATTGCGACGCCTATCCGCGGATCAATGTCATCGGCCGCCGCGAGGGGAGCCGTCCCGGGCCCTGCGTGCATTTCAACAGCCATATCGACGTGGTCGAGCCCGGCCAGGGCTGGACTATCGATCCCTTCGCCGCGGTGGTGAAGGATGGGCGGGTCTATGGCCGAGGCAGCTGCGATATGAAGGGTGGCCTGGCCTCCTCGGTGATCGCGGTGGAGGCCCTGTTGGATTCCGGGATCGACCTGCCGGGGGCCATCGAGATTTCCGGCACGGTGGACGAGGAGTCCGGCGGCTATGGCGGGGTCGCCTATCTCGCCGAGCGCGGCTGGTTCTCCACGCCCCGCGTCGATCACGTGATCATCCCCGAACCGCTCAATGTGGACCGGGTCTGTATCGGCCATCGCGGGGTCTGGTGGGCGGAAATCGAAACCAAGGGCCGCATCGCCCACGGTTCCATGCCCTTCCTGGGCGACAGCGCCATCCGCCACATGAGCGCGGTGCTGGGGAGGATCGAGGACGACCTTTATCCAGCCTTGGCGCGACGCCATTCCGACATGCCGGTGGTGCCCGAGGGCGCGCGGCAATCGACCCTGAACATCAATTCGCTGCACGGCGGCCAGGGCGAGGGCTTCCAGGGCCTTCCCTCGCCCCTGGTGGCCGAGTCCTGCCGCATGATCATCGACCGCCGGTTCCTGATCGAGGAGAGCCTGGACGATGTCCGCAGCGAAGTCAGCGACCTGCTCGATGGCCTGAAAGCAGAGCGCCCAGGCTTCGACTATGTGCTGCGCGAGCTGTTCTCGGTGGCACCGTCCATGGCCGATCGCGACGGCCCGGTGGCCACGGCCGCCGCCCGCGCCGTGCGCCGGGTGCTGGGCCGCGAGGCGCAGTTCGTCTGCTCGCCCGGCACCTATGACCAGAAGCATGTGGACCGCATCGGCAAGCTGAAAGACTGTATCGCCTACGGCCCCGGCGTCCTGGACCTGGCCCACCAGCCCGACGAATGGGTCGGCATCGACGACATGGTGGCCGCCGCCAAGGTCATGGCGCTCGCAGCGCACAGCCTACTGACCGCGCGGGGTTGAGCGGGGTGGGTTGGGACTGCGACGAGCGCTCTCCGCGTCAAATATTGCGCGTTTTCCTCGCCCTCCTCTTCACCCTCCTCCTCGCAACCACCGCCTTCGCCAAGGACACCCTGGTCCTCGGAGCCCAGCTGGAACCCCCAAACCTGGATCCCACCTCCGGCGCGGCGGCGGCGATCAAGGAGGTGACGTTCCAGACCCTCTATGAAGGCCTGATCAAGCTCGGCCCCGGCGGCGTCACCGAACCCCTGCTGGCGACAAGCTGGATCATCTCACCGGACGGGCTGACCTATCGCTTTCACCTGCGTCAGGGGGTCAGGTTCCACGACGGCGCGCCCTTCGACGCCGAGACGGTCAAGTTTTCGCTGGAGCGTGCTGGCGACAAGACCTCGACCAATTCGCAAAAGCCGCGGTTTGCGGTGATCGACGGCGTCCAAGTTATCGATCCGTACACGGTCGATATCCATCTCAAGCATCGTTACGGCGGTTTGCTGCAGGTGCTGGGCTGGGGCGACGCGGTGATGGTGTCGCCGAAATCCGTCGCCACGGACGCGACCCGGCCGATCGGCACCGGGCCGTTCCGTTTCGCTGATTGGCGGCGGGGCGACAGCGTCACCCTGGAGCGCAACCCGGACTATTGGGGCCGGCCGGCGCGGCTGGCGCGCGTGACCTTCAAGTTCATCGCCGATCCGACCGCGGCCCTGGCAGCCCTGCGCGCCGGCGACGTGGACGCCTTCGGCGCCTTCCCCGCACCGGAAGCGATCAAGGATCTGCAGGCCGATCCGCATTTCGTCGTGCGCATTGGACCCTCCGAGGCAGAGACCCTGGTCGCCCTCAACAATCGCCGCGCGCCCCTGAACGACGTGCGGGTTCGCCAGGCCCTGGCCTACGCCGTCGACCGGCGGGCGATCATCGACAAGGCCATGTTCGGCTACGGCCAGCCCATCGGCAGCCACTATCCGCCGCAGAACCCCGGCTATGTGGACCTGACCGGCCTTTATCCGCACGACCCAGCCAAGGCCCGCGCTTTGTTGGCCCAGGCCGGCTATCCGCACGGCTTCGACCTGACCCTGAAACTGCCCCCGCCGGCCTATGCCCGCCGCGCCGGCGAGGTGGTGGTCGCGCAGCTCGCTGAGGCGGGGGTGCGGGTCAAGATCGAGAACGCCGAATGGGCCCAGTGGCTGGCCCAGGTGTTCGGCCGCCGCGATTTCGACATGACCGTCGTCGCCCACGTAGAGCCCATGGACTACGACATCTACGCCCGCGACGACTACTATTTCGGCTATTCCAACCCGCGCTACAAGGCGCTGCTGGCGCAGTTGGACGACACCCTCGACCTCGCGCGCCGGGACGCCATCCTGGGCGAGATGCAACGCACCCTGGCCGGGGATGCGGTCAATCTGTTCCTGTTCGAATATCCCTCGATCGGCGTGTGGAACGCCAAGGTCAAGGCCCTGTGGGCGCCAACGCCTGTCAGCGTGATCGATCTGTCTCAGGCCTATGTGGAAGGACCGTCCGGCGAGAGCAGCGGGATCACCGCCGCCCGTGGCGCCCCGCTGTGGCTCTGGCTGATCCTGGGCGCTCCTGTCGCGGCCCTGGCGGTTTGGGCCGGAACCAAGGCGGGGCCGGCCTATCTGGTCAAGCGCCTGGCCTCCATGGCCGCCACGCTGATCGTGGCCAGCCTGGTGGTGTTCGCCCTGCTGCAGATCGCGCCAGGCGATCCGGCCCGATACATGATGGGCATGAGCGCCGATCCCGAAGCGCTGGCGGCGCTGCGCGAGCAGCTGGGGCTGAATGCGCCCTTGGCCCAGCGCTATCTGGCCTGGATCGCGGGCCTGCTGCGCGGCGATTTCGGGATCAGCTACACCTATCGCGTTCCCGTAGGCGCCCTGGTCATCGAGCGGCTGGCGGTATCCCTGCCCCTGACCCTCTACGCCCTGCTGCTCTCGACCTTGACCGCCTTCACCGCAGCGCTCGCGGCGGCGGCCAAGCCGGGCGGACTGGCGGATCGGCTGTTCGGCCTGCTCACGCCGCTGGGCGTGGCCGTGCCCAATTTCTGGTTCGGCATGATGCTGGTGGTGGTGTTCGCCAGCGGCTTGCGCTGGTTCGCGGCCGGTGGCTTTCCCGGCTGGGAGGCGGGCGTCGGCCCGGCGCTCAAGGCCCTGACCCTGCCGGCCATCGCCCTGGCCCTGCCCCAGGCGGCTATTCTGGCCCGGGTGCTGCGCGCCGAACTGAACCACCAGCGCGGCCTGGACTATATGCGCACCGCCCGCGCCAAGGGCCTCAGCGCCCGCCGCGCCCTTGTGGTCCATGCCCTGCCCAACGCCATGATCCCGGTCCTGACCATATTGGGCCTGCAGTTCTCCTTCCTGCTGGCGGGGGCGGTGATCATCGAGAACGTGTTCTTCCTGCCCGGCCTGGGGCGGCTGATCTTTCAGGCCATCACCCAGCGCGACCTGATCGTGGTGCAGAGCGTAGTGGTGCTGCTGGTGTTCGCCGTCACCGCCGTCACCTTCCTGGTGGACCTGGCCTATGTAGCGGCCGATCCGCGGCTGCGCGGGAGGCGGGGATGAGCAGCCAAGGCAGAACATCCTCCGCCCTCATCATCGGCGCCGCTCTGTCCGCCCTGGTTGTCGCCATCGCCCTGACATCCTTGGTCTGGACGCCTTACGACCCGCGCGACATGGCCGCCGCGGCTCGGCTGGCGGCGCCGTCCCTCGCCCATCCTTTCGGCGCGGACGCCTATGGGCGGGACGTGCTGTCCATGGTGCTGGCCGGGTCGCGCACGGCGCTGGCGGTGGCTGTCACCGCCTCGGCCATCGGCCTTGGGATCGGTGCGCCGCTAGGCCTCTTGGCCGCCGCCCGAGGCGGTTGGGTCGATGAGGCGGTGATGCGGCTGAACGATCTGGTGTTCGCCTTTCCGGCCCTGTTGATTGCGGTGCTGCTGGCGGCCGCCTTCGGCCCCGGCGCGGTCAATGCGGTGATCGCCATCGGCATCTTCAACGTGCCGGTGTTCGCGCGGGTGGCGCGGGGGGCGGCGCTGAGCCTGTGGGCGCAGGACTATGTGCTGGCCGCGCGCCTGGCCGGCAAGGCAAGCCTGCGCATCAGCGCCGAGCACATCGCGCCCAACCTGCTCAGCGGCCTGATCGTGCAGGCGGCGATCCAGCTGTCCCTGGCCGTGGTGGCCGATGCCGGCCTGTCCTATGTGGGCCTGGGGGTGCAGCCGCCGGAGCCCAGTTGGGGTCGCATGCTGGCCGAGGCCCAGACCCTGTTCGCCACAGCCCCCTGGCTGGCCCTGTTTCCAGGCGCGGCCATCGTACTGACGGTGCTTGGCTTCTCACTTCTGGGCGATGGCCTGCGAGCCCGGCTCGACCCGCGCGCGGCGGAGCGTTGACCGCCATGGCCCTGCTCGAAATCGAAAATCTGTCGCTGACCCTGGCGGGCCGCCCCCTGCTCAAACGCGTTTCACTGACCGTGCGTCGCGGCGAAGTCCTGGGCCTGGTGGGCGAGTCCGGTTCGGGCAAGTCCCTGACCGCCCTGTCGATCCTCGGCCTGCCGCCGGCCGGCGCTGTATTGTCCGGCGCCGTTCGTCTGCAAGGCGCCGACCTGCTGAGCCTGGACGACACGGCCATGGGCGCCGTGCGAGGCCGGGACATCGGCATGGTGTTCCAGGAACCCATGACCGCGCTCAATCCGGTGCGTTGCATCGGCGATCAGGTGGCCGAGACGGTGCGCCTGCATCGCGGCGTCTCCCGCGCCGAGGCGAACGCCGTGACGGCCCGCACCCTGGCCCGGGTCGGCATGCCCGCCGAGCACTTCCCCCTAAGCCGCTATCCGCACGAACTATCCGGCGGCCAACGCCAGCGGGTGGCCATCGCCATCGCCGTGGCCCTGGCGCCCAAGCTGATCCTGGCCGACGAGCCGACCACCGCCCTCGATGTCACCACCCAGGCCCAGATCCTCGACCTTTTGATTCAGCTATCGCGCGAGGATGGCGCTGGCCTGGTCCTGGTCAGCCACGACCTGGCCCTGATCGCCCAGGCCGCCGACCGGGTGGTGGTGATGCAGGCTGGCGAGATCGTCGACCAAGGCGAGACAGCCGCCTTTTTCAACACCCTCGCCCACCCCTATTCTCGCGCCCTGGCCGCCGCCGTGGAACCCCGCATGCGCGCCGCCCGGGCTCCGAGTTCGGAGCCGCCGGTGCTGGAGGCGCATGATGTGATCCGCGCTTATTCAGGCCGGCGCACATCGCTGTTCAAGCCAGGGGTTTCCCAGCGCGCCGTCGACAAAGTGTCCCTCACCCTCGCGCCCGGCGAGAACCTGGGGCTCGTTGGCGAATCCGGCTCCGGCAAGACCACCCTGGCCCGCGCCATCCTTGGGCTGGACGCCGCGAGCGAGGGCGATATCCGACTGGGCGGCGAAGCGTTCAGTCGGGCCAACCCCGCCGATCGCCGCCGCCTGCGCCGCCGGATCCAGGCGGTGTTCCAGGATCCCTTCAGCAGCTTCGATCCGCGCTGGCGGGTGGCCGACATCGTCGCTGAGCCCTTCGCCCTGTTCGATGCGCCGCCCCAGGGCCGCGAGCGTCGGCGCCGCGTCGAGGCCATGCTGGAGCAGGTGGGCCTATCGTCCGCCGACGCCGACAGGTTCCCGCACCAGTTCTCCGGCGGCCAGCGCCAGAGGATCGCCATCGCCCGCGCCCTGATCACCGAGCCGTCGGTGGTGGTGCTGGACGAGGCCACCTCGGCCCTCGACGTCACCGTCCGCGCCCAGGTCCTGGCCCTGCTGGACGATCTGTCCCAGCGGCTGGGCGTCTCCTACCTGTTCGTCTCACACGACCTGGCCGTGGTGCGCGCCATCACCGACCGGGTGATGGTCATGCGCGCCGGCCGTATCGTCGAGACCGGTCCCACGGCCGAGGTCTTCGCCGCGCCCAGGCATCCCTATACCGCCCAGCTGATCGCCGCCTCGCCGAACCTGGCGCGTGCGCTGGCGGAGCGCAAAACGCGCTATGCTGCGGCCAGCGCCGCCAATTCGAACGAGGCCGCCCCATGAACGCTCCCGCCGACACGCCCACGCCCAACGCTCGTATCGTCTCCGGCCGCCCGGTCGAGGTTCGGCCCGGGCGCAGCCTGAACCTGGTGGTGCATGAGGGCGGCGACCACGCCGACACCGCCGTCTTTCTGTGTCACGGCGCCGGGGGCAACAAGAACCAGTGGCGCAACCAGTGGCGATTGCTCACAGGCCTCGGCTATCGGGTGATCGCCTGGGACTTCGCCGGCCATGGGGAGACCCGCTCGCCGCGCCAGGTCAGCGTTTATGCCGGGGTCGAGCTGGTCGAGGACTACCTGGCCATGGTCGACCGTTATGGCGCGGCGCGGAACATCCTGATCGGCCATTCCTACGGCTCGCGCCTGACCCTGTGCGTGCTCCTGGCGCTGCAGGCCCAGGGGCGGCTGTCCCTGATCGACCGGGCCATGCTGCTGGGCGCGCCGCCGCCGATCCGCACCCTGGGGCTAGGCCCCATCGCCACCTGGCCCCTGCCCGTGCTGGTGCTGATGCGGCCCATGCTCAGCCGCAGCTTCAATCGCCTGGCCTGGCACGCGAGCGCCGATCCGGCCCTGGTGCGCTATGAGGACCAGCTGACCCGGGGCAACAGCCTGTTCATGATGAAGGCCCTGATGACCCAGAGCGCACCGCTGGACGCCGCGGGCCTGGCGGATCTGGACCTGCCGATCCTGCTGGTCGCAGGCTCGGGCGATGGACTGACGCCGCCGGCCGGCGCCGAAGCCCTGGCGCGGTTCCTGCCCCAGGTGCGGCTGGAGGTGGTGGAGGACTGCGCCCATCAGATCATGCTGGAGAAACCGGCCGAGACCAACGCCCTGCTACGCGGCTTTATCGGGGGGTAGATCGGCCCGGTTCAAGCGGCGGCGTTGACCCGGCGGCTGGTCCAGTGAACCACGCGGTTGACCAGTTTCACCGGATCGAACGGTTTGACGATGAAGTCGTTACCGCCCACGGCGATGCCGGTCTTGACGTCCTCGACCTCTTTGCGGGCGGTGAGAAAGGCGATGGGCATGGCGTGGAACTGGGTCATGCGGCGCAGGCGTCGGCAGGTCTCGTAGCCATCCATCTCCGGCATCTGCACATCCAGCAGGATCAGCCGCGGATTGACCCGCTGGACCAGGCTCAGACATTCCATGCCGCTGCTGGCGCCAAAGAAGGTGAAGCCTTGGGACTCGAGGATCGATTCCAGCATCATGATGTTTTCGGGCTGATCGTCCACGCCCAGCACGACCTTGCCGCTGCGAGCAGCCGCCTCCGCCGGTGTCATAACGCCATCTCCTTTGCTGGACGGGCCGAGCCGGGACGTCAACGCCGCCGCCAGGGGCTCAAGCACGCGTCATCATTTTGAACTGAAGGCCGACGCGTCGTTCGTCGAAGAGCGCGGACAAGCCCCTTGGTTCGAAATCTACGCCCGGTTTGGTTAAGGTTGAGTGCAGCAGAGGGCTCGACGACGACCTGCGGCGATCACCCTGAACGTCTCAACCTGAGTTCTGCGGTTCTCGACGCACCCGCGGCGGAGCCTCGGCCATGGCCTTTCGCCAGGCCACGCGCAGAGCCTCCCGGCGAGCGGGGTAGCGCTCGTCGGCGAACTCGGCGCCGAGCACCCGGTCGGTGCGGAAGTGGCGGAAATCCTGTCGCATTTCACACCAGGCGGCGATCACCCGCACAGTCTCGTAATAGCCGATGGCGAAGGGCCAGACGGTGCGGCGGGTCTCCACACCATCCTCGCCGCGATAGACCAGATGGACCTTCAGCTGCCCCCGGATGGAAGCGCGCAAACGGCCCACGTCCAAGGTGTCGGCGCGCACGGCGGGCATGCTGATCGTGGTTGCCGTGGCCTCCAGCAGGAAGGGGCGCAGATGACTGGGAATGACCGCGCCGATCTTGGCCACTAGGTCGCGGGCGGCCCGGGCGAGCTGCGGATCGGCGCGGCCCGCCACCCATTGGGCGCCCAGCACCGCCGCTTCGATCTCGTCGGGGGTGAGCATCAAGGGCGGCAGGTCGAAGCCCCTGTCCAACAGATAGCCGATGCCTGCCTCGCCGCGCACCGGCACGCGCTGGGCCAGGAGCTCGGCGATGTCGCGATAGATGGTGCGCACTGAGGTCTCCAGCTCCTCGGCGATCGCCGCCGCCGTAATGGGCGCGCGGGCCCGGCGCAGGATCTGGATGATCTGGAACAGTCGCTCCGCCCTTCTCATCGGTATGGGCTCACAGCCAAGGCCTCCCGGTTGCTCGATGGCGGGATTATGACAGCAGCATACTGACACCATGCTGTCAGCAGGGTGGCCTTAGTCAGGGCGCGACACAACGGAGCGCCGCCATGATCACCCTCTACACCTTCGGTTCGAACTTCGGCCTGCCCGACCCAAGCCCCTTTGTCATGAAGACCGAGGTGCAGCTGAAAATGGCCAACCTGGGCTATCAGCTGAAATATGGCGGCCTGCCGGACGCGCCCAAGGGCAAGCTGCCCTTCATCGACGATGACGGGGTGGTGGTAGCCGACTCGGTGTTCATCCGCGCCTATCTGGAGAGGACCTACGCCATCGACTTCGACAAGGGTCTGGACGCCGACCAGCGCGCCCTGGCCTGGGCCGTGGAGCGGATGATGGAGGACCATCTCTACTGGACCATGGTCCACACCCGCTGGAGCGTGGACGACAATTTCGACAAGGGCCCGGCGCATTTCTTCGACCGGATCCCCGAGCCCATGCGCGACACCGTGCGCAACCAGGCCCGGCAAGGCACGAAGGCGGCCCTGCACGGCCAGGGGACCGGCCGTCACTCCATCGAGGAGACCGGGGAACTGGCGGCGCGATCCTTCACAGCCCTGGCTCAGATCCTGGGCGACAAGCCCTATCTGACCGGAAGCCGCCCTTGTGGCGCGGACGCAAGCGTGTTCGGCCTGGTCGCCGGCGTGCTGACGCCGCTGTTCGACACCCCGGTGCGCGATGCGGCTCTGGCCCACGACAATCTCGTCGCCTATGCCGACCGGATGATGGGCCGCTATTATCCGCAGTTCGCCACGGCCCCGCTCGAGCCGGTTTAATGCAAGCCTTGGCTGTGCTTTGGTGATCCGAACCCCTGAGTCCGGATCACCAAGGAAAACCTCATGCTCGATCGCCGCGAACTTCTTTTCTCGGGAGCCGCGGCGGCGGCGCTGACGCCGCTGGCGGGCGCCCTGGCCGCGGGCGGCTCGTCCGCCCAGTTGAACGGCCTGTTCGATGAATTCTTCCAGGCGGACCTGAGGCGCAATCCCGAGTCGGCGACGCAGCTCGGCCTGGACAAGGGCGCCAACTATGATCTGAAAAGCCGGCTGCGCGACGAATCCCTGTCCGGCGTCGCCACCCGCCGCGCCGAGGCCGAGACCCAGCTCAAGCGGCTGAAGGCCATCGATCGCGCCAGCCTCAGCGGCCTCGACCGGGTCAATTACGACACCGTGCTCTATACCCTGCAGACCCGGGTGGCCGTGACGCAGTTCAATTTCGGCGGGACCTCCTACGGCCCTTCGCCCTATGTGCTCAGCCAACAATCCGGCGCCTATCAGAGCGTGCCGGACTTTCTCGACACCAAGCACCGCATCGAGCAGCAGAGCGACGCCGAGGCCTATCTGAACCGAATCTCGGCCCTTGCCATCGAGCTGGACCAGGAGACCGACCGCCTGCGCCACGACGCTGCCCAGGGCGTGGTTCCGCCGGACTTCATCCTCGACCTGACCCTGGGCCAGATGGAGGCCTTGAACAAACCCGCTGACCTGTCGGTGCTGGTGACCTCCATCGCCCGCCGCGCCAAGGAGGTCGGGCTGGGTGACGCCTATGGCCACAACGCCGGCCGGCTCTACGAACAGCGGGTGCGCCCGGCCCTGGTCCGGCAGATGGAGGCGGTGAAACGGCTGCGCGCCACCGCCGCCCACGACGCCGGCATCGGCCATCTGAAGGAGGGACCGGCCTTCTATGCCGCCGCTCTGAAGGCGACCACCACTACATCCCTGTCGCCGGACGAGATCCACAAGCTGGGCCTGGACCAGGCGGCCGAAATCACGGCTCGCATCGACGGCCTGCTGAAGACTCAGGGCCTCACGCAAGGGTCGGTGGCCGAACGGATCAAGGGCCTTTACGCCAATCCCGCCTCGTTCTTTCCGAACACGGACGAAGGCAAGGCCGCCGCCATCGCCTTCTGCAACAACCGCCTGGACGCGGTGCGCCCCAAACTGCCGGGTGTGTTCAAGCGCCTTCCGCCCTACAAGTTCGAGGTGCGCCGGGTGCCGCCGCAGACTGAGGCCGGCGCCGCCTCGGCCTTCAGCCAGGGTCCCGCCCTGGACGGCTCGCGCCCGGGCCTGGTCTATATCAACCTGCACGACACGGCCGAGTGGCCCAAATGGTCGCTGCCCAGCGTCACCTTCCACGAGGGCCTGCCCGGCCACCAGCTGGAGGGAGGTCTGGCCTTGTCCAACACCAACCTGCCCCTGATCCGCAAGACCGGCATGTTTTCCGGCTATGCCGAGGGCTGGGCGTTGTACGCCGAACAGCTGGCCGACGAGATCGGCATGTATGACGACGATCCCCTGGGCCGCATCGGCTATCTGCGCTTCCAGCTGTTCCGCGCCGGGCGTTGCGTGGTCGACACCGGCCTGCATCATCTGGGCTGGAGCCGGGAGCAGGCCATCGCCTATTTCGTGGACCTGGAGGCCGACGCCCCGGGCTTCGCGGCGCGAGAGGTGGAGCGTTACTGCGTCAATCCAGGCCAGGCCTGCAGCTACAAGCTGGGCCACACGGTCTGGACTGCTCAGCGCGCCCGGGCCATCGCCGCCCTGGGATCTCGCTACGACATCAAGGACTTCCACGAAGCCGGCCTCGGCTGTGGCCGGGTGCCGCTGGAAGTGTTGGAGGGCGTGATCGGGGACTGGATCGGGAGCGCGAAGGTCTAGCCTTTCAAAACCGCGATGAGGTCAGAGCCACATCGGCGAATTTCCAGCTCTGCGTGAACGCCTTCCGCACCTCCGCCGCCTCCGCAGTCTTGCCCTGGGCGTCCAGGGCCAGGGCCAGGCCGTAGAGCGCCCAGCCGTCGCCGCGATAGGTCTTCAGGCTTTCGCGATAGACCGCCTCGGCCTCGGCGGGTTGATGGGCCTGGAGCAGGGCCGCGCCAAGAAGGTGGCTGGTGGGCTGGTGCCAGTAGGGCGGCTCGGAATAGGGCAGGTTGCGCTCGATCTCGGCGGCCAACCTGAACCGCGCCACCGCGTCCGACAGATCGCCCGAGACCCGGGCGATCTCGCCATCCAGCAGGGCCAGGGACAGGTCGGCCATCTGGTGGGCCGGCACGTTGAATGGCGTAAAGCGAGAGAAGTCGCCGCCCACCAGGACGGTCAGGGCCTTCTGGTCCTCGCGCGCCGCGGCCACGTCGCCGGTATTGGCGTGGGCGAAACCGCGAGCCTCCAGCCACACCGCGGTCGCCAGCTTCAGGTCCGCGGGCGGCGCCGGTTCAACCAGGATCTCGTTCCAGCGGCCAAAGCGCAGCAGGCTGGCCACGGGGGTGAACACATAGAGCTCGGACTGCGGCAGGGTCTTGGCGCTGCTCACAGCGTCGATGGCCTTGACCAACCGGCGGGCGGCGTCGACCGAAGCAGCCTGGCGGCCCTCCATCTCTGACGATGTCCACAAAAAGTGGATGTTGTGGCCGTAATAGCCGGCCGGATAATAGCCCTGCGCCTTGCACGAGGCGATGTAATCTTCGTCCACCTTGGCGGCGATCTCATTGACCCGCACGGCGTCGGCATAGCGGCCCACCCGGTAGTAGATATGACCGGGCATGTGCACGATATGGCCGGCGCCGGGCATCAGGCCGGACAGCCGGTCGGCCGCCGCCTCGCCGCGCTCGGGGGTGGTCGACGCTTCCACCGCGTGAATGTAGAGGTGCAGGGCGCCCGGATGTTTGGGCGCGCGCTTGATGATGGCCTCCAGGGTCGAGACGATCTCGGCCCCGTGACCCTTGGGCGTGGCCCCGTCGGCTTGCCAATAGTCCCACGGCTGAGTGTCCATCATGGCTTCGGCGTAGAAGGTCCCGGCGTCGAGATCGTTCGGACGGGCGCGCCACAGCCGGCCCATGGCCTGGGCGTAGGCCTCGTCCAGCGCCTTGCGGTCGGCCTTGGGGTCCGGCGAATAACGCGTCGCCAGCGCCTCGATCCAGTCGCGCTCGGCCGGCGAGGCCTTGGGCTCCAGCGCCCGGGCCTTGGTCAGGGCCTGCCAGGCCGGCAGGACCGCATCGTCCGGCATCGGAAGATTGATATTGGGGCCCAGGGCCACGGCCACGCCCCACCAGCACATGGCGCAATCGGGATCAAGCCGCGCGCCCTCGCGGAAAGAGCGAATGGCCTCGGCGTGGTTGAAGCCGAACATCAGCCTGACCCCCTGGTCGAAATACATCTGGGTCTTGGGATTGTGGGTGCTGATCGCATGATGATGGACACCCAGATTGGCGAACACCGGCGCCCCGGGCTTGTCCGCCTGACCGGCATAGACCGCCGGCATGGGCGCTATGCCCATGTTCATCGGCCCGGACGTGGCCATGCCCGGCATGGCGGAATTGGCGTTGTCCGGCGCCGGCGCAGCGGCGAGCGCGGCCGCGGGCCACAGCAGCGCGACCAAGGCAAGGGCTTGGACAGGTGGAAATGGCTTCATGGATCGCTCCCCCGTTCACATCGTCGCGAGGTGCGTGCGCGGCCGCGGCGATCGTGGGCATGATAACGCCGTTCGCGAAACCGCGTCACGCCGCCCGCACACAGGCCCGGCGCGCGCCAGCCAATGGAGCCTATCCATGCCGACCAGAACCGCCGACGCCGAGTGGAGCGGCAACCTGCCCTCAGGCATCGGCCATATGCGCCTGGGCAGCGGCGCCTTTGAGGGCGCCTATGATTTCCGCTCGCGCATGGGCGAGGGCGTCGGAACCAATCCCGAGGAGCTGCTGGGCGCCGCCCATGCCGGCTGCTTCTCCATGGCCCTGGCGGCCCAACTTGGCGCCGCCGGTTTCAAGCCAGAAAAGATCAAGACCCACGCCCAGGTGCATTTCGCTCAGAAAGACGGTGACTGGACCATCGATCGCATCGACCTGACCACCGTCGCCACCGTACCCGGCGCCAGCCCGGAGGATTTCCAGGAACAGGCCCAGGGCGCCAAGAAGAACTGCCCGGTGTCGCGCGCCCTGGCCGGGGTGGAGATCGTGCTCGACGCGAAATTGGCATAGTGGGCGAACTCGAGGTTTTCACCCTTCACGCCGGCGGCTCAGCTTGAGACATTGCGACTCGCTTTCGTAGGGAGTTGAGCATGATCGATCGAGCCGCCTCGCGCGCCGCCGCGGGCCTTATCCTGGCCGGACTGATGTCCACCACCGCCCTGGCCCGGGACGTGGTCGTCCATGCCGGCGCCCTGCTGGACGGGGTGTCGGCGACGCCGCAGCGTCAGGTGTCGATCCTGATCCACGACGACCGCATCACGGGCGTCCAGGCCGGCTTTGTCAGCCCAGCGGACGCCGAGATCGTCGACTTGTCGAACGACACGGTGATGCCAGGCTTCATCGACTGCCACGTGCACATTTCGGCCCGGTTGCCCAGCAAGACCAACGCCACCGAATACGCCCTGACCCACACCGATCTGGACCGGGCCTTCGACGCCGCCGTCTTCACCCGCGCCATGCTGCAGCAGGGCTTCACCAGCGCCCGGGACGTGGGCGGCGGCGACGAGACCACCGCCGTGCGCGACGCCATCGACGACGGCAAGATCGCCGGCCCGCGGCTCTGGGTGTCGCTGGAGCCCCTGGGTCCCACGGCCGGTCACGGCGACGCCCGCAGCGGCCTGGATCCGCAGCTGGATCATCCGGGTTGGGACAATGGTATCGTCGATACCCCCGAACAGGCCCGCATCCGCGTGCGCGAGCACAAGCGGCGCGGCGCCAACCTGATCAAGATGATGCCCTCTGGCGGCATCGCCTCCACCGGCGACGATCCGCGCCAGCAGCTGATGACCGACGAGGAGATGAAGGTGGCGGTGGACACCGCCCACGCCCTGGGCATGAAGGTCGCCGCCCATATCTATCCGGCCGGCGCTATCGAGGCCGCCGTGCGCGCCGGAGTGGATTCGGTTGAGCATGGCAGCTTCGCCACCGCCGACACTTTCGCCCTGATGAAGGCTCACGGGACCTATCTGGTGCCGACCCTGACCGTGTTCGAAACCTTCTATGTGGCCGCCCGCGACCATCCCGAACTCTTGACCCCTGGCACCGCGCCCAAGGAGCTGGCCAATGACCAGCTGCCCAAGCGCAACCTGCCGCTCGCCATCAAGTCGGGGGTCAAGATCGCCCTGGGCAGCGATATCGGCGAAGGCGACCACGCCCAGGAGTTCACCCTGATGATCGCCAACGGCATGGCCCCGGCCGACGCCCTGTTCGCCGGCACCCGCAACGCCGCCGACCTGATCGGCGCCAGCAATCGCATCGGCTCGATCCAGCCTGGCCGTTTCGCCGACCTTGTGGCCACGCCGGGAAACCCGCTGAGCGATCCCAGCCAGTTCGAGCACGTAGACTTCGTGATGAAGGGCGGCACGGTCTATCGCCAGGGCGGCCAGCCCACCGCCAAGGGCGCGGGGGAATAGGACGCCGGACGCATGACCCAGGCCGCTCCCCTGCTGATCGCCGGCGCCACGGGCTACGGCGCCTGGCCGGCCAACAGCCTGGAGGGGGCCATGCGGTGCCTGAAGGCGCCGGTGGACGGGTTCGAGATCGATGCGCTGATCACCGCCGATGGGCATGTGGTCGCGCATCACGACTATTGGCTCAGCCCTGAGCAGACGCGCCTGAGCGGGGCCTGGCTGGAGGCCCGCAGCGCCCCGTTGAAGACCTTCGCCCTGGAGGAGCTGCGCCGCTACGACCTTGGCCGCCCACGTCCCGGCTCGGATAATGCCAATCGCTATCCGTTCTGTGAGCCCATGGACGAAGTGCGCATCCCGACCCTGCCCGAACTGCTGGCTGTGCTGAAGGCCGCGCCCGGCCCGCGGCGTCTGATCTATGTGGAGATCAAGACCGACCCGCAGAACCCAGCCGCCGCACCGGCGCCCGAGGCCATGGTCGCGGCGGTGCTGGATGATCTGGAGGCGGACGATTATATCGACCACACCAAGATCATCGCCTTCGACTGGCAGGTTCTGCGCCTGTCGCGGGCGCGCTGTCCGAGGATCATGACGGCGCACCTGACCATCCCGGCGGCGCTCAAGGCCGGGGTGAAGCTGAATGCAGACGGCCGATCGCCCTGGGCTGACGGCTGCGACGCGGCCGGCCACGGCGGCTCGGACCTGAGGGCGATCAAGGCTCATGGCGGGATGGAGTGGTCGCCCTTCTATACCGAAGTGACCGCCGAGACCGTGGCCGAGGCGCGGTCGCTGGGCTTGTCGGTGGGGCCATGGGGCCTGTCGCGGGGCGAGGACATCCGGCGAATGGCTGAGCTGGGGGTCTATAGCACCACAGTTTCAGGGCCGGACTGGGCATAAGCCGCGGACTTGTCTCGCACGCTCCATCTGTAACCCGCCACCGCGGCCGGCAGAGGAAGGACGAACCCTCAATCCTTCCCAACCCGGCCCAGATGGGTGTCGCCAAAGGTGGTGACGTATTTCAGGCCGTAGCCCAGCAGGCGGTCGAAGGCGATGTGGGCGACCCAGATCAGCAGAATCGGAAGGGCCGCTCGGACATGCGAGGCCAGGGCGATCCCGGCCAGGGCGGCGGGCGTGGCGTAGGAATGGGCCAGGTTGTAGCTGGCGGCGCCGAAGCGCTTGCCGGCCAGATAGCCCAGCATGGACAGATCGGGGAGCAGGAACAGCAGGGCGAACATCGGCCAGCCCAGATCGAAGCGGCTATAGGCCCAGACGGCCGCGATCAGGATGGTGGCGGCCTCGATCCTCAGCACGCTCCGCACGCCGCCGGCGGCGCCGCGGGTGAAGGGCTCGCGCGCCATGGCGGGGGCGGTGAGACGGATGGGAGCGAAGGTGGCTTGGACGGTCATGGCGGATCTCCTCGCGGCTTGAAAGCAAGGATGCCGCTGCGCGGAGATAAAGAGAATTGAGCATATGCGATGGGTTGATATGCGGGAATGAATGGGGCGCCCCCGCCCCGCTCGCCCTCCGCCCCTGGCCGTGTTTATTTTCCTTTCGCTGTCGGCGGGCCGCCCCCGCGCTCGTCCTTTGGCCAGAAGAGGTCCGCGCCCATGCTCTACGCCATCCTTTGCTACAACAACGAGGACGCCGTGTTTTCCTGGAGCAAAGAGGAGGAGGACGCCGTGATGGCGCGGCTGGACGTGGTGCACCAAGGCCTGGCCAAACAGGGGCGCATGGGGCCGTCCCTAAGACTGTTGCCGACCACCGCAGCCACCTCCCTGCGCAAGGGCGCCGAGCCGCTGGTGCTGGACGGCCCGTTCGTCGAGACCAAGGAGCAGTTGCTCGGCCTCTATGTGATCGACTGCGCCGATCTGGAAGAGGCGCTGGACACCGCCCGCGACCTGGCCAAGGCCAATCCCGGCGACGGCGGCTATGAGATCCGGCCTCTGCGGCTCTATCGGCCGGGAGGTCCGGTGGCGTGAGCGACATCGCCTGGATCGACGCGGCGCTGACCTCCGCCCGGCCCCAGGCGCTCGGCGCCCTGCTGCGCTATTTCCGCGATCTCGACATCGCCGAAGAGGCGTTCCAGAACGCCTGCCTGAGGGCGTTGAGCGCCTGGCCCCGCAACGGGCCGCCGCGTGATCCGGCCGCGTGGCTGATCCTGGTCGGGCGCAACGCCGCCCTGGATGGGGTGCGCCGGCAAAGCAAGCTACAGGCCCTGCCTCCGGAGGAGTTACTGTCGGACCTGGACGACGCCGAGGCCGCCCTGGCCGAGCGGCTGGATGGCTCCGACTATCGGGACGACATCCTACGGCTGTTGTTCATCTGCTGCCACCCGGACCTGCCGGCGACCCAGCAGGTGGCCCTGGCCCTGCGCATCGTTTCGGGGCTTTCGGTCAAGCAGATCGCCCGCGCCTTCCTGGTGGGCGAAAGCGCCATGGAGCAGCGCATCACCCGGGCCAAGGCGCGGGTCGCCCGCGCCGATGTTCCGTTCGAGACCCCCGGCGCGCCGGAGCGGGCCGAGCGTCTCGCGGCCGTGATGGTGATGATCTATCTGATCTTCAATGAAGGCTATTCCGCCGGCGCCGCCGCCGTCCAGGCGCGCGAGCCCCTGTGCGACGAGGCTGTCCGGCTGGCGCGGCTGCTGCTGCGCCTGTTCCAGGCCGAACCGGAGATCATGGGCCTGACCGCCCTGTTGCTGCTGCAGCACTCCCGATCGCTGGCGCGGTTCGACGCCGAGGGCGCCGCCGTGCTGCTCGAAGACCAGGATCGCGGCCTGTGGGAGCAGACCATGATCGCCGAGGGGCTGGCCCTGATCGACAAGGCCATGCGCCACCGCCGCCCCGGCCCCTATCAGGTGCAGGCCGCCATCGCCGCCATCCACGCTCGCGCCGCGCGTCCTGAGGATACCGACTGGGCGCAGATCGATCTGCTCTACGCCAATCTGGAGCGGATGCAGCCCTCGCCGGTGGTCACCCTCAATCGTGCCGTAGCGGTGGCAAAGGTGCGCGGCCCGGCGGCGGCTCTAGCCATGATCGAACCCCTGGCCGACCGGCTGGGCGGCTATTTCCATTTCCACGGCGCCCGGGGCGCCTTCCTGCTGCAGATGGACCGGGCCGAGGAAGCCCGTGTGGCTTTCAACCGCGCCATCGCCCTGGCCAATACCCCTGCCGAAGCGGCGGACATCCGGGGACGACTGGACCGGCTGATTCAGGACAGCGTCCATCGGGTCTGAATTATTTTCGCCAGGGTTGTCGGGCGGTGCGCTGTCCATTCGTCCTTGGATCAGAACCAGCCCTTTCAGCGGAGGATATTCCGATGACTGAGCAGACCTGCGCCGCCCTGCTGCATCGCGGGTCGGCTGACCACCACCGATCAGTTGACACTGGCGCCAAGCCAAAATACTTAAGATCTAAGTTAAGTGATTGCCGGTGACGGCAGTTCGCAATAGGAGGATTCCACCATGAAGCAGCTCTTGCTGGCCGTCGCCGCGCTGTCGCTGATCGCCGCCCCGGCCCATGTGGCGGCCCAGACCGCGAAGGCGGCCCCGCCCCCAGCCGCCTACGCGCCGACGCCGCCACCCGCGGGCGCCTATGCCATGGACAAGGCCCATGGCAGCCTGATCTTCCGGGTCAACCACCTGGGCCTGTCGCACTATACGGCCCGGTTCAGCCGGTTCGACGCTCAGCTACAGTTCGACCCCGATCACCCGAGCGCCCAGAGCGTCACCGCCACGGTGGACACCCACTCGATCCAAACCGACTTTCCCCTGCCCACCCCCGATTTCGACGCCCAGCTGCAGAGCGGCCCCTGGCTGAACGCGGGCCAGTTCCCGCAGATGACCTATCGCTCCACGGGGATCGAGATGACCGGAGCCAGGAGCGCCAGGATCAACGGCGAGCTGACCCTGCGCGGCGTCACCCATCCGGTGATTCTGGATGCGACCTTCAACGGCGGCTATGGCGCCAATCCCTATGACCCCATGGGCTCACGGATCGGCTTTTCCGCCCACGGCGCGCTGAAACGCTCCGACTATGGCATGAGCTTTGGCATACCCGCGCCGGGAACCAATTTCGGCGTCGGCGACGAGGTCGAGGTGATCATCGAGGCGGAGTTCACCCGGCCTGGGGCCAAACCAGCGGCGCCAGGCAGCGGACGATGAGCGCCGCCCGCCACGCCGGGCGCCTATGGTTGGGTCGCCAGGACGTCCTGACCCTGGCCTGTCAGGCGCTCAGGGGCTGATCCGCGCGTAGAACAGCCTCCGCCGCCGCCATGCCGGTAGCGAAACAAGCCTGCAGCAGGTAGCCGCCGGTGGGCGCCTCCCAGTCCAGCATTTCGCCAACCGCGTAGACTCCCGGCAGGGCGCGCAGCATCAGGTTGTCGTCCACGGCGTCGAAGGCGATGCCGCCGGCGGTGGAGATGGCCCGGTCGATGGGCGCGGCCGCGGTAAGGGTTACGGGCGCGGCCTTGATCGCGGTTGCGAGCGCATCGGGCGCGCTGGGGAGCGCCACGCCATGGGCTTCACGTAACAGGCCGATGGCCACGGGAGCCAGGTTCAAAGCCCGGCGCAGGCGCGTGGACAGGCTGTCGCCCCGCCGGACCTGGGCCAGTTTCGCCGCCAGTCGCTCCACAGATTCGTCCGGCCGCAGGTCGAGCTGGATCGTCGCTGAGCCGCCCGTCGCAATCGCGTTCCGTAGTGCCGCTGAGAGAGCATAGATGGCGCTGCCCTCCAGACCCTTGGCTGTCACCAGAGCTTCTCCGCGAACCTGTTGGCCGCCGAACGACAGGGCGACGCCCTTCAGAGCCTGCCCCTGAAAGCGCGAACGGAACAGATCCGTCCACGGAACGATGAAGCCGCAATTGGCTGGCTGTAGCGGATGAACCTTGACGCCACGCCGTTCCAGGATCTCCACCCAGGCGCCAGTCGAGCCCAGCCGGGGCCAGCTGGCCCCGCCGAGGGCCAGGATGACTGCGTCCGGCCGCACGGCGATCACTTCGCCATCCGCGCGGCGAAAGCTCAAGGCGGCGCCCAAGTCCCACCCCAGCCAGTCGTGACGCGGCAACAGCTCCACCCTCTGAACCGCCAGACGCCCGAGCCAGGCGCGCAGCAGCGGCGAGGCCTTCAGCGCCTTGGGGAACACCCTGTCGCTGGAGCCGACAAACGTCGGCTGGCCCAGGCCCTCGGCCCAGGCGGTCAAGGCCTGTGGCGGGAAAGCCCTCAGGATCGGCTCCAGCCGTTCGCCCGCCGCGCCATAGCGGGTGAGGAACCGGTCAAGCGGCTCGGCGTGAGTCAGGTTCAGACCGCCCCGGCCGGCCATCAGCAGCCGACGGCCAAAACTGGGCATTCGCTCATAGACGCTGACCGCCACGCCTGCGGCGGTGAGCCGCTCGGCCGCCATCAGCCCGGCCGGGCCGCCGCCGATGATCGCGACAGTCTTTTGGGGGGACGAGATGGGGGCGTCAGTCATAGATCAGGCTTAGAGCAAGATCGGGCGCAGTTGAATCTTTTGCGCCAAAGACTCCCCCGCTCCCATGCGGCAGGTTCCCCGCGACTATGACCTGCGTCACAGCCATGCGATGCGGTATTGGGTTATGCGCACCGCGCCCATCCTCTGCTAAGATCGTGGGCAGGGGAGAATTGCGATGATCGATTCGACCAACCTTTTGGAGACCCTGGTCGCCGCCATCGGAGCGATCGGCGGCCTCGGAACGGCGGCCTTTGGCCTGGTGGACGCCAGCAAGGCCGTCTTTGGCGGGGTGTCCCGCTTCGGGTTCAAGCACGTGATGACGGCGTTGCGGCCGTTCGAAAGCGCCCTGAACGATGGCGAGGCCGACTGGAGGCTGACCATCCAGGCCAATTGGATCAATGGGGTGCCCAAGGACGATCAGAAGGCGGCCGCCAAGTCGCTGATCCGGCTCGGTCTGTCGGCGGACAACGCCGAGGCCCTGGCTAAGCCAGGCCGCGTTGATCCGGCGGCGCTGAAGGCGCTGATCCAGAAGATCGATCAAGGCGCCACGCTGGGGCCGCAGGACGTCAACCTCTTAGGTCGCTTCAACGCCGCCATCGACGCGGCCCTGGACGGCGGGTTCGAGCGCGGCGACCAGCAATATCGCAACGCCTCGCGCCTGGCCGCCGGCCTGGTCGCTGTGACCCTGGCCGTCACCGGCGGAGGGCTGTTGGCGGCGCAGACGGCCGCCGCCGCCCATCCGTTCAACTTCGTGGCCTATCTGGTCTCCGCCCAATGCGGCCTCGCCGTGCTGGTCGGATTTATCGCCACCCCCCTTGCGCCGATCGCCAAGGACCTGGCCTCGTCGCTGCAGGCCGCCGTGGGCGCGGTGGGTTCGGTGCGCCCGTGACCCTGTACGTGAACCTGCGGGCCGGCCCCTACGGCGCCGTCTGCGAGCCCTATGTGCTGGAAGGCGACGCCCTGGCGAACGACCCGCCGCAGGTGACCTCGACGCCGTGGTCCGACCTGCCCGGGCGGGTGAAGGGCAAGGACGTTCTGTTGGCCGCCCACGGCTTCAACGTCTCCTATGAGGATGGCGTGCAAAGCCTGGGTCGCCTGGAGACGGCCCTGGACATGCGCTCCACCGAGGTTTTTTTCGGCGTGCTGTGGCCCGGCGACTGGATGATTCCGGCGATCAACTATCCGTTCGAGGACAAGATCGCCATGCACGGCGGCGCCTTGCTGGCGGGGTTCTGCAATCGCTGGCTGGCCAAGGCCAGAAGCGTCTCCTTCCTGTCCCATAGCCTGGGCGCGCGGGTGATCCTGCAGGCGATCGAGGGTCTCAGCCGGCCGGCGCGGCGGGTCTGCATCACCGCCGGCGCGGTCAACGCCGACTGCCTGACGGCGGAATTCGCCGCCAGCGCCAGGGACGCCGGAACCATCTTCACCCTGTCCTCACGCGAAGACATGGTGCTGGCCCTGGCCTTCCCCCTGGCCGATCCCATCGCCGACGTGATGGATCAGGATCACCGGCCGTTCCAGCGCGCCCTGGGCCGCGAAGGACCGCTGGACCCTTACGGCGACAACATCACCCCGTTCGAGATCCCAAACGCGCCACCCTATGGCCACGGGAACTATTTCCCGCCCGGCGGCCCCGGGGATCCGTCTCCCGATGGCGAGTGGAAACAGGCCGTGGCCTTCATGGCCCGGGCCTTCCGGGGCCAGCCCCAGACCTGGCCTTAGCTTGGGGGCTTCCCGCCAAAGTGGATCCGGTTTGGCGATCAAGAAGCGCTCCAACTTAGTGATCTAGAGCCTTTCCCGCTTCGATTGAATCAATCGAAGCGGGAAAGGCTCTAGGATTATCTGGACACTGTGCAGCCATAGCCGTCAGCATAGGTCGCCTCGCCGGAAAACAGCAGCAGGCGGGCGGTGACCTTGGCGCTGGCGGGCAGGCCGGAGCGATCGGCCATGACGCTGAACTTGCTGATATCGGGCTGAAACTCGGCCCGGCAGGAGGTTTCCGAGCGGCCGGCGACAAACAGGCACGAGCAGTACTGCTTGGCGATATAGGTGCTGCCGATCCGACCATAGGGCGCGACCTCGCCAAAACCCCAGACGCCCGCGCCGATCAGGACCAGCAGCAGGACGAGCCCCGCCAAACGCCAATTGCGCGATTCGCCCATGGTCCGCCGCCCCTCATTCAAGCCCTGAGGGCCATCGACACCTTGGTTCAAACCGCTGTCCGCCCCGATCAAAGATAGTCTAGGTTGCGATTCGAGCATGCTTTGGGGAGATTGGCATGAAGCGGCGCGACTTCGCCATAGGCTTGGGCGGCGCGACCCTGGCCGGCGTTCTGGCGCCGGGCCTGGGCCACGGCGAAGCGGCGGGCGCCCCTGCGGCGAAGCCCGTCACGCCCACCGACTGGCCCACAGGCGAGCTGCGCGGCGACCTGATCGGGGTCGAGCGAGCCTGGAACGCCGCCACCGACGCCGCCGCTTCGCCGGTGGGCCGCTCCGACGCCCTGGTTATCGTCCAGGACGGCAAGCTGGTGTTCGAACGCTATGGCCCCGATCACGGCCCCAATGTGCGCCACATCTCCTGGTCCATGGCCAAGTCGTTCACCCAGGCTCTGATCGGCGTCGCTGTGCTGGACGGCAGGGTGGATATCGACCTGCCGCTGAAGAGCATCGCCCATCCCGATCCCAAGCTGAATCTGCGCAGCCTGATGACCCTGACCGACGGGCTGCAATGGGACGAGGGCAGCTATAGCCCAGTGGATTCCGACGCCACAAAGATGATCTATGGCCCCGGCCGGCTGAACGGCGCCGCCTATCTGGCCGCACGGCCCCAGGCCCATCCGCCTGGAACCCACTGGAACTATTCCACTGGCGCCTTCCAGTTGGCCGCCGCCGAACTTCAGCTGCATCTGTTCCCGCAGGCTGTGACTGCGCAAGCGCGCCGGGGCGCCATGGCCGCCTGGATGCGCCAACGCCTGTTCGCCCCGCTGGGCATGACCACGGCGCTGGCCGAGTTCGACGCCAGCGGCGGCCTTTATGGCGGCTCGCTGATCTATGCCTGCGCCCGCGACTATGCCCGCTTTGGCGAACTCTACCGGTTGGACGGGGTTTGCAACGGCCGCCGCATCCTGCCGGAAGGCTGGGTGAAATTCGCCCACACCCCCACCGTGGAGCCGACCTACGGCGCCGGCTTCTGGCTGGAGGCCAAGGCCGGATCCAGGCCGTCCTCGCTGATGGGCGGCGCCGGGCCGCTAGACGCCTATTCCGCCCAGGGCCACGCCGGCCAACTGGTGGTGATCGTCCCGTCCAAATCCGCCGTTGTGGTGCGGTTGGGCCTGATGAACGACGATGACGCCGCCTGGAAGCGCCTCGGACAATGGATCGCGCCAGTGGTAGACGCCCTGCCGGACACCAAGGCGGCGTAACCCATCCCGGCGGGGCTAACGAACCAGCCTATTTTCCGCCTGCAACCGGCGGCGATCCTGACCATGTCCAGCCGGCGATCTTCCACCCGCCGGCGCCCTTCACCAGGGCGTAGGTCATTTGCGCCGTCTCGTGCATCGCCGCGCCGTGTTGTTTGAAGTTGAAGGTGGCGGGCAGGACTACATAGGCATGCCGACCGCTGGTCACCGTATCGGTCGGCTCACCGAGCGTGACTGTCTCGTCGGTCATGCCATTCTTTTTGCCATCGGCGGCGAGCGACTTGCTCCACGACGGGAACGCACCGGGTCCGCGCCAAATGTGCGGCGCCACTTCGTCGATGATGGATACGTCACCGGGGGCAAAGGCGGCCGCGGCCCCCTTTGCGTCACCCTTGTTGAAGTCATCGATGAATTGATGGATCGGCGTCGTAAGTTGAGCGTCCGGCGCTGCGGCGATCGCCGCGCCGCCAATTCCCAAACTAAGCACGACGCCGAAAAGAAGCGACTTCATCTGCACCTCCCATAGCTTGTGGCGCTACAGGACGACTGTTTCTGTGGATCTGCAAGTCTTTACTGGCCCACTCAGTTCGCAGTCCGGATCAATAGGCGACCCAGGTGAACACCCTCAGCGTATTGTTGTCGCCGGCGTTGTGGCCCAGTCCGTCAAAGTTTCGACCCGCGCCATCGAACTGCAGATAGGCGATATATTGGACGCCAACGCGCAGATTGAACCGGGCTCCGAGCGGCGAGCCACCGCCCCCAAACGGCGTGCCATCGACCTGGAGGCTGACGCCGGAACTGTCCGGCTTGAGGGTGCGATTGGCGCCATAGAGCAGCGGATCGGAGGATCCGGTGGTGTCGAAGGCGCCCACCGTGGCCCCGATCTTGTTGCGCCAATAGTAGGAGGCGTCGAAGCGCAGGTCCTTCAGGTCATTTCGGTCGTTGCTCACCATGCCCAAGGCCTGGGAGGCGGCCAGATGCTGACGCTCGTACGTGTAGCGGGTGTTGAGGGTGAACACGTCCTTGTTGGCCGCGAAGTACTGATAGGAGCCATCAAGCCCGATATCGGTATAGCGATCGGCCAGACCGGTGGTGGTGTCGCGCCCTGGATTGAGATCCGCCGCCATGCCAAACGCCCCGACCTCGAAATTCTGGTCGCCCATGTTGTTTTGGTAGGCGACACGGCCATAGGGGGCGACGCCGCGGATGCCGCCAGGATCAGTCGGATCGACGCCGGCGCGGGAGAGGAAATTGGAACCGGGAGACCTGTAGCCGCCCGCCTCGATCAGGACCGTCGAGTTGATCCAGGCATAGCCTGTGATCCCCAGGGTGCTTTGGGCCAGGCTGCCGATCAGCGGCGCCGAGCCCGGCGCTGGCGCCAGGGCCGAGGCAGTGTAGGGAGAGCCCCAAGCTGGTAAGGTGTTGAAGGCGTCCTGGACCGTGGGGGCGTTGTTGAGGCTCACGCCGAGCACCACGTTCGCACCCTTGATTGTGGTCGTTGTGGTGGCGCGCAGGTCGAGATTGTCCCAGTGAAAGGCCTCGGCGACGCCGTCATAGGTTGTCTGGATGAAGCCGCCCAGATGGGCGCCCAGGCCGCCGGCCAGGAACAGGCTGACCTGGTCGATGGCCACATTGTCGTTGTCGCGAAAGTGCGGCGCCGGCGGATTGGCCTGGTCTTCCTGGGTGCGGACATAGGAGGCCACCGCCATGGCCGACACCGGCAGGTTGAAGCTGTTGGTCCGCAGCGTATAGCCGCCCATTTTGAACTCGCGCCCGAACGGGGTGAGCTGGGGCCCGAAGCCGCCTACGTGGCAGGCGTTGCAGGTCTGACCGGTCTGCACCGCAAAGCTCGGCACCGCGGCCGCACCGGCGGCGGTCAACCCGACCATGGCTAGGGCCAGCAGGGTCCGGCGCACCCATTGGCGCGCCAGGCGAAGAAGCAATGGGCTGCGTTGCGCCACGCGCTGTTGCATCGGATCGCTCTATGATTTGGGGGCGTAGACACGGCACCAGCCCGTCGGGCTGATCACGCCATCCACCAGTTTGCAGGACGCGGCCGGTTGCCATTGGGCGCAGTTATCGCACTGGGCCTTGCCTCGGGGCGTATCCTGATAGCCGGTCGCCTTCTGGGTCATCTTGGTGGAAGCTGCGGCCGAACCCGCGGCGAGACCAGCGCCCAGCAAAGCGCCACCTCCCGCGACCATGGCCACGCTTCGCAAAAGACCGCGACGGGAAAGGTCGAGCGTTTGATAAGATTGAGCCATGTCGTCAATTCCGTTCGGGTATTTGAAGCGCCAAGACTAAAGCGCGATGGAGATATTCAACAAATCGACGAATTTCGATTTATTGTTTTGGCCATACCAACAACTGTCGTCCTGCGATATAGATCCAAGGCTTGGCCATTTATTTGTCTCAATTGCCAAGACGAGCGGGCGGCCGCACCTCGCCGCGATTACGTTCAAATAAAACCCGCTGAACCAGCTCGCCTTGATCTGGCGCAAGAGATTGCCATTCGCTTGCGATGCGCGAGGTCAGCGAAGCGGTGGAGGGGCGGCCGAGATCCACACCCTGCCTTGACCCAGCCGGCCTCGACGCGCCATCGTAAGGTGAACGCTGGTAATCCGGTGGCGCACGCCTATCTGAAAACATAGGGTTCGTCAGGCGGTCATAGGGTTGGGCCACAACCCTGAAAATCCTGGCGCGAGGAGGAAACTTGGCACAGTTGGACTATGTGGCGCCCACCACCACGGACGAAGCCATCAAGGCCCTCGGCGGCGGCTCGGCCCGGGTGCTGGCCGGCGGCACCGACCTTTTGGTGCAGATGCGCGCGGGACGGGTCAAGCCGGAACGCATTGTCGACCTAAAGCGCATTCCCGGCCTGATCGGCGTTCGCCAGGAGACGGGCGGCTTCGTCATCGGCGCGGCGACGCCCGGCGCGGTGATCGCCGAACACGCCGCCCTGGTGCGCGCCTGGCCCGGCGTAGTGGAGGCCATCAATCTGATCGGCTCGACCCAGGTTCAGGGCCGCGCCAGCCTGGCCGGCAACCTTTGCAACGCCTCGCCCGCGGCGGACAGTGTGCCGGCGATCATCGCCGCACGCGCGATCGCCGTGGTGGTCGGGGGCAAGGGCCGGCGCGAGGTTCCGGTGGATGCCATCGCGGTGGCGCCCGGCAGGACCAGTCTGGCCGCCGACGAATTCGTGCTGGAGATCCGCCTGCCGCCCAGGCCGGCGCGGTCTAGCGACGCCTATCTGCGCTCCATCCCACGCACCGAAATGGATATCGCCGTGGTCGGGGCCGGGGTCAGCCTGACCCTGGATGCGGCCGGGGTGGTGACGGCGGCCCATGTGGCCCTGGGCGCCGTGGCGCCGACAGCGCTGCTGGTCGCTGAGGCCGGCGCGGCCATCATCGGCTCCAGGCTGGACGAAGCCGCGCTGGAGCGGCTGGATGCTGCGGCGCGGGCCGCCTGCCGGCCGATCAGCGACAAGCGCGGGACGGCGGACTATCGGATCAAGATCGCAGGCGTGCTCGCGAGGCGCGCGGCGCAGATCGCCCATAGGCGGGCGAGCGAGGCGTAATGAGCAAGCGAACGCATATTTCGGCGACGGTGAATGGCGACCCGGTCGAGTTTCTCACTGCCCCCTCCACCACCCTGCTCGACGCCCTGCGCGACGAGTTGCAGCTAACCGGCGCCAAGGAGGGCTGCGGCTCCGGCGACTGCGGCGCCTGTTCGGTGATGTTGGACGGGCGGCTGGTCTGTTCCTGCCTGGTGCTGGCGGTGGAGGCTGAGGGCCGGCGGGTTGAAACCATTGAGGGCATGGCCGAGGGGGGCCAGCTGCACCCCTTGCAGCAGAAATTCCTGGAACATGCGGCCCTGCAGTGCGGCTTCTGCACCCCAGGCCTCTTGGTGGCGGCCAAGGCCCTGCTGGACGCCAATCCCGATCCTACGGAGACCGAGGCCCGCTACTGGCTTGCAGGAAATCTCTGCCGCTGCACCGGTTACGACAAGATCATCCGAGCGGTGATGGACGCCGCCGCGGATCTGAGACAAGCCCAAAGGGTGATCGCATGACGGACGTGATGGAAAAGCCGGCCGTAAAGCCGGAATTGAAGGTTGTCGGCACCCGGCCGGTGCGGCCGGACGGGGTGGACAAGGTCACGGGGCGAGCCGCCTATGGCGCCGATCTCGCACTGCCCGGTATGCTAATCGGCAAGATCAAGCGCAGCCCCCACGCCCATGCGCGGATCGTGTCCATCGATGTCCGCAAGGCCCGCGCCCTCCCGGGGGTGAAAGCCATCGTCACCGCTGACGATTTCCCAGACCTGGCTTCGCAGGAATATGAGGCCGGCGAGAGCGCCTCGAACCTGCGCGACCTATCGCAGAACGTGATGGCGCGTAGCAAGGCGCTGTACAAAGGCCACGCCCTGGCCGCGGTCGCCGCCACCTCGGCCGCCATCGCCCAGGAAGCCGTCGACCTGATCGAGGTCACTTACGAGGTCATGCCGCACGTGATCGACGTGGAGGCGGCCATGGCCCCGCATGCGCCGGTGCTGCACGATCATCTTTATACGGAAGGCCTGGACGAGCGACCTAAGCTGCCATCCAACATCGCCAAGCGCAACCGGCTGGAGCGCGGAGATCTGGACGAGGGCTTCGCCAAGGCCGAGGTCATCGTGGAGGGCCGCTACACCACCCAGGCGGTGCACCAGGGCTATATCGAGCCGCACGCCTGCGTCTGCTCCATGTCCGAGGACGGCCAGGGCCAGGTCTGGGCCTCGAGCCAGGGTCAGTTCATGATCCGGACCTATTGCGCCAAGATCCTGGGTCTCGAGATCGCCGACATCCGCGTGACCCCGGCTGAGATCGGCGGCGGGTTCGGCGGCAAGACTACGGTCTATCTGGAGCCCGTGGCCCTGGCCCTGTCGCGTCAGTCCGGCGCGCCGGTGAAGATGGTCATGTCCCGCGAAGACGTGTTCGAGGCCACCGGCCCCACCTCTGGCGCCGTGATCCAGGTCAAGCTGGGCGCGACCAGGGACGGGCGCATCACCGCGGCCGAGGTGGAGCTGAAATACCAGGCTGGCGCCTTCCCGGGCTCTCCGGTCGGCGCGGGATCGATGACCGCTCTGGCCTGCTACGACCTGGAAAATTTCCGTATCACCGGCTGGGACGTGGTCACCAACAGCCCCAAGGTGGCGGCCTATCGCGCACCCGGCGCCCCGATCTCGGCCTTTGGCGTCGAGAGCGCCATGGACGATCTGGCCCGCAAGCTGAGCATGGACCCCATCGCCCTGCGCGAACTGAACGGCGTGCGCGACGGGGTCAAGGCGGCCTATGGGCCGACCTTCCACAACATCGGCTATCTGGAATCGCTGAAGGCGGCCAAGGAGCATCCGCACTATTCGGCGCCGCTGGCGCCGGGCCAGGGCCGCGGCGTCGCCGTGGGCTTCTGGTTCAATGTCGGCGGGGAATCCACCGCCACCGTGCATGTGAACGAGGACGGCGGGGCGGTGGTGGCGACCGGCAATCCGGACATCGGCGGATCTCGCGCCTCCATGGCCATGATGGCGGCCGAGGTGCTGGGCCTACCCATGGAGAAGGTCCGCCCCATCGTCGCCGACACCGCCTCCATTGGCTTTTCCATGCTCACCGGCGGCAGCCGCACCACCTTCGCCACCGGTATGGCGGTCACCCAGGCCGCCGAAAAGATCGTCGTCGATCTGAAGCGCCGCGCCGGCCTCTTGTGGGACCTGCCCGCCGACCAGATCGAATGGCGCGACGGGGCCGCCGTTTGCCTCGATCCGTCCAAGGAGGGTCTGCGGCCCATGCCGTTGGCGGCCATCGCCGCCCAGTCGGCCAAGACCGGCGGCCCGATCGGCGCCGAGGTGTCGTTGAACGCCCAGGGCGCGGGTCCGGGCTTTGGCGTGCACATCTGCGATGTGGAGATCGACCGTGAAACCGGCAATGTCAGCGTAGTGCGCTATACCGCCGTGCAGGACGTGGGCAAGGCCATCCACCCGGCCTATGTGGAAGGCCAGATCCAGGGCGGCGTCGCCCAAGGGGTGGGCTGGGCGCTGAACGAGGAATATGTGTTCGACGGCGACGGCCAGATGGAGAATCCCGGCTTCCTCGACTATCGCGTGCCGGTGGCGTCGGACCTGCCGATGATCGACACGGTGATGGTCGAGGTGCCCAATCCGCGCCACCCGTTCGGCGCCAAGGGCGTGGGCGAAGTGCCGATCGTGCCGCCCCTGGCCGCTGTGGCCAATGCGGTGCGGGGCGCCCTGGGCGTGAGGATGCATGACC
The DNA here is from genome assembly GCA_036494815.1 of Caulobacteraceae bacterium. Taxonomy (GTDB): domain Bacteria; phylum Pseudomonadota; class Alphaproteobacteria; order Caulobacterales; family Caulobacteraceae; genus Poindextera. Next base: position 110,614 of record DASXNV010000026.1, read on the forward strand.
TGCCCCTGTCGCCGCCCAAGGTGCGAGCTGTGATCGACGCGCTGTAGATCGGGCGCGCCATGGCCCACGTAAGCATCAGTTCAGACGGGCGCGGCTTCACCGGCGGCCTGGCCGAGCTTGAGGTGGACGCGCCCACCGTGCGCGGTTTGATCCTTCAGCTCGACCAGCGCTATCCAGGCCTTGGCGACTATGTGCAGCGGCGCATGGCCATCGCCATCGACGGCGAAATCCACCAGGACGCCTATGCCGAGCCCCTGGGCGCGGACAGCGAGGTGTTCCTGATCCCCAAGATTGGCGGCGGATAGTCCCTTTCGCCCCTGCGGAAGGCGTTGAAAAGCTTGTCGTGTCAGCATTTTTCCTTGGCGGACAAGGGATTTATGGCGGACCATCAAGGCGAGGCTCGCCAGAAGCCGTCCGAGGACACCCCCATGATCACCCTCTACGACCATCCACTGTCGCCCTATGGCCAGAAGGTCAAGATCGCCCTGCGCGAGAAAGGCGTGGCCTTCGAGGCCCCGTTGCCCGGCGGCCTGGGCGCCGGCGGGGCGTCCGGCGAGTTCGTGGCCGCCAATCCCCGGGCCGAGGTCCCGGCCTTGATCGACGGCGATGTACGCATCTTCGAGTCCACCATCATCCTTGAATATATCGAGGACAAATGGCCCACACCGCCCATGCTTCCCGCCTCCCCCGCCGACCGCGCCCGGGTGCGGATGATCGAGGAGGTGATGGACACCCACTATGAAGCCATCAACTGGGGCCTGGGCGAGCTCAACTGGTTCAAGCGCGCCGAGGGAGAGTTGGCCGAGACGCTGAAGGCCGCCGCCGCCAAACAGACCGCGAACTTCCAGGCCTGGCTGGAGGGCGCGCTGGGCGATCGCGAATGGTTCAACGGTGAGACCTTCGGTTGGGGCGATCTGTCGGTGGTTCCGCACCTGAACACCTCGCTCGCCGTGGGCCACGCCCCGCCCGCAGGCTCCAAGCTTTCCGGCTGGCTGGCGCGGGTCAATCAGCGGCCCTCGGTGGCCGCCACCGTGGCCGAAGCGCGCAACCTCGCCTTGCCCATGACCGACGTCGCCGAACTGGTGCGCCAGGGCCTGTTCAAGCGCGAATATCGCGACCACCGGCTGGAGTGGATGATCAAGTCCGGCGGGGTCGAGGTGGTGCTGCAGGGCCTAAAGAACGACAATATCCGCTTCAGCCCGCACTTCGGCTGATCCGCTCGCTGTGGCGGCGTGACCGGCGGCCCGTCAAACGCGCCTGGTCTGAGACAAGGCGAAACGAGCCAGTCGGCTGGCTACCCAGTTCAGGGGCGCAATCGACCACCACAGCTGCATGGCCAGGCGTGGCCTGGAAATCGCGACCACGGCGGACAAACCGAAGACGATGGGGGCCACCACGGCGCGGGCCACGAGAACCAAGGCTTCCTCGCGCCCTTCCCGGGAAATGACCAGATTCGGCCTTTGGGCCGCCAGCGATACGCCTGTGGCCAAGACCCCGACCAAGGCGACGGACAGGGCGTAGAACACCACCGAGCTTTCCGTCGCCGGAAACCCCGCGATGATGCTGGTGGGAAAGGGAAGGAAGACGATGCTGGCGAGGAACACCAGATTCACCACCCTCAGCAGCATGTCTTCCCGCACCAGCACGCTGAACAGCACGTGGTGATGCAGCCAGTAGGCGCCGATCACGGCGAAGCTGAGCGCGAACCCGAACAGCTTGGGACTGAGCGCCGTCAGATCGACCACGCCGTTGCCGCCGGGGGGCAGGCGCAGGTCCAGCACCAGCAGGGTGATGGCGATGGCGAACACCGCGTCGCTGAAAAAGATCAGGCGCTCGAGCTGGCGCTTTTCCAGCGGAGTCGCCGGCGCCTCGAGCTTGCTCTTGGGGGATGGGATGCTTTTGCGAGCGGCGGGGCGTCGGGACATGGGCGCCAGAATGCCCAGGCTTGAGCTTGGGTGCAACGGCCTGCGGCGAGCACCTTTCGGGCCGGCGCGACACATGCCAGAAGAGGTCATGACCCGCGCCGCCCCGACCATGTCCATTCGCCAGATGCAGACCTTTTCCGAGTGGTACGTTCTGGTGGTCTGGCCCACCGGCAAGCAGCAGCAGGTCAATGGCTTCCAATCCGAAGCCCATGCCCGCGGGTGGATCGACACCGAATCCAAGGCCTGGATCATCGAGGCCGAGCAGGGGCCGAAATGGCCGTGAGGCGCCGGGCCGGGCCGCAGATCTCGGCGAAGCCGAGGGGCGGCCGATAGGCCTCGAGCTATGGCGAACCACGCCGCCGCGCCCATCTAACCTGCGTAACAAGGGAGAAGGCCATGGCGGGACCATTTGGAGCGCAGTCCACGACGGACGAGGTGCTGGACGGCGTCGATCTGCGCGGCAAGCGCATTCTGGTGACCGGCGCCTCCGCCGGGCTGGGAGTGGAGACGACCCGGGTCCTGGCGGCGCATGGCGCGCAGGTGGTCGGAGCCGTTCGTGACCTGGACAAGGGCCGCGCCGCCACCGCGCCGGCGCGGGAGCAGGCGGCCGATGGCGGCGGGCTGGAGCTGGTCCAATTGGACCTGGCTTCGCTGGCCAGCGTGCGGGCCTGCGCCGACGCCCTGGTGGCGGCGGGCCAGCCGTTCGACGTGGTCATCGCCAATGCCGGCGTCATGGCCTGCCCCAAAGGGGTGACCGCCGACGGGTTCGAGACCCAGTTCGGCGTCAACCACCTGGGCCATTTCGTGCTGGTCAACCGCATCGCCTCGCTGCTGAAGTCCGGCTCGCGCCTGGTCAACCTGTCCTCGGCCGGCCATCGCTTTTCCGACGTGGACCTGGACGATCCGAATTTCGAGCATACGCCGTACACGGAGTTTGGGGCATATGGCCGCTCCAAGACGGCCAACGCCCTGTTCGCGGTGGAGTTCGACCGGCGGCGCAAGGGCGGCGGCGTGCGCGCCGCCGCCGTGCATCCGGGCGGCATCCAGACCGAACTGGGCCGCCACATGACCGCCGAGATCACCCAGCAGATGATCACCGCGATCAACGCCAGCCAGCGGGGCGCCTCCGCCTTTCAGTGGAAAACCATCCCCCAGGGCGCGGCGACCTCGATCTGGGCCGCGATCGTGGCCCCCGCCGAGGTGGTGGGCGGCCACTATTGCGAAGATTGCCACGTGGCCGAGATCGAGGCCGACCCCGCCGTTCGCGGCGGCGTGCAGCCCTATGCCATCGATCCCGCCCGCGCCCAGGCCCTATGGGCCAAGAGCGAGGCGATGGTGGGCGAGCGCTTCTGACCGCCGGGGAGGCATCGCCCCCGCTTCGATCAGTGCCTGGGCTTGGCGGCTGGCTTGGCCGCCGGCTTAACCGCGGCCGCGCCGTGATGATGATGGCCGTGGTGATGGTGGTGGTGGACCGGCGCTGCTGCGGCGGCGTGATGGTGGCCGTGGCGGTGGTGATGATGCTGCACCGGCGCCGCGGCGGCCGCGCCGTGGTGATGGTGATGGCCGTGACGGTGATGAACCGGCTTTTCCCCCGGGGCGTGCCAGTGGCGATGGTGGTGCATCGGCTCCCCAACCGCGGGCGAGGCGGCGGGCATGGCGGCGGCGATGGTCCCCACGGCCGCCAGCGCCATCAAAAGTCGTTTCATGGTCGGTATCCTCAAAAATTACGCGCATCCGGCGGGCCGATTCAGGCCGACAGTCGAACAGCCCGCCCATCAAGCCCGGATGGAGCGGGTTTGTCACACCACAAATTGCGGCCTTGGCGCACAGGCCGAACGAATTAACTGGCGCGTCAGAAACTTTCCTGTATTCGACGCGGCGGGCCACACCCTCCCAACGGGGTGCTGCTCATCTGTGAGGATGGGAGACATCATGACGACTACCCCCGCCAAGCCGGCGATGCGCCCGGCTCGTCCCGAGTTTTCTTCCGGCCCGTGCGCCAAGCACCCCGGATGGAACCTGGCCAACCTGCAGGGGGCGGCCGTCGGCCGGTCCCACCGCAGCAAGATCGGCAAGTCGCGCCTGAAAGAGGCGATCGACCGGACCCGCGAAATCCTCGAAGTCCCGGCCGAATTCCTCATCGGCATCGTCCCCGCCTCCGACACCGGCGCGGTGGAGATGGCGCTGTGGTCCATGCTGGGGCCCAAGCCCGTCCAGCTCCTGGCCTGGGAGTCCTTTTCCAAGGACTGGGTCACCGACGTGGTCAAGCAACTGAAGCTGCCGGACGCCGTGGCGCTGAACGCCCCCTATGGCCAGCTGCCCGACCTGACCAAGGTGCGCCCCGACGCCGACCTGGTGTTCGCCTGGAACGGCACCACCAGCGGCGTGCGCGTGCCCAACGCCGACTTCATCTCCAAGGACCGCCAGGGCGTGGTGATCTGCGACGCCACCAGCGCCGTGTTCGCCCAACAGCTGGATTGGGACAAGCTGGATGTGGTCACCTTCTCCTGGCAGAAGGTCCTGGGCGGCGAGGGCGCGCATGGCGTCCTGATCCTGTCGCCCCGCGCCGTGGCCCGGCTGGAATCCTATTCCCCGCCCTGGCCCATGCCCAAGCTGTTCCGCATGACCAAGAACGGCAAGGTCAACCTCGAGATCTTCGAGGGCGCCACCATCAACACCCCCTCCATGCTGTGCGTGGAGGACTATCTGGACGCCCTGAAATGGGCCGGTTCGATCGGCGGCCTGTCGGGCCTGCACGCCCGCGCCGACGCCAATTTCGCGGCCCTGGACCGCTGGGTGGCCAAGACCGCCTGGGTGGATTTCCTGGCCGAGGTCCCGGCCACCCGCTCCAACACAAGCGTCTGCCTCAAGATCGTCGATCCGCGCGTGGCGGGCCTGCCGCAAGACGGCCAGGCCGATTTCGCCAAGAAGCTGACCGGCCTTCTTGAGAAAGAGGGCGTGGCCCTGGACGCGGGCGCCTATCGCGACGCCCCGCCCGGCCTGCGCATCTGGTGTGGCGCCACGGTGGACACCGCTGACCTGGACGCCCTGACGCCCTGGCTCGACTGGGCCTTCGCCACCGTCGCCGGCGAGCTTCTCGCCGCCTGATTTTTTCCCGCTCATCCCCGCCCAGGCGGGGATCCAGGTGAAACCCACCGACCTTCGTGGATGAATCTGGATCCCCGCCCTCGCGGGGATGAGCGGAGATTCGCCACGCCCAAATTCCCCCAATCCAAATCCGCCCCCAAATCCGCAAAGTGAGACCACCCCATGGCTCCCCGCGTTCTCATCGCCGATAAACTGTCACCCGCCGCCATCGACATCTTCAAGGCCCGCGGCGTCGAGGCCGACGTCATCACCGGCCTGACCAAGGAAGACCTGCTCAAAATCATCGGCGACTATGACGGCCTGGCCGTCCGCTCCGCCACCAAGGCCGACAAGGACGTGCTGGCCGCCGCCAAGAAGATGAAAGTGATCGGCCGCGCCGGCATCGGCGTCGACAATGTCGACATCCCCGCCGCCACCGCCGCCGGCGTGGTGGTCATGAACACCCCGTTCGGCAATTCCATCACCACCGCCGAGCACGCCATCGCCCTGATGTTCGCCCTGGCCCGCCAACTGCCCCAGGCCGACATCTCCACCCAGGCCGGCAAGTGGGAGAAGAACCGCTTCATGGGGGTCGAGCTCTACGCCAAGACCCTGGGCCTGATCGGCGCCGGCAATATCGGTTCCATCGTCGCCGACCGCGCCAACGGCCTGAAGATGAAGGTGGTGGCCTACGACCCCTTCCTGTCCCCGGACCGGGCGGTGGAGATGGGCGTGGAGAAGGTCGAGCTGGAAGACCTGCTGCACCGCGCCGACATCATCACCCTGCACACCCCCCTCACCGACAAGACCCGCAACATCCTCAGCTCCGAAAACTTGGCCAAGGCGAAAAAGGGCGTGCTGATCATCAACTGCGCCCGCGGCGGTCTGGTGGACGAAAACGCCCTGCGCGCGGGCCTGGACAGCGGCGCCATCGGCGGCGCGGCCTTCGACGTGTTCGTGGAGGAGCCTGCGAAAGCCAATGTCCTGTTCGGCGCCCCCAACTTCATCGCCACCCCGCACCTGGGCGCCTCCACCAACGAAGCCCAGGAGAACGTGGCCCTGCAGGTGGCCGAGCAGATGAGCGACTATCTGCTCACTGGCGCCGTCACCAACGCCCTCAACAGCCCCTCGGTCACCGCCGAAGAGGCCCCCAAGCTGAAACCCTTCGTGACCCTGGCTGAAAAGCTCGGCGCCTTCGCCGGCCAGATGGTGGATTTCGGCATCAAGGCCATCGACATCGCCTATGAGGGCCATGTGGCCGCCCTCAACTGCAAGCCCCTCACCGCCGCGGCCCTGGCCGGGGTGCTGAAACCCATGCTGGCCACGGTCAACATGGTCTCCGCCCCGGCCATGGCCAAGGAACGCGGCATCGTCCTGTCCGAAAGCCATCAGGACAAGTCGCCCATCTATGACAGCCTGATCCGCATCACCATCACCACCGAACTGGGCAAGCGCTCCTTCGCCGGAACCCTGATCGGCGGCGCGCCCAGGGTGATCGAGGTCAAGGGCATGGAGCTGGAAACTCCGTTCATGCCGGCCATGCTCTACGTCAACAACGAGGACAAGCCGGGCTTCATCGGCGCGCTTGGCCTGTTGCTGGCCGAGGCGGGCATCAATATCGCCACCTTCAACCTGGGCCGCCTGGAAAGCGGCGGCGACGCCATCGCCCTGGTGGGCGTGGACCAGGCCCCGGACGAGGCCCTGCTAACGCGCGTCCAGGCCCTGCCGCACGTGAAGGAAGCCCGCGGCCTGGTGTTCTGATCGCAGCGGCGAGCTCTGCTCGAATTGGCTCC
>DASXNV010000027.1:0-6975 GCA_036494815.1 Caulobacteraceae bacterium
CCCTCGACCTTGGTCGCGACAAGCCTATCAAAACAGGCTGCCGCGGACGCCCGTGCTCATGCCGAACCCAGCCCCGCCGATGCCGGCCGTTGCGGGCACACAGCCGCAACTTAGCTCTTGTTAAATGGTGGGGAGTCCCCCCCTTCTCTCTCTCTCTCTATTTCCTGTCCGTCTCGAGACGCTGCAGGAAGGCGACGATATTCAAGCGGACCGCGTCTTCGTTGCCTTTGCGGACCCGGCCCCCGGGGGTCATCGCGTCGCCGCCGCGCCCTGTGCCGGTGGTGGCGACGATTTCGTCTAACACCGGCGCGCCGCCGGTCGTCCGGGTCACGCTGTAGTGAATCTTCACCGTCACTTATAAATCGATATGGACGAAGAGGAGCGCGGGATCCAGGGCCGCGACCGGCCGGTCGAGGTCGACCAGATCGATGTAGATCACATATGAGGCCTTGGACGGGTCGTCGGCCAGATAGCTCAGATAGCGCAGGGAGGATCCAAGCGCCGCGCGCAGCGCGTCGTTGGATACCTCGGACAGCCCGATGGCCTCGGTCTGCGCGCCGTCAACCAGCCGTTGTGAGTCGCTTGGCCGGAGGCCATCGTACGTGCAGGGCGCGCCCAACAGGCGATTCAGTCAGCCCTTCTGGAGAAGGGTCGCCCAGGGTCCGAAGTCGTCCGAAAAGCTGAACTCAACGCCTACGCGCCATCACGGGAAGAACCCCCTCAAGGCGGCCGCCCGTCCGCCTCGTCATTCTCGTCATCCTCGTCCCAGCGCCCCCACGACGCCGCGGCCGGCGACCGCGACCCGCGCCGGGCCTGCTTGGCATAGGGCGACCCGCGGGCGTGATGCGCGAAAAGCTTGGCCCCATATCACCGGCCGGCGCGGGCATCGGCCCGGCTGCGCGCTCCACCATCGCGGCCGCCGGGGCCCCGGCGGCGTCGGCCCCCACCAGCGCTTCCCGCTCCAGCGCCGCCGCCACGTTCATGCCGATCTGCGCCAGATCGCCCAGCATCCGCCGATGCCGCGCCTCGAGCTCCCGGCGTCGTCGGCGGCGGCGGCAAGCATGATCTGATCGATGGGCGAAGGCGCAGGGTACACGGGCCTAGCCCTCCAACGGTTCGCGGCGCCGTCAAGATCGCGAGCACGCCTTTGTCGCCATTTTGTTCTGGACAGACGGGAAATCCGGGACGCGCGATAATCCGCCGCCTATTTCACGTCGGCGACACCGCTCCCCTGGACCACGCCCTTGACGCTGACATCTTCGGCGTCCCATCGGAAGACCCAGGCCGTGTCGTCGCCAGGGGTGCGGCGATGCAGCTGGATGATCCCCCCGTCGATGCAATCGCCACGGGTGATATGTTCCTTGTAGCGATAGGTGGTCCCGTCCGAATTCATGAACTGCAGGTCGCCGTCGCACGGCGCGGAAGGATAGCTGATCCGCCCGCCGGCGCCGTCCAGCGTCATGTTCATCGCATAGGTTTCGGACGTGTCGTTCTGCGTGACCCGCCCCTGCATGGAGCCGCCGAGCCCGGAAGCCATGGCGCTCACGGGCGCCCCGGCCGCCAGCAAAGCCACCACGGCCAGGCTCGTGCGCAAGGCTGACAAAACTGTGCGCTTCATCTGAGTTCCCTTTCGCAAATCGGATCGATGACTGAACCCGAGCGACCGCTGCCACACTCGCGCATTTGCACGGGAAAGACGGCGGGCTCCCGGACTGGGGCGATCTTTCCACCGTCGTTGGATGCGCGCAAATGGATTAGGAAATCCGGGGACGACCCTGCGGGCCTTGAACCGCTTGAAACCCTGGGCCTAAGCTCGGCCATGATCGCCCTGATATTCGCCGCCGCCCTCGCGCCACCGCCTTCGCCCGATGCCGAGGCCATCCGCGCCCCGCGCCTGGACTACAACGGGCCATCGCCGAGCGCCGCCCCGACGCCTTCGGCCAGTTCCTTAGCCCGGCCTTCGTCGAACTCGACAGCCACGGCGACCTTGGGCGTCATTGCAGGCTTGTCCCTTCCGGCGCGCAAGCCCCTCACCGCCCCTTCCCGCGCGGCTTCCCGCCCTTCCTGAACTGCGCCGCCGCCTCCGCCCGCGCCTCGGCCCGCATCTGCTTCGGCGCCGCCTTGTCCACCACCTCCCCGCCCGGCGTCAGGATGTCGTTGGCGAATTCCAGGTCCATCAGTTTCAGCCGCTTGATCTCGTCGCGCAGCCGCGCCGCTGTCTCGAATTCCAGGTTGCTGGCGGCCTCGCGCATCTTGGCCTCCAGGTCCTTCAGCGTGACCTGGAAGTTGGAGCCCAGGAACGGCTTGGCGTCCTCAGCCACGCCGGCGGGAATGGTGACGCGGTCGCGTTCGTAGGGGCTGGCCAGGATGTCCTTGATCGAGCTCTTGATGCTCTCTGGGGTGATGCCGTGTTCCAGGTTGTAGGCGTTCTGCTTCTCGCGCCGGCGGCTGGTCTCGGCCATGGCCCGCTCCATGGAGCCGGTGAGGCGGTCGGCATAGAGGATCACCTTGCCGTCGATATTGCGCGCGGCGCGGCCGATGGTCTGGATCAGGCTGGTTTCCGAGCGCAGGAAACCTTCCTTGTCGGCGTCGAGAATGGCCACCAGGCCGCATTCGGGGATGTCCAGGCCCTCGCGCAGCAGGTTGATGCCCACCAGCACGTCGAAGGCGCCCAGGCGCAGGTCGCGGATGATCTCGATCCGCTCCAGGGTGTCCACGTCGGAGTGCATGTAGCGCACGCGCAGGCCCTGCTCGTGCATGTATTCCGTCAGGTCCTCGGCCATCTTCTTGGTCAGGACGGTGCACAGGGTGCGATAGCCGCGCAGGGCCGCGTCGCGGCACTCGGCGATCACGTCGTCCACCTGGCTGAAGCCGTCCTTGGAGACCGGGCGGATCTCCACCGGCGGGTCGATCAGGCCGGTGGGGCGGATCACCTGTTCAGCGAAGACGCCGCCGGCGCGCTCCATCTCCCACCTGGCCGGGGTGGCGGAGACGAACAGGCTGTCGGGGCGCATGGCCTCCCACTCCTCGAACTTGAGCGGGCGGTTGTCGAGGCAGCTGGGCAGGCGGAAGCCGTATTCGGACAGGGTGAATTTGCGGCTGTAGTCGCCTTTGTACATGGCCCCGATCTGCGGCACAGTCTGGTGGCTCTCGTCCACGAACAGCAGGGCGTTGTCGGGAATATATTCGAAGAAGGTGGGCGGCGGCTCGCCCGGCAGGCGGCCGGTGAGATAGCGGCTGTAGTTCTCGATCCCGGCGCAGGAGCCGGTGGTGTCGATCATCTCCAGGTCGAAGATGGTGCGCTGCTCCAGCCGCTGGGCCTCCAGCAGCTTGCCGTTGGCGATCATCCAGTCCAGGCGGGCCTTCAGCTCCTGCTTGATGCCGGTGACCGCCTGGCGAAGGGTCGGGCGCGGGGTGACGTAGTGGCTGTTCGCATAGATCTTGATAGAGGGCAGGTCGCCGGTCTTCTTCCCGGTCAGGGGATCGAACTCCATGATCGCCTCGACCTCGTCGCCGAACATGGAGACGCGCCAGGCGCGGTCCTCGTAGTGGGCGGGGAAGATCTCGATCACGTCGCCGCGGCGGCGGAAGGCGCCGCGTTCGAAGGCGGCGTCGTTGCGCTTGTACTGCTGGGCCACCAGGTCGGCCATCAGCTGCCTCTGGTCCACCGCCTGCCCCACCTCCAGGGTGAAGGTCATGGCGGTGTAGGTTTCCACCGAGCCGATGCCGTAGATGCAGGACACCGAGGCCACGACGATCACGTCGTCGCGTTCCAGGATCGCCCGGGTGGCCGAGTGGCGCATCCGGTCGATCTGCTCGTTGATCGATGAGTCCTTCTCTATGTAGGTGTCCGTGCGCGGGACATAGGCCTCGGGCTGGTAGTAGTCGTAATAGCTGACGAAATACTCCACCGCATTGTCCGGGAAGAAGGACTTGAATTCGCTGTAGAGCTGGGCGGCCAGGGTCTTGTTGGGGGCCAGGATCAGGGCCGGGCGCTGGGTGGCCTCGATCACCTTGGCCATGGTGAAGGTCTTGCCGGATCCCGTAACGCCAAGGAGCACCTGGTCGCGCTCGCGCCCCTCCAGGCCGGCGACGATGTCGGCGATGGCCGTGGGCTGGTCCCCGGCGGGCTCATAGTCCGACACCACCCGGAACCGCCGCCCGCCCTCGGACTTTTCCGGCCGCGCCGGCCGGTGCGGCGTCCACAGGGCGGGCTGGAACACCGCCGGGTCCTGGATGAAGCGCGCGGAAACCTCTGACACGCCGGGATTGGAGACATCGCTGGGCATGGGCGGAAGGTAGGGGTGATGGCGGGACGTGGCTAGAGGGGCTGCTGACAGGGTTATGTCAGGAGAGTGGCGGGAGGGGGATCGAGGGCGCCTATCCGGAGGCCGACGAGACGACGGTCAAGGCCCGCACCCTCACCATGTGGTCGACCCTCTACGGTTTGATGGCCCTGGACGGCGCCCGGCGATTCAAGACCTTCATGACCGAACCCCTGACCCGGGCTGAGATCGTCGAGGCGCTGATCGCGGCGGCGACGCGGGTTTGAGCGCGAAAGGTCGCAGCGGCGACTCGCCTTTAACGCCCTATATTCGCCCTGCTTGACCCTAGGGCAGGCACGAAAATCCTTACTGGCTAAGCGCCTGAATCGCCAGGCAAACATCGCTTAAGAAAGGTTAATGGCGGCGCTTGACATCATGGTGCAGTGCAGCATGGGGTTGCGACTCGGTCATAGAGGCGCCATAAACTTGGCTACATAGAGAGTTTCCTCGGCCATCCGTGTGCGGCCGAGCTCCCGTTTCAGGACGTCAAGCGAAGGGTCTTCGCTGTCCCGGAACGTCGATGTCGGGGGGCGCAACCGCCCTCGCCGAATAGGACACGTAAGGTTTGACTTTTGAAAATGTAGCGCGGGCGGATGCGCGCGCGCTGACAAGCGGCCTCATTGTTGGGGCCGTTGTCGGCATAGCTTTGGGTGGTGCTTACCTCGCGGGGGGCGTCGCCCGCACATCCGACGATCAGCTGCGGTCCGCGCGTTTGGCGCGGGCGGCGGCGCATGGCTTTTCCGAGGGCGCCCTGCGCGCCGAAACCCTGACCATGGGCCCGGGGGCGCTCGCCCTGGCCCAGCACCGCGATCCCCTGGCGAGCGGCGGCGACCATGAGGGTCAGGCCGTGAGCCTGCGCGTCACCTCCCCCACCGCCCTTGCCGCCAGCGCCGCGCCGGCGGCGCCCGCCTCCGGTCAGCGACCGAACGTGATGCGAGCCAGCTTCACCCCGGCCAAAAATCCGGCCGCGCGCCCCTTCCGCTTCGCCAGCGGCGACGCCTTGCAGTCGGCCCGTGATCTCGATTGCCTGAGCGACGCCGTCTATTACGAGGCGCGCGGTGAAACCGCCGCCGGCCAGGCCGCGGTGGCCCAGGTGGTGCTGAACCGCGTCCGCCACCCAGGCTTCCCCAAATCGGTCTGCGGCGTGGTGTTCCAGGGCGTCAGCGGCGACGGCTGCCAATTCAGCTTCGCCTGCGACGGCTCCATGCACCGTCCTAAGGAATCCGAGGCCTGGCGCAACGCCGAGCATATCGCCGCCCGCGCCCTCACCGGCTTCGTCATGCCCTCGGTGGGCAACGCCACCCACTTCCACGTGGTCGGCGTGGATCCGGGCTGGGGACCGCGGCTGTTGAAGGTGGCCCAGGTGGGCCTGCACGTCTTCTACCGCTTCGGCGGTTATTCAGGCGCACCGTCCAGCTTCACCGGCCAGCCGCAGCCCTCCGCCCCGGACGACGCCGCGCCCGCCCCCACCCTGGTGGCCAGCGCCACCGCCGACGGCCGTCCCGCCGGCCAATACATCCTGGCCAGCGCGACCGTAACGACCCCGGCCTCGGCGCCGGCGACGCCGCCCGCCAAGCCGGCCGCCAGCGAGACGGTCACGACCGCCAAGCCCGAGGCCAGCCCGGTCAAGGCGCACGCGGATACGGGGCTGTAACCCCTACTATTCTTCCTCATCCTGAGCTGCGCAGGCGCCTTAGGATGAGGAAAATGGGAAATTCAGCCTACTCCCCCAACTGCGCGTCGATCGCCGCCACGAGGCGCGGATCCTCCGGCTTCACCGCCAGTGAGAACCGGCCCGCCACGGATACGTCCCTCCCGACCAGGAACTTCTCGAAGGTCCACGACACCTCGCCTGCCTTCGGCGCATTGTCCGGCGCGCCCTCGGCCTCGGGGCCGCCGCGGACAGGCGCCGATAGAGCGGGTGCTGGCCCTCGCCCTTGACCACGATCTTCTCGAACATCGGGAATTGGATGTGGAAACGGGTCTCGCAGAGTCGGCGATCTCGGCGTTGGAGCCCGGCTCCTGGCCCGCGAACTCGTTGGCCGGAAAACCGGCGACCACGAAACCGTGGTCGCGATAGGTCTCGTAGAGCGCCTCCAGCCCATCATATTGCAGCGTCAGCCCGCATTTCGAGGCCAGATTGACCACCAGCACCACTTTACCGCTGTAGTCGCCCAGCAACACAGCGGTTCCATCGATGCGGTTGACGAAGATGTCCTGCACGCAGTCGGCCATGATCGCTTCCTCACAAATTGGGTTTCTGGCCCGAAAAATATCCCGCCCCGCGAGCCCTGAAAATGGCGCCTTGCTGCAACGCTTGATGCGGTCAGGCGTTAGGCCTCTCGGAGGGGCCTCCAAACAGAAAGATATCCCATGAAGAAAGCTTGCCTGACCCTGTTCGCCGTTCTGGCCGCGAGCACCGCCCTGACCGCGCCCGCCCTGGCGCAGCCCTACGGCGCACAGCCAGCCCAGGGCGGCTACGACCGCGATCACGACCATGACCGAGGCGCCGGCCAGCCCGGCGGCTGGGACATCGACCGCCGCATCGACTGGATGCAAGAGCGCATCAATCGCGGCGGCGGCGACGGCTCGCTCGACCGTCACGAGTTTCACCGGGTGCAAGGCCAATTGAACCGCATCAAAAGCGATT
>DASXNV010000028.1:0-8497 GCA_036494815.1 Caulobacteraceae bacterium
TCGGTCAGGCCCTTGGCCTTTAGGTCCTCGACCATGGGGGCGATCAGGTGGTCCACATCGCTCTCGCCGTTCCACAGGTCGAAATCGACGCCCAGGGCGTGGAATTCCCGCTGCAGGGCGGTCTGGCTGACCTTGCGGAAATGGCTCCACAGGGTGCGGTAGCCGACCTTGCCGCCTTGGAGTTCGGCGGTGGCCTTGCGGGCGCGATCACGAAATTCGGTGTCTGTCTTGGCCTTGCCCGCAGCCTCGGGATAGAGCCGGTCGAGGGTTTCTAGGTCGAGGTCTTCGAGCAGCGGGGCCGCGTCGTCGGGCGCCATGTCGCTTTCGGCGACGCGGCGCCAGGCTGCATTGGCGTCCGAAGCGGCGACGATCAACAGGCCCATCTGAAAGCCCCAGTCGCCGAAATGGGCGTCGCCCTTCACCTCGTCGCCGCGGAAGCGATACAGGCGCTTGACGGATTCGCCGATGATCGAGGCGCGCAGATGGCCCACATGCATGGGCTTGGCCACATTGGGGCCACCGTAGTCGACGATCAGCCGGCGTGGTTCGGAGGCGGGCTCGGCGCCCACGCGCGGATCGGCGGCGATCTGGTTGGCGCGGCGGGTCAGGGCGGCCTGCGCCACCTTCAGATTGATGAAGCCGGGGCCGGCGATCTCGGCCGCCGCCAGCAGCGGGCAGTGCGTCAGGTGCGCGATCACATCGGCGGCGATGTCGCGCGGCGAGCGTTTGGCCGGCTTGGCGGCGGCCAGGGCGCCGTTGCACTGGAAATCGGCCAGATCGGCGCGGTCCGAGCGGCTGACGCGGCCATGCTCGGCCGGCAGCCCGGCCGCGACGAAGGCCTGGGAGACGGCCTCGGTCAGGGCCGCTGTAAGATCAGTCATGGGTTTGGCGGGGTGGCCGATGCGGTTTGGGTGGGGCTGCCGGCATTGACGTGGAAGCGTTTGCCCAGGCGGTTGAACTCGGCCATCTGCGGGGTGACGTCAAAGCCCACCAGCACCTCGAAATTGCCGCCGCTGACCACGGTGGTGGCGCGGGGAATATTGATGCTGTTGATGCGGTCGGTGATCAGCACGCGATCCTGGCCCGCCGGGAAGGTCGCCTTGATGTCGAAATATTCCTTGGCCAAGATCGCCTGGTTGCGGTCGGTGACCGCGACCCAATAGCGATAGTCCTTGGTGGAGGACGTGGCCTGCGGGCCGCGGCCAAAGGCGAACAGCAGCTCCATCTCGATATGGATCGGCTGGGTGCCCTTATAGGAGCAGCCGGAGGCCAGCTTCTGGATCTCGCCGGTATAGCCCACGGCGTTGGAGGCCTCACGCCCGTCCTTGAACTCCACGTAGCGGCCGGCGTCGTAGAGCACCTTCACATAGGGGCAGGGCCCTGCATTGTGCACGCCGGGCAGGTCCAGGGCGGCCGGGCCGCTCCATTCCTCGTCCTTCTTTTTCTTGGCGGCCGCATCGGCGTCGTCCTCGCCGCCCTTGCCGCCTTGGCCGCCGGGGCCGCCGCGCCCACCACCACCACCGCCGCCGCCACCGCCGCCATATTGGGCGAAGGCGGGCGCGCTGGGCATCGCCAGGGCGGCGGCGATCAGGGCGCAGGCTAGAACATGAAGGCGACGCATGATGTACGGACTCCCGCGCCCCCGCGCGATGAAGAATATAACGGTTGGGCGTGTGATACTGGCTTCCGGCCGCGCCCGCAACGCGGCGTCTCCGATCAGCGCTCTTGACCCGCGAGCGCAGCTCGCCGATCACCGCGCCATGGCCGTCTATACCGACATCACCGACGCCGAACTGGAGGCGTTTCTCGCGGGCTTCGACCTGGGCGCGCCCCTTGTGTTCAAGGGAATCGCCGAGGGCGTGCAAAACTCCAACTTCCTGCTGGAGACCGAGCGGGGCCGCTACATCCTGACCGTCTATGAGCGCGGGGTCAGCGCCGAGGACCTGCCCTATTTCCTCAATCTGCTGCGCTGGCTGGCCGAGCACGGCTTTCCGTCGGCGACGCCGGTGGCGGACCGCCACGGAGAACTGCTCAGCCATTTGAGGGGCAAGCCGGCGGCGATCGTGGGCTTTCTGCCGGGCCTTTCGGTGCGCCGGCCGACCGTGGCGCACTGCCGTGAGGCGGGGCGGGGCTTGGCTTGGCTGCACCTGGCGGGCAAGGACTATCCGGGGCGGCGGGAAAACGATCTGGGCCAGGCCGCCTGGGCGGCAAAGTTCGCGCCGATGGAAGATGTGGCCGAGGACTTCAAGCTGGGGCTGGCCGCGACGATTCGCTCGGACCTGGCGGCCCTGGAGCGCGCCTGGCCGCGGGATCTGCCGGTCGGGGTGATCCATGCGGACCTTTTTCCCGACAATGTGTTCTTTCGTGACGGCGCTTTCGCCGCGGCGATCGACTTCTATTTCGCCTGTGACGACATCCTGGCCTATGATCTGGCCATCAATCTCAACGCTTGGTGTTTCGAGGCTGACGGTTCGTTCAATGTCACGGCCGCCCGGGCGATGATCGCGGGCTATCAGAGCCTTCGCCCGCTCAGTAAGGCCGAGCGTAACGCATTGCCGGTTCTGGCCTGGGGAGCGGCCATGCGCTTCTTCCTCACCCGCTTGGCCGACTGGGGCATGGTGGGCGAGACGGGGCTGGTGCGGCCCAAGGATCCGATGGAATACGAGCGCAAGCTGGCGGTGCACCGCGCGGCCCAGGATGGGGGCCTGATTCTGTTCGGCGAGGACGCATGACCCCGTTCGTGGTCATCTATACCGACGGCGCCTGCCGCGGAAATCCCGGCCCCGGCGGCTGGGGCGCGATCCTGACCTCGGGCGAGAAAGAGCGCGAGATCTGCGGCGGCGAGCTGGACACCACCAATAACCGCATGGAGCTGATGGCCGCCATCGCGGCGCTGGAGGCGCTGAAGCGGCCGTGCAAGGTCGAGCTGCACACCGACAGCCAGTATTTGCGCACGGGGATCACCGAATGGCTGGCCGGCTGGAAGGCGCGGGGCTGGCGCACGGCGGCCAAGGCGCCGGTGAAGAACGAGGACCTGTGGCGGCGCCTGGACGAGGCCCGTCTGCGGCATCAGGTGGACTGGCGCTGGGTCAAGGGCCATGCTGGTCACCCTATGAATGAGCGCGCCGACGGCCTGGCGCGGCAGGGGATGCTGGAGACATTGGCGGCGCGATAGACGCAGGGCTTGACTAGTTCAATATAAAACTATTCATTTGGTTTGAAGTTGAACCAAATAGGTTTCACCATGCTCGCTCATCGCCGTGATTTCATGCGTCTCGTAGGTGGCGGCGTCCTGTTCGCCGCCCTGCCCAGCGTCGCCGCCTGTGACGACGGCCCCGATCCCCGCGCCCCCTGGGCTCATCCGGGCGAGGGCGAGACGGACCCCCGGCGCATCGCCATGGCCTATGGCCTGCTGGCGCCCAATCCGCACAACATGCAGCCATGGATGGCCGACCTGCGCGAGCCGGGCGTGGTCACCCTCTATGCGGATCCGGCGCGTCTGCTGCCGGTGACCGACCCCTTCAATCGCCAGATCGTCATCGGCTGCGGCGGGTTTCTGGAGCTGATGCGGATGTCGGCGGCCGAGCAGGGCTATGAGGCGACCATCGTTCCGTTCCCACAGGGCGAGGCCGAGCCCCGCCTGGACGCCCGGCCCTTCGCCCGGGTGACCTTCACGCGCGGCGGGGTGCGCGATGCGCTGTTCGCCCATGTCCTGGCGCGCCGCACCAGCCGTATTCCGTTCGACGCACGGCCGGTTCCGCCCGTCGCGGCGGGCCGCATCGTCTCGGCGAGCCTGCCGGGGGTACAGGCCGACTACGCCCTAGATCCCGCCCGCGTAACCGCGCTGCGGGCCCTGGTCTATGAGGCCGCCCGCGTCGAGTCCTATACGCCCGACGCCGCGCACGAGAGCTGCCAGCGCACCTTCATCGGCGCCGCCGACATCGCCGCCCATCGCTATGGGGTGTCGGTGGATGGGCCGGCCATCGAGGCGGTCCATGCCCTGGGCCTCTTGACCCAGGCCAAGATGGAGCAGCCCGGGACCTGGGCGTTCAATTCGGCGCTGTCCTTCCTCAAGAGCCTGTCCGACACCGCCCAGGGCTTTGTCTGGCTGACCACACCGGGCAATAGTCGCGCCCAGCAGGTCCTGGCCGGGCGCGGCTATCTGCGGGTCAACACCCAGGCCGCCGCCGAGGGCCTGGCCATGCACCCCTGGAGCCAGGCGCTGCAGGAATATCCGACCATGGCGGATCTCTATGCCCGGGCGCGCAAGGCCCTGGCGCCGGAGGGCGGGCGGGTTCAGATGCTGGTTCGCATTGGCTACGCCAAGCCCGTCGCCCCGGCCCCGCGCCGCGGTCTCGCCGCCCAGATCCGGAGCGCCTGATCCCATGAGTCCCGCCCCCAAGGACCGTCCCGACGTTCAGGTCTTCACCGAGATCGGCATCATCGACCAACTGGTCACCAACCGGCTGGAGCGGGTTCTGCCCTCGGGCCTGAGCTACGCCCAGTTCGGCGTCCTGGTCCATTTCGCCCGTCGCGGCGGCCAGGAAAGCCCGGCCCAGCTGGCCAAGGCCTTCCAGGTGACCAAGGGGGCCATGACCAACACCCTGCAGAAGCTGGCCGCCCAGGGCTTTGTGCGAATCGAGGACGACGCCGCGGACGGGCGTAAAAAGCAGGTTTCGATAACGTCGGACGGGCTTGAGGCTCATGACGCCGGCCTGGTGGCTATGAGGCCGCAGATGGAGACCTTGAGGTCGGCCTTCACCGATGGAGAGTTTCGGGCGGTCTTGCCGTTCCTGACCGCGTTGAGAATGTGGCTGGACGATAATCGGTGAGGACAAGGCCCTTCCCCATAAGGGGAGAGGGGAGCAAAAAAAATCGCCGGACGTGAGCCCGGCGATCTTGTGGCTCGTAGCTGAGGCGAAGCCCTTACTGGAACTTGCTGGCCATCTGGTCCACGGCCCGGTCGACCAAGGGATCGGACTTCAGGCCTTGCAGCCGGCCGGCCAGGACGCTCTCGGCGATCTGGGCGGCTAGGTCGGCGGCGGCGGCCTTGACATCGGCTTCGGCCTTGGCCTGGGCGCTGGCGATCTTGCGTTCCGCCATGACCTGACGGCGCTTGATGGTCTCTTCCAGCTTGACGTGGGCCTCGTCGGCGAAGCGCTTGGCCTCGACGTGGGCGTTGGCCAGCATTTCGGCCGCCAGATGTTCGGTCTGTTCGCGCTGGGTCTTGATCGAGGCCAACAGGGCCTGGGCTTCCTGACGCAGGCGCAGGGCCTCGTCGAGTTCGGCCTGGATCTTGATGCCGCGGGCGTCGAGCGCCTTGAGCGCCATGCCCGGGACCTTGACCCGGATCAGGGCGACGGCCAGGACAATCAGGCCGATCGTGACCCAAAATTCCGGTTCTTGCGGGTTTAGCAGGAAATTCACGCCAAACTCCCTTAAGCGCCGGCCGTGGCGGATTTGACCTCGGCGGCGGAGGCCGCCACACCGGTCAGCTTGCTGATGATGAGGCTGGCGGTGTCCTCGGCGATGCCCCGCACCTGCTTCATGGCGCTTTCATGCGCCGCGGCCAGAAGCGCTTCCGACTTGGCCAGGGTCTCGCCGATCTTGACCTCTTCCAAGGCTTCCCGCTTGGCCGCCTCGGCTCTGGCCTTGGTCTTGGCGTCGATGGCCAGTTTCTGGGCCGAAGCCCGAGCCTGGACCATCTCCGCCGCCGCATCGGCCGCCAGGGCGTCAGCTTGCTCTTTCAGCTTGCGCGCCGCGCCGACGTCGCCGGAGATCCGGTCCTCGCGGTCGGCGATCGCGCCGCCGACCTTGGGCACGAACACCTTGGCGAACAGGAAGAAGAGGACGCCGAAAATGATCAGCATCCACACCATCTGGCCCGGCCATTGGGCCAGGTCGAATTGCGGCAGACCGCCCGCGCCGGAATCGGCGGGCGCGGTGGACGCCTGAGTTGGCTGAACGGAGTCTGCCGCCATCGGAGGGCTCTTAGACCTTCACGAACAGGATGATGAAGGCCATGACGAGGGCGAAGATGCCCATGGCTTCCGTCACGGCGAAGCCCAGGAACAGCATCGGGCGTTCGTTGGCGGCGGCGGCCGGGTTGCGCATGGCGGCTTGCAGATAGTTGCCGAACAGGATGCCGAGGCCGGCGCCGGCGCCGATCAGGCCGGTCATGGCGAGGCCTGCACCGATGTATTTGGCGGCTGTAACGTCCATTTGAAGTAGTCCCCTAAGCGAAGGTTTGGAGGGTTGAAATCAGTGACCGTGGTCCAGGTTCACCACGTCGCTGAGATAGGTGCAGGTGAGCGCGGCGAAGACGAAGGCTTGCAGAAAGGCGACGATGAACTCCAGCGCCATCAGGGCGATAACCATGCCCAAGGACAGCGCCGAACCGAGGAAGCCCAGATAGCCCGCGCCGCCGGTATGGATGGCGAACAGGCCCAGGCCGACGATGAAGCTGGCGAACATATACATCACCACGTGGCCGCCGATCATGTTGCCAAACAACCGCATGGCCAGGGTGACGGGGCGGACCATGAACGAGATGAATTCGATCAGAGCCAGCGGCACGGCCATGAAGATGCTGACGCCCGACGGCACGAACAGCTTGAAGAAGCCCAGGCCGTTGCGCAGGAAGCCGATGATCACCACGATCAGGAAGGTCATCACCGCCAGGGTCGCCGTGACCGAAAGCTGGGAGGTGACAGTGAAGCTGCCGGGCACCAGGCCGATGATGTTCATCACCGCGATCAGCGCGAACAGGGTGAAGACGAAGGGCAGGAACGGCCGGCCGCGATCGCCGATCATCGGCCCGGTCAGGCCCTTGTCCACCAGATCGTAGAGGGTTTCGGCCAGGGCCTGCATCCGGCCCGGTACGACGGCGCTGCGGGCTGAGAACAGGAAAAACAGGCTGATCAGCGCGGCGGAACCGATCATGAAGGCCACCGAATTGGTGATCGACAGGTCGAGCGATCCCACGCCGGGCACTTCCACGGGAGGAAGCGACAGCAGCGGCTTGATCATGAACTGTTGCATCGGCTCGATGGCGGCCATCAGTCGGTCAGTCCCCTAGTCATCCTCGTCGTCGACCGGCGCTGGAGGAACAGGCCCCGCTTTCGCCGTCGTCGTCGATACATTCATCTGGCCGGCCTTGCGGACGGCGGCATAGGTCGAGACAGCGATGCCGATCAGCAGTCCGCCGATCATGCCCCACGGCCCTGTATGGGCGAACTGATCGAAGAGCCAGCCAAAGCCGAGTCCTCCAAGCAGCCCCCCGATCAATCCCGCCATCAGGCGGTAAGCGTCACTCGCCGCCCCGGCGTCCCCCTTGGACGACGCCGTTCCCGCGCGCTTGCTCTCGAAAGCCTTGAGCTCGTCGTCGAGGCGGCTGAGCGCCTCGGTGCGGGGGTCGTCAGACTTTGGCATGGTGACGGCAAGGTCTCGTCGACCCCGACGCCTACGCCGCGGCCCGGCTAGATCGCGGCGGAACCTATAGACGCGCGCGCAGTGCGTCAAGACCGTGGGAATAGTCTATAACCCGCTGATATTATCCATAAAAATGCCGACTGTGCGAGTTGTCGCAGGCCGGCGTCGGGGCGAATCTATTTCGGTTCGTCGGTCGGAGCGATCGGGGCGGGCGTGGCCGGGTCCGCCTTGGGTGCGGGCGCCGCTAGGTCACTCGCGTCGATGCCCACGGGCGCGGGCGCCAAAGCGGGCGTGGTTTCGGGCGTGGCTGCAGGGGCGGTCGCGCCGTCGACCTTCGGCGCTTCCACAGCGAAGGCCTGGCCCATCAGGGTGGCGCGCACCTTTAGGGTTTTGGCCACCTTGTCGCAGCGCGTGGGCACGCCCCAGAACAGCCATGCGTCAGCCATGCGGCGGCGCGGTTCCAGCCGAGCGGCGGCCCAGATGTGCCGGCCGCTTTCCATGGCCGCGGCCCCCTCGGGCGCGATCGGCCGGGCGCTGGCCTTTTCGGCGGCCTCGATGGCGCCGGCGAAGCGCTTCAGCGCCTTGCGGTCCTCGGCGATGTCGTCGTGATAGGGCTCGGCCTCCACCACCGGCGTGCCAAACATCTTGTCGATGGCCTTCAGGTCCGGCTTCACCACCTCATAGAGGGTCAGATATTCGTCCAGGGCGCCGTAGCACCAACTGACCAGGCCGTAGTCGTCGCGCGGCGCGTTGGACGGGATTTCGTCCCAGTCGTCCGACGTGGCGGCGGCGGCGATCGCCTGCGGCGGGGCGTCGGCGGTCGGCGGGGGCGCCTGGGGCGCCTGGGTCGCCATGGGCGCGGATTCCGCGTCTGGAGCCGGCGGCGCGCTGGCGGCGGGCGAGGCGGCCGGCGGCGGCGCGGCCTGGGCGGCGGGGGGCGCCGCGTCCGGATCGCTCGCGATCAGCGCAAGGGCGAGAAGGGAGGCCAGTGGCATTCGTGTTCAAGTCCTTTTGGTCATTGGCCGCGCAGACTCCATCTTGAGCGGGATGCGGGCGGAAAACCGCT
>DASXNV010000029.1:0-35251 GCA_036494815.1 Caulobacteraceae bacterium
AACCGCATCAAAAGCGACTATCGCCGCGCCCGCTGGCACAATGGAGGCCGGCTCGACGATCGCGCGCGGGACATGCTGCAAGGCCGCCTGGACCGTCTGAACGGCGAGATCCACTGGCTGCGCGACAACGGCGACCGTCGCCCCTGGTAGGCCTTGGCCCCTGCTCCGGCCTCGGCCGGAGCAGGATCGCGCTTAATCCACCACGTCGGCATATTCGGGATGCCGCCTAAGCCAGGCGGCGGCATAGCCGCACAGGGGAACGATCCTGGCCCCCTCGGCCCGCGCATGGGCCACCACCCCCTCCATCAGCCGCCCGGCCGCGCCGCCCCCACGCAGGGCCATGGGCGCCTCCACATGGGGGATGACCAGCCGCCCCGGCTCGCGCCGATAATCGGCGAAGGCGATATGGCCCAGTTCTGACAGCTCGAACCGGTGGCGTTCGGCGTTGTCCGTGACGGGGGTGTCGGGCATGGGGCGGTCTCGCACTGCGAAGGTCGTTCCAATATAGGAGCTAGGACCTGCGACGCACCTCAAGCGGAATCGAATCATAGAGCTTGGCCGGCGCAATATTCAGCCGGACGCGCGCCACGTCCATGGGTTCGGCCAGCAGGCGTTCATAGTCCTCGCCCGGCAGCCACGCCGCCTTGCGTCCGCGCTGATAGCCTTCCCAGATCGCCCGGCGCAGCGGCAGGCCGCTCGTGTCGCCGATCCGGCTGGCGGCGCCGAGGGCGATCAAGGCCCAGCCCAGGCTCTTGGTCTGGGCATAGGAAAACGCCACCAGACAAGCCTCGCCCAGAGCGTCGCGGCCATAGCCGGTCAGCATGTGCCAGATGTCGTGAGTGTCGCGGATGCGCCGGCCGTACCAGGCATAGGGATGGGGCGCGTCGACGATCGCGGTTCCCTTGCGGCTCTCCTTCGCCAGCCCCTCGGCCGACAGGTTCTCGCGCGCCGTGAACCCGGCATAGGCGGCGCCCACCGTACCCGGCGCGAAACTCGCCACCCAGGCCCGGTCCATCAGGCGCTCGGCCAGTTCGAGACGCTGATAGGCCAGCCGCCCGCCTTGGGGCGTCGTCAGCAGCTTCGCATAGCCGTTGGGTACGGACTTGCCGGACAGGGCGCGCATGATCTCGAACACCTGCACAGTGTCCTCCTTGTCCGACAGCAGGCGCTGCAGAGCGCGCCAGGCCTTGCCCCATTGCAGGCGAAAGGTCTCGGCGGGAACGGCGGATCGCGGGGTCTGGTCGGCGACGAGCGTGGCCATGGCGATCTCTTGAGGGGCGAACCTTGACATAATGACGCCAGCGTCAACTTTTGCAAGATCCTCTCTTTTCCCGCGAAACGCTCTTGACGCGGGCGGTCCTGAAAAGGTCAATTCCGGCCGTGCCGCGTCTTCGTAAAAGATCGATCAGCTTATCGGGTCACGCCACCTCTCTGGCGCTGGAGCCTGAATTCTGGGAGACCCTCTCCGCCATGGCCGCCGCGCGCCATCGCAGCCTGGCCAGCCTGATCATCGACATCGACTCCCACCGGGCCGACCGCCCCCTGGCCTCGGCCTGCCGCGTGGCGGCCCTGACCTGGGCGCGCCAGGCCAGCTAGCCCTTTCAGCCGCCGTGCTTCTGCCGCGGCCCTGTCGTGCTACATATGTTCCAGATTCTCTCAGCTCTGGTCACCGCCCTTGTCCGACGTCCCCACTCCGCGCATCAGCGACCTCGCCCGCGTCACCAGCGCGCCGGCGGGCTATCTCGACGGGCTGAACCCCGAGCAGCGCCGGGCGGTGGAGACCATCGAAGGGCCGGTTCTGGTGCTGGCGGGCGCTGGCACCGGCAAGACCCGGGTCCTGACCAGCCGCCTCGCCCACATCCTGGCCACCGGCCGGGCGCGGCCGTGGGAGCTCTTGAGCGTCACCTTCACCAACAAGGCCGCGCGGGAGATGCGCGAGCGCACCACCACCATGGTCGGCGAACAGGCCGAGGGCCTGCGTTGGTTGGGCACCTTCCACGCCATCGCCGCCCAGATCCTGCGCCGCCACGCCGAACTGGTGGGCCTGAAATCCAGCTTCACCATCCTCGACACCGACGACCAGGAACGGCTGCTGAAACAGCTGATCGAGGCCGAGAACATCGACGCCAAGCGCTGGACCCCGCGCAACCTGGCCGGCCTGATCGATCAGTGGAAGAATCGCGGCTGGACCCCGGAGCGCCTGCCGCCGGCCGAGGGCGCCGACTTCGCCAACAATCGCGGCGCCGCCCTCTACAAGATGTATCAGGAGCGCCTGCGGGTGCTGAACGCCTGCGATTTCGGTGACCTGCTGCTGCACAACATCACCATCTTCACGACCCACGCCGACGTGCTGGCCGAGTATCACGACCGCTTCCGCTATATCCTGGTGGACGAGTATCAGGACACCAATGTGGCCCAGTACCTGTGGCTGCGTCTCCTGGCCCAGAAGCGGCAGAACGTCTGCTGCGTGGGCGACGACGACCAGTCGATCTATGGCTGGCGCGGGGCCGAGGTGGACAACATCCTGCGCTTCGAACGGGATTTCCCCGGCGCCGAGGTGGTCCGCCTGGAGCGCAACTACCGCTCCACCGAGCACATCCTGGCCGCCGCCTCAGGCCTGATCACCGCCAACAAGGGCCGCCTGGGCAAGACCTTGTGGACCGAGGCCAAGGGCGGCGCCAAGGTTCAGGTGCGCGGGGTCTGGGATGGCGAGGCGGAAAGCCGGCTGGTGGCCGAAGAGATCGAGCGGGCCAAGCGCGCCGGCCGCCGCTATCGCGACATCGCCATCCTGGTGCGCGCCTCGTTCCAGATGCGCGCCTTTGAAGAGCGGTTCGTGATGCTGCAGATCCCCTATGCGGTGATTGGCGGCCCGCGCTTCTTCGAGCGCGCCGAGATCCGTGACGCCCACGCCTATCTGCGCCTGATCCAGTCGGAAGACGACGACCTGGCTTTCGAGCGCATCGTCAACGTCCCCAAACGCGGCATCGGCGACACCACCGTCTCACGCCTGCTGCAGGTGGCCCGCGGCAATGGCGTATCCACCGTCTCGGCCTCGCGCGCCGTGGTCCAGACCGACGAGATCGCCGCCCGCACCCGCACCGCCCTGTCCAATTTCATCCGCGACCTGGATCGCTGGCGAAGCCTGCGCGACAACACCGACCACGCACGCCTGCTGGAAATGGTGCTGGAGGAAAGCGGCTATACCGACGCCCTGCGCCTGGACAAGGGCCCCACCAGCCAGACTCGCCTGGAGAACCTGAAAGAACTGGTCCAGTCCATGGGCGCCTTCGACAATCTGCAATCCTATCTGGAGCATGTCTCCCTGGTCATGGACCTGGACCGAGGGGCCGGCGAGGACTCGGTGCAGATCATGACCCTGCACGGGGCCAAGGGCCTGGAATTCCCCCTGGTGTTCCTGCCGGGCTGGGAAGAGGGCGTGTTCCCGTCTCAGCGCAGCGTCGACGAGAAGGGGGAAAAGGGCCTCGAGGAAGAGCGGCGCCTGGCCTATGTGGGCATCACCCGCGCCCGCGAGGACGCCCGCATCAGCTTCGCCGCCAACCGGCAGGTCTATGGCCGCTGGACCACCCAACTGCCCAGCCGTTTCGTCGACGAACTGCCCATGGCCCACGTGGAGGCGGCCTCAGAGACCGGCTACTATGGCGGCGGCCCAGGCATGGCCGAGCCCAAGAGCCGCTGGGACGATACCCCGGCCTTCAAGTCCAGCTACGACTCCCCCGGCTGGCGCCGCGCCCAGACTCGCGGAACCGCTGGCGGCGGCGGGCGACAATCGGTGATCGAGGGTGAAGGCCGGCTTGTCGCCGTCTCCGAACCCTCCGCCGCCGGCGCCTACGCCCTAGGCGACCGAGTGTTCCACCAGAAATTCGGCTACGGCCTGGTCAAGGGCGTCGAAGGCAACAAGTTGACCGTAGCCTTCGACAAGGCGGGCGAGAAGAAGGTCATCGACAGCTTTGTGGAGAAGGGCTGAGCGGCGCGCCGGTTATGTCTTGATCTGAATCTTTGAGCGTTTCGCGACCGCGCTGGCTTTACGCGGAAGGCTTATGCGCAACACGCCATCGCGATAGGTCGCTTCGATCGCCTCGCGATTGACATCCGGTTCGATCGGAAAGCGCCGCTCGAAGCGGCCATAGCGACGTTCGCTGACCCGATAGCTGGTGGTGGCGTCCTCGCGCTCCTCGGCCTTATGGCCACTAATGACCAAATTATCGCCATCGAGCGACAGGCTCAGATCCGCCACCGCCATACCCGGGACCTCGATCGCCAGCAGATAGGCCCGCTCGGTCTCGGTCACGTCGACCGCGGGGTGGCCAAACAGGGTCGCGGCGCTGACACCGCCAAGCGGGCGCGACGCCCGCATGGTAGTCAGGCCGCCAAGGCCCATGGCGCCGCGCCAGAAATCATCGAACATCCGGCTCATCTCCATCTGCAGAGCCGGCAGCGAGTTGAACGGAGCGCGCCACAGATCCGCCATCTCGTGCTGGGCTTCCGCAGCGGCGCGTTTGGCGATGGTCACGGCTTGGGAAGCCCCATCGCCGTTGTCCGCGAACGAACGGCGCTCGGACTCGACCGTTCTGTCGCCGGCCTTGGATTGGCTCGACTTGTCGCCGGAGCCGGTTTGAGGGTTGGATTGTGATTCAAGATTTTCGGCCATCTGGGAATCTCCCGTTTCTGGCGATTACGAGCGACGCGTCTGCGCGTCACACGCGACTATAAACGCCTCCCGTGACACCTCGGTCTCACGCCGGATCAAGTTTTCGAGAGATTCTCGCCAGGTCAGACCGGCGGCAGGCGAGCCCAAACCTCACGCGTCGGGCTCGGCGGCGTCACCCCAAACACGGTCTCCAGCACCTCACCCAGCTCGGCCTCGTCCGCCAGCGTCCGCTCTATCGCCTCCCCGCCACTGCGCACGGTCAGTTTCTGGTTCATCAGGCTATAGCGCCCCTTGGGCGTCAGCCGCTCGGCCAACAGGGCGTTGCGGAAAATCGAGGCCGGATGGGTCGAGGTGAACCAGTTGGAGACCTCGTAGTCGGCCAGTTGGGCCGGCTCCAGGGTGAAGCGATAGACGTCCTGCCAGCCGCTGGGCAGCAGGGTCTGTTGCGTGAACGACGATCCATCGGCGACCAGCCGCAATAGACCGCCGGGCGCCTGCTGCTCGATGTCCGCGATCAGGCGCAAGGGCGCGGCGACCAGGTGCCCGCCAAAAGCTACATCGGCCAGATAGGTCCCTTCCTCCAGATCCACCCGCAGCAGCATGTGGCTGCGTGGCCCTTCCGGCCGATCCGACGGCGCCATCCAGCGCACGCGGGCGATCAAGGGAGTGATGGCCAAGCCCAATGCCTCCAACGCCGCGCGGAACAGGGCGTTGAGTTCGAAACAATAGCCGCCGCGCCGGCTGGCGATCAGTTTGGCCTGCAGGCTGGCGAGATCAAGCGGCACCGGCCGGCCCAGCAGCGGGTCCAGATTTTCGAACGGGATCACCGCCGGCTGCAAGGCGTGGATCGCGCTCAGCACCGCCAGGGTCGGCTCGCGTGGGCCGTCATACCCGATGCGCGCGCAATAGGCGTCCAGGTCGAAGCTCGGCGGCTCGCTCATGATCGTCCTCCCGTTGGCCGCTTCTAGCGCATTTCGCTTCCGCGCAAATGGCCGTAGAGAGGCGCTCATGACCGAACTCGCCTACCAGATCATCGCCCGCGGCCCGCGCCGCGACGCCGAGGCCGCCGCCGAGACCATCGACGCCAATCCGTTGTTGGAGGGCGCGACCTATTCCATTCTGGAGGAGGACGAGGATCGCGGAGTCTGGCGCATCGACGCCTTCCCCACCTCAACCGACGAAGCCGACGGCCTGCGCACGGCGCTGGAGGCGTTCAGCGCCCTGAAGGTGACAACCGAGGTGCTGGCCGACGCCGACTGGCTGGCCATGGCCCTGTCGGGCCTTCCGCCGGTGCGCGCTGGGCGGTTCTTCATCTACGGCGTCCACGACCGCGGCCGGGCGCCAGTCAATATGGTCAATCTGCGCATCGAGGCTGGCGCAGCCTTCGGCACCGGCCACCACGGCACCACGGTCGGCTGCCTGCTGGCCTATGACACCCTGCTCAAGGCCCATCGCTTCAATCGCGTGCTCGACGTCGGCGCCGGCACCGGGGTCCTGGCCATCGCCGCCTCACGCACCGGCAGCCGGACCTGCGTCGGCACCGATATCGACCGGGTCTCGGTGCGCATCGCCCGCGCGAACGGCCGCATCAACCGCACCCACGCCCGCTTCGTCCACGCCTCCGGCCTGGCCCACCGCCGGGTGCGCGAGAAGGCGCCCTATGACCTGGTCTTCGCCAATATCCTGGCCCGGCCCTTGGTCCACCTGTCCCGCGACATCCACGGCGCCCTGAAACCCGGCGGCCTGACCATCTTGTCGGGCCTGCTTCGCACCCAGGAACGCATGGTCCGCGCCTCCTACCTGTCCAAGGGCTTTCGCGTGGTCCGCCGCATCCACCGCGACGCCTGGGCGACCCTGGTCCTGCGCCGAGGCTGAGCCTCACCCCTGGCGAAGACCGGCGCGCGTGGCTAGATTGACGCCATGTTCCAGTCCTTCGACGAATCCACCGATCCCTCCTTCGGCGCCAGGCACGTGCCGCTGATCCGCCAAGCCATGCAGGCCCAAGGCCTGGACGGCTTTCTGGTGCCGCACGAGGACGAGCATCAGAACGAATACCTGCCGGCGGCCAATGACCGCCTGGCCTGGGCCACCGGCTTCACCGGCTCGGCCGGGGCGGCGGTGATCCTGAAGGACAAGGCCGCGGTGTTCGTGGACGGCCGCTACGCCCTGCAGGTGCGGGACCAGGTGGACGGTGCGCTGTTCGAGGTCCGCGACCTGGTCGAGGGTGGCGTGCCGGCCTATCTGGAGGCCGCCACCGGCGCCGGCCAGACCATCGGCTACGATCCCAAGCTGCACAGCCCCGAGGCCCTGGACCGCCTGCGCGCCGCCGCCACCAAGGCCGGCGCGGCGCTGAAGGCGGTGGACATCAATCCCCTGGACCAGGCCTGGGGCGCACAGCGTCCGGCCCAGCCTCAGGCGCAGGTGGTCCCCCACCCCCTCGCCTATGCCGGCGAAGCCTCCGCCGACAAGCGCCTGCGCGTGGGCGCCGGGCTGAAGGACAGCGGGGCCGAAGCCGTGGTGCTGACCGCGCCCTCCTCCATCGCCTGGCTGTTCAATGTACGCGGCGGCGACGTGATCCGCTCGCCGCTGCCCTTGGGCCAGGCCATTCTCGACGCCGACGGTTCGGCGCGGCTGTTCCTGGACCCGATCAAGGTCTCGCCGGAGCTCTTGGGCTGGTTGGGCAATGGGGTTCGCCTGGAGGCGCCCGAGGCCCTGGCCGGCGCCCTGGCCGAACTCAAGGGCCGCCGCGTGCTGGTGGACCCCGGCCAGTCCTCCGCCTGGTATTTCGAGGCCTTGAAGGCCGCCGGCGCCACTATCGTGCGCGGCGCCGATCCCTGCGCCCTGCCCCGCGCCTGCAAGAACCCGGTGGAGATCGAGGGCACGCGCCAGGCCCATATCCGCGACGGCGCCGCCCTGACCCGGTTCCTGCACTGGATCGCCACAGACGCTCAGGCGTCCCTGCCCGACGAGGTTGAGGTGGTGCGCAAGCTGGAAGGCTTCCGCGCCGACACCGGGGCGCTCAAGGACCTGTCCTTTGACACCATCGCCGGGGCCGCCGCCAACGGCGCCATCGTCCACTATCGCCCGACCCAGCGCCTGAACAAGCGCACCGAGGCCGGCTCGCTGCTGCTGGTGGACTCCGGCGCGCAATATCTGGACGGCACCACCGACGTCACCCGCACCGTAGCCATCGGCGAGCCCTCGGCCGAGATGCGCCAGCGCTTCACCCTGGTGCTGAAAGGCCACCTGGCCCTGGCCCGGGTTCGCTTCCCCGCCGGCACCACTGGCTCGGCCATCGACATCCTGGCGCGCGCCGCCCTCTGGTCGGCCGGCCTGGACTACGACCACGGCACCGGCCATGGCGTCGGCAGCTATCTGGGAGTCCACGAGGGCCCGCAGCGCATCTCCAAGGCCCCCAACAGCGTCGCCCTGCTGCCGGGCATGATCCTGTCCAACGAGCCCGGCTACTACAAGGAAGGCGCCTACGGCATCCGCATCGAGAACCTGCAGGTGGTGACGCAGGCCGCGCCCATCCCTGGCGGCGAACGGCCCATGCTCGGTTTCGAAACCCTGACCCTGGCGCCCATCGATCGCCGGCTGGTGGACAAGACCCTGATGACCGCCGAAGAAATCGCCCAGCTCGACGCGTACCACGCGCGGGTGCTGGCGGTGGTTGGAGCGAAGCTCGACGGTGACGCACGCGCCTGGTTGGAGCAGGCCTGCGCGCCGGCCTGAGCCCCGACCTAAACCTCGGCCCACATCCGCAGCAGGTTGTGGTAGGTCCCGGTCAGCCGGATCACCGTGGCGTGGTCGTCGCCCAGGGCCGTGCGCGCATCGATGATGGCCCGGTCCAGGTCGTAGAGCAGGTCGCGCTGGGCGTCGGCGCGGATCATAGACTGGACCCAGAAGAACGAGGCCCAGCGGCTGCCGCGGCTCACCGGCGTCACTTGATGCACGGTGGAGGCCGGATAGAGCACCATGTCCCCCGCCGCCAGCTTGACCGATTGCTGACCGAACGCCCCGTCGATCACCAGCTCGCCCCCGTCATATTCGTGGGGGTCGCTGAGGAACAGGGTGCAGGACAGGTCGGTCCGATAGCGCTGGCGATGCTCGCCGCCAAAGCGGATGGCGTTGTCGATATGGGCGGCGAAGCCCATGCCCTCGTCATAACGATTGAACAGGGGCGGAAACACCCGCGCGGGCAAGGCGGCGCTTAGGAAGGTGGCGTTGCGGCCGAGCCGTTGCAGGATCAGGTCGCGCAAGTCCCGTGCTTCAGGCGCATCCTCGGGAACCTGCAGATTGCTCTTGGCGCGGGCCGATTGGGGTCCGGCGGTGACCTTGCCGTCCACCCAGGCCGCCGCGTCCAGCAGGCTGCGGCAATGGGCGACCTCGCCCAGGTCCAGCACGCCCGGAAGGGCCAGGATCATGGCGTCCGCTCCGGTTTGGCCGCCAGGGCCTCGACCATGACCCGGCGGCTGTCCGGCGGCGCGCCCTCGATCGCCAGGGCGAACATCTCAGCCGCTTCGTCCAGCCGCCCATCGGCCGCCAACAGGCTGGCGAAATTGTATTGGCCGCGGAAATAGCCGCCCTCGGCGGAGCGCCGATACCAGTCGCGCGCGGCGGCTGGATCGCGGTCGGCGCCCCAGCCCTGTTCAAGACAGCGACCGACCAGATTCATCGCCCGCACATGGCCTTGATCCGCCGCCTGTCGGTAGAGGCTCAAGGCCGCCACCGGGTCGCAAGCCACGCCCAGGCCATCCAGATAGAGGTGGCCGAGATTGTATTGCGCCCAGGCATGACCGCCCTGCGCCGCGCGCCCATACCAGATCGCCGCCTCGGCCGCATCGGCGGCGACGCCCCAGCCATTCTCAAGGCAGCGTCCAACCATGTTCTGGCCTTCCGCGTCCCCCGCCTCGGCCGCCCGGCGAAACCAGGCCAGGGCCCGCGTGGGATCGCGCCCTATGCCTTGGCCTTCGAGCAGCAGCCGGCCATAGCGCACCTGCCCCTCGACAAAGCCATATTCCGCCGCCGCCCGCACCCAGGGCGCCGAGCGCTCCGGCGCGTCAGCCAGCACCGCCGCCAGCCGTTCGGGGCTCATGGACAGCAGGCCGCCCACCATGACCTCGGCGAGCGCCGTAGTGGCGTGGGAGCTTTCGATCACCTGGCTCAATACTTGAACGTTGCGGTGAGCATGACGGTGCGCCCCGCACCTGGAACGACGTGGTTCTCGGTCGCCGAGGAATAGTAGGCGTTGGTGAAATAGTATTCGTCGGTCAGGTTGTAGCCATTGAGCTGCAGACCCACATGGCTGTTGATCTGATAGCTGATCATGCCGTCCCAGGTGACATAGCCCGGAATATGGGCGACGCCGCCGGCGTCCGCCGCCCGCTGGCCGAGATAGTTGATCCCCGTCCCGATCTTGAAGTCCTCGCTGAACTCATAGAGCGTCCACAGATTGGCCTGGTTGTGTGCGGTATTGGGCAGCAGTTGGCCAGTCTGGCCCGGCGTCAGCGAGCTCGCCGTTCGCGCGTCCAGATAGGTGTAGCCGGCGATCACCTCCAGATTCCTGGTCAGATAGCCCGAGGCGCCCAGTTCGAAGCCCTTGACCCTCAGATCGCCCTGCAGGGTCTGGGCCTTGCTGACCGGGTCGACCACCCGGGCGTTGCTCATTTCGGTGTCGAAGGCCGCCGCCGTCAGCGACAGCCGCTCGTGCAGCACCGCGGCCTTGGCCCCGACCTCGAAGGTATGATCCTTTTCCGGCGCCAGGTCGGCGGTCTTGGTCGACAGCGCCAGATTCTCCGCCGACGGATCATAGGAGGTCCCATAGGCGAAATAGACGCTGGCGGTGGGAACCGGCTTATAGACCACCGACACCCGGGGCGTGGCGATGGTGTCGGTGTGCTTCAGGTGAGTATTGCCGATCGGCTCGTCATAGCGGGCATGGAAGCGGTCGTAGCGCACGGCCGCCATCACGGTCCATTGCGGGCCGATATCGATGGTGTCCCCGATCAGCCCACTGACGGTGTCGGTCTGTCCGGCGGGGCGTGACGTGATCGTGGCCTGATGCCCGGGGAAGGCTTCGTTGGGATTGGGATCCAGCAGCGGCGTCGGCGCGATGGCGCTCATCTGGTTGGCGAACCGCACTTGATCCAGGGTTTCCTGGTCGAGTTCGACGCCCGCCACCAGGGTGTGAGACAGGGGGCCGGTCACGGCCTTATAGGTCAGCTGGGTGTTGCTCATGGCCGTGCGGACCACGCCATCGGCGCCCGGCCGATCGCGGCAGACCAGGATCTGGGAAAGCGGCGTTCCGGCGGGTTGGGGATTGGACCCGCCGCAAACCGGTGAACCGGAGGCGGGAAATATCACGCCATAGTGCGGCTCGGTGATGCGCGAAACGAACTCGTAGTCGCCGTAGCGCGCCGTCTCGCCGATCGACAGGGCGTCGTTGAATTGGTGTGTCAGCTTGGCGGTGGCCGCATCCACCGTCGCCTTGGTGCGGTCGTCGGATGGCAGGCCGTAATAGACGTTACGCGCCACCTTGGCCGGCTCTGAGCCCACATAGGGGATGCCGGCATCGGGGACGTTGTTTTCGTCCTGGTGCAGATAGCTGGCGGTGAAGGTGGTCGGTCCGCCGATGCCCAGGGCCAGCGAGGGCGCCACGGCCCAGCGCCGGTTCAGCACATGAGGCTGGTCGACCACGCCGGACCGTTGGCCCATGGCGTTCAGCCGAACGGCGCCGTCATCGCCGACGCCATAATTGGCGTCCACCGTACCGCGCACCTCGTCATTGGTCCCCCCGGTGAGGGTCCCGCCCAGGCTCTGGCCCAGTTGCGGGGTCTTGCTGACCTGGTTGATCACCCCGCCGGTGGAACCCCGTCCGAACAGGGTCGAGGCCGGACCCTTATAGATCTCCACCGCATCCAGGTTGAAGCTGTCACGGGTGTAGTAGCCGGTGTCGCGTAGGCCATCGAGAAAGAAGTCGTCATTGGCCGGAAAGCCCCGCAGGTTGACGGTGTCGCCGTGAGCGCCGCCCTCCCCCGCGTTCAAGGTGATGCCGGGAACGTTCTTCAACGCCTCCTGCAGGCTGGCCACGCCCTGCTCGTGCAGCACGGCCTGGGGGATGACATTGATGGTCTGGGCGGTGTTCTGAATCTTCTCGGCCAGGGCTGTGACGGTCGGCTTGCGCCCAGTGACCACCACCTGCTCGACCGGCGCGTCGGCGGTGTCGTGCGCCGTCTCGGCGATGGCGGGAGACAGTCCGATCGCCGAGGCCAGGCAAACACCGGTGGAGCTCAGGCCGCCGCGAACCAGCTGATCGGTGCGCGACCGGACGGTCGATGAACTTTGGCGCATGAGGCCCCCTAAGAATGATAATGCGAACTGTTTGCAGGATCGGGATCGCGGCTTTCGATCGCCCTGTCAAGCTATCTTGCGAATGATTATCAGTTGCTGCGGTCCGAACGGCTGGCGATCGGGCCTCGATGGGCGCAAGATGGAAAACCTGGACGCCGCGCCACTATTTCTGCCTGCCACGGAGCGTTCGCCGGTGCTTTGGTCGATCCTGACGCAATGCGAGCCGCGCGACTGACCCGATGCACCTGCTATCTTCCATCAACCCGTTCTATTCCCTCTCCGGCTTCGTCATCGGCGTGCTGGTGGGACTGACCGGAGTCGGCGGCGGCTCCTTGATGACGCCGCTGCTGGTGCTGGTGTTCGGCATTCACGCCAACACCGCCGTGGGCACAGACCTGCTCTACGCCGCGGCCACCAAGACCGTGGGTACGGCCGTACATGGCGCCAGCGGCACCGTCGATTGGCGCATTGTCGGTCGGCTGGCGGCGGGCAGCGTCCCGGCGACGATCTCGACCCTGTTGCTGCTGGCCCATGCCCAGAAGCAATTGGGGGCCATGAATCACGTGATCACCGTAGTTCTAGGACTGGCCCTGATCGCCACCGCGATCGCCATCCTGTTTCGGCGCTTGATCCTGAATTTCTTCAAGAATCGCCCCCTGCCCCTGGACCCCAGGCGAACGACGATCTTTACTGTCGTCCTCGGCGCCATCCTGGGCGTGCTGGTGTCGCTGTCCTCGGTGGGCGCCGGCGCCATCGGCGTAACTGTGCTGTTGATTCTTTATCCCAGCCTGCCTGCGGGCAAGCTGGTCGGCTCGGACATCGCTCACGCCGTACCCCTGACCCTGATCGCCGGCTTTGGCCACTGGCTGATCGGATCGGTCGACCTGCACCTGCTGGTGTCTCTGCTCAGCGGCTCGATCCCAGGCATCATCATCGGCAGCCTGGTGGCTTCACGCGTGCCGGACGCCGTGCTCCGTCCCATCCTCGCCTCCACGCTCGCGCTGGTCGGCGGCAGGCTGGTGTTTTAGCGGTCCGGCCAAGGCGACACGGACTGGTGGCTTCTGATGCTCCCAAAAAGCGCCGCGAGGCCTTCCCCTATCTTGGGACGTTGTTGGCGCCACGATTGTCGATCAGGCCCCGGTCCCGGGCGTTCTCTTCATCATTGTCTTCGGCGTCCAGCACCCAGGCCTTGCGCGTCTTGCAGACCCGTTCCTTGCCCATGTGCGACCCTGTGACTTCAACCCGCTTACAGATCAGCTCCTTGGCCGGGTCCGGAGGCTTATTGCTGGCGCCGTTGGCGCCGACCTGAGGAGCGCTGGCGGCGGGCGCACCGGACGTGGTCGCCGACGCGGCTGGCCTGATGGGGTCGGCAAGCGTTGGCGCCGAGCAAAGAAGAACCAAGCCGAAACCAGCGACAATTTGAACGTTCACACCGCTTCCCCTTGTTCCGATGGGGGACAGTTTCGTCCAAATCGGCGCGCAGGCAAACCAAACGCCCGTGTTCGCACTTTTTCTACACTGGGCTTGAACCCACCAGCGCCAGCCACTCCTCTTCCGTCAGGACCTGAAGGCCCAGCTCCGCCGCTGTCTTCAGCTTGGAGCCGGCGCCGGGGCCGGCGACGACGATATCGGTCTTCTTGGACACCGAGGAGGCGACCTTGGCGCCCAAAGCTTCAGCCTGGGCCTTGGCCTCATCGCGGGTCATGCGCTCCAGCGCGCCAGTGAACACCACGGTTTTGCCGGCCACGGCGGTGTCGGTCTTGGGCTTTTCCGCATCGCGCACCTGCAACTGAGCGACCAGATTCTGGACGATGCGGCGATTGTGATCTTCCGCAAAATAGCTTGCCGCCGCCTCAATCACCGCCTCGCCGATCTGGTCCAGGGCGTCCAGTTCAGCCATGGCTTCAGGATCGCGACCGGCGACCTTGTCCATGGCCGCCAGGAAGGCCTCCGCGCTCAGATAGCCCCGGGCCAGGGCCATGGCGGTGGTCTCGCCGATATGACGGATTCCCAGGCCATAGATGAAGCGGTCCAGGGCGATGGGGCGGCGGGCGTCGATGGCGGCGAACAGGTTCTTGACGCTGGTGTCGCCAAAGCCCTCGCGGTCCTTCAGCTTCTTCAGCGCGGCCGCGTCGCGCGCCTCCAGGGTGAAGATATCCGCTGGCTCCCTGATGAGGCCCTCGTCAAAAAAGGCCTGCAGCTGCTTTTCGCCCAGGCCCTCGATGTCGAAGGCCCGGCGCGAAACGAAGTGTTTCAGGTGCTCAACCCGCTGGAACGGACAGGCGAACTCGCCGGTGCAGCGTCGCACCACGGTCTCGGCCCCCGCCCCCGTGGTCTCCCGCGCCACCGGCGTGTGTAGCGGACAGGGGCAATGGGTGGGAAATTCATAGGCCGCCGCGTCCTGGGGCCGCTCCTCCAGCACCGGGCCGATGATCTGCGGGATCACGTCGCCGGCGCGCTGCACGATCACCGTGTCGCCGATGCGCACATCCTTGCGGGCGATCTCGTCGGCATTGTGCAGGGTCGCGTTCTCCACCACCACCCCGCCGACGGTCACCGGACGCAGCCGCGCCACCGGCGTGATCGCCCCTGTGCGGCCGACCTGAATATCGATGGCCTCGAGAATGGTGCGCGCCTGCTGAGCTGGGAATTTGCGGGCTATGGCCCAGCGGGGCGAGCGGGAGACAAAGCCCAACCGGGTCTGCCAGTCCAGCCGATCGACCTTGTAGACCACCCCGTCGATGTCGAAGACCAGCCGGGGCCGTTCGATCTCCATGGCCGCATAGGCCCCCAGCAACCCCTCGGCGTTCTCCACCCGGCGCGCCTGAGGCGTGACCTGAAAACCCCAGGATTTCAATGCCTGTAGCGCCTCCCACTGGGTGGCGGCGAAGGGGGCGCTGACCAGGCCCCAGGCATAGGCGAAGAAGCGCAAGGGCCGCTGGGCGGTGATCTTGGAATCGAGCTGGCGCAGGGAGCCTGCGGCGGCGTTGCGCGGATTGGCGTAGGTTTTGGTTCCGGCGGCTTCGGCCGCGGCGTTGAGGGCGGCGAAATCCTCATGACCCAGATAGATCTCGCCGCGCACCTCGATCACGTCCGGCCAGCCGGCGCCCGCCAGGCGCGGAGGGATTTCTTTCAGCGTGCGCAGGTTCTCGGTGACGTCCTCGCCGATCCGGCCATCGCCGCGCGTGGCGCCCTGGACCAGCACGCCGCGCTCGTAGCGCAATGAGGCGGACAGGCCGTCGATCTTGGGCTCGGCGGTATAGGCCACGGGCTCCTCGCCAAGGCGCAAAAAACGGCGCACGCGGGCGTCGAACTCCACCGAGTCTTCGCTGGAAAAGGCGTTGTCCAGTGACAGCATGGGCGTGCCGTGTTCGACCGGGCTGAATTTCTCGGCCCGCGCGGCGCCTACCCGCAGCGAGGGGGAATTTTCCCGGATCAGCGCGGGAAAGCGGGCCTCGATTTCGCCATTGCGGCGCTTGAGCGCGTCGTATTCCGCGTCCGAGACGGTGGGCGTGTCCTCCTGGAAATAGCGCAGGTCATGCCCAGCCAGTTCGTCCGCCAGACGGGCGAGTTCGTCCGCCGCCTCGGCTTGGCTGAGGTCGTTCACCGGCTTCATGTCAGGCATTCATCAAAGCTCGCGCCGCGGCCCGGGCCGCTTCCGTAATTTCCGCGCCAGACAGCATGCGGGCGATCTCTTCCTCTCGCGCCACGGGAGCGAGGGTTTCGACCGCGGTGCGCAGCTTTTCGGCGTCACCGGCCTTGGCCACCCGCCAATGGGCGTCTGCGCGGGCGGCGACCTGGGGTGAATGGGTCACCACCAGAACCTGGGCGGCCTTGGCCAGGCGCTTCAAGCGCAGGCCCACGGCGTCAGCCACCGCGCCGCCGACCCCCTGATCCACCTCGTCGAAGATCATCAGGGGCTGGATCTGCGCCTCTCGCCCCGCTAGGGCCGCCTTCAGCGCCAGTGCGAAACGGGCCAGCTCCCCGCCCGAAGCTATGGCGCCCAGGCCGCCAAAGGGCGCGCCGGGATTGGTGGCGATCTCGAATTCGATGCGATCGGCGCCCGAGGGGCCTGCGCGATCTTCCGCCAGCGGCTCCAGGGCCACCCTGAAGCGGGCCTTTTCCAGTTTCAGGGGCCCGAGTTCTTCAGCGACCGCCTTGGCCAGGCGGTCTCCGGCCGCTCGCCGGGCGGCGCTGAGCGCCTGGGCGGCGGATTGATAGGCCTGGTGCGCGCGAGCCGCCTCGACCTCCGCCGCTTTCAACGCCTCGTGCGAGGTTTCAGTGGCGCGCAGGGCCTCGGCGAAGCGCGCGCGCTCGGCCGGCAGAGCGTCCACCGGCACGTTCAACTTGCGGGCCATAGCGCGCAAGGCGAACAGGCGCTCCTCGGCCTTTTCCAGCTGGTCGGGTTCGAAGTCGAAAGCCGCGGCCGCGGAATCCATGAAGGCGATGGCCTCATCGGCCTCGACCAGGGTGCGATCCAGGGCGGCGGCGGCGGCGGTGATCCGCCGAACGGCCTCGCTACCGGCGTCGGCGCCGGCCTGGGCGGTGCGTTCGCGAGCGTGCTCCAGGGCGCGGCAGGCCTGGGCCAGGCGCGACGAGAGATTGTCGCCCAGGCTGGCGCGGGCCGAGGCGATGTCGGCCAGGGCCTTTTCAGCGGCGCCCAGCAGAGCGCGCTGACCAGCCAGTTCCGTCTCCTCGCCGTCGCGAGGATCCAGCCGATCCAGTTCGCCCAGGCGCAGAGTCATCTCCTCTATATCCGAGGCCGACCGCTCCGCCTGCTCGCGCAGGACGTCCATGCGCTCACGCGCGGCCCGCCAGGCGCTCCACGCCTCGACGCAGGCGCTCGCCTCGCCGCGCAAACCGCCAAAGGCGTCCAGCAGCGGGCGATGAGTGCGCGAATCCAGCAGCCCCACTGTCTCGTGCTGGCCGTGCACCTCCAGCAACATAGCGCCCAGATCGCGCAGCACGCCGACCCCGGTGGCCTGGTCGTTGACGAAGGCGCGGGAGCGGCCATCGGCGCTGAGTTGCCGGCGCAGCACCAGATCCTCGTCCGGCGCGCCGCCCAGGCCCTTGTCTTCCAGATAGGCCCAGACCGGATGGTCGGATCCGAGGGCGAAGATGGCGGTGGCCTGGGCTTGGGCCGCGCCGCGTCGCACTAGGCCCGCCTCGGCTCGTGCGCCCGTGGCCAGTCCCAGGGCGTCCAGGATGATCGACTTGCCCGCCCCGGTCTCACCGGTCAGGGCCGTGAGGCCCGGCCCGATTGACAGGTCAAGGCTTTCGATCAAAACCACATCGCGAATGGCCAGCCCAATCAGCATGAGGGCAAGATCGCCGGGAATCTCTCGCGGCTCAACCGTTCCGTTGCGATGATCGAAGCGGACTTACGACTTCGGCGCTGGCCCGGCCGGCGCCGGCGCCGCTTGAGCCGCCGACGGGGCGTCTTTGGGCGGCTTGGGCGTATCAGCCTTGTGGAAGGTCAGGACATCGGCGGCGTGATGGAAGAAGCCGGTGCGCGCCTTGGTCGGCGCCGGGGGCAGGTCTGGATGCAAGCCCTTGGACTCCATGAGCTTATAGGCATCGGCGTACCACTGATCGCCAGGGAAATTATAACCCAGAACCGCGGCGTTGCGCTTGGCCTCGTCGACCACGCCCAGAGTCAGATAGGCCTCCACCAGGCGATAAAGCGCCTCTGGCGTATGGCTGGTGGTCTGGTAGCGATCGATCACCGTCTTGAACCGGCCGATCGAGGCCAGGGTGTCCCCGCGGCGCAGATACCAGCGGCCGATGGTCATTTCCTTGCCGGCCAGCTGGTCATTGATCATGTCGATCTTCAGCTTGGCGTCGAGGGCATATTCGGTGGCCGGATAGCGGCGCTCGACTTCGCGCATGGCCGTCAGGGCCTGCTGGGTTGCGGACTGGTCCCGGCCAACGTCCACGATCTGCTCGAAATAGCATTCCGCCTTCAGATAGTAGGCATAGGCCGCCGTCGGATTCCCGGGATAGAGTTCGGCGAAGCGATTGGCGTCGGCCACCGCCTCGTCATACTGGTTGGCCTCATAGTGGGCGTAGGCCTGCATCAAGATCGCGCGCCGCGACCATTCCGAATAGGGGTGCTGACGCTCCACCTCTTTGAAATAGACGATGCCCTCACTCCACAGGCGAGCGTCGAGCTTGGACGCGCCGGCGGAATAGAGCTGATCGACGGGCGCCTCTTGATAGGCGGTGTCGTCGTCGACCTTCTTCTTTTTATGCAGCAACGAGCATCCGGAGATCGCGACCGAAGCGGCCAGGACCGCGATAACGATCGCCGATCGGGAACGAAATTTAGCGAGCACGGACAACCACCTCGGAACAGACGCCCCCCGCGCCCTTGGAAAGACTAACCCGGTGGCTTCTACACTAGGTCGGGTTGGACGCAAACGGCATGGGGCGCAGCTGGTCCCTTCTCTGCGGATTGGAGCGAAAAAGCCTTAGACGGCTTCCGCCAGTTCCTCGACGAAACTGCGCTCACGCCAGGCCTGGGGTCGGGCCAGAAGGGCGCGGACCAGGGCGTTGTTCATCTCGTGGCCGGACTTGACGCCTTCGAAGCGGCCGATCAGCGGGGCGCCCAGCAGATAGAGGTCGCCCAGGGCGTCCAGCGCCTTGTGGCGCACGAATTCGTCCGGGCGGCGCAGGCCTTCAGGGTTCAACACCCGGTCGCCTTCGATCACCACCACATTGTCCATCGAG
Source organism: Caulobacteraceae bacterium (assembly GCA_036494815.1). Classification (GTDB taxonomy): domain Bacteria; phylum Pseudomonadota; class Alphaproteobacteria; order Caulobacterales; family Caulobacteraceae; genus Poindextera. Next base: position 18,752 of record DASXNV010000029.1, read on the forward strand.
CCGCCACGGGCCAGGCCTGCCTGGCGCAGGGCCTCGACCTCCTGGGCGAAACCGAAGGTGCGGGCGTCGGCCAGTTCGCGGCGAAAGCCCGCCTCGTCCATCACCAGGTCCACGCGCTGGCGGCCGATGGCGTCGCTGTCGAAGTCGATCTCGAAGCTCATTTCGAATCGGTCGGCCGGAACCAGGGCGGCGCGGCGGTCGCCATCCACCACTTCAACGGCCTCGAGAATTTCGATGTAGCGGCGCGGCGCGCCCTGGCTGCGCAGGCCGACCCGGTCGAACAGCTTGACGAAGGGGGCGGACGAGCCGTCCATCACCGGCACTTCCGGCCCGTCGAGTTCGATGACCGCGTTGTCGACGCCGAGGGCGGCCAGGGCGGCCATCAGGTGCTCGATGGTGGAGACACTGACCCCGGCGGCGTTGGCCACCACGGTGCCCAGGCGGGTCTGGGTCACGGCCTCACCGCGGGCGAGGATGCGGTTGTCGCGATCGAGAATGTCGGTGCGCAGGAACACCAGGCCGGAATTGGGGCCGGCGGGCTTCACGGCGGCGCGCACATGCTGGCCGGTATGCAGCCCCTGCCCGGCGAACAGCGCCGTGGCGGCGAGGGTATGCTGGTAGATCGCCGAAATCGCCAAAGCCGGAACCCTTGTGGAGCCCGGCGCTCAAAACGCACCGCGGCAGCTAAGCCCTAAGGCCGCTGCCGCACTGCATCAACACAACTGATGTTTCGAAATGTTTCGGGGTTAAGACTTTGAACTTAAAGCCTAATTCGCAAGCCGGCGAAGGAATGAGGGGATCTCCAATTCGTCGCCCGAATCCATGTGTTCTTCCTCGGCCGGTTGAGGGGCCGACTGGGGCATGGAAGCCGCGCGAGCGGTGAGCACAGGGCTGGGATCGGAGCGGTAGTCGCGCAGGGGCGCCGGCTCCTGGCGGGCGCGGCCGCCGAATAGGCTGAGCCAGCCGCCCTTGTGATGACGCTCCTCGCCGCCGATCGGGCGATCGGGAAACAACGGGCTGTCATCGACTTCGGGCCGGGCGGCGGGTCGCTCAGGCTCGGTCTGAGCGACCGGCGCTTTCGCCTCAGGCTCTTCCGCATAGAGATCGACCTGGGCGTAGCTGGGCGACTGGACCTCGGGCGCCCGCTCGGGCTGAACCTGCGGTGCGGCGTCATAGGCGCCGCGACGCGGGTCGCCGAAGGAAGCCGGTTGGGGCGACGGGGCCAGCGGCCGCGCAGTGGGCGCGGGCGCCGAAGCGGCCGGCGCGGTCTGAGCATAGATCGGCTGGCGAGCCGGGGCGCTGGCCGCGGGAGCCGGCGCGGCGTCGCGCGTCGACAACGGCGCGGTGCTGACGGTCGTGCGGCTGGCCTTGGACTCGATGGCGGCGATCGAGGAGCCGTCCATGCCGGTAGCGACCACCGAGACGCGGATCTTGCCGTCCAGGCTGGGGTCGAAGGCCGCGCCGAAGATGATATTGGCTTCCGGATCGACCTGGTCGGAAATGGCGTTGGCCGCTTCATCGACTTCCAGCAGGGTCATGTCCAGGCCGCCGGTCACATTGACCAGCACGGCCTTGGCGCCCTTGAGCGAGACCTCGTCGAGCAGCGGATTGGCGATGGCGTTCTGGGCCGCCATCAGGGCGCGATCTTCGCCGGTGGCTTCGCCGGTGCCCATCATCGCCTTGCCCATCTCGGTCATCACCGTGCGTACGTCGGCGAAGTCGAGATTGATCAGGCCGGGCAGGACCATCAGGTCGGTGATTGAGCGCACGCCCGAATGCAGCACCTGGTCGGCCATGCCGAAGGCTTCGGCGAAGGTGGTCCGCTCGTTGGCGACCCGGAACAGGTTCTGGTTGGGGATGACGATCAGGGTGTCGACGTAACGCTGCAGCTCGGCGATGCCTGCATCGGCCAGGCGCATGCGGTGACGGCCCTCGAAGGTGAAGGGCTTGGTGACCACGCCGACGGTGAGGATGCCGCGCTCGCGGGCGCATTTGGCGATGATCGGCGCGGCCCCGGTGCCGGTGCCGCCGCCCATGCCGGCGGTGATGAACACCATATGGGCGCCGTCGAGATGCTCGCCGATCTCGGAGCCGCTCTCTTCAGCGGCCGACATGCCAATCTCGGGATGGGCGCCGGCGCCGAGGCCCTGGGTCACCGTGACCCCGAGCTGGATGCGCCGCTCGGTCTTGGAGAAGGCCAACTGCTGGGCGTCGGTGTTGGCGACGACGAACTCGACGCCCTCCAGCCCGGCCTCGATCATGTTGTTGACCGCATTGCCCCCGGCGCCGCCGACGCCGAAGACGACGATGCGCGGCTTCAATTCGGTGGTGCGCGGAGCCGAAAGATGAATGGCCATGGCAATCCCTGCGTCGTTCGTCATGCTGCGCTAAGACCGGCGACCCGCCCGCCGGGGCTTAGCAACCGTTAGGATGATCGAACGCCCAACGTTGTTAATCGAAGGTTAAATTCAATACCGTGAGTCGGCCGCCCGTCGACCCCGCAAGCGGCGAAAATTGTTGATTCGGTAGCGATTTCTGTGAATCGGCTGACCGCCCCCTGCGTCAATCCGCTCGAAAGTTTTTGTTAGGACTTGCGGACGCCACAGGACAAAAGGGTTAACAGCCCTCGCCTTGGAATCGGTTTGCGCACCGGACCGGACAGAGGTGGCGACGATAGGCTCAGATCGAGCAGCCTGGGTGCGTGACTTGGCCGCAGCCTTGGGCCACGGCGCCATTCTGTGTTTTCCCCAACGCCAGATCCTGATTTCGCTACTGCGAATGCAATTACGGGCAAAAATTGGCGCATCGTTAAATTGTCTTAGCGCTGATGGTTATAGAATCTGAAATCCAGCGACTGTTCTCCTAAATTGCCTATTGGGGAGAGTTCCGCTGTGAAAACAGTAAATCGTCTGGCCTTCGCGTCGACCCTGGCGCTTCTCGTCGCCGGCGCGAGCCAATTGGCCCTGGCGCGGGACGGCGCCGAAATCGAGGGCCCGGAGCGCGCGGCGGCCGAGGCGGCGCCCAACCCCACGCCGCGCCTGCCCCGGGACCTGATCGAGGCGGCCAGCGCCTATGAGACCTTCGTCGAACATGCCGGCGCCATCAACGCCCGCTTCGCCGACGGCGAGGCCATCAGGACCGCCATGACCACCGCCGAATCCTGGCAGCCCGACCAGATGGGCCGGGGCGAGGTGGCCTATGCCGCCCTGATCGCGCTGCAGGATCCGCGCTTCGTCCAGGGCGTGCTGCGGGCGGGCCGCTCGCCGGCCAACGCCGAGACCCTGGTGCGGGCGCTTGAGGCCGATCCGCGCCAAGTCGCCGCCGTAGAGGGGGCCGACGAAGCCGCGCTCCACATCAACACCACCTTGGGCGAACAGGCCGAGCGGGTGGCGGAGACTGGGCGCAGGGTCAAGCAATCGGCTTACGACATCCAGCATCAGGCCTGGTCGCGCCAGACGGTTCCCGACGGCCGCGCCCGCCTGGCCCGCGCCAAGGAACTGGCCACGATCTCATTCTCCCCGTCGCCGGATGACGTCTCCCATCTGTTCCAGATCGCCGCCGCGCCCCACGACTATGCCGGCGCCCCCACCGCCACGCCGCCAGGCTATACGGCCGTGGTTCAACGCGGCCTGACCCTGGCCGCCCTGGCCGTGCTGGGCCGCGCCGATCGCCAGGAGCTGGAGAATGTCGGCCTGGTGAAGGTCCGGGCCAGCGCGGACTGCATGACCATGGCCAAGCTGAACCTCTATCAATGCCTGGCCGTGGCCGGCCCGCACTACGAAGACATCTTCTGCTTGGGCGAGCACGCCCTGAAGGAGACCGGCCAATGCCTGCGCGAAGGCGCCGGCGCCCAGACCGCCACCCTCGCCAGCCCCATCCCGGCCCGGTCCGGCGGCGACAGCTACACCGTTCCGGTGGCCTACGCCTCGGCGGACCCGCGCTAGATTCCGCTAGCCCAGCCTCGCATTCATCACGCAACTGGGGGTTCCTTGGTCGACAGTCACCGTCGCGGGCCTGGCCCGGGTGGCGTAGAAGAACTCCCCGCGCGGGGTGATGATCTCCAGCACCGTCGGGCTGTTGAACTGGCATACCGGCAGGCGGCCAAAGCCATAGCCCCCGTGGTCGGCGATCTCGTCGCAACTGACCATGCCGTCCGCCCGGGCGAAGCGCACATCGTCATAGAGGAACACGTGCGAGGCTGAGATATCGGACGACATATAGGCTTGGCGGGTGATCGTGGGACAAGGCGGCCCGGTGATGGTCAGGGCCTGGGTGTCCATATAGACTGTGTGCCGATGCCAGCCCCAGCCGGCCCCAATCGCCGCCAGCACCACCAGGCCGGCGCCGATCGCCAGGGGGCTGACCAACGGCGAGTCGGTGCGGCCGGATCTGCGGGTCATGCTCATTCAGAAGTCCTGTTTCGCAACGGGGCGCCTCGCCCCGCTGGGCGCCGCCTAGCCGCCGGGCCGGTTAGCTGCCAGGAATGGGCGACAACCGTCAAGCGCGACGCCATCGGCGACGGCTGGCTGCTCCCCGGGACGGCGAACGGCGCATCGGCTGCCTATTGGTTTTCTGTCCAGATCAGCTTTTGCAGGAGGTCGCCGCTCGCCGGATGGTGATCCGGCGCCGCCTGAAAAGTTCAATCATATATTCGTGTTTAGCTTAGCCATAAATGAAGACTTCACTGACACATATACGCCACAATATCGCCCAACATCAATATCTACAGCATTCGAGCCCTGAATACTGTTGAGTTCAATCCGTTCGCAGGGAGCGATCGGCCATGAGATCTTTCGTCAGCGTAACTTTCGCCTCCGTCCTGGCTCTGACGATCGGAAGCGCCGGCCACTCGGCGATGGCACAGTCCAACAACACGCCCGCCATGGAGCCCGCGCCGGGTTCGGCGCCTGGCCCGGGCCAGGGCTATGCTCAATACCCGGCGCCCGCTCCGGCGCCCTACTATCCGTCCGGCCCCGCCCCCTACGCCGAAGCCGGGCCGGGGCCAGAGCGTCAGGCCGTGGATGCGCCGCCGCCCCCGCCGCCCGCATCGGCGCCCGCGCCGCTGATGCCGCGCGAGGTGATCGAGGCGGCGAGCGCCTATGCGACCTTCATCAACCAGGCCGCGGCGATCGACGCGCGCTTTGCTGACGGCGACGCCATCAACGCCGCCATGAACACTGCCGCGTCCTACCAACCCGATCAATTGGCCGAGGGCGCCGTGGCCTATGCAGCCCTGATCGCCCTGCAGGACACAGGCTATGTGGAAGGCGTCCGGCGCGCCGGCCGCACCCCCGAATACGCCGACTCCCTCGTGCGGATGCTTGAGACCAATCCGGCCAAGGCGGCCAGTATCGAAGGCGCGGACGAGGCCGCCGCGCGCATCAACGCCGTGCTGGTCGACCAGGCCGAGCGCGTAACCGCGACCGGCGCCAAGATCAGGCAGGCGGCCTACGACATGCAGCGGGACGCCTGGACGCGGCAGATGGCGCCGGATGGCCCGGCGCGCCTTGCGCGAGCAAAGACCCTGTCCAGCTCGCCGATCCGCCCGAGCGCGGACGATATCGGACGCCTGTTCCAGATCGCCGCCGCCTTGCGCGATCAGGCCGGCTCCGCGCCCAGAACGGCGCCCAGCTATACGCCCGTCGTGCAACGTGGGCTGGCCCTGGCCGCCCTGGCGCTGGTGGGCCGCGCCGGCCGCGAAGAGCTCGACGCCACAGGCCTGATCAAGGTCCGCGATAGCGCCGGCTGCATGCAGATGGCCAAGCTCAATCTCTACGAGTGCCTGGCCGTGGCTGGGCCGCACTATGAGAACGTCTATTGCCTAGGTGAGCACGCGCTGAAGGACACCGGTCAATGCCTGCGCGAAGGCGCCGGCGCTCCCGCGGCCCTCGCGGCGCCGATCGCCAGCACCGCCCTGCCGGCCGCGAACCGCGACGCCTATGCGGTCCCGGTGGCCGACGCGACCCCGACGGCCGATGCTGTCCCCGTGGCGGATGCAGCGCCCAATTCGCGATAGCAAGCGGACGCTGGCTTGATGCTATTCATGGCGTGGGGCCTTGGCCGACACCGAGCGAGCCAGGGCGCAGGCGTTGCGGCGGAACTGCGCAACCGCATCTCCAAGCTGATTTTGTAGACCCAGCCCACCGCCCGACGCCGTTCCAGCCCAGGTGCGTCGATGCAAGGGGGTTCTCAAACGTCATTTCATGCTAGACGCACGCCCCATGACGACGCCCCTCTCCCACATCCGCAATTTCTCCATCGTGGCCCATATCGACCACGGCAAATCGACCCTGTCCGATCGCCTGATCCAGGAAACCGGCGGCCTGACCGCGCGGGAGATGAAGGAGCAGGTGCTCGACTCCATGGAACTGGAGCGCGAGCGCGGCATCACCATCAAGGCCCAGACCGTGCGCCTGGAATACAAGGCCGACGACGGCGAGACCTATGTCCTCAATCTGATGGACACGCCCGGCCATGTGGACTTCGCCTATGAGGTCTCCCGTTCCCTGGCCGCCTGCGAGGGCTCGATCCTGGTAGTGGACGCCAGCCAGGGCGTCGAGGCCCAGACCCTGGCCAATGTCTATCAGGCCATCGACAACAACCACGAGATCGTCCCGGTCCTCAACAAGATCGATCTGCCCGCCGCCGAGCCCGACCGCATCCGCGCCCAGATCGAGGACGTCATCGGTATTGACGCCTCCGAAGCGGTTCTGTGCTCGGCCAAGTCCGGCGTGGGCATCCACGACGTGCTGGAAGCTGTGGTGAAACGCCTGCCGCCGCCCAAGGGCGACGAGACCGCGCCGCTGAAGGCGCTGTTGGTGGACGCCTGGTACGACCCCTATCTGGGGGTGGTGGTGCTGGTGCGGGTGTTCGACGGCCGCCTGAAGGTCGGCCAGCAGGTGCGCATGATGGAGACCGGCGCGACCTACAAGGTCGACCGCCTGGGGGTCTTCCTGCCCAAGAACACCGAGGTCGAAAGCCTCGGCCCCGGCGAGATCGGCTTCATCACCGCCAGCATCAAGGACGTGGCCGACGCGGCGGTGGGCGCCACCATCACCGACGAGCGTCGCCAGACCGCCCATCCCCTGCCGGGCTTCAAGGAAGTCCAGCCGGTGGTGTTCTGCGGCCTGTTCCCGGTGGACGCCGCCGATTTCGAAGACCTTCGCGCCGCGGTCGGCCGCCTGCGCCTGAACGACGCCTCGTTCAGCTATGAGATGGAGACCAGCGCCGCGCTTGGCTTCGGCTTCCGCTGCGGGTTTTTGGGCCTGCTGCACCTGGAGATCATCCAGGAACGCCTGACCCGCGAATTCAATCTCGACCTGATCGCGACCGCGCCCAGCGTGGTCTACAAGATCACCTTGACCAATGGCGAGGTGATCGAGCTGCACAACCCCGCCGACCTGCCCGACCCGGTCAAGATCGACTCGATCGCCGAGCCCTGGATCAAGGCCACCATTTTCACCCCCGATGAATATCTCGGCGCGGTGATCAAGCTGTGCCAGGATCGCCGCGGCGCCCAGCGCGAACTCAGCTATGTCGGCAGCCGAGCCATGGTGGTCTATGACCTGCCGCTGAACGAGGTGGTGTTCGACTTCTATGATCGGCTCAAGTCGATCTCCAAGGGCTATGCCAGCTTCGACTATCAGATCGAGGAATACCGCACCGGCGACCTGGTCAAGATGACCATACTGGTCAATGCCGAGCCCGTGGACGCGCTGTCCATGCTGGTCCACCGCACTCGGGCCGAGACCCGCGGCCGCGGCATGGTCGAGAAGATGAAAGTACTGATTCCACCGCACATGTTCGTCATTCCCATCCAGGCGGCCCTGGGCGGCAAGATTATCGCCCGCGAAACCGTCCGGGCCCTGCGCAAGGACGTGACCGCAAAATGCTACGGCGGCGACGCCACGAGAAAGCGCAAACTGCTCGACAAACAGAAGGAGGGGAAAAAGAAGATGCGCCAGTTCGGTAAGGTGGAGATTCCCCAAGAAGCCTTCATCGCGGCGCTGAAAATGGACGCGGATTAGGGATATTCGCGAACAAGTCGATTTCAGACATGGTTAAGGCCCCGCTGCAAACGCGACAATGCCTGTCATTGAAATAGTGTTCGATTTCAAATGCGGCCCAGATGAGAGAAGACGATCCTTATAACTTCCATTATAACCTTTAACATTGACAATATTGCATCAATATTTGACGGTTAACATATTCAGATTTTCGCAGTGACGCTCAGGTCACAGCGCTTGAATATCGCGAAAGCTTGACCATAACGACCCACGATTCAGCACCGCCTATAGCTACGGTCGTTTTATTACAGTCAAGCCTGCGTGACAGAAACGTTATATTAGGAAGCTCTGCGCCATCCTCACCTGGCCAGACTCGAATCTGGCCTTGGCAAGGAAGGCTCGCCATGCGCAGAAACGCTATTCCGCGCGATAGTCGATGCGCTCAGATCGAAGACACCGAGAGCTCTTGGCGCGACCGCGCCAGCGGCCGGGAAGAACCTGCGTCATTCGCTCCGCGCATCTCTGAGCAACGGTTGCTGCTTCACAATTTCGAGGGCCGCGCCCATCCTGCGACCCCGCCGCCGTCACTGGCGCCACACCCGCACCGGGACCTGGCGGCCCTGCAATTGGTCGAGGCGGCCGAAGCCGCCATGCGCTTGGCCCACTCGCCTGAAAAACATGGTCCAGGCAGCCCACGCGCCTTCGACATGCTCAGCGTGATCGATGACGTCATCGCCGAAGCAGGACCCAAGGCCTGCGCCCTGGGTGTCTCGTTCGTCCATGCCCCCCGGGGGGGCGATCCGCCGCTCCAGGTCACGGGCGAGTCCGTTCGCCTGCGCCAGATATTGTCGAAGCTGGTCTGCGGCGCCCTGGAAGCACGCGGAATCGCGGCGCTTCGGTTGACGCACCAGGCGCGCCGAATGGAACAGCAACTGGTGTTCGACGTGAGTCTTCGCCTTCAGCGTCGGAACGCCGCCAGCAGCTTTTTCGACGCCGCGGTCGAACCGGACGAGGTCGACGCCGACCAGGACATCAGTCTTACCCTTTCACCCGCACTCCTGACGGCGGCGGTCGGTGGAAGCCATGAAGCGGGCGCCACAGTGGCGGACCTGTCCGTCGCCCTGCGCCTTCGCCTGCCACTCGCCTCCAGTCAGCCGGCGGTTTCCACGCCGCTCTCCACTGGCCCCTCCACTGGCCTCCCCGCCGGGCCGTTCGACGAAAGCGCCCTGCGTGGCCTGCGTCTGTTGCTCGTGGAAGATCTGGATTTGAACCGCGAGATGGTCGGCATGCTGCTCTCGCCCTTCGGCTGCGAACTCAGCGAGGCCACCAATGGCGTCGAAGCCGTCAACGCCATCGAAGCCGAGCCCTACGACGCCATCCTGATGGACCTGCAGCTGCCGGAAATGGACGGCTTTGAAGCTATCCGCCGCATCCGCGCGCGCGAAGATGAACGCGCCCGCACGCCGATCCTGGCCGTTTCCGGCCGCGTCATGGCCGCCGACATCGCCCAGGCCCGCGCCGCCGGCGCCGACGGGCACCTGTCCAAGCCCTACACCAGCCAGGATCTCGTCGCCGCCATCCTCAAATGCCGCCGCGACGCGGGGACGGAAGACTGATCTCGCCGTCCAGGGCCTCGAGGTCGCCAGCAGGCGATTGATCGCCGCCTCGCGCCTCGCTAAACCTTGACCGTAATCCGACCCGGTTCGGGGTCGGTCCATGGTTCGGAGAAACCCCTCATGCGCAAGTTTCTGATTCTGGCCGCCGCCGGCGCGGCCCTGCTGGTCTCGGCCTGCAACACCATCGCCGGCGCCGGCAAGGACGTCGCGGCCGCCGGCCATGCCGTCACCCAGACCGCCAACGACGCCAAACACTGAGTAAAGAGCTAAGACCAGGCGCCGCCGCGAGCCGGCGGCGCCTGTTTCCATTTCGGAACCACCGCCGCCCTTGCGCGATCTCTCTTCCAAGACACCGGCGTTAGCCGACCGGAGGAGATCCCAATGCTTGGCACTATCCTGATTGTTGTTCTGATCCTGCTGCTGATCGGCGCCCTGCCGACCTGGGGCCACAGCCGCTCTTGGGGTTACTTTCCCAGCGGCGGCCTGGGCTTGATCCTGGTGATCATCATCGTCCTGGTTCTCATCGGACGCCTGTGACGATCTAGGCCCGAAGTCCCAGCGCCGGATCACTGACGCTGGGCCGGCCATCCTCGCCATGACCCGCGATCCGCCATTGAAAGGCTGGGTTGCGGGCGTCGGTGATCGCGAAATCATACCAGTGGCCCGCGCCGCGGACATCCCAGGCGTCAACCACCTGGGCGCCGGGGGCCAGACGATACCGCCGCGGCCCGGCTTTCAGGTAGGCCAGAGGCGCCACAGCCGCCACGGCCTCTGTTCGGCCGGTGTTGCGCAAGGTGATCAGCAGCCGCCCTTTCACCGGATCGAACCGCGCCTCGGCCGCCACATTGGCGCCGCCGGATTTGAGCGCAGCGCCTCGAAAACCTCGTAAAAAGCCGTTGGGGCCGTGCAGGCTGAAGTCATAGGCGCCGCCCTGGCCCATGGGGACCACATCTTCAAGCCGCTTACCCGCCTCGACCGTGTAGAACCGCGGCTCGCCCCCGCCCGCGGCGTACAGGTTGAACCCGGCGCCCGCCGCGCCGGTGTTGACCAGGTTCAGAACCAGCCCCTCGGCCTGCGCCTGAGCAGCCACCTCGAACGCGTAGGGCAAGGCCCGCGCCGGCCTTTGCCCGGCTTCCTGGCGCGGAGCGACCTGTGGATCGGCCGGCGCCATGGGCAGGGGGAAGGTCTTGGCCCGCTCCGCCCGCGCCGGCAGCACCGAGGCGTCGGGAAGAACCGCGGCCCAGGCGCCGTCCCCCGCGCCAAAGTCGAACACGCTGGTCAGATCCCCGGTCACCGCGCGTCGCCAGGGGGTGATATTCGGCTCGACGACCCCGAACCGTGTCTCCAACAGGCGGATCACCGAGGTATGGTCGAACACCTGTGAATTGACGAAACCGCCCTTGGTCCAGGGCGAGACCACCACCATCGGCACCCGCGGCCCCAGGCCCACCGGTTCTCCATGATAGACTTCGCCCGTCATATCCACCGTGCTCTTGCCCTGGGCCGCCCCGGCCGCCGGCAGGATCGGTGGCACATGGTCGAAATACCCATCATTCTCGTCATAGTTCAGGATGAAGGCGGTCTTGGCCCAGACCTCGGGCTTGGCGGCCAGGGCGGCGATCAGCCGCGCGGTCAGGTGCTCGCCCCGCGCCGGGCTGGCCTCCGGGTGTTCGCACAGCCTGTAAGGCGCTACGATCCACGAGACCTGGGGCAGGCGATCGGCCGCCACATCGGCAGCGAACTGCGCCACCAGAGGCTCGCCCTCAGTGGTTTTGATGGTGCTGGCGTCCGACCCCGGAGCCCAAGCCCGGCCCCGCTGATAGAGCTCCGACTCCGCTCCCAGGCCTCGGAAATTGGCGAAATAGGCCAGCCCATTGTCGCCGTAATTGTCATATTCTTGATAAACGCGCCAAGACACGCCGCCCGCCTGCAACCGCTCGGCATAGGTGGCCCAGGCCAAGCCCTTGAACGCCTTGGAATCCTTGGCCGGATCGGCGGAGAAATTTGTTTCCTCGGGCGGATTGTCGATCACCGTCTTGCTGTCGTCGCCCACGGCCAGGCCGCTGGTGCCGCTGAACAGAAACAGGCGGTTGGGATTGGTCGGGCCGAAGATCGAACAGTGATAGCCGTCACAGACGGTGAAGGCGTCGGCCAGGGCGTAATAGAAAGGCAGGTCCGCGCGTGTGAAGTAGCCCATGCTTAGCGGACCCTTTGTGGTGATCCAGGCGTCATGATGCTTCCAGGTATCATGCGCGCCCTTCCAGCTGTGATCCAGGCTGAACAGGTGCTGGGCGCGGGTGGCGTCGCTGTCCAGGCGGAACGGGCTGACACCGCCCTGCCCGCCTTTCTTGGGCTGCAGAAACACCGACTGCCCGTCGGGAAGGGTGATGGCCCGCGGATCGTCAAAGCCGCGCACGCCCCTCAGGGTTCCGAAATAGTGGTCGAAGCTGCGGTTCTCCTGCATCAGGATCACCACATGCTCGATGTCCTTGATCGTCCCGCTGCCCTGGCGCGCCGGCAAGGCCAGGGCTTGGGCGATCGCCGGCGGCAAGACCCCCGCCCCCAGCGCCGCGCCCGCCGCCAGTTTCAAAAAACCCCGGCGGTCACCCGGCTGGTCGTTCATGCTGCGCCCCCAAAGCGTGTCGGCGCCATTTGGCGATTCCGAACATCACCCTTGCCTTCCGATTTTGACAGGCTGACGACGCCCGGCAAGGTTTCTCGCGCCGTTTCGCTAATCCAGCCCCAGAGCCTTGCGGCTGGCCCGGGTCAGCTTGGCCGTGACCAGGGCGTGAGCGTGCCGCAGATAGGCCTGCAGGTCATTCTCTGGCAGGCTGTCGCGCGCCATCAGCTGTACCCACTTGGCCCGGGCCAGATAGGGCGCCGGCCGGGCGATCTCCTGTTCGATCAACAGCTCGTAGGCCATGTCCGAAGCCTTGAACGTATAGCCGCCCACCCCGCCCGAGCCGATCGGCCCGGCCACGGCGAACATCTTGCCGCCCACCTTGAACACGTGGTCATCACCCCACTGCACCGACAGGGTCGCCGCCGGCAGGGACAAGCAATAGGCCTCGAACGCCTCGAACCTCACGCGGCCCCGCCCGCGGTGACGCCCAGGCCGATGGGGCAACTGACCCCGGCGCCGCCGATCCCGCAATAGCCGTGCGGGTTCTTGGCCAGGTACTGCTGATGATAGTCCTCGGCGAAATAGAAGGTCGGTGCAGGAATGATCTCGGTGGTGATCGCGCCAAACCCGCGGGCGCTCAGGGCCTTCTGATAGACCGCGCGCGAAGCCTCCGCCGCCTTGGCCTGGGCGTCGCCATAGACATAGGCCGCCGAGCGGTACTGCGTGCCCATGTCGGCGCCCTGGCGCATGCCCTGGGTGGGATCGTGGCCCTCCCAGAAGATCTTCAGCAGCGCCTCGTAGGCGACGACCTTAGGGTCGAACACCACCAGCACCACCTCGGTATGGCCGGTGCGGCCGGAGCAGACCTCTTCATAGGTGGGATTGGAGGTCATGCCGCCGGCATAGCCCACCGCGGTCACCCACACCCCCGGCAGGCCCCAGAACCGCTTCTCCTCGCCCCAGAAACAGCCCATGCCGAACTGGGCCAGCTCCTGCCCCGCCGGGTATGGCCCCTTCAGCGCGCGCCCATTGATGAAGTGATCCGCCGCCGTGGGGATCGGGTGCGGCCGGCCTGGCAGAGCGGTCTCGGCCGTGGGCAATTCAAGCGTCTTTCGCGCGAACATGACGAAGCGACTCCAAAGACGGTCAGGGGGAGCGACAGGCCCCCAAAGATAGTCCCTCACACAAAGAACGCCACGCCCTGCAGAAAATGTTGTCCCAAGGCCCGCGATCAGTATATTGCCCGGCTCCCGCGCCGGAGCTTACCGACCGGCGGGGCGTGCGCGCATAGCGGACGCTGTCTTGGGGTGAGGTGGCCGAGTGGTTGAAGGCGCACGCTTGGAAAGCGTGTTTAGGGGAAACCCTAACGAGGGTTCGAATCCCTCTCTCACCGCCATTTTTCGGCAAAACGCCCTTATTTTACAGCGCATTTGACTGGCACACCCTGAAGTGTGCCAGAAATCGTCCCTGCGCTGCGCCAATTCGCTCCACGTTGGCGCAACGCTGGCGCAGTGTTCCGGTGATGAGATGGGTATGAGCGCCTGACCGAAGCGGAACGGGCTGAAGTGTTGGCAGAGGTCTGGGCTTTGCCGCCCGCTGATCCTGCCATCATGCAGAAGGTCGAGCCTGTGATTGTGCGGCGGCTGCGCTGACGGCCTTCGCCCGAAGGACACCATACCGATTGCACAGAGCAGTGACCCGCCGGTTGCTCTCCACGTCGCCAATGGTGTTGGTGAAGCCGATCCCGATGCCGGTGGCGATCAGCACGAGGTTGTCGAGGTTCAATTCAACCTTGTCATTATCAGCCGGACCAAGCCTGAACTGCCCCGTATCGAGGTCACGGTGGTTCAGCACGGACGTGACCGTGTTGTGTGCCGAGTCGTTGGACATGACCTTGTAGAGCAAAAACGATCTGGCTCGGCTTGGCGCTCCTTTCGGATGTCCGCCTCGAATTCGGCGAAGCTGGCCAGCACATTGAGCAGGAGCTTTGGTGCCGCCGACGACGATGATGATGTCGCTGTTGTCGGTGTTGGCGATCACCGGCTCAGCACCCGCCGCCGATGGCCCGGACCAATCCAGCCGGCGACGTTGGCGGACGTTGGACTTGCTCCAACATTGGGACATCCAGTGCACCAGCGCGTCCGAGTTCGGAAGGCCAACGGTCATGCTGTGAGGCGAGGGCCAGGCCTGACTCATTGCGATTGCACAAATCCTGCCGCATACAACACACATAGTACCCGTACGGGAACATTATGTTGACTACTGGCGCCGAAGCGGGTACGTATCGCCACCGAACGGGAACGCGACAATGTCCTTCAAGATCGACCCAAAGAAGACGCCGCGGGCGGCACGCCTTCTTGAAGCGGTGCGGGCACAGGCCACGGCTCAACCGGTCACCATGACCACTGCGTTGCCAACGAGGGGGGCTCAGCCGCTCACGGCCAAGAAACTTGATCGCACCATCCGCTTCCCCAAGCCGGAAAATGCGCTCCGCCAACATGCAGCCGAAGGTAAGGCATCGGCGGCGAGCACGCCGGATATGAGGGTACGGCTTAAGCCCCAGCCCGCGCTTCCCAAGGCCCAGGCCTCGCCGCAGGCCCGCGCGAGACCTTCGGAACGGCAAACGTCGCCTTCCTTGCGACCGGCGCATACCATGGCCCTGGGTCGCGGTGCCTTAGGGGCAGCTGCTCAACCCGGTGCCCTGGTCGCCATACCCACCGCTGCTCAACTTGGACGGCTCGTGCGGCTCCGGCGGGCGGACCTTGGCCTGAGCCAAGCGGAGCTCGCAGGAAGCGCTAATGTTGGCCGGCGTTTCGTCGCGGAGCTCGAAACCGGGAAGCCGTCTCTCGAACTTGGTAGGGCGCTCAGCGTCTGCGCAGTCCTCGGCATCCAGATCTTTGCCGCCGTCGACGATTATGACGGCTGAAGTTCTCACCGTCTGGATGGACGGATTTGACACGCCCGCCGGAGAGCTGGTTCGCACGAACACCGGCGAAATGGCGTTCCTCTACGCGGAGGATTATAGCGCCGCGGGTGGTCTGCCGCTTTCGATGTCCCTTCCCATAGACCATGAGGAATTTGGAGACGTCGAGAGCCGAGCTTACTTCTCGAATCTACTGCCTGAGAACAATCAGCTAGACGCCATCATGGCGCGTGAGGGCTTGGCGCGCGACGATGTGGTCGGCCTGCTCGGGCACCTCGGCGCGGACTGCGCTGGCTCGGTGTCGTGCCTGCCGGTTGGGGCACCGCCCGTGAAGACGCCGGGAGTCCTGGCAGAGGACTACGAGCCGCTCGAAGAAGCGAAACTCGCCCGTATTGTGCGAAGCTTGGCCGATGCCCAGCGCCTACCGGCGGAGGTGGACGACCCGTCTCCTGTGGCCGGCGTTCAAAGCAAGATCGCGCTGACTGTGCTTTCGGACAGGCGTTTCGCCCTGCCACGCGCTGGCCTCAGAGTTCCTACGACGCATATCTTAAAGGTGCCGGAACGCCGAAATGGAGGGGAGGCGAGATTGGAAGAAGCAGCCGCCCTGCTCGCCGAAGCCGCGGGCCTCGAGGTTAGTGTTCCCCAGGCGCTCAAGATTGACGGCATCGACGCCTTGCTTATCGAACGCTTCGACCGTCGCGTCGATAAGGGGATCGTTAGCCGTATACACCAGGAAGACTTCGCCCAGGCACTCGGTTTTCCCTCCGAACTCAAATATCAACGCCGCGGAAAGCTAGGCCGTCGGTTCGATGTCGAAGCGATCCTCTCAGTGCTCCGTCGGACCTCGGCCCCTGACAGCGCTGCGCTTGCCTTCCTTCGGGCGACACTATTCAATCTCTGCATCGGTAATACCGACAACCACGCGAAGAATCACGCGCTCCTTTACGACGCGGGCCATGTTCCTCGGCTGGCGCCGCTATACGATCTACTGCCGATCCGCCTGGATCGCAGGTACAATCACGAACTCGCCTTCGAGGTCGGTACTGCCAAGTTCTTCGACGATATGACCAGTGAGGACCTCGCCGACTTGATCACGGCTTTTGGGGTCGAGGATATTCAGGAATTTGTCGAGGCGGTGGTGGTCCCGCTGATAGCGAGCCTGGAGAAGGCGACGCCCGCGCTACGCGGAACCGGCTTACGCCAGTTCGACGATCTCATTGGTCGAGAATGCGATCGGCTTGTAGAACTGCTCGGCGCGGCGCTGGACCTTCGCGAGCGAGACCACTTCCCCAATCACACTCCAGGCGGGTGGGCGGCAAGTTGACCCCAGGC
>DASXNV010000030.1:0-123339 GCA_036494815.1 Caulobacteraceae bacterium
CGCGCTGCAGGCCAACCTTGTCCGCTATCAGCAATGGGCCATGGCCCAGGGCGAAAAGGTGGTGATCGTGTTCGAGGGCCGCGATGGGGCCGGCAAGGATGGGACCATTAAGCGCATCACCGAGCACCTGGCCCCCCGCAACGCCCGCGTGGTCGCCCTGCCCAAACCCTCGGACCGGGATCAGACCTCGTGGTTTTTCCAGCGCTATGTGCGCCACCTGCCCGCCGCCGGCGAGATCGTGATCTTCAACCGCTCCTGGTACAACCGGGCCGGGGTGGATCGGGTGATGGATTTCGCCAGCGTGCGCGAACAGGAGGATTTCCTCTCCGACGCGCCCACCTTCGAGCGGATGCTGGCCGAGGCGCATATCCGCGTCGTCAAGTTCTGGCTGGACATCTCCAAGGACGAGCAGGCCCGCCGGCTGGAGGCGCGGCGTAACGATCCCCTGAAGATCCTGAAAGTGAGCTCCCTGGACGGCGTCGCCCAGAAGAAGTGGAAGGCCTATTCCAAGGCGCGCGACGAAATGCTGATGCGCACCAACACCCCCGTCGCGCCCTGGATCTGCGTCCATACCGACAAGAAGAAGAAGGCTCGCCTGGCGGTGATCCGCCACCTCCTGCACTGCCTGGCTCCCGCCGACATTTGCGAGAGGGTCGATCCGCCGGACCCGAAGGTGCTGTTCCCCTTCGAGCCCGAAGCGCTCAAGGACGGGCGACTGGAGCCATAGGCGGGGCCACGCTTGAAATTCCGCATAATCCGTATAATCCGGATAATATGGAATTTTGAGACATATGATGGCCAAGGTGAGCGTGACGTCGGCGGAGTTCCAGAAGCGCTTTGGACGCTATCGTGAGGCGGCTCTGCAAGATCCCGTCACCATCACCAACCATGGCCGCGATAGCCTCGTGCTGATGGCGGCCGACGAATACCGCCGGCTCAAGCGTTGCGAGCGGCGCGTGATGGGCCTTGATGATTTCTCCGACGCCGACCTCGCGGCGATCGAAGCCAGCCAGGCGCCGGCTGAAGCCGCTGCGTTCGACCACGAGCGAAATGACTGATCGCGCCGCTTGCGACGCCGACGGCGGGCTTGGGTATTCGCTATGGGTTTCTTTGGCGCGATGAGGCCGCCCGTGGTCTGGAGGAGGGCGGCAAAGACCGTCTCTGCGTGGTGATCCTGGTCACCGAGGAAGATCCGCAAGGGCCCGTCGTCACGGCGCTGCCGGTCACGCACACGCCGCCGCGGGACGCCTCGCTGGCGGTCGAGCTTCCAGCGGCGACCACGCGGCGCCTTGGGCTCGATGACCAGCGTTCGTGGATCGTGGTGACAGACGCCAACCGGTTCATCTGGCCAGGACTGGATCTGGGTTTCGCCAGGGGCGGCGACAGCGCCAGCTTAGCCTATGGCCTGCTATGCGCCCATATCTTCAATGAAATGCGCGCCAAGTTCATTTCGGCGGTAAGAGCGCCAAAGGCCGCCGCAGTCGCGCGAGCAGAATAGCCGTCGCATAGCGGTTCTTGACGTTGGATCTTGCATGAAACCCGACCTTTCAGCCGCCCAGGCCCGGCGTATCGCCATCGCCGCGCAAGGCCTGACCGACCTGCGTCCGCGTGGCGAGGCGGGGCGACGGCATCTGCGCAAGGTGTTCGACCGGCTGGGCGTGGTGCAGATCGATTCCGTCAACGTGGTCAGCCGCACCCATTACCTGCCGGCCTTCTCGCGCCTCGGCCACTATCCGCGCGAAGACCTGGAGACCGAGGCCTGGGGCAAGCGGCCCAGCCTGTTCGAATATTGGGGCCACGAGGCTTCGCTGATGCCGCTGGAGATGCAGCCGCTGTTTCGCTGGCGCATGGAGCGGGCGCAGGCTGGGGAGACCTGGAGCGGCCTCGCCCGGTTCGGGCGAGAACGGCGCGACTATATCGACAATATCCTGACCGAGATCGAGCGCCGAGGCCCGGTCACCGGCGGCGACTTCGCCGAGGGCCCGCGCGGCGCGCCCGGCTGGTGGTCATGGAGCGACGGCAAGCGGGCGCTGGAATGGCTGTTCTGGGCCGGCCTGATCACCACCAAGACCCGGCGCAGCTTCGAGCGGGTCTATGACCTGACCGAACGGGTGCTCCCCGCCCGCATTAGCGACCTGCCGACTCCGACGGAGAAAGACGCTCACCGCGAACTGCTGCGCATCGCCGCGCGGGCCATGGGCGTCGCCACCGAGGCCGACCTGCGCGACTATTTCCGCATGCCCCTGGCCGAGACCCGGGCGCGCCTGGCCGAACTGGTGGAGGCTGACGAGTTGAAGCCCGTCACCGTCGAGGGCTGGCGCCAGGCCGCCTATCTGCACCCGGACGCCAAGATCCCCCGCAAGGTTGAGGCGACCGCCCTACTGTCGCCCTTCGACAACCTGATCTGGGCCCGTGAACGCACCGAGCGGCTGTTCGGCGTGCGGGTGCGACTGGAAATCTACACCCCGGCCCACAAGCGCGAGCACGGCTATTACGTCCTGCCCCTGCTGCAGGGTGGCCGCATCACCGCGCGGGTGGATCTGAAGGCCGACCGGGCGGCGCAGACTCTGCTCGTGCAGGCGGCGCATCTTGAGCCCGAAGAGCGCGCCGAAGCCGTCGTGCCGGCGTTGCTTGAAGAACTGGCGGCCATGGCCAATTGGCTTGGGCTGGAACGCGTGAGGATGAACGGGCGGGGTGATCTGGCCAAGCCGCTCGCCGCGGCGCTGAACGACGCCGAGGCTGGTTCGTAGCATCGGCCGCCGGCCCGGCTTTGATCGCCGATGTTTCCAGACAGACACGCGCAGCCGGCGCCGGTTGGTTAGACTCCCGCCGTTGTCCGGGTTCGCCCGATCACCAAGAAGGAAATTCCATGAAGTTCGTCCCCGCCATCCTGGCCGCCGTTTCGCTGCTGGCCGTGAGCACGGCCGCCTCGGCGCATCCGCATCATCACCGTCACCAGATCTGCACCATGCATCACCACCATCGCGTCTGCCACTGGGGCTAAGACGCCCGGCTTTGCGCTGAGACCTGGCTTGCGACGCTCGTTTTGGGCGCAAGCCAGGGCCGTTGGCGAACGCCTCTAAGCCACGGTCTCAGGCGACCGTGGCGCTTTGGCCGCGGCCTCATAGACAAACACCGCATCGTTCAGATCGATGGCCGGCAGGACGTCCTTTTCCGCCCAATAGTCCTGCGTGTGCTGCCATTCCGGCTTGTCGCCGCGCCGAGGCAGCAGATGCATGCCGCGCATCAGATAGCCGGGATTGAAGTTCTCCGGATCGATCCATGGCAGCAGAGGCATGTCCTTGTCCTCGGGCCGCAAGGCCACGCTGACCTTCCTGGCCCCAACCGCCTCCATTTGCCCCAGTAACCGGCAGACGAAGTCGCCCACCAGATCCGCCCGCAGGGTCCAGCTGGCCCGGAAATAGCCGAACACCCAGACCATATTGGGCACCCCGGTGAACATCATGCCGCGATAGGTGACAGTGTCGGCGAAATCCAGCGGCTTGCCGTCGATGACGAAGTCGATGTCGCCCAGGACGTTCAGGTTGAAGCCCGTGGCGGTGATGACGATGTCGGCCTCCAAGGTCTTGCCCGATTTCAGCAGGATGCCGCCCTCGGTGAACCGGTCGATCTCGTCGGTGACCACAGAGGCCTTGCCGTCGCGGATGCCCTGGAAGATGTCGCCATCGGGCACGAAGGCGATGCGCTGACGCCAGGGGCGATAGGTGGGGTTGAAGTTCTTCTCCACCTCCTCGGGCGACAGAAAGGCGGCCACCCCGGCCAGCAGTTCCTGTTTCACCACATCCGGCTCGCTGATCGAACGGCGGGTGAAGGCGTCCTGATCGAACAGGATCTTGCGGCGCACGATCTCGTGGATCCAGGTCTCGTCGATCTGCAGTTCGCGCAGGGTGTCGGCCAGCTCGTTGGCGTTGCGGCCGGGGATGAAATAGGTGGGTGAGCGTTGCAGCACGGTGACGTGCTCGCAGTCGCCGGCGATGGCCGGGGTCACCGTGGCCGCCGTGGCGCCCGAGCCAATGACGACCACCTTCTTGTTCTTGTAGTCCAGGCCTTCTGGCCAGGTCTGGGGGTGGACGATCTGGCCCTTGAACCGGTCCATCCCCTCCCATTCGGGGGTGTAGCCCTGTTCGTGGCGGTAATAGCCCTGGCACATCCACAGGAAATTGGCGGTGAAGCGCGCCGTCTCCCCGGTGTCCTTGCGCACCGCCTCGATGGTCCAGAGATTGTCCAGGCTCGACCAGCGGGCCGAGGCGATCTTGTGGCCATAGCGGATGTGCGGGGCCAGATCGTTCTCGTCGATCACCTCGCCCATATAGCGCAAGATTTCCGCGGCGCTGGCGATGGGCGCGCCAACCCAGGGCTTGAAGCGGTAGCCGAAGGTATAGAGATCGCTGTCGGAGCGGATCCCCGGATAGGTGTGAGTGCGCCAGGTGCCGCCGTAGCTGTCCAGGGAATCCAGCACGACGAAGCGGGTTCCCGGCCGTTGCTTGGCCAGGTGATAGGCGCCGCCCACGCCCGATATGCCCGCCCCGACGATCAGCACGTCGAAATGCTCGCTGCTCGCCGGGGCCGGCTTGGTGGGGATCGCCATCTGGTTCATCAGTTCAACCCTTTTCCTGGTCCCGGTGTTGTCCTCGGCGCCAGTCTCAGCCCATTCGCGGCTGGCTCACCTGATCGAGATCAAGATAAGTGAACATTGATAATAGATCCGTGTCCAGTGGCTCGCCCCGCTACACCGTCCCCTCCGCCACGGCGTTCAGCCGGGCATAGGTTCCGCCCTTGGCCACCAGTTCGCCATGGCGGCCCTCCTCGATCACCCGGCCGGCCTGGAAGACCAGGATGCGGTCGGCGTGGCGGATGGTGGACAGTCGGTGGGCGATGACGATGGTGGTGCGGCCGCTCATCAAGGCCTCCGTGGCCGTCTGCACTTCGCGCTCGGTCTCAACGTCCAGGGACGAGGTGGCCTCGTCCAGCACCAGGATCGGCGCATCGGCCAGGAAGGCGCGGGCGATGGCCACGCGCTGGCGCTCGCCGCCCGACAGCTTCACCCCCCGCTCGCCCACCAAGGTGTCGTAGGCCTTGGGCAGGCGAGTGATGAACTCGTGGGCGCGGGCGCGTTTGGCGGCCAGGGTGATCTCGTCCAGGGTCGCGCCGGGACGGGCGTAGCCGATGTTCTCGGCCACGCTACGGTGGAACAGGGCCGGATCCTGGGGCACCACGGCGATCGCCCGCCTCAGGGAGCCTTGGGTGACCTCGGCGATGTCTTGGCCGTCGATGCGGATCTGGCCCGCCTCGATGTCATAGAGCCTCTGGACCAGCTTGACGAAGGTCGACTTGCCCGAGCCCGTGGCCCCGACCAGCGCCACCCTTTCGCCCGGCGCGATGACCAGCGAAAAGCGCTCGTAGAGGGGTGTGGACTGGCCCTGATAGCGGAAGGTGACGCGGTCGAAGACGATTTCACCGTCGCCGGGGATGAAGCCCTCGGCCGCGCCCTGGTCAGCGACCTGGGGCGGCTGGCGCATGAAGCTGGCCACGTCCTCGGCGTCGTCCAGGCCGCGCTGCATCATCCGCACGTTCTCACCGACCGTGCGCAGATAGCCGCTCATCACCAGGAACGAGGTGATGGCGAAGGCCACGTCGCCCGGGCTGGCGCGGCCCTTGGACCACAGCCAGACCAGCAGGCCCGACAGCCCCGCCTGCAGCACGATCAAGAGCACGTTCTGGATCGCCCACACGTCCATGAACCGGCCCCAGGTCTTCTGGGCGGCGAGGCTCCAGTCATGGCTGACCTTGGCGAAGCGCGCCTCTTCACGGGCCTCGGCGCCGAAGCCCTTGACCGTGGGATTGGCGCTGATGGCGTCGGCCAGGGCGCCGCCTATACGGCTGTCCATGGCGATCGAGTGCAGGTTGGCCTTGCGCACATAGATCTGCACCAGGGTGATGTTGGTCCCGATATAGAGGGCGACAACCACCAGGCAGAACAGGCCCACGATCGGCCAGCGCGCCAGCATGCTCACGCTGAGGCCGACCAGCACCAGGATCGCCGGGCCGATCCACAAGACCACGGCGTCGGAGGCGGCGTCATAACCCCACATGGCGCGGCTGACCTTGCGCACGGTCGAGCCGGCGAAATTGTTGGCGTGCCAGTCTGCGGAATAGGACTGCACCCGCACGAAGGCTTCGTTGACCAGCTCTTCCATGTTGCGCGCCGCCAGCGGGTTCCAGAAACGGAACGAGCCGTTGCGGCAGAGCGCAAAGCCGATATTGACCGCTACGAAAAACGCCCAGGCGCCCCACGGCGCGTGACGCGCCACGCCCGCCGCCGGCACGGCGACCGCGTCCACCAGGCCTCGCGCGGCCCAGGGCATGGCCAGGTCGAAGGCCACCGCGGTCAGCATCAGCCCGACCGCGCCGATCATCATGCCGCGCCGGCGCATCCAGAAGCCGGCGACAAAGTTCAGCACTTGGACGTTGGACAGGGTCCGCTTGCGGAAATCGCCCGTATCTTCGTCGAAAATCTCGCTCATCACGTCTGCTTCCTGGGCCCGCGAAGGGGCCAGGTCGAAGCCGCTGCGAGCCTATTGATTCAATGAAGGATGTACGGGACGCCGAACCCGGCCAGACCCGCACGCGCCGCCGACGCCGTGACTACGGCCTCGCGGGTTCGAAGGGTGGGGTGGCAGGTCATCGAGGCATCGTCCTCCTGCACTGGTATTTGGTCAAGCGGGGAGCTGAGCCGGCCCCATCGCCGTGCGCAAGTGTCGCCGCAAAGCCACGCCGGGAGGGCGTGGGCGCGCGCGCGCGTGACGACAGATGCACCCCACGCAGCCCATGCTAAACTGAGCATCATGACGATCGCCCACCTGCCCGACGCCATGCCGACCAACTGGGTCGACCGCCTCGCCCCCGTGGCGCTGCGGCCCTGGCTCAAGCTCGGCCGGTTCGACCGGCCGGCGGGGATCTGGCTGCTGTTGCTGCCAGGATGGCAATCCATCGCCCTGGCCGCGGCCATGCGCGGCCATTGGCCGGACCTGCGGCTGATCGTCGAATTCCTGGTCGGCGCGGCGTTGATGCGGGCCGCGGGTTGCGCCTTCAACGACATCGTCGATCGCGACATCGACGCCAAGGTCGCTCGCACCGCCGCCCGGCCGGTGGCCTCGGGCCAGATCAGCGTCAAGCAGGCCTTCGGATTCATCGCCCTGTGCAGCCTGATCAGCCTGGCCATCCTGGTGACCATGGGGCTCCTGGCTATAGGCCTGGGCGCCGCCTCGCTGCTGCTGGTCGCGGCCTATCCGTTCATGAAGCGGATCACCTGGTGGCCCCAGGCCTGGCTGGGCCTGACCTTCAACTGGGGCGCGCTGCTAGGCTACGCCGCCGCCACCGGGCGCGTCGATGCGCCGGCCGTCCTGCTCTATGCCGCCGGCCTGTTCTGGACCCTTGGCTATGACACCATCTATGCGGTGCAGGATCTGGAGGACGACGCCCTGGCGGGGGTCAAGTCATCGGCCCGCAGGCTGGGTGAGTCCGCCCCGCGCGGGGTCCTGATCTTCTATCTGATCGCCGTCGCCCTGACGCTGGCGGTGGGCTTCACCGGTCAGCTTGGACCGCTGTTCTACGCCACCCTGCTGCTCTATGCCGCGCATCTGATCCGCCAGCCCCTACGGCTGAAGCTGGACGATCCCATGGGCGCCCTGGCCCTGTTCAAATCCAACCGCGACGCCGGCCTGATCCTGTTCGTCGCCCTGGTCGATGGCCTGTGGCGCCCGGCCATAGACATCTTCGGGACCCAGAACTGACCCGGCGTCACGGTTGCCGGACGCAGTCGAAAAGCTCATTCTGGGGCTCAAGGAGCCCAAAACACCCATGCCCGTCGCCGCCCGCGTCAATCCCAAGGACTTTTTCAACGCCGAGGAATGGGCTCCGCTGGCCAGGCGTTCCCAGTGGGCCGGTCCGGCGATGATCGCCCACTGCTGGGCGACCATGATCGCCACCGGCGCTGTGGCGGTGATCTGGCCCAATCCTTTGACCCTTGTTTTGGCCATCATGATCATCGGCGCGCGGCAGCTGGGCCTGGCCATCCTCATGCACGACGCCGCCCACGGCGCCATCCACCCCAACCTCAAGCTCAATGACTGGCTGGGCGAGTGGCTGTGCGGGGCGCCGGTGAACGCCCAGCTGTCGAAATATCGCGACTACCATCTGGGCCATCACAAATACGCCCAGCAGGCGGAGGATCCCGACCTGGGCCTGTCGGCGCCCTTCCCCATCAGCCGCCAATCCCTGATGCGCAAGGTGGTGCGCGACCTGACCGGCCAGACCTTCATCAAGCAACGCTTCGCCCCCGTGCGCGGCAAGCTGCGCGATCGCAAGCCGGGCGTCTCCGCCTCCAGCATCATCGGCGCCGAGATCTGGCGCCAGCGCCGGTTTCTGGGCTGGCAATTGGGCCTGCTGGTCGCCCTCAGCCTCGCCGGCTGCTGGTGGGCCTATCTCGTCCTGTGGCTGCTTCCCATGGCCACCTGGTATCCGCTGGTCACCCGCATCCGCAACATCGCCGAGCACGCCCTGGTGGCCAAGAACGAGCCCGACCCCTTGCGCCACGCCCGCACCACCCGGGCCAATCTGATCGAGCGGCTGCTGATCGCGCCCTACTACGTGAACTATCACGGCGAGCATCACCTGTTCATGCATGTGCCCTGCCATCAGCTGCCACGCGTCAACCGGATGCTGAAAGCCAAGGGCGTCACCGAGCAAATGGACACCCAGCCGGGCTATCTGGCCATGCTGCGCCTGGCTGCGCCGCTCGAAACGACGCGAGCGTGATCCTTGATCGGGTGATTGAAGATCGCCGCAACTTCATCCTCGCCAACACCCGCCTGCAGCGCCCGCCCCACACCCCCGAGATCCAGCTCTATCTCGCCGACGAGATCACCCCGATCTGGCGGCTGACCGAGGAGGAGTTGGGCGAGATGGGGCTGCCACCACCCTTCTGGGCCTTCGCCTGGGCCGGCGGCCAGGCGCTGGCGCGCTACCTGATGGACCACCCGGCTGAAGCCCGGGGCCAGTCGGTGGTCGACTTCGCCTCCGGTTCCGGCCTGGTGGCCATCGCCGCCATGAAGGCGGGAGCGAAAAGCGCCCTGGCCGCCGATATCGACGCCTTTTGCGGCGCGGCGGTTGAGGCCAACAGCACAGTCAACGTCGTCGCGGTCGCCTTCACCGACCGGAACCTGCTGGACGCCGAACCTCCGGCCACCGGCCTGATCACCGCCGGCGACATCTGCTACGAAAAGCCTCTGGCCGAGCGGGTGCTGGCCTGGCTGGCCACCGCCCACGCCCGTGGCGCGCGGGTGCTGATCGGCGATCCCGGGCGCAGCTATTTCCCAAAGGACGGGCTCGTTCACCTGGCCGAATATCAAGTCGAGACCACCCGCGAGCTGGAGGACATGACGGTCAAGCGGACCAGTGTCTGGACCTTTCCAGACTGACTCCACTGGACAATCCGCGCGCCGGAACTATAAGAACAAATAAAGAACAATCATTCGGTGATCGGAGACCGTGGCCATGCGTGAAGACGGCAAGATCGACTATGTGGAGATGCCCGGCGGCGACCTGGCGGCCGTAAAAGGCTTCTATCAGGCGGCGTTCGGCTGGCGATTCATCGACTATGGCCCCAGCTACGCGGCCTTCGAGGACGGAGGGCTGGATGGCGGCTTCGACGCCGATCCGGCGAGCGGGGTGAACAAGCCCCTGGTGGTGCTGTTCGCCCGCGACCTGGAAGCGATGCAGTCCAAGGTCATCGCCGCCGGTGGGATCATTTCGCGGCCGATCTTCTCGTTTCCCGGCGGGCGCCGCTTCCACTTCACCGATCCGGCGGGCAACGAGCTTGCGGTGTTCACCGAGGCGTAGGACGGTTCGGCCTTGGCTGCCTGGAGCTGCGGTTGATGACCTATGACGAGGTCAAGGCGCTGGTGCTGTCGTTCCCGCAGGCCGAAGAGGGGACCTCATACGGCATGCCCAGCTTCAAGATCGCCGGCAAATTCTTCACCCGTCTGCGATCCGAGGATGACAGCCTGGTGCTGCTGAACGTGACCACCGATGAACGCGAGATGCTGATGCAGGCCGAACCCCAGACCTTCCACATCACCGACCATTATCGCGGCTATCCCAGCGTGCTGGCGCGGATCGGGCCGTTGGATCCGGGAACCCTGCGGAACTTTCTGGAGCGGCGCTGGCGGGCGGTGGCGCCGAAGAAACTGGTCAAGGCCTACGATGCGGAGCAGTCCGCGTAACGCGGTCAGAAACTGTCGTTCATCGCCGCCTCGAAGGCCTCCAGCATTTCCTGGGCTTCCAGAGCCTCGGACGACACAGCCTCCTCGTCGTCCCCAGCCGGCGCGGCATGAAACGCCGCCTCGGGCGCCAGACGGGCCACAACCTCGTCTCCGCGTTTGATCAGCACGCCATAGCCGGCGGCGATGGTGGCCATCATCTCCGCAAAGCGGGCGGCGGCGTCTTGCTCATCGACTTCAAACAGCATGAAGCCAGGCTAGGACATTTCGCGTCCCGCCGAAACGCTCTAGCTTTCGCCGCCGTAGCGCGGAGCGTCAGATGGCCTATCGGTCTTTACGGGAATTCATCGCCAAGCTGGAGGCGGCGGGCGAACTGGCGCGCGTGACCGAGCCGGTGTCCACCGTGCTGGAGATGACCGAAATCTGCACCCGCCTGCTGGCCGAGGGCGGCCCCGCCGTGCTGTTCGAAAATCCCGTGCGGGCCGATGGCGAGCCCTCGCCCATCCCTTGCCTGGCCAACCTGTTCGGCACGGTCAAACGGGTGGCCATGGGGGTGACCCTGGACGGGGTCGAGCGCACCACTGCAGGCGAACTGCGCGAGGTGGGCGAACTGCTGGCCTTTCTGCGCCAGCCCGAGCCGCCGCGGGGCCTGAAGGACGCCTGGGACATGTTGCCCCTGGCCAAGACCGTCATGGGCATGCGGCCCAAAGTGGTGAAGAAGGCCCCGGTGCAGGAGGTGGTGCTCAAGGGCGAGGACATCGACCTGACCAAGCTGCCCATCCAGACCTGCTGGCCTGGCGAGCCGGCGCCCCTGATCACCTGGCCCCTGGTGGTGACCAAGGGCCCCTCCGACAGCCGTGAGGACGATTTCAACCTGGGCATCTATCGTATGCAGGTGATCGGCAAGGACCGCTGCATCATGCGCTGGCTGGCCCACCGGGGCGGCGCCCAGCACCATCGCCGCTGGAAGGCCGCCGGCAAGCCCGAGCCCCTGCCCGCCTGCGCCGTCCTGGGCGCCGATCCCGGCCTGATCCTGGCCGCAGTCACCCCGGTGCCCGACACCCTGTCGGAATACCAGTTCGCCGGCCTGCTGCGCGGCGCCAAGGCCGAGCTGGTCGCGGCCAAGACCGTGCCGCTGCTGGTTCCCGCCGAGGCCGAGATCGTGCTGGAGGGCCATGTCCTGCTGGACGAATATGCCGACGAGGGCCCTTACGGCGACCATACCGGCTATTACAATTCGGTCGAGCGGTTCCCGATCTTCCAGATCAGCGCCATCACCATGCGCAGGAAACCGATCTATCTGACCACCTTCACCGGCCGTCCGCCCGACGAGCCGAGCGTGCTGGGCGAGGCGCTGAACGAGGTGTTCATCCCCCTGCTGCAGCAGCAGTTTCCCGAGATCGTCGACTTCTGGCTGCCGCCTGAGGGCTGCAGCTATCGCATCGCCGTGGTGTCGATCAAGAAGGCCTATCCCGGCCACGCCAAGCGGGTGATGCTGGGCGTGTGGTCCTATCTGCGCCAGTTCATGTACACCAAGTGGGTGATCGTGGTGGACGAGGACATCGACGCCCGGGACTGGAAGGATGTGATGTGGGCCCTGTCGACGCGCATGGATCCGGCCCGCGATATCACCGTGATCGAGAACACCCCCATCGACTATCTCGACTTCGCCTCGCCGGAATCCGGCCTGGGCTCCAAGATCGGCCTGGACGCCACCGACAAGTGGCCGCCGGAAACCCATCGCGAATGGGGGGTCAAGCTGGGCATGGACAAGGATGTGGTAGAACGCGTGACCGAGAAGTGGGCCGGCCTGGGGCTGCCAGGCCAGGGCAAGCCGATCTGGCGATGAAGCCTTAAGGGGGAGCTAGCGGGATGGATGTGACCAATTCGGCCAGGGCCGCGGCGCTCTGGATTTCGTTGAACCTCATCGTGCTGGTGGTCCTGTCGGCGCTGGTGGTTCGCCAGAGGATGACGCGCGGGGTGATGGTCGGCGACGGCGGATCGCCCGAACTCATCCGCGCTGGCCGGGCGTTCGGCAATGCGGCCGAATATGTGCCCGCCGCCTTGGCCGCCATGATCGCCCTGGCCATCACCAACGCCCTGCCGGCGGTGATTCACATGGTCGGAGCGGCCTTGTTTGTCGGACGGATAGCCCACGCCCTGGGGATCAGTCACACAGAGAACGCATCGCCCGGGCGCACGATCGGCATTGTGCTCACATGGTCCGCCATCCTGATCGCCGCCACCGCCCTTTTGCTGCGCGCGTTCGCCTAAAGCCCCCCAGAGCCTTTCCTGATCGCCAAATGGATCCACTTTGGCGGGAAGCGTTCTTCTAGGCGGTTGCGGGCGGGGCGCCGGTTCGGCCATAAGTTCGTGCATGGATGAAAACCTGTTGCAAGACGTGGTGGCCGCGGCGCTGAAGGCCGGCGCGGACTCCGCGGAGGCCGTCGGCGCCCAGCGCCAGGCCCTGTCGATTTCGGTCCGCATGGGCAAGCTGGAAGAGGTCGAGCGCGAAGAGTCCCGCGACCTGGGCCTGCGCGTGTTCGTGGGCCGCCGCCAGGCCAGCGTATCCGGCTCGGATCTGTCACCCCCCGCCAGGGCCAAGCTGGTCGAGCGGGTCGTGGCCATGGCCAGGCTGGCGCCGGAGGATCCCTATGCGGGCCTGGCGCCCCAGGACCGGCTGGCCAAGGGGCCGTGGCCGGATCTCGACCTGTTCGACCCTTCCGAGCCCTCGGCCGCATCGCTTGAGGCCCAGGCCGAGGCCGCAGAAGCTGCGGCTCTTGCGACGCCAGGCGTCAGCAACAGCGAGGGCGGCTCGGCCAGTTGGTCCACCTCGCAGTGGCGCCTGGTGACAAGCGGCGGTTTCAGCGCCCCCCACGCCGCCTCCGGTTTTTCCCTGTCCGCCTCGGTGGTCGCCCAGGACGGCGGCGGTATGGAGCGTGGCGGCGAAGGCCGCAGCCAGCGCTGGCAGGCCGACCTGCCCTCGCCCGAAAGCATTGGCGCAGAGGCCGGCCGCCGCGCCGTAGCCCGCCTGGGCGCGCGCAAGATCGCCTCCACAACCGCTCCGGTGATCTTCGAAAACCGCCTGGCCACCTCGCTGCTCGGCCCGCTGATCGGCGCCATCGCCGGGCCGTCCATCGCCCGGGGCGCGTCCTTCCTGAAGGACAAGCTGGGTCAGGCCGTGTTCTCACCCGCCGTGACCATCGCCGAGGAACCGCATCGAAGGCGCGGCCTGGGCTCCAGCCCCTTCGACGACGAGGGCGTGGCCAACCAGGCCCGCAATCTGATCGACGCCGGGGTGCTGACCACCTGGTTGCTCAACTGCAGCGCCGCGCGCCAACTTGGCCTGGAGACCACGGGCCACGCGTCGCGGGGCCTGGCCGGTTCGCCGGGCGTGTCGACCACCAACCTGACCGTGCGGCCTGGTGAACTCGACCAGGCCGGCCTGATGCGCGAGGCCGGCGAGGGCCTCCTGGTGACTTCGATGTTCGGCCCCTCGCTCAACGCCCATACTGGCGACTGGTCAGTGGGGGTGGCCGGCTTCTGGTTTGAGGGCGGCGCCTATGCCTATCCGGTGACCGAGATCACCGTGGCCGGCAACCTGATCGACATCTATCAGCGGGTCGTGGTCGGTTCGGACCTGGAGATCCGGGGTTCGGCCAATTCCCCGTCGCTGCTGGTCGACGCCCTGGCGATCGCGGGACGATGACGCTGACTGTAAGTCACGAAGACCTCGACCTGATCATCCACGCCGCCCGCGCGGCCGGCGAACTGGCCCAGGTCATGCGCCAGGCCGGGCTGACCACCACCTACAAGGCCGACAGGACCCCGGTCAGCGACGCCGACCTGGCGCTGGACGCCCTGCTCAAGGACCAACTGGGCCGCGCGCGCCCCGACTATGGCTGGCTGTCGGAGGAGACGGTCGACGATCCGGAGCGGCTGAGCCGCGAGCGCGTGTTCGTGGTCGACCCGATCGACGGCACCCGCGCCTTCGTCAAGGCCAAGCCCTGGTGGGCGGTGTCGATCGCCCTGGTCGACCGCGGACAGCCGGTGGCGGGGGTGGTCTACGCCCCCGAGCGCGACGAGCTCTATACCGCCGTCGTCGGCGGCGGCGCATGGCTGAACGGCGCGTCGATCCGCACCGGCGACCGTGCGGCGATCGAGGATTGCTCGATGCTGGCCGACGCGCCGATGTTCCAGCACCCGGCCTGGCCGGAGCCGTGGCCGGCGATGCGGATCGAAAACCGCAATTCCGTGGCCTACCGGCTGTGCTCGGTCGCCTCGGGCGAGTTCGACGCCGCCGTGGCCCTGTCGCCGAAATCGGAATGGGACCTGGCCGCCGCCGACCTGATCGCCGCCGAGGCCGGCTGCATGGTCACCAACCACCGGGGCGAGCCCTTCGCCTACAATCGCGCCGTCCCCACCATGCGCAGCCTGGTCTGCGCCGGCCCGGCGCTGCACGAGTTGATCTTACGTCGGGTCAGGCCTATCGCTTTGCCGGATTGATCAACGAGAATCGCGCCATGCCCGATCGCCAGCTTCTGCACCTCGTCATCGGCGGAGAGCTTAAGGGGGTTGGCGAGCATGAATTCAGAGACCTGGAAAAGGTCGATTTCGTCGGCGCCTTTCCCAACTACGCCGACGCCCACCGCGCCTGGAAGGCCAAGGCCCAGTCCACCGTCGACAACGCCCTGACCCGCTATTTCATCATCCACGCCCACAAGCTCCTGGACCCGGACGAGCATCACGACGAGAGCAAGCCGCACTGAGGCGCTGACGCCAGCCCGAACGTCTCGGTCACCAGGCCAGGATCGACAGCCCGGCGATGTCGGACAAATCGCTGCTGTTCAGCGTGACCAGGGTCGCGCGATGCACCAGCGCCTGGGCCGCGATCATACGATCAAGCAACTTTCGTCTTGAATAGCCAGCGCCGGAGACGATCGCGCCATAGGCCTGCGCCGACGCATCGTCAAAGGTGAGGGTCGCAATAGCGCTGAGCATGATATCGAGCCTGGCTCTACGGATCTGGGCATGGGCCGGTTCCCGATAAACGCCGCCCTCAAGTTCGACGCGTGTAACCACCGACATGAGGATCGCCCCATCAAGCGCCGCGACCCGGGTGGTGACGGCCGGATCGCCATCACGCAGATAGATGGCGACATTGGTGTCGAGCAGGAAGGCCATGGGTCAGAGCCCCGGGCGTTCCGGCGATTCCTCCTCGTCGCGTTGTTCGACCCTAGGCGGCGCCGGCAGGGCTCGAAGCTGGGCGATCATCTCCGGGATGGACGCCGCCACGGGATAGATCGTCATCACATCTCCGGATCGCACGATCATAAGTTCGACGTCTTCGCCAAAGGCCACGCCGCGCGGAAGCCTGATCGCCTGACTATTACCGCTTCGAAAAGTGCGGGTGCGAACGACCGTCATAATGGCGCCCCATTGGGATATACATGTATATACGCCATCGATCGAGTCGGCAAGTCCTGCGCTATTCGCGCCGGGCCAGCTTCTCCGTCAGCAGCGTGCCCCACCAGTTGGCGCGGAAGTCCTTCTTGATGGCCACGGGGTCATAGGCCTCGCTCTCCACCCAATCGATGAAGCTCTGCCCCTTGGCCTCGCCCTCGGCCAGGTAACGCTCGAACACATAGTCCAGCACCCCTGTCAGGCCCTGTTTCACGTGCAGGAACTTGGGCGACAGCTGGGCCATGGCTTCGCGGATCGGCTGGCCCAGGCGGAAGTGGGCGTAGAGCACGCTCATGATCCCCGCCCGGTCCGCGCCGGACTTGCAGTGGATCATGGCCGGATAGTCGATGGTGTCGAACATCTGCCGCGCGCCCAGCACCCGGGCCCGTGATGGCACTTCGCGCGAGGTGACCACGAAATCGACCATGGTCAGGCCCAGCCGCTCGCAGGCGTCCCGCTCCAAGGCATGGGTCGAGGTGTCGAACCCGCCGCGCAGATTGATGACGGTCTTGATCCCCTCGCGCTTCCATTGCTTCAGCTGGAACGGCCAGGGCTGGTTGGCGCGGGCCAGTTCGGGGCTGATCCAGTGGGCGTTGCGGAACCCCAGCCGCAGCCAGGCATGGTCCGTCCATAGGTAGTCCAGATAGGCGCGCAGGCGCCCCAATGGTGTAGACAGATCGAAATGGGTCAAATTTAGCTGCGCCGAGGCTGGATTCGTAATAGCCAGCCCCTCTTAGCCGTCGCGCGCGGCGGCGGATAGAAGGCGGATGAGGCCGCCATATCGATGACCAGGGCCGAGACCGACCCCAAGAACACCCGCAAGGCCAAGCCCGAGAGCATCGCCCTGCGCGTGGCGCGGCGGTATCTGAGACCTTATCGGCTTCAGCTGGCCGGCGCCGGCCTCGCCGCCTTGATCGTGGCGGGATCGACCTCGGCCATCGCCTGGATCCTGGGGCCGGCGATCAACGCGCTGTTCCAGGGCCACGACCACCGGGCGCTGATCCTGATGCCTCTGGCCTTGATCGTCTGTTCCCTGGTGCGCGGCGCCGCACAGATCCTGCAGAGCTGGACCGTCAACGGCGTCGGTCATCGCATTGTTGGCCGCATCCAGGTCGAGCTTTTCGGCAAAATCATCCGATCGGACCTGGCCCGCCTGCGCGCCTCGCACACCGGCGATTTCGTCTCGGCCATGCTCTATGACGCCACCTTGGTGCGCAACGCCGCCACCACCGGCCTAATCGGCCTGACCCAGAACGCGGTGATGGTCGCGGGCCTCTTGGCGGTGATGCTGCACCGAGACCTGGTGCTGACCCTGGCCATCTTCCTGGTCGGCCCGCTGGTGGGGGTTTTGATGGGACGGTTCACCCGTTGGTCCAAGGCCGCTGCGCGAGGGGCGATGAACGAGACCTCGGGCCTGTCCACCGCCATCATGGAAGGTATTGACGGGGTCAAGGTGGTCAAGATCGACAACCGTGAGGCCTTCGAAGAGGGTCGCGTGGCCGTCGCTGTCGAACGCCGCCAGGCTCACGTGATCCAAGGCGCCAATATCGGCGCCGCCTCGGCCCCGGTGGTCGAGATGGTCATGTCCTTCGTCCTGGCCGGCGTGATTGCTTATGCAGGCTGGCAGGCCGGGCGCGGGCGGATGAGCGTGGGAGACTTCACCTCCTTCCTGGCCTCGTTCCTGATGGCGTCGCAATCCCTGCGCCAACTGGCCAATCTGCCGCCGGTGTTCAGCGAGGGCCTGACCGCCGCCGAGCGGCTGTTCGCCTCCATGGATATCCGGGCCGAGGTCGCCGATGCACCGGACGCGGCCATCTTGACTGAGCCCCCCCAGGCCATCCGCTTTGACCATGTCAGCTTCGCCTATGGCGAGGCGGCGCCGGCGCTGGAGGTCGTCAGCCTGCAGGCCAAGCGCGGCGAGACCATCGCCCTGGTCGGCCCCTCGGGCGGCGGCAAGAGCACCATCTTGAACCTGATCCCACGCTTCTATGACGTCACCGCCGGCGTGGTCAGCCTGGACGGCCGCGACGTACGCGGCCTGACCCTGGCCTCGCTGCGCCACCAGATCGCCCTGGTCACCCAGGAGCCGTTCCTGTTCGACGACACCATCCGCGCCAACATCGCCTATCCACGCCCCGAGGCCAGCCAGGCCGAGGTCGAGGCGGCGGCGCGGCAGGCGGCGGCCCACGATTTCATCCTCGATCTGCCCAAGGGCTACGACACCCAGGTGGGCGAGGCCGGCGCACGCCTGTCCGGCGGTCAGCGCCAGCGCATCGCCATCGCCCGCGCCTTTTTAAAGAACGCGCCGATCCTGTTGCTGGACGAAGCCACCAGCGCCCTCGACACCGAAAGCGAGGCCCAGGTCCAGGCGGCGCTGGAGCGGCTGATGGCCGGCCGCACCACCCTGTTGATCGCCCACCGCCTGTCCACCGTGAAGGGCGCTGACCGCATTTATGTCATCGATCGCGGCCGGGTGGTGGAAACCGGCGCCCATGCCGAGCTGTTGCGGGCCAAGGGGCTCTACGCCCGCCTGGCCCAGGCCCAGAACCTGGAACCCGCGGCCGAGGTCGCCGCCCAATGAGGTCCCTGTTCAAGCACCCTTTGGTCCAGTCGGCGCTGTCCTGGCTGCTCACCGGCTATGTCAATTTCGCCCTGGAGACCACCCGCTGGCGGTTCGAGGACCGGGCCGGGGTCGACGCCATGGTGGCGTCGGACCAAGGGGCCATCGGCGCCTTCTGGCACGGGCGCATCACCATGGCCGTGGTCTGCCGGCGGGTGCTCAAGCACAAGCCCCGCCGGGTGATCATCTCGGCCTCGCGCGATGGGGAATTCACCGCCCGCACGGTGGAACGGCTGGGCTTTCCCTCGATCAGAGGCTCCGCCGCCAAGAAGGGCAAGGACGCCGACAAGGGCGGGGCGGCGGCTTTTCGCCAGGCCCTGCGCTTCATGCGCGACGGCGGCCTGATCGCCATCACCCCGGACGGCCCGCGCGGCCCTAACCAGGTGATGCCCGAAGGCACGGTGATCATGGCCCAGGTGGCGCGGGTGCCCGTGGTGCTGTTCGGCCTCGCCGCCGCACCGGCGATGCAGTTCAACAGCTGGGATCAGGCGCGCATCCCCCTGCCGTTCAGCCGCGGCTGCGTGGTCTTTGACGGACCGCTTTACGCGCCGGCGGGAGGCGATGAAGCGAGCCGCGAAGCCACCCGGGCGGAATGGCAGGCGCGCCTGATTGCGGCGCAGAAGAAGGCTGAAGCCCTATTGGCCGGAGCTCGGGCTTGAGCGAGGGCGCGCCCCTGCCCCTGGCCCTCTATGCCGGCGCCACCCGGCTGATCGAACCTTGGCTGCCGAACCTGCTTCAGAGCCGGGTGCGGCGCGGCAAGGAAGACCCTCAGCGCCTGGGCGAGCGGCTGGGGCGCAGCTCAATCCCTCGCCCAAGCGGGCCGCTGGCCTGGCTGCACGGCGCCAGTGTCGGCGAAAGCCTCTCTCTGCTGCCGCTCGCGGAGGCCATCGGCGCCGCGCGGCCGGATGTGCAGGTGCTGGTCACCTCCGGCACCCGAACCTCAGCCGAACTGCTCGGCCAGCGGCTGCCGGGCGGGGTCATCCACCAGTATGCGCCGATCGACGCGCCGAGCGCCGTGGCGCGGTTTCTGGATCATTGGCGGCCGGAGTTGGCCGTCCTGGTCGAGAGCGAACTTTGGCCCAACCTGTTGCAGCAAGCCCGCCGACGTGGCGCGCGCATGGCGCTGCTCTCGGCGAAACTCTCCGATGGCAGTTTCCGCAATTGGTCGCGATTTCCCAAGTCGGCGCAGGCGCTGTTCGGCGGGTTCGATCTGGTGCTGGCCCAGGACGCCCAGGCGGCGGTGCGGCTTGACGCGCTTGGCGCCAGGGTCGCCGGCCTGGCGGACCTGAAGTTCGGCGCCGCGCCCCTCCCCGCCGACGCCAACGCCCTGGAAGCGCTGCGCGCCCAGATCGGTGATCGCCCGCTGCTCCTGGCGACGAGCACCCACGCCGGCGAAGACGAGATCTTGCTGGACGCCTTCGCCAGCGTCCCGGGCGCCCCGGTTCTGGTCATCGTCCCCCGCCACCCCGAACGCGGCCCCGCCATCGCCGCATTGGCCAGGTCCAAGGCGCTCTGGACCAGTCTGCGCAGCGTCGGCGATCGCCTCGGCCCGGAGCGGGTCCACGTCGCCGACACCCTTGGCGAGCTTGGCCTCTGGTTCCGCCTGGCGCGACTGGCGGTGATCGGCGGCAGCTTCATACCCGGTGTCGGCGGCCATAATCCGCTGGAGCCTGCGCGGCTGTCCTGCCCCTTCGCCTCGGGACCTGACGTGGCCAACTGGGCCACCGCCTATGCCGAGCTTGCCGAAGCGGGCGCCGGCGGTTTCGTCGCAAACGCTGGGGCTATCGCCGATCTGATGCAGGCCGCGGTCCGAAGCGAACCGGCCCTGGCGGATCGCGCAGCCAAGGCCCGGGCCTATGTGGAAGCCCGCGACGCCGAAGCGCGCGCCGTACCTGCGCGCGTGCTGGACCTGCTGCCATGAAGCTGTCCACGCCTCGTTGGTGGTACGTGCGAGACAATCGCACCGCGCCCGTGACCCGCGCCCTGTTGCGCCCCATCGCCTGGATCTGGGCTGTGGCCACCGCGCGCCGGATCGCTCGCACGGTTGCGGCCGACCCCGGCCTGCCGGTGATCTGCGTCGGCAACCTGACCGTGGGTGGAACCGGCAAGACGCCAATGGTGCGCGAGATCCTGCGCCTGCTGCACGAGGCGGGGGTCGAGGCGGCGGGCCTGTCGCGCGGCCATGGCGGCAGCTTGACCGGTCCATTGCGGGTCGAGGCGGATCGCCACACCGCCGCCGATGTTGGCGACGAGCCCTTGATGCTGGCCCAGGACGGCGCCTTCTGGATCGCGCGCGACCGCGCCGCCGGGGCCAGGGCCGCTAAGGCGGATGGCGCTCAGGTGGTGGTGATGGACGACGGCCACCAGAATCCCACAGTGCGCAAAACCTTGTCCCTGGTGGTGGTGGATGGGGAGAGCCGCGACGGCGAATGGCCGTTCGGCGACGGCGCCGTTTTTCCCGCGGGCCCCATGCGCGAGCCGTTGGCCGTGGGCCTTGCCCGTGCGGATGCTGTCATCGTCCTGCTGCCCGCCGACCTTGCCGAGCCCGATCCGGAACTGATCGCCCTGTTCACCGGCAAGCCGGTGCTGATCGCCCGGCTGGAGCCGCTGGGTCCACCGCCAGTTGGCCCGCAACTGGGCTTCGCCGGGGTGGGCAAGCCGTGGAAGGTCGAACGGGCGCTGGAGGCCGCTGGCTGTGACCTCGTGGATTTCATCCCCCTGCCCGACCACGGCGCCTATGGCCCCGACACCCTGCGCTTCCTGGAGCGCCGCGCCCGCGAACTGGGCGCGGGGTTGGTCACCACCGAAAAGGACTGGGTGCGACTGCCGACGGATTGGCGCCGCCGCGCCGTCGCCTGGCCCGTGCGGGCGCGGTTCGAGGACGAGGCGGCGCTGACGTCCCTGCTGCCTATTTAGCCCCTGCGCGCTGGGCGTATTTCCAGGCGCTTTCACCCAAAAGCGGCACACGCTCGGCCATGGCGGCGGCCTGCGGGCTGTTGGCGGTGCCGTCGCGGACGCGGCCAACGATGCCTTGGCAGATGCCGGCCAGGCGGAACATGTTGTAGGCCAGATACCAGTCCAGTTCGGGCAGGCCTTTGCGGCCGGTCAGGCGGCAATATTCGGCCACATATTCGTCGATGGTCGGGATGCCGTGGGCCTTCAAGTCCGGCAGGGTCGAGATGGCGCCATTGACCCAGTTCATCAGCAGATAGGTGAAGTCGGCCAGGGGATTGCCCAGGGTCGACAGCTCCCAGTCCAACACGGCGATCACCCGCGGCTCGGTGGGGTGCATAACCATGTTGTCGAGGCGGTAGTCGCCATGGACGATCGAGGTCTGGTCATCCACGGGCGTGGTCTGCGGCAGCCATTCGATCAGTCGGTCGATCGTGTCCAGCTTGACGGTTTCCGAGGCCTTGTACTGCTTGGTCCAGCGGTCGATCTGGCGGGTGAAATAGTTTCCCGGCTTGCCGAAATCAGCCAGGCCGATGGCGGCGTAATCGGTGTTGTGCAGGTCGGCCAGGGTCTTGAGCTTGGCCATGAAGATGGCGTGGCGCTCGGCCGGCTCGTAGGTCGGCAGGGTCTGGTCCCACAGGATGCGGCCCTCGACCATGTCCATGACATAGAACATGGTGCCGATGACGCTGTCGTCTGTGCACAGTTCATAGGGCCGCGCCACGGGGAAGCCGGTGGGATAGAGGCCGGAAATCACCTTGAACTCACGGTCCACCGCGTGGGCCGAGGGCAGCAGCTTGCCGGGCGGCTTGCGGCGCAGGACGTATTTCTGCTTCGGCGTCACCAGCTGATAGGTCGGGTTGGACTGGCCGCCCTTGAACTGGCGAACCTCCAGCGGCCCCTCGAAGCCTTCCACATTGGCCTGCATCCAGGCGAGCAGGCGGGCCTCGTCGAAACGGTGGCTTTCGGCGACGGCCTTGGTGCCGGTGTTCAGCTGCTCACGCTGTTGTTCTGCGGTGTCGGCTTCGGCCATCGCGTCCATCCCTCTTACGATCGTTTGAATGGACTTTAGCGAGCGATGATCGGGCTGCAAAGCGTTGGCCGTAAGGTCGCTCGCAAATTGGGGGTCTAACGCCCCAAGGCCCGCCAGCCGATGTCCGTGCGGTGGAAACCTTCGGGCCAGTCGATCTGGGCGACGG
The DNA here is from genome assembly GCA_036494815.1 of Caulobacteraceae bacterium. Classification (GTDB taxonomy): domain Bacteria; phylum Pseudomonadota; class Alphaproteobacteria; order Caulobacterales; family Caulobacteraceae; genus Poindextera. Next base: position 22,536 of record DASXNV010000030.1, read on the forward strand.
CGGCATAGGCCCGCTCGCGCGCTTCAGAAAGGGTCGCGCCGCGGGCGCAGACGTTCAGCACCCGGCCCCCGGACGCGATCAACCGCTCCTCGGCGTCACGGGCCGTGCCGGCCTGGAAGATCACCACGTCTTCGCCGAAATCGGATTCGGCGCCCCGGATCACCGATCCAGTCTGCGGCGCTTCAGGATAACCCTTGGCGGCCAGCACCACACAGATCGCCGCCTCCTGATGCCAGGCCGGCTCGGACTTTTCAGCCAGGGTCCCGGTGGCGCAGGCCAGCAGATAGGGGACGATATCGCTCTTCAGGCGCAGCATCAGCACCTGGCATTCCGGGTCGCCGAAGCGGGCGTTGAACTCCACCAGCTTGGGGCCGGCGGGCGTGAGCATCAGGCCGGCATAGAGCACGCCGCGATAGGGCGCGCCCTCGGCGGCGATCCCCTTGATCGTGGGCGCGATCAGGCTGAGGCGGGCCTGTTCGGTCAGCAAGGGGGTAAGGATCGGCGCCGGGGAATAGGTTCCCATTCCGCCGGTATTGGGGCCCAAGTCCCCGTCGAAAGCGCGCTTGTGGTCCTGGGCGGCGCCGAACAGCATGGCGGTCTCGCCATCGGCGAAGGCGAACAGCGAGGCTTCCTCGCCGGTCATGAACTCCTCGATCAGCACCCGCGCGCCCGCGCCGCCGAAGCCGCCGCCCAGCATGTCGTCAATCGCAGCCTCGGCTTCGGCGCGGCTCTCGGCGATCACCACGCCCTTGCCGGCGGCCAGGCCGTCGGCCTTGATCACGTAGGGCGCGTTGAAATGGTCCAGGAAAGTCTTGGCCGGCTCCGGCGCGTCGAACACGCCATAGGCGGCGGTGGGCAGATGGTGTCGGTCAGCGAAAGCCTTGGTGAAGGCCTTGGAGGACTCCAGGCGCCCGGCGGCGGCCGTGGGGCCGAAACAGGGGATGCCGACCACGCCCAGGCGATCGGCCAGACCGGCTTCCACCGCGACCTCTGGCCCGATCACCACTAAGTCCGCTTCGATCTCCTCAGCCAAGGCGACCAGGCCCTCGACATCCGTGGCTTTCAGGGCGCGGATTTCGCCCAGCTTGGCCATGCCAGGATTGCCCGGCGCGCAGACCAGCCGGGTCAGCTTGGGCGACTGGGCGATTTTCCAGGCCAAGGCGTGCTCGCGGCCGCCCGATCCGACGAGAAGAATGTTCATGACCCGCCTGTGGCGCGGGCCGCCGTCGCGGTCAAGACCCGGCGAGGACGGGGCCTACTGGTGGGTGGCGGTGAAGGCGCCGGTATAGCCGGCGACCGAGATGGTGCCGGTCATGGAGGCGCCGCTGACCACGCCGTCATAATGGGCCTTGTAGGTCTTGAACAGGAACCGGCGGTGATAGGTCCAGCTCACATGGGCGCCTTGGACGCCGCTCTCGTACAACTCGTGGGCGGGGCCATCGGCGTCACCATCACGGCACAGGCCGCCAAGCTGATCGCCGCGGCGTTCGAACTCGCAACGCACGACCACCGGATAGCCTTGGACCTTGCCCTTGACGCTCCACGCGCCGTTCACCGGGTCGGTGTCGGCGGACACCAGGCTCGGTATGGCCAGCGCGGCGATTATCGCCATGGATTTCCACCAGTTTTTCATCGCGGCGTATTTCAGGCGGGCAACAACGATTTTCAAGCCCCTGGCTAAGCTTTTCTCCTCTCGTCCGTTCACATCATATTTCACAGTGCGAATAGTTTTGCTGGGCGAGGCGGTCGTTCTCAGGCGCGGGCGGGGTTTCAGACTCGCACAAAACCCCTATCCTGAGGCCGTGAGCCCGTCCGATGATCCATTTTTCGCCGCCGAGTCCGCCGTCGAACCAGACGGCAACGCCAAAGCCTATTCCGTCTCGGAACTGGCCTTCGCGCTCAAGCGGACCTTGGAGGAGACCTATGGCTATGTCCGCCTGCGCGGCGAGCTGTCCAAGGTCACCAAGCACGCCTCGGGCCACTGCTATCTGACCATCAAGGACGATCGCGCCGCCATCGATGGGGTGGTCTGGAAGGGCCAGGTGCGCAACCTGGCCGTCCAGCCGCAGCAGGGCATGGAAGTGATCGTCACCGGCAAGATCACCACCTACCCCGCCTCGTCCAAATACCAGATGGTCATCGAGACCATGGAGCCGGCGGGCGTCGGCGCACTTTTAGCCCAGCTGGAAAGGCTGAAGGCCAAGCTCGCCGCCGAGGGGCTGTTCGCGCCCGAACGCAAGCGCCTGCTACCGACCAGTCCGGCCGTGGTCGGGGTGATCACCAGCCCGACCGGGGCGGTGATCCGCGACATCCTGCATCGCATCCGTGATCGCTGGCCCTGCCATGTGCTGGTCTGGCCTGTGGTGGTGCAGGGCGATCAGGCCGCGCGCCAGGTGGCCGCGGCCATCGCCGGCTTCAACGCCCTGACGCCCGGCGCCGCCACGCCCCGGCCGGACGTGCTGATCGTGGCCCGCGGCGGCGGTTCAGTGGAAGACCTGTGGGCGTTCAATGACGAAGCCTTGGCCCGGGCGGCGGCCGAGAGCGCCATTCCGCTGATCTCGGCGGTGGGCCACGAGACCGACACCACCCTGATCGACTTCGTCTCCGACCGCCGCGCGCCCACGCCCACGGCCGCGGCCGAGATGGCCACCCCGGTGCTGGCAGAGCTGCGCGCGGCGACAGCCGATCGTCAGAGCCGGCTGACCCGCGCCATGGAACGGCTGCAGGAGACCTGGCGCAATCGCCTGTCCGCCGCCGCTCGCGGCCTGCCCCGCCCCGCCGACATCATCGCCCTGGCCCAACAGCGCTTCGACATCGCCGCAGGCCGTTTGGGCGCGGGTCTTGAGCGCAACGCCGCCGTCCATGAGCGGGACCTGGCGCGGATCGCCGGGCGCCTATCTGCGGGTCTGCTGGCGCGGCCGCAGGCGCTGAAGGCCGCGCGGTTGGCGGAGTTTTCACAGCGCATGGCCCCGGCGATCGAACGACGACTGGAGCGGGCCAGCGAACGGTTGGTCGCTCTGGACAAGCTGCGCGTCTCGTTCAATCCCGACGGCCCGCTGGCGCGCGGTTTTGCACGCGTACACCACGCCGACGGCAGCCTGGCCCGCTCGGCGGCTGACTTGCGGTCCGGCGAAACGGTGCGGCTGATGTTCGCCGATGGCGGGCGGGACGCCGTGGTTGAGGGCGAAGCCGGGGCAAGTCCGCCGCCGAAACCCGCGGCGAAGAAGCCCATATCCCCGGCAAAGCCGGTTTCCGCCTCAAATCAGGGCCGCCTGTTTTAGCCGCCTACCGCGCGAGGGGGCTTGGAGCGCCGTCCAGTGGCGATTAAACTAAGTCCATGAACGCCTACGACCGCGACCTTGGAAATTCGGACCTCGCCACGCTGCATTATGGCGACGGCGAATACGCTGTGCTCAAGCCTGGCCGCTATGTGCTGTGCGCCATGACCGGAGCCAGGATCCCCCTGGACGCCTTGCGCTATTGGAACCCGGAGACCCAGGAAGCCTTCGCCGGCCCTGAGCAGGCCCTGGCGCGCTGGCGCCAGCTGCATCCGGACACCTAGACCTGGATCTCACCCGCCGCGCCCTTATCGTCGCCGGCGGATTTGCCGGCTGGGCAGTCCGCGCACAAGCAACTGCATCCGACCTCAGCCTTGACGGGCGCTATCAGCAAGGCGGGTTCGCGCTCGGCCGCACCAAACCGCGCGCCCTGGTGCTGGTGGATGGGCAGTTGGCGGGCGCGGCCTCGAACCGCGGCCTGTTCGCGGTCGGTTTTGATCGCGACAGCGCCCCGAAGGTGCTGATCGAGACCCTTTGGCCCGGCGGCGGCGCGCGTCAGGCGCTCGACATCGCTTCCGGCCAGTTCGACATCCAACGCATCGACGGCCTGCCCCAAGACCAGGTCGCTCCCGCCGATCCGGCCCTCCTGGCGCGCATCGCGGCCGAGGCCAAGCGCAAGGCGGCGGGTTTTTCCAGCGATATCGATGACGACGGCTTCAAGGATGGATTCATCCTGCCGGTGGAGGGCGCGCGGCTGTCGGCCCGCTTCGGCGGCCAGCGCATACTCAACGGCCAGCCCAATCGGCCGCACTATGGCTCCGACCTCGCCGCGCCGCTCGGAACATCGGTGCATGCGCCGGCGCCCGGTCGGGTCTCGTTCGCCGAGACCGGATTGCATTTCGAGGGCGCCCTGATTCTGATCGACCACGGCCAGGGCCTGATCAGCGCCTATCTGCACCTGTCGCAGGTCGGGGTGGTCGCCGGCCAGTGGGTCGAACGCGGCCAGCCGATCGGCGCCGTGGGCATGGAGGGCCGGGCCACCGGCCCGCACCTGTGCTGGCGCATGAAATGGCGCGGCCGCAATCTGGATCCGATGCTGATGGTCGGCGCGCGGGCGCCCGCCTAATCCTTCAAACTTGCATAGGCCGCATCGGCCCAGCGCTTGTGCACCCAGAACCACTCCTCAGGACGCTCGCGGACCCGCGCCTCGACGAAGGCGTTGATCTGGCGCACCCCAGCCTCGACGTCCGCCTTCCGGTCACCGGTCTTCTGCAGCAGGATCGGTTCGTGGGCGACGACCCGGAATCGGGCCCCCTTGAGTCGCTGCACGGACATGGGTTGCAGCACCCCGCCAGCGCGCAGCGCCAGCTTGGTCGGGCCAGACGCGGTATGGGCCAGATGGCCGAAGAACGGCGCGGCGATCCCGCGATTATTTTTCTGGTCGTTCATCAGGGCGACCGATTCGCCCCGATCCATGGCCTGCAGCATCTCGCGCGTGCCGTCCGCGCTCTTTGGGGCGAACATCCGCACGCCATAGCGACGGCGGCTCTTGATCATGGCTTCGTTGAAATAGGGATTGTTCGCGGCGCGGCCGGTGATCACGCAAGCGACCCCGGCCGCGAGGATCACCGAGGGCATTATCTCGAAATTGGACAGGTGGCCCGAGACGAACACCACCGGCGGGCCATGCTCGGCGATCGCCTTCAGTCGATCCCACCCCACCACCTCGACCCGGCCCGTGGCGGGCGTGAGCCGATCCATCATGGTGAACTCGGCGAAATAGCGGCCGACACTGCCCCATTGAGCATGAGCGATCCGATCACGCTCGGCCTTGTCCATATGGGGAAAAGCCAGGCGCAGATTGCGTTCAACCGTCTTGTGGACGCTGGTCAGCGGCCCCAGGGCCTGAAGTAGCCAACCGCCAAACGCCGAAGCGGCGTCCACCGGCAGCAGCCGCAACAGCCCGCTGACGAGATCGTAGCCGAGCGCTTCCAGCCGCCAGGCCAGCTTCTGTCCAAGGGGAGCGGTGACGGGATCCAAACTCTGGCCAATCCAACAAAAAGGCGTCGCGAAACAACGAAACGGGAGACGCGCGGCAGGCGAACTCCCGCCGCGGCATATCGCTTGCGGTGGGAAAGTCCGACCGTCCCGCCTTGGGACGCACGGTATTGAAAGGCGAGCACGTGGGCAACGAAATCGACCTTCACCTGGGCAAACGGCTGCGTCGCCGTCGCCGACTGTTGGGCCTGACCCAACAGCAATTGGCGGAGTCCGTCGGGGTGCGGTTCCAACAGATTCAGAAATACGAATGCGGCGCCAACCGCATCTCGGCCGCCCGGTTGTGGAAGCTGGCCGAGGCGCTGGAAGTGCCAGTGGGCTATTTCTATGACGGCCTGGTGACCAATGCGCCGATCGAGGTTCCCGCCGAACGCAACGAGAATGGCGAGATCCTCGCGCGCAAGGAAACCCAGGATCTGATTCACGCCTATTACCAACTGGGCGAGCGTCCGCGCCGGCGTCTGCTGGACCTGGCCAAATCGCTGCATACCGAAGTCGAGCTGAGCTAGGAATCTTTGAGGCCGGGCCGCCCAGCTCGGCCTTTCCTGTTCATGGCGAAGCCGCTAAGGGCAGGGCCATGTCCGCTACAGATCTCGCCTCCGCCCGACTCGATGCGCTCGACGCCTTTCTGCTTGAGCTGAACCAGACTTCGGCCAAGGTGATCGAGCCTCTGTTTCGCGCCCAGCACGGGCTGGAGAACAAGGCCGGGCCCGGTGATTTCGACCCGGTGACCAAGGCCGACAAGGGCGCCGAGGCGGCCATCCGCGCCCTGATCGCCCAGCGATTTCCCGAACACGGCGTCATCGGTGAGGAGTATGGCCAGGACCGGCCTGACGCCGAGTTCGTCTGGGTCTTGGATCCCATCGACGGCACGCGCGCCTTCATCGCTGGCCTGCCCGTGTGGACCACCCTGATCGGCCTGCGGCACCAGGGCCACGCCGTGCTGGGTTCGATCGGCCAACCCTATATCGGCGAAATCTTCATCGGCGATGCGCGCGGATCGCGCCTGGTGACGTCCGGCGGAGCGCGACCGCTGCGCGTGCGCGCCTGTTCCACTCTCGACCAGGCGATCGTCGCCACCACCGATCCGGTGCTGTTCAAGGACGGCCAGGACGAGGCCTGGCGCAGGCTGCGCGCCGCCGTGCGCCTGGCGCGGCTGGGCTGCGACGCCTATGCCTACGCCATGGTGGCCGCGGGATGCCTGGACCTGGTGGTCGAGACCGGCCTGAAGCCCTGGGATATCGAGGCGGCCATCCCGGTCTTGGCTGGCGCCGGCGGCTATGTCACCGACTGGCGCGGAACGACCATCGGCACGCAGGGCGGTCAGATGCTGATCGGCGGCGACCGGGCGGCCCTGGACCAGGCGGTCGAAATTCTCAAGCCCGCGGCGCTATAGCTTCGACCAATCTGTCGAACTCACGCCAGAACTGGGCGCGGATGGCGTCGGTCTCCATCAGGATCTCGTGATAGGCGCCGGCGACCTCCACATAGCGCGCGCCGGGAACCCGCGCCGTCACCGCCTTCTGATCGGCATTGTTCACCAAGGTGTCGAGTTCAGCGCCCGTCACCACCAGCGGCAGGGCGATGCGCGTCACCTCCGGCGCCCTATGCAGCCAGTCCACCGCCTTGAAGGCGCTGTTCAGCCAGCCCCAGGTCAGGTTGCCCAGGGCCAGATCGCGGTCGGCCAGGATCTGGGCGCGGGTGCGGTCATAGCGGGCGTGGTCGTGGGTCAGGCGGTCCGTTTCAAACCTGGTGGAATAGGGGTCGGTCACCGATCCCAGCACATAGTCGCCGCCACGTCCCAGGCCGGTCATCAGGCCCGCCAACGCCCGCGCCAGCCAAGCCGGAGTCGAGCCGGTATTGAGGCCCAGCATCGGCGCCGACAGGATCGCCGCATCGAAACCGCCGACACCCTTGGCCAGGGCGGTGAGAGTCAAACACCCGCCCATGGAATGGCCCATGGCGATGCGCGGGTGCGGCAGGCGCGCATCAAAGGCCGCCATCAACCGGCGAAAATCCTCGATGAAATCCTCATAGCCTTGGGCGTGACCGCGCAACCGGTCAGGCAGCAAGCGGCTTGATCGGCCCTGGCCGCGCCAATCATGCGCCAGGACGCAAAAGCCTCGCGCCACCAGCTCGCCGACCACCTCGACATATTTCTCGATCGGCTCTGTCCGCCCAGGGCTCAGCACCACCGAGCCCACCGGATTTTCCGCCGCCGCATAGGCCGCGCGCATGGGCAGGCCGCCGGCGCCCTCGTACCAGATCGCAGTTGTTCCTGGCGGAAACGGCGCGTCGGCGAACGACAATAAGGGGGCCGGTTGGCCGATGACGGTGGTCTGGGCGTCCATGGGGTCAGCTTGGCCGCCTCGGCGGCTCAAGTCAAAGCGGCTTGCGGAACCTCAAGGTCATACGGTCGCTTTCGCCAATGGCCTGGAAGGGCCGGGTGTCGAACTTGGGATCGGGCGGCTGGCCCTCGGGGGCTGTGCGCAGGGTGGGCGGCAGCGTCCAGACCCCGAAGGGATGGTCGCGCTGGTCCTTGGGATTGGCGTTGATCTCGCTGGCGGCTTCGAAGGCGAAGCCTGCCTCCTTGGCCATCTGCTGGACATAGGCTTCCTGGACATAGCCGTTCGAGGCCAACACGTCCTGCACCCCGCCGGGCGCCGCCCGGTGCGCTTCAACACCCAAGGCGCCGCCGGGCTTGAGGGCGGCGAAGGCGTCATGAAAGGCCTTTTCGGCGACGCCGCCGCGCATCCAGTCATGCAGGTTGCGCAGGAACAGGGCCAGGTCGCACGAAGCGGCCGGCGCCACCGGACCCGACGTGGGCCCAAAGGCTGTGAAATTGACTTTGCCGTAGAGCCGGGGGCGAGCCTGGAGCCTTTGCTCGAAAGCCTGCGCCACCTGCTGGGCGGCCGGATTGTTGGGCATGACATTGGCCGCGTAGAGGGTCCCGCCCGTGCCAGCCAGAAACGGCGCCAGGATGTCCGTGTACCAGCCTGCGCCGGGCCAGAATTCGACCACCGTCATACCGGGTTTGAGGCCCCAGAAGTTCAGACTCTCAAGCGGATGGCGCCAGGCGTCGCGCGCCCGATCCTGGGGCGAGCGCCAGGCGCCGGACACCGCCGCCTCCAGGGTCGTGGCCGGGCCGGCGAGCGCCGCCGCTCCGGCGGAGGCTGTGCGGTTGGCTGCGGAATGTCGCTGACAGGCGGTCAGGCCCACAGCGCCGACGGCGGAGAGCAGGCTGCGGCGGGAAAGGCTGGTCATGGTGCGGTTCACACCCCGATCCCTCGACATAACGCCCATCCCCGCAGGCCATCCACGCCAAGGCTTAGCGCGGACGGCTCACGGGGTCAAAAGCGCGGGACGCGCTAGCTGGCAGGCGAACCAGGACTTAGTCCGCTGGCCGCCAGTTGCCGTGGAAGCCGAAGGGAACGCGGCGGGGAACCTCGGCGGTGGCGATGGGGCCGGCGGCCACATCCTGGGCGTCGAACACCATCAGCTCACTGCGGTCCTCCTGGGCGCGATAGGCCACGGCCACCAGCCAGCCATCACCTTCGTCCGCCGAGGCCGAGCGGGGCGTGAACACGGGCTCGGAGATAGCGTCTCCCGCGGGCGATGCGTAGGTGGTCCGCTTGCCCGTTTGAAGATCGATATGGGCGATCCCGTCCGCCCGGTTCTCGCCCGCACGTCCGGTTTGGGCGGCGAACCAGCCATGGCGATAGGACAGGCCCGAGCGCCGCTCGTCGAAGCGGGGAAATTCGCCCGGCAGGTCGTCGATATAGTCCCGTTTGATATGGTCCGAGCCGCCGGCCAGATCGAAGGTCCAGCGGGCCAGGCGCGCCTCGGCCTTGTCGCCGCGGCTCCCATCAGCCTTGGGGAACAGCGGCGCGCATTCGTACTGCATCACATCGGCGAAGATCTTTTCGCCCTCTTCCCAGGCGTTCATCACGTGGAAGACATAGTTGGCCTCGGTGTTGAACCAGCGGATGGTCTCCACCCCGGCGTCGCGCCGCATCACGCCCACATAGGCGCCCTTTTCAGGCTCCCAGGCGAACGCCGGCCCGCCGCTCATGGCCCGCTGCAGGTCGCCGGTCAGAGGCAGGACCGGAAACAGCACATGGCTCTGAGTGACCATGAAATCATGGATCATGCTGCAATAGGGCGCTTCAAAGCTCTCGCGCCGGACCAGCCGACCGGCCGCGTCGGCGACGCCGTAGCTCACCTTGGCCGAGAATGGCATGGCGTCGTCCATATAGGCGAAGAACACCATCTCGCCGGTGTTGGGATCGATCTTGGGGTGGGCGGTGACCTTGCCGCCCAGGTCCACATAGCCCTGGGTCTCCAGGGTCAACGGATCCATCCGCGTCGCCGGATGGCCTTCTTCCAGAGCCAGCAACCGACCGCCGTGCCAGAAGATATTGGTGTTGGCCACGCCGCTGTCCTTGCCCAGGGTCACCGGGTCGGCGGTGCGCGGATCGCCCCAGGTGTTGAACAGCCTGCGGCCAGCCTCATGCTCCATCGTCCATTTCGGCGTGCGCACATAGCGGTTGGAATAGCGGACCTTGCCGTCCTCCACGTGGAAGCCGTGGATCATGCCGTCGCCGATGAACCAGTGATAGTCGGTGTCCGGTTCGAACTGGGGGTTGGGACCGTTGCGATAGAGGCTGCCGGCCAGGCCACGAGGCATCTCGCCCGTCACCTTGAGCTCGAAATCGTCCTCGCTGCGCACCGGCGCGAAATTGCCGCGCAGAAAGGGGCTGGTCGTTTGCGATCCGTCCATGATGGCCTCTCCCGTTCTAATTTTTACGATGTAAATTTATACTGTATGACTATAGGGTCTGCAAGAGATTTTTTCTGGAGCATCGATGCCCAAGGTTCTGAGCGCCGCCGAGATCGCCGATTTTCGCGAACGCCTGATCGACGCGGCCGAGCGGCTGTTCGCCGAGAAAGGACTGGAGGCGGTCAGCCTGCGCCAACTGGCCGGCGAACTGGAGGTCAGCCCCATGACCCCCTATCGTTATTTCAAGGACAAGGACGAGATGCTGGCCGCCGTGCGGACCCGCGGCTTCGACCGGTTCGCCCAGGCCCTGGAGGACGCCTACGTCACGCCGGGCTCAGCGCCCCAGCGGGCCACCGCCGTGGCCGACGCCTATATTCGCTTCGCCTTCGAGCATCCCGCCGCCTATGGCCTGATGTTCGACCTGTGCGACAATCAAACCGGTTATCCGGATTTGGTGCGCGCCAGCGAGCGGGCCGAGAAGACCATGACCGCCTATATTCGCCTGCTGATCGACGAGGGCCTGGCGGGCGGCGATCCGATCCTGATCGCCCACGCCTTCTGGGCGGCCATCCATGGCCTGGTCATGCTCAAGCTGAGCGGCAAGCTGGGGCCGAAGATCGATTTCGACACCGTACGCGGGGTCTTGTTTCAGGCCTTGATCCGGGGGGTCAGGCCGGCGTGAGGGTCATGATCCCGTCCGGCCGCCCTTTGGCGTCGATACTGATCCCGGCGGGATCGATCACCGCGCGCACGTTCTGGCGAAACACGTCCATCAGCGCCGAGCGGCTGACATTGACCGGCGCATCGAAGCGGATCGCATAGCGCCGTCCCAGGGGCTCGTGCTCGAAGCCCACGCCGGTCACCACCCCCTGAAAGGCGCGGCCGAGATAGTCGCCGCAAACGCGGTCGCCGGTGGTCGGCCATTCAAAGCTCATGACAAGGTCTCCGAGGCGGTGATTATTTTACCCGGGTATAATTGTCAAGGCGCGTATTTTCTGACGCCCGCGTCACCGGCCGCTTGACCATCGCCGCGTCACCCCATCACGCTTGCCGCCAATCAAAGGGAGAGCGCCATGTCAGCGGTGAAGCCGTTCGAGGTCCGGTGGTCGAAAGAAGAGGTCGACGCTGTTCTGGCCCAGGTGCGGGCCTATCCCTTTGCGCCAGCGCCACAGACCGACAACGGCTGGGCCTATGGCTGCGACGCCACATTCCTGAAGGCGTTCTGCGCCCACTGGACCGAAGGCTACGACTGGCGAAAGGCCGTGACCAATCTGAACCGCTTCCCGCAGTTCACGGCGCGGATCGAGGATTTCGACATCCATTTCGTGCATGTGGTCGGTGAAGCCCTTGGCAAGCGACCGCTGATCCTCAGCCACGGCTGGCCAGGCAGCCATTTCGAGTTCTGGAAATCGGTGGACAAGCTGGCCTATCCGTCCCGGCACGGCGGCGATCCCAAGGACGCCTTCGATCTGGTCATTCCCTCCCTGCCCGGGTTCGGCTTCTCGTCCAAGCCCGCCAAGCCGTTTGGCCAGCGTGGGACGGCCCGGCTGTTCAACAGCCTGATGACCGACGTGCTCGGCTATGACCGCTATCTGGCCCAGGGCGGCGATTGGGGTAGCCTGGTCACCTCCTGGCTGGGCTATGACCACAGCGACCACGCCCGGGCGATCCACCTGAACATGATCGGCTTTCGCCCCCAGGGCGGCCCGCAAAACGAAGCTGAAACCGCCTGGCTGGCCCGCACCCAGGCCGCCATGCAGATGTTCGGCGCCTATTTCGGCCTGCAGGTGTCAAAGCCTCAGTCCCTGGCCTGGCTCGGCGCCGGCAATCCGGTCGGCCAGGCGGCCTGGATCCTCGAGCGCTTCTACGACTGGTCGGATCTGAGGACCAAAAAACTGGACGAGGCCTACAGTCTCGATCAGCTGCTCACCAATGTGATGATCTATGTGATGACCGGCTCCTTCACCACCGGCGCCTGGTATTACCGCGCCCTGCTCGAGGAAGGCGGCCTGCAGCAGATCGAAGGCGGGGTCCGCTGCGACACCCCCACCGCCTTCGCCAACTTCCCGGGCGAGGCGCTCTATCAGGCGCCGCCGCGAAGCTGGGCCGAGCGGGCCTATAATATCAACCGCTGGACCGACATGCCTTCCGGCGGCCATTTCGGGGCCATGGAGGAGCCGGACCTGTTCGTGGCCGATCTGCGCGCCTGGGCGCGGGCGCTCTAAAAATCATCTGGCGCGGGTTGGCCGCGGGCGGGTAAAGGCCGTCCATGACCCGTCGCTTCGATTTCGCCTCCGACAACACCGCCAGCGCCGCGCCTGAGGCGCTGGAGGCCCTGATCGCCGCCAATACCGGCGCTGCCGACTCCTATGGCGAAGACACTTGGTCCGCGCGGGCCGCCAACCTGGTGCGCGGCCTGCTGGATACCGACGCCGAGGTGCGCTTCGTCGCCTCAGGCACCGCCGCCAATGCGGTGGCGGTCGCCGCCCTGTGCCGCCCGTTTGAGGCCATACTCGCCCATCAATACGCCCATATCGGCACGAACGAGGCGGGCGCGCCGACCTATTTTGGCCAGGGCCTGCAGATCCGCGGCCTGCCCGGCCAGTCCGGCCGCATCGACCCCGCTGCTCTGATCGTAGCGCTGGCCGAGCCCGATTCCGCCCACACCCAGGCGCCGGCCGCCCTGTCTGTGACCCAGGCCACCGAACTGGGCGCGATCTACACGGCCGAGCATCTCGCCAGCCTGACCGGCCCGGCCAAGGCCAGGGGCCTGGGCGTGCATATGGACGGCGCGCGCCTAGCCAACGCCATCGCCGCCGGCTTCGACCCCAAGACCATCGAGGACCTGGGCGTCGATCTGCTCGTGGTGGGCGGGACCAAGGCCGGCATGACACCCACCGAGGCCCTGGTGATCTTCGACAAGGCCCTGGCCCGCCGCTTCGACGCCCGGCTGAAGATGTCCGGGCAATTGCCGTCCAAGAGCCGGTTCTATTCGGCGCCCTGGATTGGCATGCTGGAGAGCGGCGCCTTTACAGGCCGCGCCCGACACGCCAACGCCATGGCCCAAAAGCTGGCCGCGGAGTCGGGCCTGGACCTGGCCCATCCGGTGGAGACAAACGGCGTCTTCGCCTGGATGAGCGCCGACCACCACGCCCGGCTGACCAAGGCCGGATGGGAGGTTTACGCCCAGGACGACGGCTCGATCCGCTTCATGTGCTCCTGGGCCACCACCGAAGCGGCGGTGGAAGAACTGGCGACGGCGATCAGAGGGCTGGCGTAGCGGGCGTTGCTTCGCCAGCGACCTACGACTTCAAGGCCGCGTCTCTGAGCGCCTGGTTGATACGGGACTGCCATCCAGCGCCGCCAGCCTTGAACTTCTCCACCACCTCGCGGTCAAGCCGCAGCGTCACTTGCAGCTTGGGATCGCTCGATTTCGGCCGCCCACGCCGGATGAGATCGCCGCCGCGGCGGATTTCCGCTTTGTCGAAAAAGGCGCCATCCAATTTCGGCGCGTCGTCTGGATCAACCCATGCGCGGACGCCATCTTTGAGCTTCGCGCTCATGAGCATGCCTCATTGAAATAATGCGTCGACCGGTCGGCGCTGGCGGCCAGACCACGACGACCAGTCGGCCATCCAGAAATCCAGCCATTATGTAACGGGGCTGCGGATTCTGGCGTCGATCGTCATCGACAGTCGCCGTCAGATCCGAAAACACCTTGCCAGCGTCCGCGAAATCCAATCGGCGTTCCCTGAGCGTCGCCTCCGGCTTAGCTGGGTCGAACGGAATCTGCATTTATTCTGTAGCTACATTAAATGAGAGAGTCAATATTCGTAGCTACATAAATAGACACAATTCGACACCGCATCTTGTTCGACCTCACACCACGCAGCGATCCAGCCGGTTCTTGATGATGCTTTCGGCGTCGGCGACGATCCGTTCGACCAGTTCCTTGACCGTGGGGATGTCGTGGATCAGGCCCTGGATCATGCCGGCGGACCAGATGCCCAGGTCGGGATCGCCCTCCTCATAGACGGTGCGGCCGCGCGCGCCGGCCACCAATTCGCGAACGTCCTCGAAGGTGGCCCCGCCGCGGCGTTCGATCTCCACAACCTGCTGGCTGACGGCGTTGCGGGCAACCCGGGCGGTGTTGTGCAGGGTGCGGAAGATCAGGTCGGTGGCGCGCTCGTCATTGGCCACCATCTGCTGTTTGACGTTGTCGTGGATCGCCGCTTCCTGGGTGGCGCAGAAGCGCGTGCCCATATTGATGCCGTCAGCGCCCAGGGCAAGGGCCGCCACCAGGCCGCGCCCATCGCCAAAGCCGCCCGAAGCCAGCATGGGAATCTTGATCTTGTCGGCGGCGGCGGGGATCAGGATCAGGCCGGGAATGTCGTCCTCGCCCGGATGGCCGGCGCACTCGAAGCCGTCGATGGAGATGGCGTCCACGCCCATCCGCTCCGCCGACAGAGCGTGGCGCACGGCGGTGCATTTGTGGATCACCTTGATCCCGTGCTTCTTGAATTCGTCCACGTGTTCCTGCGGCTTGTAGCCGGCGGTCTCGACGACCTTGATCCCGGCCTCGATGATGGCCGCACGATATTCGGCGTAGGGCGGCGGCTTGATCGCCGGAAGGATGGTCAGGTTCACGCCGAACGGCTTGTCGGTCATCTCCCGGCAGCGCGCGATTTCCTTGGTCAGGTCCTCAGGCGTCGGCTGGGTCAGCGCAGTGATGAAGCCGAGCGCGCCAGAATTGGCCACGGCCGCGACCAGGCCCGCACGGCCGATCCACTGCATGCCGCCCTGGGCGATGGGGTGCTCGACTCCGAAGAGTTCGGTGAAGCGGGTCTTGATGGCCATGACGTCTTCCCTTTGGTTTTGGGTAGACTATCGGGCGGCGCCCCAACGTCAGGCAAGCCTGTTAGGCGTGTCCACCCCTGCCGATGGCGTAGAACCGCTCTGCCCGTTGCCGGCGCAAGGCGTCGGGCGACAGGTCCGCCAGGGCGCTCAATTCTTCTTCGATCACGTCGCCGACCCGGCTCACCATCACGTCCGGGGCGGAATGAGCCCCGCCGGGAGGCTCAGGAATGATGCGGTCGACGATCCTGGGACCGATCAGGTCCTGGGCGGTGATCTTCATGGCTGCGGCCATGCGCGGGGCCTGGGCGCGGTCGCGAAAAAGGATCGAGGCGCCTGCTTCCGGCGAGGCCACCGAATAGACGGCGTGTTCCAAGATCAGCACCTTGTTGGCCGCGGCGATGCCCAGGGCCCCGCCGGAGCCGCCTTCGCCCGTGATGGTGGCGATCATCGGCGTGCCCAGGGTCAGGCAGCGTTCGGTGGAGCGGGCGATAGCCTCGCCCTGGCCGCGCTCCTCGGCGCCGATGCCAGGATAGGCGCCCGAGGTGTCGACGAAGCTGATCACCGGCAGATTGAACTGCTCGGCCATGTCCATCAGCCGTATGGCCTTGCGGTAGCCCTCCGGCCGGGCGCTACCGAAATTGTGCTTGATGCGGGTGGTGGTGTCGTGGCCCTTTTCATGGCCCATGACCACCACGGGCGCGCCGCGAAAACGGCCCAGGCCACCGATGATCGCCTGGTCGTCGCCAAAGCGGCGATCGCCGCGCAGCTCCACATAATCGTCGATCAGGCCGGCGATGTAGTGGATGCAATGCGGCCGTTCCGGATGCCGCGCGACCTGAGTCTTTTGCCAGGTGTCCAGTTTGGAATAGGCGTCGCGCCGCATGGCGTCCACGCGGGTGCGCAGCGCCTCGATCTCGGAGTCGAAAGCGCCGGGTCCGGCGCTGTCCGACAGTTTCGAGAGTTCGTCGATCTTGGCTTCCAGGTCGGCGATCGGCCGTTCGAAGTCCAGGTAATGCGCGGCCATGCGGTCCTTTGGCGTCGCCGTGGGCGAAGCGGCGGAAGTTAAGCGCGATGACGTCGCGCGACAAGCGGCTAGGCTTTGGTGTCTGGCCAAAGTCGCTTTGGGGCGCGCAACGCCGGGCGGACCTGTTCAACGATCCGCCTGTGCGCCACGTTCCAAACCGCTCGCCGCGGCGACGCTTATCGCCCGACCATGCTCATCATCGCCTCGGTATAGCGCTCGCCCGCCACCTTCTCGGCCGGCGCGGCGTCGGCGATGGCCTTCAGGTCCGCCGCGGACAATTCCACGTCGGCCGCGCCGGCATTGTCCTCCAGATGGGCGATCTTGCGTGCGCCGGGGATCGGCGCGATGTCGTCGCCCTGATGCAGAAGCCAGGCCAGGGCCAGCTGAGCTGGGGTCGCGCCCTTAGCTTCAGCCAGGCGCTTGAGCGCATCCACCAAGGCCATGTTGCGCGCCATGTTGTCGGCCTGGAAACGCGGCAGGGAGCGGCGAAAGTCGCTGGTTTCAAACGCGTCGGCCGATGTGATCTTGCCCGTCAGGAAGCCGCGGCCCAGGGGGCTGTAGGGCACAAAGCCGATGCCAAGCTCGCGGCACAGGGGCAGGATCTCGTCCTCCGGGTCCCGGGTCCACAGGGAATACTCCGATTGCAGAGCGGTGATCGGATGGGTGGCGTGGGCGCGGCGAATGGTGTCGGCGCCGGCCTCGGACAATCCCAAAAAGCGCACCTTGCCGGCCGTGACCAGCTCGGCCATGGCCCCGACCGTTTCCTCGATCGGCACCGATGGGTCCACGCGATGCTGATAGAACAGATCGATGTGATCGACCCCCAGCCGCTGCAGCGAGGCGTCAGCCACGGCGCGGACGTTTTCCGGCCGGCTATCCGTCCCGCCCAGACGCTGGCCGTTGGCCAATTTGAATCCGAACTTGGTGGCGATCACCAGCCCGTCGCGGCGCGAACTGAGCGAGCGGCCAAGCAGTTGCTCATTGGTGTAAGGCCCGTAGATCTCAGCGGTGTCGAAGAAGTTGATCCCCAACTCCAGCGCTCGATCCAGCGCCGCCAGGCATTCGCGCTCATCGCTGGTTCCATAGGCGAAGGTCATGCCCATGCAGCCGAGGCCGATGGCCGAAACTTCAGGTCCGTTCGCACCGAGGGTTCGCATTTTCATGGGTGGGCTCCGCTTGAGGTGGGATAGCCCACCCTAACCCCCGCCAGCCTGCCTAACCACCGCCAGCCCGCGCATAACCCGATCAATCGTCCACAGGCTGATGAGATAATCTCACCGATTGAGGCCTTGTGTGGCGGCTCAGCGCTTCTTAGCGAGCGGATGGGCGCCTTCCACCACCGCCCGCAGCCGATCTCCGGTGACGTGGGTGTAGATCTGGGTGGTGGCGATGTCTGCGTGGCCCAACAGCTTCTGCACCGTGCGCAGGTCGGCGCCGCCTTCCAGCAGGTGGGTGGCGAAGGCGTGGCGCAAGCTGTGCGGACTGACCTTGGCCGGGTCGATCCCGGCGGCCAGGGCGGACTCATCCAACATCTGGGCGAAACGGCGGGCGGTCAGCCGGCCACCCTGGCCGCGGGAGGCGAAAAGCCACGGGCTGTCCTTCAGCCCCTTGGCGAAGAAATGCGGGCGCACCGGCAAATAGACCTTCACCGCCTCGCGCGCGGCGTTGTTGAGGGGCGCCAACCGCTCCTTGCCGCCCTTGCCCTTGACGATCAGATAGGCCGGATCGCGCGCCACCGCCGCCAGGGGCAGGGCCAAAAGCTCAGAGATGCGAAGGCCCGAGGCGTAGAGCAGCTCGACCATGCAGCCGAGGCGCAGGCCCGCCGCTCCGTACCGCGCGGTGGCCGCGGCGATGATCCTGTCCACCTCTTCCCGCGCCAGGATCTTGGGCAGGGGCCGGCCCTTTTTCGGCGCATCCACCCGGCGCGCCGGATCGTCCTTGCGCCAGCCCTCGCCGAGTACGAAGCGGTAGAAGCCACGCAGGGACGCCCGTCGCCGGGCCGCCGTGGCCGGCGACAGGCCGCGAACCCCCAGGGCGGCGAAATAGGCCTCCACATCCTCGGCCTCGGCGTCGGCCAGGTCCCGGCCCCGGCCGGCCAGAAAGCCTGAAGCATCCTCCAGATCCTTGGCGTAGGCGGTCAGGGTGTTGCGGGCGGCGGCGCGCTCCACCGCCATCATCTCCAAAAACGCGTCGAGCCAGCCGGCCGCGCTCATCAGCGGGTCTGCAGGGACAAAAGGCCCTCGACGGCGAAGGCCTGAGCGTCGCCCTTGCGACCGACGCGGCTTAGGGCGCGGATGATGCGGGCGCGGTCAACCGGCGGCGGTCCGGCGGCCGCGCCGCCCTGAGCCACCGACAGGGCCAGAAGCGCGGTCTCGCCGACGCGCCCGGCCTCGGCGTCGGCGTCCAGGACGATGAGCCGGGCGGCCGAGGCGTCGTCGCGGCCAAGGTCGAAGCCGACGAACTGAGCGCGCGCCGTATCGCTGATCTCGCCCCCCAGGCCGGCGAAGATGGCGGCGGCGGCCTGGGCGCGGGCCTTGGTCTTGAGATCGCCAACCCCGCCGCGTTCGATCAGGCGATCCAGGGTTGGCGCGTCCGGCTTGCCGACGGCGGCCGCAAGGGCTGCGTCAAGAATGGCCAGGTCCAGCGGGTTGGGCGGTGGGGTGACCGCAGATTGGGCCAGGCTGGTGCGGATGGCCTGGGCTGTGTCCACATCGCCCGCGGCGAGGGCGGCGCTGGCCTCCAGCACCGGCTCGCTCATCGGCGACTTGGCCTGAACCAGCGCCGCGACGCCCGGCTGCGCCAGCTTGGCGGCGACGACAAAGGCGGCGAAGGTTTTGGCGGCCTTCAAAGACCCGATCACCTCCGGCTCGGACAGGGTGGTCGGCGGGCCGGCCAAAGGCGCGGGCGCACTCGCGGCGATACGGTCAGCGATGGCCAGGCTGGCGCTGGGCATGCTGGCGGCAAGATCCAGCTTCAGCTGGCGCGACAGAGCATATTCCAGGCCGTTGCGCAGCGAGGCCGGTCCGGCGACCCCCGCGCCATTGATCATCACGGTCATCAGGCGGCTGAGGGTCGCATCCTTGCCCTGCTGATTGGCCAGGGTGAAGGTCAGCTGCGCCTGGTCCGGCTTGCCCGCCAGCGCCTGGCAATAGGCCCGCAGGCGAAGCCAATAGAGCCCGCCACGATCGGCGGTGAGGGCGTCGCCGACACCACAGGCTTTCTGGTCCTCACCCATGACCAGGGCCGTCTCGGCGGCGGTCTGCGACAGGGCTGCGTTTTCCGACAGGTTGGGGGTGTGATCGAGGATGTTTTCGGCCAGGGGCGCTTCGCCCAGGGCCAGCAGCGCCCGCACCCGCGCCGCGGCGAGGTCGCCGTCGGATCCCGCCCCGTCCGGGGCGGTGGCGGCCTGGGCCAGCAGCCTGCGGGCCAACGAGGTTCCGGCCGGCGACAGCGGCCGGATCGCCAGGGTCGGGATCACCGCGCGGGCGATGTCGGCAGAGGCGCCCTTCCATAGGTCCGCGCCAAAGCCGGCGTCCCGCCCGGTGGAGAACAGATCGAGCTTGGTCAGGGACTGGACCTCGACCTGGGCGACGGCTGCGGGCGGCGCCAGAAACAGAGCGACAATGACGGCGGTGGCTTGCAGCCGCTGGGCCACGAGAATGGGTTTCGACCACCACGTCTTCGTCAAGATAGCATCCTCATGGGTTCACTCACCGTTGCGCTGATCTTGGCGCGCAAGCGCAACCTCGTGTAAAGCCCGAAGGCGCATGAAACAGAGCCAAAACCCCACCGTCCGTTCAGGTCGCCGCCGATGACGGCCGAAGCCGCCTTGCGCCAAAAGACCATCGCCCTGGTGGGCCTGATGGGCGCCGGCAAGACCAGTGTGGGGCGACGCCTGGCCCTGGCCCTGGGCCTGCCCTTCCGCGACGCCGACGAGGAGGTGGAACGGGCGGCCGGCCGGTCGGTGTCCGACATCTTCGCCGAACTGGGCGAGCCCGCCTTCCGGGCCGGCGAGCGCCGGGTGATCGCCCGCCTGCTGGACGAGCCGCCTCACGTGCTGGCCACCGGCGGCGGCGCCTTCATGAACGACGAGACCCGCGCCCTGATCGCCGGCAAAGCCATATCCATATGGCTGAAGGCCGATGTGGAGGTGCTGGCGGGGCGGGTCGGCCGCAAGAACGACCGGCCTCTGCTGCGGGGCCGCGATCCAGCCGCGGCTCTGCGCGAACTGGCGGCCGTGCGCCATCCGATCTACGCTCTGGCCGACATCACGGTGGATTCCATCGAAACGCCCCATTCCACCACTGTGAACGCCATTCTCGACGCCCTGCGCGCCCGTATTTCGGCCGAGGCGGTCAAGCCATGATCCGCGCCGTCGATGTGGGCCTGGGCGAGCGGGCCTATCAGGTGTTGATCGGACCGGGCCTGATCGATCAGGCCGGCGCCCACATCCGCCCACTGCTGAAGCGCGCCCGCACCGCCATTGTCGCCGACGAGACCGTCGCCCGCCTGCACGGCCAGCGCCTGCGCGCCGTCCTGACCTCAGCCGGGATCGAGGCCACCCTGATCGCGATACCGGCGGGCGAAGCATCGAAGAGTTTCGAACAGCTCGCGGCCCTGTGCGACGCGCTGCTCGCCCTGGCGCTGGACCGCGGCGACCTGATCATCGCCTTTGGCGGCGGCGTGGTCGGCGACCTCGCCGGATTCGCAGCGTCGATCTACAAACGCGGCGTCGATTTCGTGCAGATCCCCACCACCCTGCTGGCCCAGGTCGATTCCTCGGTGGGCGGCAAGACCGCCATCGACACCCCGCGCGGCAAGAACCTCATCGGAGCCTTCCACCAGCCGCGGCTGGTGCTGGCCGACCTGGACGTGCTGGCGACCTTGCCGGATCGTGAGGTTCGCGCCGGTTACGCCGAGGTGGTCAAATACGGCATGCTCGGCGACTTCGACTTTTTTCAGTGGCTGGAGGCCCACAGCGCCGCTGTGCTGGCGCGCGAGCCTGACGCCCTGGCCCACGCCGTCCACCGCTCGGTGACGATGAAAGCCGAAATCGTCGCCGAGGACGAGCGCGAGGCCGGCCGCCGCGCCCTGCTCAATCTCGGCCACACCTTCGGCCACGCCTTGGAGGCGGAGGTCGGTTTCGGCGACGCCCTTCTGCACGGCGAGGCGGTGGCGCTGGGCTGCGCCCAGGCCTTCCGCTTCTCGGCCGCCCAAGGCCTGTGCTCCAGCCAGGACGCCCAGCGGGTCGAACAGGCGGTTGTCGCCGCCGGCCTGCCCGCTCGCCTGGACCAGATCCCTGGCGGGCCCTTCGCCGCCGACCGGCTGATTGAACACATGACGCAGGACAAGAAGGCCGAGGGCGGCGCCTTGACCCTGATCCTGACTCGAGGGATCGGCGACGCCTTCACCGCCAAGGGGGTCGATCCCGCCCCTTTGCGCGAATTCCTGATCAGCGAAGGCGCAAATCCATGAAGGTCGCGCTTCTGGCCCTGGCCCCGATCATCATCGGCCTGTTGGCTATCTCGGCCCTGTTCTCGGCCGCCGAAACCGCCATGACCGCGTCCAGCCGCGGCCGCATGCACCAGCTGGAGCGTGACGGCGACAGGGCCGCGCGTCGGGTGAACCGCCTGATGGACAACCAGGAAATGATGATCGGCGCGGTGCTGATGGGCGCCAACCTGATCAACATCCTGTCCTCGGCCCTGGTCACCGAGGTCCTGACCCAGACCATCCCTGGCGCCTGGGGCGTGGCCGCCGCCACCGCCCTGATGACCGTCCTGGTGCTGGTGTTCGCCGAGGTTCTGCCCAAGACCCTGGCCATCACCCGCTCGGACGATGTGGCCCGCTATCTGTCGGCGCCCACCGAGGTGGTGGTGCGGCTGTTCGGCCCGGTGGTGGCCACCGTGCAGTATGTTGTGCGCAAGACCCTGCGGCTGTTTGGGGTGGAGATCGACCTGGAGACCGACGTCCTGGCCGCCCACGAGGAGATCCGCGGCTCGGTGGAGTACCACCATTCCGAAGGCCTGGTGGAGACCCGCGACCGCTGGATGCTGGGCGGGGTGCTGGATCTGTCGGAGATGGACGTCTCCCAGATCATGGCCCACCGCAAGACCATCGCCATGCTCGACGCCGACCTGCCGCCGCGCGAACTGGTGGAGGAGGCCCTGGCCAATCCCCATACCCGCCTGCCGCTCTATCGCGGCGATAGCGACAATATCGTGGGCGTGCTGCACGCCAAGGACCTTGCCCGCGCCCTGGCCGCCGCCGACGGCAAGGTCGACACCCTGGACATCGCCGCCATCGCCCGCGAGCCCTGGTTCATTCCCGACACCACCAATCTGAAGGACCAGCTGAACGCCTTCCTCAAGCGCCGCAACCACTTCGCCCTGGTGGTGGACGAATACGGCGCCCTGCAGGGCCTGGTGACCCTGGAGGACATTCTCGAGGAGATCGTCGGCGAAATCGAGGACGAGCACGACGTGGCCGCCGAGGGTGTGCGCCGCCAGCCCGACGGCTCGGTGATCGTTGATGGCCCGGTGCCGGTGCGCGACCTGAACCGGGTGATGGACTGGGACCTGCCCGACGATCAGGCCGTGACCATAGCCGGTCTCGTCATCCACGAAGCCCAGACCATTCCCCTGCCCGGCCAGACCTTCATCTTCCACCGCCACCGCTTCCAGGTGCTGCGGCGGCAGAGAAATCAGATCACCGCCTTGAGGGTCAGCCCGCCGATCGAGGTGGTCGAGGATTGAACGCGCCCGCTATCCCGCCTCCCCCGGCGCCAAGGCCTTGACCGACAGGGCGTGAACCGGGCCGGCCAGCTCCTCTTTCAACGCCGCATACACCGCGCGCTGGCGCTGCACAGGGCCCTGCCCCTCGAAAACCGCCGCCTGGATCACTACGTTGAAGTGGCTCTCGCCGCCGGGGTGAGCGCCGGCGTGGCCGTGATGGCGGGCGCTGTCGTCCTCGATTTCCAGGCGCTCGGGCGAAAAAGCCCGCGATAGCTTGTCGCGGATGGTATCTGTGACGGCGCCCATGGCGTTCGTGCTCCGTAAATCGTTACTGTCAATTCTTGAATGAAAGTTCTTCACCAGCATACTCGGGTTCATGAGCGGCGCATTTCAATACCGACCCAAATTCGTCGACATCCGCATCCGCCCTCCCAAGCCTGAGGAGGAAGCGGCCAAGCTCGATGTCAACGCCCTGAAGCCGGGCGAGAAGCCCTGCGACCATCCGGGTTGCCGGCTGGCCGGCGCCACCAAGGCGCCCAAGTCGCGGGAGATGATGAACGAGCACTATTGGTTCTGCGTCGCCCACGCCGCGGAATATAATCGTCACTGGGATTTCTTCGCCGGCATGAGCGAGGCCCAGATCCGCGCCCAGCAATCCAAGTCCGCCGGCGGCGACCGGCCCACCTGGGCTTTCGGCGCCTCGCGCAATTCCCGCGAGGCCGCCAGCGCCCGCGCCGCCGCCCATCGCGAATTCACCGACCCCCTGGGCGTGTTCGCCGCCGCCCGCCGCAAGGCCGAAGAAGCCGCGGTCGTGCGCAAGCTGGGCAAGATCGAACGCAACGCCCTGGCCGACCTGGACCTGGACGCCACGGCCACCGCCGAGGCCATC
This sequence comes from Caulobacteraceae bacterium, assembly GCA_036494815.1. Classification (GTDB taxonomy): domain Bacteria; phylum Pseudomonadota; class Alphaproteobacteria; order Caulobacterales; family Caulobacteraceae; genus Poindextera. The sequence goes on from DASXNV010000030.1 coordinate 46,156, forward strand.
CGCGTGCGCTATATCGAAATGGTCAAGCGCTGCCACCCAGACACCAATGGCGGCGACCGCTCGGCCGAGCACAAGCTGACGCGGGTGATCAAGGCCTATGCGACCTTGCGTAAAGCCAAACTGGCGTAACTTTTCCGGCCCTCCAAAGCGATTTGAACGCATCACACCGGTTTGCAAGCGGCCTCTAAACGGCTAATCGGTGGGGTATGTCCAGCCTGAACGAACCTGATCCCCTGATCACCGCCACGCCCGACAAGATGGTTTCGGTGCGTGACGCCTTTGGCGTCGATTCCGATATGAAGGTTCCGGCCTTCTCGACCCGCGACAGCCACGTGCCCGATTTCGACGCGGCCTATAAATTCGACCCGCAGACCACCTTGGCCATCTGCGCCGGCCTGGCCTACGACCGCCGTGTGATGATCCAGGGCTATCACGGCACCGGCAAGTCGACCCACATCGAACAGGTCGCCGCCCGCCTGAACTGGCCGCTGGTGCGGGTCAATCTGGACAGCCACGTCTCCCGGATCGACCTTGTGGGCAAGGACGCCATCGTCCTGAAGGAAGGCAAGCAGGTCACCGAGTTTCGCGAAGGCATCCTGCCCTGGACCCTGCAGCGGCCCATCGCCCTGGTGTTCGACGAATACGACGCCGGCCGTCCGGACGTGATGTTCGTGATCCAGCGGGTGCTGGAAGCCGGCGGCAAGCTGACCCTGCTTGACCAGAACCGGGTCATCCGGGCCAATCCCTATTTCCGGCTGTTCTCCACCACCAACACCATCGGCCTGGGCGACACCACCGGCCTGTATCACGGCACCCAGCAGATCAATCAGGGCCAGATGGACCGCTGGTCGATCGTCACCACCCTGAACTATCTGGCCCACGACGTGGAGGGCGAGATCGTGCTGGCCAAGAACCCCGGCTATGACAATCCCGAGGGCAAGCGCAAGATCGCCGCCATGGTCCGGGTGGCCGACATGACCCGCAACGCCTTCATGAACGGCGACATCTCCACCGTCATGAGCCCGCGCACGGTGATCACCTGGGCCCAGAACGCCGACATCTTCGCCGGCGACATCGCCCTGGCCTTCCGCCTGACCTTCCTGAACAAATGCGACGAGCTTGAACGCCCCACCGTGGCCGAGTTCTTCCAGCGTTCGTTCGGCGCGGACCTGCCGGAAGCGGCGACGCGGGTGAAGGTGGCCTAGCGGAAACTACCGGGCGCGCTTTGCATCGTCCGCCAGGAACACCGATCCCACGCACCCGGTGATCCAGACGATGATCGAGGTCAAGATGGCGGTCATCAGGCCGTGCACCTGAAAACCGTGCAGCAGGTGTCCGACCAGCAGGACCATCAGGCCATTGATGACCAGCAGGAACAGACCCAGCGTGATCAGGGTGATCGGCAGGGTCAGGATGATCAGGATCGGCCGCACGATAGCGTTGGCCAGGCCCAGCAGCACCGCGGCGGCCAGGAGGCTGACCACTGAGCGCACCTCGATCCCCGACAGCAGCAGCGACGCGACCCACAGCCCCAGGGCCGAAATCAGGGCGCGAAGGATGAATCTGACCATGGGCGACTCCCAAAACGCTCTTGAGGCGGCGCGACCGAGCCTAGCCCAAGCTTGACCTTTTCCAAAATCGGGGGCGCCGCCCATACTGGACGTTCGAAATCTGAACGGGCATGGTCTCCGCAACAACAAAAAATCTGGGAGGATCCTATGTCCAGGCGACTATCTTTGATCATCGCATTCGGCGCGCTGTTGGCCGCGAGCGGCGCCGAGGCGCAGACCGCTGCGCCTGCCCCAGCTGCGCCCGGCCCAGCCGCGCCGGCCGCCGCCCCGGCCCCGCCGCCCAACGACTATACCGACGCCAAGACCTGGCTTTGCCGCCCCGGCCGCCACGACGCCTGCACGACGAACCAGGACGCCACCATCGTCCGCGCTGACGGAAGCACGTCGGTTGAAGCCTTCAAGGCCGCCGCTGAAGCCCCAGTCGACTGCTTCTATGTCTATCCCACCGTGTCCAGGGACCCGCACGGCAACGCCGCCATGGTCGAGACCGCGGCCGAGACCGGTGTCGTGGACCAGCAGTTCGCGCGCTTTGGATCCAAGTGCCGGCTCTACGCCCCGCTCTATCGGCAGGTCACCCTGACCGCCCTGCAGGGCCTGATGACCGGCAAGCCGATCCCGGCCGACCGGGCCCTGGCCTATCGCGACGTGGTCGACGCCTGGAACGCGTACCTGACCCACGACAACCACGGCCGCGGCGTGGTGCTGATCGGCCATAGCCAGGGCTCTGGCGTGCTGACCCAGCTGATCAAGAACGAGATCGACGGCAAACCGGTGCACAAGCAGATCATCTCGGCGATCCTGATGGGCACAAGCCTGCCCGTGCCCAAGGGCTTGGATGTGGGCGGCGCCTTCAAAACCTTCCCCCTGTGCCACGCGGCCAGCCAAACTGGCTGCGCCATCGCCTTCGCCTCGTTCCGCGCCGAAGCGCCGCCGCCGGCCAATAGCCGCTTTGGCAAGGCCCCGGCGGGAATGCAGGCGGCCTGCGTCAATCCCGCGGCCCTTGGCGGCGGCTCCGGTCCGCTCAGGGCCTATATGGCCGCCACGGGTGACGCCTTTGGCGCGTCCGAACCCATCCCACCCTGGACCAGCACCGGGACCAAGGTCGACACGCCCTTTGTGACGCCACCGGGCATGCTGACCGCCGAGTGCGTCGACAACGAGCACGGCTCGTACCTGGCGATCACCGTCCACGCTCAGCCGAGCGACGCGCGGGTCCACCAGATCGTCGGCGACGTGGTGGTGGGTGGTCAGATCTTGCCCGACTGGGGCCTGCATCTGATCGACGCCAATCTGAATATGGGAAACCTAGTCGAAATCGTCGGCGCCGAGAGCAAGGCCTATTTGGCCAAGGCGTCGAACTAGACAGCCGCCCAGCCATCGGCGCGTCGTGTTGGGTCACGACGCGCCGATGATTGAGTCCAGCCCAGACCTGCAGTTGCGGCTTTCGCGCCGGCCCTCGGGCGCGCTATGACGAAGAGCCATGTCGAACAAGTCCGAGAGCCCCACCGACACCTTCAAGCGCGCCCTGGCCCAGGCCACGCGCTCCCTGGCCGAGTCCGCCGATCTGGAGGTCACCTTTTCCGGCGACGGGCCGCAGCTGAGCGGCCACCACGCCATCCTGCCCCATCCGCCGCGCGACCTGTCGGGCAAGGAGACCACCCGCATCCGCGGCCTGGCCGACCAGATGGCCCTGCGGCTGGCGCACCATGACGCCGCCGCCCACGCCCGCCTGTCGCCGCACTCGCCGCAGAGCCGGGCGATCTTCGAGGCCGTGGAGCAGGCGCGCATCGAGGCCATTGGCGCCAACGCCCTGGGCGGCGTGCGCGTCAACCTGACCGCGGTGCTGGAACAGGCGGTGGAACGCAAAGGCCTGGCCCGGTACGACGAGCTGGCGCCGCCGCCCCTGGCCGATATCGTCAGCCTGATGGTGCGCGAGCGCCTGACCGGTGACGCGCCGCCCGACGCCGCCAAGCTGCTGGTGGATCGCCACCGCGCCGAGATCGAGGCCAAGGCCGGCGAGGATCTCAATCGCCTGATGAACTCGATGGACGACCAGGCCGCCTTCGCCCGGGTGGCCCGCGCCATCATCAAGGATCTCGATCTGGGCGAAGATCTGGGCGACGAGTCCCAGGACAGCGAGGACGGCGAGAGCGACCCGTCCGAAGCGCCCCAGGACGTCAATGACGACGCCAGCGAAGGCGAGGACCAGGAAGGCGAAGGCGCCCAGCCCGATCCTTCCCAGACCTCCGAGCAGGACACCGAGGGCGCCGACGACCAGCGCGTGGAGGTGGACGAGGACGCCGAGGCCGAGGACAGCGAAGACTCCCCGGAAATGGGTGAGGGCGAGCAGCCCGCCCGTCCCGAGGCCAAGGATCCCGGCCTGAAGGAGCCGCCCTACAAGGTGTTCACCGCTGGACACGACGAGGTGGTCGACGCCGAGGAACTGTGCGAACCGGAAGAGCTGAACCGCCTGCGCGCCTATCTGGACCAGCAGCTGGCCAATCTGCACAACGTGGTCTCGCGCCTGGCCAACCGGCTGCAACGGCGGCTAATGGCGCAGCAGAACCGTTCTTGGAGTTTCGACCTGGAGGAGGGCCTGCTGGACGTGGCGCGCCTGACCCGGGTGATCGTCGATCCCACTGCGCCCCTGTCGTTCAAGCAGGAGCAGGACACCGAGTTCCGCGACACCGTCGTCAGCCTGCTGATCGACAATTCCGGCTCCATGCGCGGGCGGCCGATCATGGTGGCGGCGGTCTGCGCCGACATCCTGGCCCGCACGCTTGAGCGCTGCGGGGTCAAGGTGGAGATCCTGGGCTTCACCACCCGGGCCTGGAAGGGCGGCCAGTCGCGCGAGGACTGGCTAAAGGCCGGCAAGCCCGCCGCCCCCGGCCGGCTGAACGACCTGCGACACATCGTCTACAAGTCCGCCGACGCGCCGTGGCGCCGCGCCCGCCGCAATCTGGGCCTGATGATGCGCGAGGGCCTGCTGAAGGAGAATATCGACGGCGAGGCCCTGATCTGGGCGCACCACCGCCTGATCGGCCGCACCGAGCAGCGGCGGATCCTGATGGTCATCTCCGACGGGGCGCCGGTGGACGATTCGACCCTGTCGGTGAACTCCGGCCACTATCTGGAGCGCCATCTGCGCACCGTGATCACCGAAATCGAGACCCATTCTCCAGTCGAGCTGATCGCCATCGGCATCGGCCATGATGTGCGCCGCTATTACCGCCGCGCCGTGACCATCGTCGATGTGGAGCAGCTGGGCGGGGTGATCACCGAGCAACTGGCCGAACTGTTCGACGAGGAGCCCCGCGCTTCCAAGGGTCGGGTGTCCGCTGTCCTGCAGGCCCCGCCCGCGGTGCAAGGCCCCAGTCCCGTGTCCGCCGGACGCCGCGGCGCCGTGCGAGAGATCGCCGAGGCGTTGCGCTAGGCGCGGAGCCTGAATGAAAAAGGCCGGCGTCACCGCCGGCCTTTTGCAGTCTTGGTTTTGAGGGCGTTTAGGCCGCGGGTTGCGCCGCCAGCTTGGCCTTCAACTGGCGCTTGATTTTCTGGGCGCGGGCCGACAGCACGTCGTCGCTGGCCTTGACCAGATAGGCGTCCAGGCCGCCCTTATAGTCGAGGGTGCGCAGGGCGGCGTTGCTGATCTTCAGGTTAAAGGCCTGACCCAGGGCGTCCGACTGCAGCCGGATCGCCTTGAGCGCCGGCAGAAAGCGGCGCTTGGTCTTGATGTTCGAGTGGCTCACATTGTGGCCGACCATCGGGCCGACACCCGTGAGTTCGCAACGACGCGACATCTGACGAAACCTTCGCAAAACGATTCTGCCGCGGAAGGCATGGCCGACCGCGAGGGAGCGGGCGGTATAGTCGAAGGGAACTTGCGGCGTCAAGCGCGCGCTTGACCAATCGACAGGCTAGTCTGTCGCAACCTGGCCCTTCGCGCCACATCACCGCCACCATTGGCCTTAAGAAACGACGCGCAGCCCGCGCCTGGAGAGCTCAATGCCGATAAAGTCCGCCCTGATCGCCGCGACAGCCCTGTTGCTGGCCGCCCCGGTCCAGGCCCAGAGCGCCCGGGAGCCCTTGCGGCTGTCGCTCGGCTATGACGGGCGGTTGTCGGTGATCAAGGTGCTGGAGATGCAGTTCGACCAGCGCGTTGGCCCCACCGGCTTCAGTGCAGGCGCCCGGCTGCGCAGCTACGGGATCCTGGCGGCTTTCAAACATTTCGACATACGGGCCAACGCCATGGGCCGGATCGCCGCCGAAGAGGTTCAGGCGGATCAGTTCGGCTATATCAATGAAGACGGCAAGCGCCGGCGGCAGGTCCAGGTGAACTGGCGACCGGACGATGTGGTCGCCACCTCCCAGCCCGCCTTCGGCAATCTTGGCGACCCGCCGGCCAGCCGCGAGCAGCGCCTCGCGGCCGCCGACCCGTTGACCCAGCTGATGCGCATCACCCTGGCGGCGGCGATCAAGCCCTGTGAAGGCGCCCCGCGCCTGTTCGATGGCAAGCAGCTCTATGAACTGGCCTTCAGCGGCGCCCGCGCCGACTCGCCTGGTGACGACCTGCGCGCCCTGGGCGTGACCCATCTGGTGCGCTGCAGCGTGCGCTACAATGAAATCGCTGGATTTAAAAAGAAGCCGCCGTCCAAGCGCAACGGCGGCCTGAAGGGCCCGATCAGCGTGGCCTTTGGCCAGATGGGTCAGGATGGTCCCTGGGTGCTGGCGGACGTCCGGGCCGATACGCCCATCGGCCCCGCCGATATCGCCCTGCGCCGCGTCCAGGTCGTCCATGGCCAAGGCCAAGGCTGATTTGCATTTGTGGTTAACGCAAATCAGTGCACAATATCTGGTATGGAACAAAGGCTGAATCGGCGGATGTCGCTGATTCGGTCATGATTCGTTTCGCGGCCGTTCAGGGCGATCAAGCGCCGCCGTTAATCCCTGAAATGAACGACCTGGACTGAGCCGCCCGTCGCCGCGGCCTGATCGGCGAAATCCTTCAGTCGCGCTTGCCCGACTCGCTCCGCATCCCCAATTTGCAGTCATGAGTGATCGCCCGACGGGCGCTGCGCCCTCGCGTCTGGTGGCCGTGCTCGGCCCAACCAACACCGGCAAGACCCACTTGGCCGTGGAACGGATGCTGGGTCACGCCTCCGGCATGATCGGCCTGCCACTGCGCCTCCTGGCTCGGGAAATCTATGACCGCATCGTCAAGGCCCGCGGCGCGCGCTGCGTGGCCCTGATCACCGGCGAGGAAAAGATCGTTCCGCCGCGGCCGCAATATTTTGTTTGCACCGTCGAGGCCATGCCACTGAACCGCGAGGTCGAGTTTCTGGCGGTGGACGAGATTCAGCTGTGCGCCGACCCCGAACGCGGCCACGTCTTCACCCACCGCCTGCTGCACGCCCGCGGGCGGTCCGAGACCATGCTGCTGGGTGCGGCGACCGTGGCCCCCCTGATCCGGCGGTTGTGCCCCGACGCCGAGATTCAATCGCGCGAGCGGTTTTCCCGGCTGACCTACGACGGCTCAAAAAAGCTGACCCGACTTCCCCGCCGCAGCGCCGTGGTCGCCTTCTCCGCTGAGGCCGTCTACGCCATCGCCGAGCTAATCCGCCGCCAGCGCGGCGGGGCGGCGGTGGTGATGGGCTCGCTCAGCCCGCGCACCCGCAACGCCCAGGTCGAACTGTTCCAATCCGGCGAGGTGGATTTTCTGGTGGCCACCGACGCCATCGGCATGGGCCTGAACATGGACGTGGACCATGTGGCCTTTGCGGGCCTGCGCAAATATGACGGCCGCCGCACCCGCTGGCTCCATGCGCAGGAGATCGGCCAGATCGGCGGCCGGGCCGGCCGCTATCGCAAGGATGGCACATTCGGCGTCACCGGCGACTGCCCGGAAATGGACGCCGACCTGGTTTACGCGGTCGAGAACCACGCCTTTGACCCGGTCCCGGCCGCCGAATGGCGCAACAGCCGGCTCGAATTTCAGTCGCTGCACGGCCTGCTGCGCGACCTGGCCGCGCCGCCCCCGTTCCACGGCCTGAAGCTGTCGGAAGAAAGCCTGGATGAGAACACCCTGCGCCAACTGGCCGGGGACGAGACCGTCGCCCGCCGCTGCCGCGACCGCTCCAACCTGATCAAGCTGTGGGAGGTCTGCCAGACCCCCGATTTTCGCAAGACCACGCGCGAAGACCATGCCCGCTTCGTCCGCACGGTGTTCGAGCACCTGACCGAGCGCGACCGGCGCCTGCCCGAGGACTGGATCCAGGGCCAGTTCCAGGGCCTGGACCGGCTGGATGGAGACATAGACGCCCTCTCAGCGCGCCTGGCCGGCGTGCGGACCCTGGCCTACGCCGCCAATCGCAGCGACTGGCTGCGCGATCCCGCCCACTGGCAGGCCAAGACCCGCGCCCTTGAAGACCGCCTGTCGGACACCCTGCACGAACGATTGATGCAGCGGTTCATCGACCGGCGCACCAGCGCCCTGATGCGCGGCCTGAACCTGCGCGGCGATTCCCTGCTGGCCGGGGTGGGGGCCGATGGGGCCGTGACCGTCGAGGGTCATTTCGTTGGTAAGCTGGAAGGGGTCAGTTTCGAGGCCGCGCGCGGCGCGTCCGCCCTGGAGGACAAGGCCCTGCGCGCCGCCGCCGAGCGCGCCGTCGGGCCGGAAATCGCCCGGCGCCTGGGCCAGTTGGCCGCCGAGCCGGATGACGGCTTCAAGCTCTTGCCCACCGGCGTGGTCCTGTGGCGCGGCGAAGCGGCGGGGCAACTGACCGGCGGCGGGCCGTTCTCGCCGCGGGTTCGGCTGTTGGGCCAACTGGGGCCCGCGCCCACGCGGGAGCGCGCCGCGCGGCGGCTGGAGGCCTTTGTCGCCGCCGAGGCGAGCCGCCAATTCTCCGCCCTGCGCAAGCTGAAGACGGCGGTGGCGGAGGGGCGGGTCAAGGGCCTGGCCCGCGGCATCGCCTATCGGTTGGTCGAAGGCGCCGGGATGCTGGACCGTAAACCTGTGCAGGCGGAGGCGCGGGCGCTGAGCCAGGACGAGCGGCGGGCGCTGAAGAGCCTGGGCGTTCGCTTCGGCGCCTTCAGCCTGTTCCTGCCGTCGCTGTTGCGGCCGGAGGCCCTGGCGGTGCGCCTGGCCTTCGCGACTCTCGCGGCGTCCGACTGGCGCCCGCCGCCCGAGGGTTTATCGCCCCTGCCCGATCTCATGCCGGCGCCGGTCGCCCTGGCCTATCGCGGCCTCAGAGCTGTCGCCGGCCTGGCCGTTCCCGTGGAAGCGTTGGAGCGCCTGGACGTGCTGATCCGCGCCGCGCCGCAAGCCGATGGCGGCGCCCAGATCGCGCCGGAGGCCTATGCCAGCCTCGGCTGGACGCCGCAGGAGGCTGAACTCATCCTGCGCGCCTTAGACTTCGCACCGGTCCACAAGGCCAGGCCTGGAGAGGCCGTGATCTGGCGTCGCCGCCGCGAAAAGTCGGCGCCGGCCCCGGTCGCGCCGGCCGCCTCTCCGTTCGCCGCCCTGGCCGCCCTGACGCCGCCGCCCACACCAGCGCGCCGCCCTCGTCGCCGCAGAGCCCGCACCAGACGGGCCGCCCCAGGCGGCGCATGAGCGGCGAGGAGAGCTGCCGCATCGATGTCTGGTTATGGCGGGCGCGGTTCTTCAAGACCCGGACCCTGGCCGCCCACATGGTCGAGGCTGGCCGTATCCGCCTGAGCCGAGGCGGAGTCGAAACCCGGCTCGACAAGCCCAGCCGGGCGGTCAAGCCGGGCGATGGCCTGGTCTTCGCAGTGGGTGGTCGCCTGTTCGCGGTGCGCGTCGAAGCCCTCGGCGAACGTCGCGGTCCGCCCAGCGAAGCGGCCACGCTATATTCGGCCTTGCAGAATCCCTCGCAATAGGCCCAGAAGACCCGCATTGACATCGAGGCTGCGGCCCGCAAAAAGGCGCCGGCGCCTACGCTCCCCCATATGAGTTATCGATGACCTACATTGTCACTGACGCCTGCATCAAATGTAAGTTCATGGACTGCGTGGAGGTCTGCCCGGTCGACTGCTTCTATGAGGGCGAGAACTTCCTGGTGATCAGCCCCGACGAGTGCATCGACTGCGGGGTGTGCGAACCCGAATGCCCGGTTGACGCCATCAAGCCGGACACCGAGGACGACGCCGACGGCAAGTGGCTGAAGCTGAACGCCGACTACGCCAAGGTCTGGCCGAACATCACCATCAAGGGCGAACCGCCGGCTGACGCGGCCGATTGGGAACGCGAAACCGGCAAGCTCGAGAAATATTTCAGCGACAAGCCCGGCAAGGGCTCGTAAGGCCCAACAGGCCCCAAGAGGCGCAAGGCGCTTGCAGGCTGGGACGACCTAAAGCCCTGATCGGCCACAACTTCTGAAATGGGCGTGTTTCACCCGCGCAACGCGATTTCGTGCGCCCGTTTGGCGCAACCCTTTCATAGGTCTCATTTTTGTGATATCGTGGCCTTCGACACGTGAATGCAGGAAGCCTTCGCGGGGTCGTTGTTGTTGACAAGCCGTCCTGACCGACGCGCGCCTGTCCAAAGGCGAAGGGTGCCTTAGGGGAATATTCGCAAGCCGGGTTAGCATCGAACCGCCCTTTCCGCGGATCGGTGTTTTGTCGCCCGTTGCGAGGCCTCGACGCACCCCTTGCCTCTTAGCGGCGAAGACCTGAGAGGACCTTAAATGAGCAAGATTGATCTCGAATTCACGGTTGGTGATCACGTGGTCTACCCGGCGCACGGCGTCGGTTCGATCGCTGGGGTCGAAACCCAGGAGGTCGCGGGTCTATCGCTCGAAGTTTACGTCATCACCTTTGATCATGAAAAAATGACCCTGCGCGTACCGACGCGCAAAGCCAAGACCGCGGGCCTGCGCGCCCTGGCCGGCGGCACCGTGGTCACCCAGGCGCTGACGACTCTGAAGGGCCGCGCTCGCGTCAAGCGCACCATGTGGAGCCGCCGCGCCCAGGAATACGAAGCCAAGATCAATTCCGGCGATCTGATCTCGATCGCTGAGGTGGTCCGCGATCTGCACCGCGCCGACAACCAGCCGGAACAGTCCTATTCCGAGCGCCAGCTCTATGAATCGGCCCTGGACCGCATGGCCCGCGAAGTCGCCGCCATCGAGCAGATCGACCGCGACGCCGCCATCGGCATCCTCAACAAGTCGCTGCAAAAAGCGGCCTGACGCCCCCTCGCGCCTCCCTCGCGCTCGTCGCGGGGGAGGGCATGAGGCCTACGGCTCGCGCAGCTGCTCGATCTGTTCGGGGTGATCCACCGTCATCACGCCGCCCCAGTTGATCACGCCGCGCACCCGAATGAGGCGCCCGGCCAGCAGCGTAGGGGATATCCCGGCCGCCGTTAGGGCGGTCAGATCGTGCGGCGGGATCACCACCGCAAAGCCTCGCGAATCCGGTGTGAAGTCCAGATAGGTGCCTGAACGGCCCTCGCTAACCGAGGCGACGCGGCCCTCCACGATCTGAAAACCATGGGCGTCCCGCGCCACTTCGCCCGGTAGCAGCACCCTATAGGCCGGCATGGCCCAGAGTCCGCGGCCGGCCGAGCGCGCCCGCGCCTCGTCGCCCAGCATGGTCGCCGCCAGGGCCCTGTTGTCAGGGAAAGTCCAGACTCGCGCCCAACCGGTCCGCAGCATCTCGCCCTGGATCCAGCGCTGGTCCTTGGTGCGGCGAACCTGGGCCAGGGCGCGACCATAGGCGTCTCGCCGCGCGCCGCCGTAGAACAGAGCCACGGGCTGTCCGCCGATCAGGTTTTGCAGCTCAGCCCGCGCCCGATCGCCGCCGGGCTCTTCGAGCCGCGGGGCCGCCAAGCCCACCATCCGCACAACCAGGCCACTATCCAGCACCGCCACATCGCCGGAGCGCACCTCCACCACCCGGCCGCGTTCGCCGGCGGACAGTCGATCCAGCTGGCGGCCCTCGCCGCAGGCGGCCAGTGCGAGAAGCGCCAGGGTCAGACAACAGGCGCGGACGACCCAACCCGCCCAGTTCGAATGTCCCGCCTGCATCCGCGCTCACCTCATGGCGTCAACTCGTCCGATGACTATCGCGAGACGTGGCCGATGCACAGCACGTGGGTTTCCCTGGCCAGATCGCTCCTATATCCAGTTCGCTCATATCCTGCCCAAGCCCAAAGGTCCGCACCATGAGACGCGCCGCCATCGTCACCCCCCTGCGCACGCCGGTCGGCAAGTTCCTGGGCGCCCTCACCAATGTTTCGGCCATCGACCTGGCCTCCACGGTGGTCAAGGCCCTGGTGGAGCGAAGCGGCGTGGATCCGGCCCGTATCGACGACGTGGTCTTCGCCCAGAGCTACGCCAATGGCGAAGCGCCCTGCATCGGCCGCTGGGCGGCCCTGGCGGCGGACCTGCCGATCGAGGTGCCGGGCCTGCAGCTCGACCGGCGCTGCGGGGGCGGCCTGCAGGCCATCGCCACCGCGGCCATGATGGTCCAGACCGGCGCAGCCGACGTGGTCATCGCCGGTGGTGTCGAGAGCATGAGCAATGTGGAATACTACACCACCTCCATGCGCGGCGGCGCGCGTTCGGGGTCGGTGACCCTGTACGACCGCCTGGAGCGCGGCCGGGAGCGGTCCCAGCCGGTGGAGCGGTTTGGCTTCATCTCGGGCATGATCGAGACGGCGGAGAACGTCGCCCGCGAATATCAGATCACCCGCGAGGACTCCGACGCCTACGCCGCCGAAAGCCACCGGCGCGCGGCTGCGGCCTGGGCGGCCGGCAGGTTCGACGACGAGCTGGTTCCGGTGTCGGTGAAGCAGCGCAAGGGCGATCCCATCGTGGTCGCCAAGGACGAGGGCGTGCGCGCCGATGCGACCGTGGCCTCCATGGCGGCGCTGAAGCCGATCATCAAGGGCGGCGTCGTCACCGCCGGCAACGCCAGCCAGCAGAACGACGCCGCCGCCGCATGCCTTGTGGTGGCCGAAGACAAGCTGGCCGAGCTTAATCTGGATCCCATGGGCTTCATGGTCGGCTGGGCCGCCGCCGGCTGCCATCCGGGCTTGATGGGCATCGGCCCAGTGCCGGCGGTGGAGCGCCTGTTCGCCCGCACCGGTCATTCCTGGAACGACATCGACCTGGTCGAGCTGAACGAAGCCTTCGCCGCCCAGGTGCTGGGGGTGCTCAAGGGCTGGAACTGGGACGATCGCGACAAGCTGAACGTCAACGGCTCGGGCATCTCGCTGGGCCACCCCATCGCCGCCACAGGCGGACGCATCCTTGCCGGCCTGCTGCACGAGCTGAAGCGGCGCGGCGGGCGTTACGGCCTGGAGACCATGTGCGTCGGCGGCGGCCAGGGCGTGGCGGCGCTGTTCGAGGCGGCTTAGGGGCGCTCGTCTTCCGCAGCCTCACGCGTGGCATAGACGTGATCGACCAGGCCCCAGGCCTTGGCCTCTTCGGCGCTCATGAAATTATCCCGGTCGAGGGCGCGCTCGACCTCCTCGGTTGTGCGCCCGCAGTGCTGGGCGTAAAGCGCGATCAATCGCCTCTTGGTTTGCAGCACGTTTTCCGCATGGCGGGCGATATCCGAGGCCTGGCCCTGGAAGCCGCCGGACGGCTGGTGAACCATGATGCTGGCGTTGGGCAGGGCCACCCGCCGCCCCGGCGCGCCGGCCATCAGCAGGAACGAGCCCATTGAGGCGGCGAAACCCATGCACACCGTCGCCACCGGGCTCTTGATATATTGCAAGGTGTCGTAGATCGCCAAGCCGGCGGTCACCGAGCCACCGGGCGAATTGATATAGAGGGCGATCTCCTTCTTGGGGTTCTCCGATTCCAGAAACAGCAACTGGGCGCAGATCAGCGAAGCTACGCCGTCCTCCACCGGTCCGTTCAGGAACACGATCCGCTCGCGCAGCAGACGTGAAAAGATGTCGAAGGCCCGCTCGCCGCGGCTGGATTCCTCCACCACCATCGGCACCAGGTTCATGTTCAGGCCGCCCATTTCAGGCCTCCCAGGCCGGCCAGGCCGGCCATCGGGCGACGCCGTGCACGATGGGCGGCCAGGCTGACCACGCGGGGGGAGGCGGCTGCGACCGCGGCCGGCAGGAATCCGCTGTGGGTCAGGCGCAACCGTACTTTGGCCCCGGTCTGGGCCAGTTCGAACAGCACCTCGGTTTCCAGGGGACCCGCCTCGCCGTCGCCGCGCCAGGCGTAGCGGATGAACCGCTCGGGCTCGGCCTCCAACACCCGGCAATCGACGGGCCCGCCCAAGTCGGCGCCGATTGCGTCCGGCGCCAGCCACGCGGCGACCAGTTGCGGCTCGGTCAAGGCGCGCCAGACCTTGTCCAGCGTTGCATTCAGCTCGAATTCGAAGTCCAGCGCCTGGGCGTCTGCGGCGCCTTGCCGCGGTTCAGCGATCGTCATGGATCCATCTCCTTGAGCAGGGTCTTGAGCCTGCCGATGCGTTCCGGCCAGAAGCTGCGATAGCGGTCGATCCAGTCCACCAGGGGACCCAGCCCCGCCGGATCGACGCGGTAATAGGCGAACCGCCCTTCCCGCCGCTCGGTCACCAGACCGGCGCCGCGCAGGGCCGCCAGATGCTGAGAGATGGCCGGTTGGGAGATGGCGAACCCCGCCTTGAGTTCGGTGACGCTCATCTCGCCATCGGCCAGCCGCTCGAACACCGCGCGGCGGGTGGGATCGGCCAGGGCCTTGAAGATATCGGGCGACAGCATGGACGTTACATAAGCGTACACTTATGGATTTGACAAGCCCCCCTTTCGGCGGCATCGGCTGACGCTTATCTACGCGTTCCCGACCGCCTGGAGATCAACGATGCCTCACCGTCTCGCCGTCGCTGTCACCGCCCTGGCCATCGGCATGACGGCCAGCGCCGCGTTCTCCGCCACGCCGCCCACGGTCAGCATCCAAAGCTACGCCCAGCTGAAGCTGCCCCTGCCCTATCCCTATGACGAAAAGGTCGACGCCAATGCGGCCGTGGCCGCGGCCAAGGCCAAGGCCAAGGCGCACGGCAAGTTGCTGCTGATCGATCTGGGCGGCAATTGGTGCGGCGATTGCCGCATCCTGGCCAGCACCATGGACCTGCCGGAGATGAGGGCCTTTGTGGACGCGCACTATGACGTGGTCTCGGTGGATGTAGGGCGGTTCGACAAGAACCTTCAGATCCCCGCCCACTACGGCATCACCCAGCGCCTGGAGGGCGTGCCGGCCCTCTTGATCGTCGATCCTCGCACCGACACCCTGCTCGACGGCGGCCATGTGGCCGCCCTGGCCGACGCCCGCCACATGACACCGCAGGCCCTGGCCGACTGGTTGGCCCAGTGGACGAAATAGGCGGCGGATCTGGACAGAGCTGAACCCGTCGCGGCCGTCAGTGGATCTGGAAGATCCCGTTCACCGCTCGCCACTCCGACGGCTTGATCAACCGTTCGTGAGCCACGCACACCGAACAGAGCGCCCCCTCAAGCTCGCGCTGCCAGAAATCCAGAAATCCGCGCAAGGTCGGGAACGCCGGGGCCAGATCGTATTCCTGCCACACAAAGGTCTGCAGCAGCGCCGGATGGTCAGGCAATCGGTAGTGGATCTCCGCGGTGGTCAATCCATAACCCTTCACCTGCAGCAAGAAATCGCGACTCACCATGACGCACCTTCCTTCGATGGATC
Organism: Caulobacteraceae bacterium; assembly: GCA_036494815.1. GTDB lineage: Bacteria > Pseudomonadota > Alphaproteobacteria > Caulobacterales > Caulobacteraceae > Poindextera. The sequence goes on from DASXNV010000030.1 coordinate 61,400, forward strand.
ACCCTGTCCAAGTCACCAACGAACCCTGGACGCCTGGCCGACCCTGAGGGTCGGGGACAGAAAGACAAGGCTCGAAGTCAACGATCAGATCGAAAGGTTAATATTGTCCGATTCGCCGGCGGATGACTGAATGTCGCAGGTAGAGAAGTCAGAATTCTGGCGCCAAGCCATCGGCGAATACAATTTCGTTTGATCGCCGGGACCATGAACATTGGCACTCAATAAGATGGAGTGCTGCGAGCAGTCGTGGCGCCTCCCTTGTCCAGCGCCGGCCCGATTGTCGCTTTCCAACAGCGTCGATCTGGAATCTGCCCCCGCCCTAGGCTAAGGAGAGTTCGGGTCTCCGTAGCTCAGCCGGATAGAGCACAGGTTTCCTAGCCAATTGGGCATCGAGATCGGAAACGCCTCGATGAATCCGCTCAAAGTCGGGGAAAGCTTCGGCCTTCGCGCCATGCCAATCCCGAGCCAAGCCCGGAAACGGGAAGGTGTAGAGACTAGACGGGCGGCGCCTAAGACCCCGCAAAGGGTTATGGTGAAGGGATAGTCCAGACCACGAACGCCGGAAGGCGGCGGCGAAAGTCGAAGTGGGATGAAACCTGGGGTCGCGTGTTCGAGTCACGCCGGGGACGCCATATTTTCAATGAGTAAGCTTGCCAAAAGCGGCTTCCCAGCGCCGGTCCGGATCGCTGGGAAGCCGGCTTTGGCGTGGAACGCGTTGCATTTCAGGCCATGGGACGCCGGCCCATCGAAGGGCGACGGGACGTCGCCGATCTGCGGCGACGCTCCGTTTTGATGATCCGGCCGACCGCCGTTTCGCCGGCCGTGAGCTAGTCTTACTGCGACAGAACGACAATATCTCGCCCGGCCGGACAAGAGCGACGTCAGCAGCGCGGTCAAGCAGAAGATCGTCGAGCTGTTGCCGAACGGGGAATGCACTCGGGAAATCGTCGCCAAGGCCATGGGCATGAGCCCCACGGCCCTGCAGTTCAAGCTGGCCAAGGCGGACACCTCCTTCCAGACTATTCTGGAAGCGGCTTTCGCCATCCGAATATCGGAAACACCCAACCCAGGAACGGACGGCCACCCTCTGAACCCTGGCGCGAGGCCGCTGGTGGCGCCAGGGTCCTGGCGAGACTTGACCCCCGACGAAAAACAGATGCGGCATCCTCCGTACACGGTATACCTGCCCGACCGCCCCAGGGCGGGGGGAAATGCTGGGATTCGGGGCCGCCAAAATGATGAAATGGTTTCAGGCGCTGATGCCGCGCGAGGCGCGGTTCTTCGACCTGTTCAATCGCCATGCCGCCACCATCGTCCTGGGCGCCACCGCTCTTTCCGACTTGCTGGAGTCCCGCGCCTCCATTGAGGACTGCCGCGCGCGGATCGCCACCCACGAGAACGACGCCGACGACATCACCCGCGAGGTGATGCTGGCCGTGCGCCGCACCTTCATCACCCCATTCGACCGAGGCGACATCCAGGACCTGATCAGCCTGATGGACGACGCCATCGACCAGATGCAAAAGACGGCCAAGGCCATCGTGCAGTTCGAGGTGGAAAGCTTCGACCCGGCCATGCGCGAGATGGGTGAAACGATCATCACGGCCTCACAACTCACCGCCGAGGCAGTCGGCCTGCTCTCGGCCATGCAACAGAACGCCGCCCGACTGAACGGCCTGGCCGAGGAGATCACCCGGGTCGAGGAACAGTCCGACGACCTCTATGACCAGGGGATGAAGGCCCTCTATCGCGCCCACCGCGACGGCAATCCCATGGGATATATTGTCGGCGCCGAGATCTATGATCACCTGGAAAAGGTGGTCGACCGGCTGCAGGACGTGGCCAACCGCATCAGCGGCATCCTGATCGAACATCTGTGATCCGGCGGGAATCCGAAACGTGACCTTCGCCGGCTCGACACCGTTGCTGATCGTATTGATCGCCATCGCCCTGACGTTCGACCTGTTGAACGGCCTGCACGATGCGGCCAATTCCATCGCCACCATCGTCTCCACCCGGGTGCTGGCGCCGCGCTATGCGGTGATCTGGGCGGCCTTTTTCAACTTCATCGCTTTTCTGGTGTTCGGCCTACACGTGGCCAATACGATCGGCACCGGCATCGTCAGCACCCATATCATCGACGACCGGCTGATCTTCGGCGCTCTGATGGGTGCGATCACCTGGAACCTGGCCACCTGGTTCTGGGGCCTGCCCTCGTCGAGCTCCCACGCCCTGGTGGGCGGCCTGCTGGGCGCGGGCCTGGCCAAGGTGGGTTTGAACGCTGTGGTCTGGGCCGGGGTGATCAAGACGGTGGTCGCCATTGTCCTGTCGCCCTTGGTCGGGTTCATGCTGGCCTTGCTGCTGGTGCTGATGGTGTCCTGGGCCTTCGTCAAGGCGACGCCCTCGGGGGTGGACCGCACCTTTCGCAGCCTGCAGTTCGTCTCGGCCTCGCTCTATTCCCTCGGCCACGGCGGCAACGACGCCCAAAAGACCATGGGGGTGATTGCGGTGCTGCTCTATGCCCACGGCCGCCTGCACGGGGGCTTTCACGTCCCTCTGTGGGTGGTGCTATCCTGCCAGTCAGCCATGGCGCTGGGGACTTTGGTCGGCGGCTGGCGCATCGTCCACACCATGGGCTCCAAGATCACCCGACTGACGCCGATGCAGGGCTTCTGCGCCGAGACCGGCGGGGCCATCACCCTGTTCATGGCCACCTATCTGGGCGTACCGGTCTCCACCACCCACACCATCACCGGGGCCATAGTCGGTGTGGGCGCCGCGCGGCGCGTATCGGCGGTGCGTTGGGGCGTGGCCAAGGACATCGTCATAGCCTGGGTGGTGACCATGCCCATGGCGGGCCTCGTGGCCGCCCTGTTCTATTTCCTCTCCAAGTTCTGGAGCTGAAATGGCGGCCCGCACTCCCAAACAAGGCTCCAAAAAGCACGTCGGCCGCGGCGTGCAATACGCGGCCCTTCCCTATCGCTGGACCGATGGCCTGGTGCAGATCCTGATGGTCACCTCGCGCGAGACGGGCCGGTGGGTCCTGCCCAAGGGCTGGCCCATGGCGCGCAAGAAGCCCCACGCCGCAGCCGGGCGCGAGGCCATGGAAGAAGCCGGTGTCACCGGCAAGATCCGCAAGACTCCCATCGGGTCCTACGACTATCTCAAACGACTGAAGACCGGCGGGGCCCTGGTCTGCACGGTCAAGGTCTATCCGCTGGAGGTCGTCCGCCAGCTCAAGCGCTGGCCCGAGCAGGACCAGCGCACGCCTCAATGGTTCACCCCTGAAGAGGCGGCCAAGGCGGTGCACGAGCCGGACTTGGCGGCCTTGATCCGAGCCTTTGGCGCCGCACCGCCGCAGCCCAGGACCAAGCCCAAAACCAAGGTCGCTCCACCCGCTCAGCCGGCCGGCTGAGCGCGGTCGGTGGCGAACAGCCTGGTCATGGGAACCACGCCCCTAGTCGCATCGGCGGCATGGCCTAGCGGGGTTGTGATCCCAAACACCTGCTCCAAGGTCAACAGCAGCGAATAGTGGCTGTAGGGCGTGTCGTCCCGCACCCCGCGCGGGCCGTGATTGGTGATGACGATGGTCGGGATATGGCCGCCGCCATAGTTGGACGGCGCGCCCGGGGTAATTCCACAGCAGCCCTCGGTCGTGCCCTTGAGCCCCTCGTCGAAGGTGATGACGATGGCCACGTTCTGATGTGAGCGCCAGGCCGCCGTTTCCTGGATCGTCTTCACCAACGCCCCGGTATAGTCGTCGCCGCGGCGGATCAGAGCGGCCAGGTCGCGCATGTCGCAACCGGCCGGCGCACCCGCGCCCCACAGGCCGTGCATCTCGTTGCACTGATTGGGCACGATCAGGGCGAAACTGGGCAGCAGGCCTGACTTCAGATCGGCGTCCAGCTGATCGAAGCCGACGATGTGCTGGGCGCGTTCCGGGTCCTTCTGCGCTGAGGCGAAATTCAGAAAGCCGGAATGCTTGGCGGCGTAGAGAGCGTAGCCCGGCCCGTCGCCCGGATGCTGCGGATCGCCGGCGTTGACCGCCAGTGAGCCCGGCGCGGGCAGGTTCTCGTAATAGCCCTTCCAGCTCAATCCCTGGGCCTGCAATTGGTCGCCCAGGTGCGGGGCGTGAACCGTATGATCGACATAACCAGGCTGGCGCGATCCCAGGCACTGCGGATCGACCTGTCCGGGGCGGCAATAGAAGGCGTCGTCGTCATGGATGCCAAAGGTGTCGCCACCGAGCAGGGCCACATAGTTGGCCTCACTGGGATGCACCTCGCCAAAGAACTGGGTCGCCGTTCCATAGGTCTTGGCCAGGCCCGCGATATGCGGCGCCTTGGCCGGATCCAGGATCAGCTCGTAGTCCTTGTTCTCCTCCATGATGACGAACACATGGTCATAGGGCGGCAGGGGCGGTGCGTGCGCGGCGCCAGCCAGCAGGAACAGGGCGGTGGCGGCAAGGAACGCGCGAGCAATCATCAGGCGTCAGTGCCCGCCGAACGCGATCAGCGTCGAGACCGGCACGCCCAGGTCTCGCAGCCTGGCGGCGCCGCCGAGGTCGGGCAGGTCGATGACGAAGGCGGCGGCGACCACTTCGGCCCCGGCCTGGCGCAGCAGCTGAACCGCGGCGATGGCCGTGCCGCCGGTGGCGATCAGGTCATCGACCAGTAACACCTTTTCGCCTGCGACCAGCGCATCCAGGTGCATCTCGATGGTGTCGATCCCGTATTCCAGGGCGTATTCCACACCGATGGTCTTGTGCGGCAGCTTGCCCTTCTTGCGCAGGGGAATGAAGCCGGCCGACAGCTGGTGGGCCACAGCCCCGCCGAGGATGAAGCCGCGGGCCTCGATGCCGGCGACCTTGTCGATCTTGCGGCCGGCGATCGGCTGCACCAGTTCGTCCACGGTCCGGCGAAAGGCGCGGGCGTCGCCCAGAAGGGTGGTGATATCGCGGAACATGATGCCGGGCTTGGGATAGTCCGGAATGGTTCGTATGGCGTCCGCCAGGTTCATCCGCGCGTCTCTCTTCCAAGTTCAAAACATCAGGCCAGGTTCAAAACAGCAGGCCGGTTCGGGTCAGAGCGCCCGGCCGGCGATCAGTTTCAGCTTTTCGACCATAGCCGGATCGCGCGCCGCCGGCGCGGTGATGATGGCGTCGGTCAGGCCGGTGTCGATCGGCGAGGGTTCGCGGCGACCTTGCAGCCTGGCCGCCAGCCTGGCCACCAGATCGCGCGCCTTGGCCGCATTGTCCATGAGGCAGGCGACAATCTGCGCCACTTCCACATGGGCGATGTCTTCGTGCCAGCAGTCATAGTCGGTGACCATGGCCACCGAGGCGTAGGGCAGCTCGGCCTCGCGGGCCAGCTTGGCCTCGGGCATGTTGGTCATGCCGATCACATGGCAGCCCCAGGCGCGGTAGAGCTCGCTTTCGGCGCGGGTGGAGAACTGCGGGCCTTCCATGGCCAGATAGGTCCCGCCCTCGACCACCTTGGCGCCGGCCTCGCGCGCCGCCTCGGCCGCCAGGCCCGACAGGCGGGCGCAGACCGGGTGAGCCATGGAGACGTGGGCCACGAGGCCCGGACCAAAGAAGCTCTTTTCGCGGGCGAAGGTGCGGTCGATGAACTGATCGACGATGACGAATGTCCCCGGATCGATCGCCTCGCGCAGGGATCCGACCGCGGAAAGGGAGATGAGGTCGGTGCAACCGATCTGCTTCAAGGCGGCGATATTAGCGCGAGCGTTGACGCCGGAGGGCGGCAGGAGGTGGCCGCGGCCGTGGCGGGGCAGGAAAGCCAGTTTCAATGCGCCGAGGGTCCCGGTGAGGATCTGGTCGGACGGGTCGCCCCAGGGCGTGTCCTGGCTGATCCAGCGGGGATCCTGCAGGCCCTCGATATCATAGAGGCCCGAACCGCCGATCACCCCCAACACCCACTCGCTCAACGCCGATCTCCTCAAAACTGTTCGCCGCCTTCCTAGCCCGGCCGGGACGGGTTGGCCTAGCTCAGTTTGATCTCGCGCAGGCGCTGCAGCAGAAAATCGCGGGCGGTGATCGGCGTAGGGTAGCGGTCGGGGCGATCCGGCGTGATGCACGACGACAGGGTCCGGATCAGATAGTCCGGCGCGAAGTGCAGGAAGAAAGGCGTGGAATAGCGGGAATAGCCCCGCCGCTCTGGCGCCGGATTGACCACCCGGTGCGAGGTCGACGGCAGGACGCCATTGGTCAGGCGCTGCAGCATGTCACCGATATTGACCACCAGCGAGCCGGCCGGGGGATTGATCGCCAGCCAGCGGCCGTCGCGGTCTAAGACCTCCAGCCCAGCCTCTTCCGCGCCGAGAAGCAGGGTGATGGTGTTGATGTCCTCATGCGCTCCGGCGCGAACGCCGCCGGCCTGCGCCGGCACAGGCGGGTAGTGCAGCAGGCGCAGGATGCTGTCGCCGTCCTTGACCGTGGCGGCGAAGAAATCGTCGTCCAGCTTCAGGTAGCGGGCGATGGCGCGCAACAGACGCTGGCCGAGCGCTTCCAGGGCGTCGTAGAGCGCGGTGAGGTCGCGGCGGAAATCGGGGACCTCGGCGGGCCAGAGGTTTTCCCCGAACAGCGCGCCATAGGGATGGCCCTTAGGAAGCTCGCGCCCCACGTGCCAGAATTCTTTCAGGTCGTAGTGGTCAGCGCCCTTGGCCGTCTCGACGCCGAAGGGAGTATAGCCCCGCTGGCCCGATCCGCCCGGCACCACATAGGCCCGCTTGACCGCCTCGGGCAGGGCGAAGAAGGCGCGCGTATCGACCAGGGCCCTGCCGATGGTCTCGCCGGGGATGTCGCAATCGGCCACCACGGCGAAACCGTAGCGCTCGAACGAGGCGCCGATGGCGTCGGCGAACGCGGCGAAATCGGTGTCGTAGGCCGACAGGGAGACAGGCGTGATGGACAAGACGAACCCGGGTGACGAACGGTGCGAGCAGGCTGGTTAGCGCACCTGCGCCCCGAACTGAAGATCGAACTGGCATCGCCGTTGAACCATAGGCCGCGTAAGGTGTTTCGCCTTCAGGTCCGGCGAAGTCACGCGGCGGATGCGCCGTCTCGTCGTCCTCGCTGAAAAAGAAGGAAGACGACCATGCGATCTCTCTTGGTTTCGGCCGCGATGCTGGCGACCATCGCCGGCGCGGCCATGGCCCAGTCGACGGCGAGCGATCCCGCCGCTCAGACACAGCCAATCGGCCAGGCGCCGGCCGCCTCTGGTCCAGTCAATCCGGCCCCTTCCACCGCGCCTGATACTTCAAGCCAAGGTTCGATGGGTCAGGGTTCGATGGGTCAGGGCTCGATGAGCCAGGGTTCGATGGGAACAACCGCCCCCGCGCCCGGCGACACCACGACTGGCGCGACCACCGCGCCCAACGCTAACGCTGCGGCCGCCGACACCAGCGCCCAATCGGGCGCCCAGGCCGCCGCCCCGGCCAGCGCAGCAGAAGCAGCTCAGGCCTCTACCGACTATCCGGTGTGCAAGACCCGCGCGCAGGACCATTGCCGCGTGCGCAAGCACGGCGCTCGCTAAGCTAAGGCCCAGGCCGAGCCCGCGACGCGGATCGCCTCGATCTTGGCCTCGAACGCAGTCCAGTCGTCGTGATCCGCGATCGGCGCCCACAGGGCTTCGATCGCGTCGTAAAGCAGCTCTTCCGGATCGGGGCGGCCAAAATAGGCCTGGGCGAGACGTTCCGGCCGTTCGGCCTCGAACCCCGCCAGCTGGCGGCGAAACTCCGTAAAGGCCTCGTCGGCATAGAGAGCCGCGCGCGGACCGGCCAGCGCGCGGCTTTCTGAAACCTGCCCGCCGAACCAATCGAAAAAGAACGGCTCCCAACGCAGCGCCTCGCCGCCCGAGGCCAGGGCGCGAAAAGCGGTGTTGACCAGGTCCACATCCTCCTCCGCCGAGCGGCTCTTGAGCCCCAGGCGGTTCAGCATGGCCTCGGCCAATTGCCGGCGGTAGGCGGCGGAAAAGCCCTGCAGCGCCTCGACTAGCGCCTGGCGCTCAGCGACCAGAGACAGGCAGGCGGCCAGCTGCTGCAGGTTCCAGAACACCGCCTCGGGCTGGCGGCCGAAACTGTAGAGCCCGGTCTGGTCGAAATAGGCGGCGACGAAATTGGGGTCGTTGCGTGGGAGGAACCGAAAGGGGCCGTAGTCGAAGCTCTCGCCGGTGATATTGAGATTGTCGGTGTTCAGCACCCCATGCACGAACCCGGCGGCCATCCAGCGCGCCACAAGATGGGCGGATGAAGCGATCGCCGCCCGCAGCAGCCCGACGGCGCGGGCGCCGCCCTCCACGGCCAGCAGCTCTGGGTAGTAGGCCTGGGCTGAATGATCGACCAGGCGCTGGATGTTGTCAGCCCGGTCCTCGAAGGCGTGGCGCTGGAAGGTCCCGAACCGCACGTGGCTGTACGACAGCCGGGTCAGCACCGCCGAGCGCGTGGGGCTGGGCTCGTCGCCGCGCTGCAGATCCTCGCCGGTCTCGATCAGCGAAAGGGCCCTGCTGGTGGGCACGCCTAGAGCCTGCAGCATCTCGGCCGCCAGCACCTCGCGCACCCCGCCCTTCAAGGTCAGCCGTCCGTCGCCGCCACGCGACCAAGGCGTGCGGCCTGAGCCCTTGGCGGCCAGGTCCAACAGCCGCCCGGATCGCGCCTCCCGTAGTTGGGCGAACAGGAACCCACGCCCGTCGCCCAGGTCGGGATTGTAGGAACGGAACTGGTGGCCGTGATAGCGCATGGCGAGCGGCTGGGGCTGGTTGTCCAGCAGTGGCTCGAAGCGCGCAAAATGGGCCAGCCATTCTGCGTCGGTCAATTCGCCAAGGCCGATAGTGGCCGCCGCCCGGTCATTGCGAAAACGCAGGTCGGCGCGGGGGAAATCCGCCGGCTCGACCGGGTCTGCGAATTCCTCGCCCAGGCGCATGAACTGGGGATCGGGACGGTAGGCGCTGGAGATGGGCATAAGCGCCTGATGAGGCGTCGCACGCGCCTTGGCAAGCACCGACCGGAAGGCGTTTGTCCTGGGGCCGACCCATGCTAACCGCTGGAGGCGATCTGGACCTCAAGCGAGTCCCCTTGGCCCTGCGTCCGACCCTGGAATTTCTGAAGACCGAGGCCGGTGGCGGCGCGGCCTTGGCCCTGGCTGCGGTGGTTGGCTTCGTCCTGGCCAATTCGCCCTGGGCGCATGCCTATTTCAACCTCATCGACGCCGATTTCACCATCCAGCTTGGCGGCTTTTCCGAGACCCTGACCATCCAGGCCTGGATCAAGGACGGCTTGATGGCCGTGTTCTTTTTCGTCGTCGGCCTGGAGATCAAGCAGGAGGTGCTGAAGGGCGAGCTTTCCAGCCCGCGCAAACTGGCCCTGCCGGTGGCCGCGGCGGCGGGCGGAATGCTGGTCCCGTCCCTGTTCTATCTGGCCTTCAACCTGGGTCCCGGCGGCGCGCCTCACGGTTGGCCGATCCCCACCGCCACCGACATCGCCTTCGCCCTCGCCGCCCTGGCCTTGGTGGGCAAGGGCCTGCCGCAATCCTTGCGCATCTTTCTGCTGGCCATGGCTATCGCCGACGACCTGGGAGCCGTGGCCCTGATCGCGGCCCTGTTCACCAGCCAGATCCATACCTGGCCCCTGGCCGGCGCCGGGGTGACCCTGATCGGCCTGGTGGCGCTGTCGGAGTGGAAGGATGCGCCCTTCCTGCTACGCGCGGTGGGGTTCCTGGTCTTGGGGGCTTTCACCCTCAAATCGGGGGTCAACACGTCGCTGGCCGGCGTGGCGGCGGCGCTGACCGTGCCCATCGGCCCGCGTCGGCCCGGTCAAGAGGCGGTGCTGGAGCACTTCATGCGCAGCCTGCATCCCTACGTGGCCTACGGTATCCTGCCCTTGTTCGCCCTGACCACCGCCGGCGTATCCCTGGCCCGGGTCACCCCGAGCGACATGCTGGGCCCCGTTCCCCTGGGCATCGCCGCCGCCCTGTTGCTGGGAAAACAAGCCGGGGTGATGGCCGCGGTGTGGATCGCCATCCGCAGCGGCCTGGCGCGCCGGCCCACCGGGGCGACCTGGATGGAGCTCTATGGCGTCGCCGTGCTGTGCGGCGTGGGCTTTACGCTCAGCCTGTTCCTGGCCGCCCTGGCTTTTCCGGGTGACGGCTCCAGAGGCTCCGCGGCGACCCTGGGCGTGGTGGCCGGATCCTTGCTGTCGGCGGGTCTGGGCGCCCTCGTGCTGGCCATCGCCGCAGAGCGTCGTCGGCGGTTGCGGGTAGAGGATGAGGAGGGCTAGGGGCTTAAGAAAGCCCCGCCTTCAAGATCGCGGCCGTCTGCTCGATCACGGGGGGCACCGCGGACGAGACCCCGGCCATATTGTAGAAGCCGTGGATGAAGTGGGCGTATTCGCGGTGTTCCACGGCGACCCCGGCCGCCTTCAATTTCTCGGCATAGGCCCGGCCTTCGTCCTTCAAGGGGTCGAAGCCGGCGGTGGCGACAAAGGCCGGCGGCAACCCCGCCAGGGACGGGTGCAACAGCACGCTGGCCTGGGGATGAGCCGCATCGCCATCGCCGAACAGGCAGGCGGTGAACCAGTCCATGCCCTTCTTGGTCAGGAAATAGCCGTCGGCCAGCTTGCGCATGGACTCGGTCTCGCCGGTGAACTGGACCACCGGATAGAGCAGCAGTTGGAAGACCAGCTTGTAGCGGCCCTGGTCGCGCAGGGTGATAGCAGTGGAAGCGGCCAGGTTGCCCCCGGCCGAATCCCCGCCCACCGCCACATGGGCGGGGTCGAAGCCGATTTCGGCGGCGTGTTCGAACACCCAGTTGGCGGCGCAGGCGGCGTCCTCATGGGCGGCCGGGAACTTGGCCTCCGGGGCCAGGCGATAGTCCACCGCCAGGATGCGCACGCCCGAGGCCTGGGCCAGCCGCCGACAGAGGCCGTCGTGGGTCTCCAGGTCGCCGATCACAAAACCGCCGCCGTGATAGAAGATCAGGCCCGGCCCCGACGCCGGCGCTCCCTTAGGCGTATAGAGCCGCGCGCCGATCGGTCCGGCGCCCCCGGCGACCTGCAGATCGCGCACCTGGCCATCGAAGATCACCTCGCCATCGGTGCGCAGGCTGCGGTAGATGGCCCGACCCACATCGACCGGCAGGGTCTCCAATGAGGGCGTCGCCGCGGCGCGAGCGGCGTCGAGCATGGCCTTGAACTGGGCGTCGAGCATCCACGGCCCTCCCGTCGCTTTTTTTTGGTGAGCAGATAAGGAAAGGGCCGGCGGATCGCTCCGCCGGCCCTTGGCCCTGACTATTCGGCCGCCTGGACGCTGTAGCCCAGTACCGCCTTGGTTTCGAGGAACTCGGCGAAGGCGTGATCGCCCCATTCGCGGCCATTGCCCGACATCTTGTAACCGCCGAAGGGGGCCATCATGTCCCCGCCGGCGCCGTTGATGCTGACCTGACCCGCGCGCAGCTGCGAAGCCACCGCCCGGATCTTGGCCTGATCGGTGCCCGAGATATAGGCGGCCAGGCCGTACTCGGTGTCGTTGCCGACCCGAACCGCCTCTTCCACCGTCTCATAGCCGAGGATCGCCACCACCGGGCCAAAGATCTCTTCCTTGGCGATGGTCATCTCGTTGTTGACGTTGGCGAACACGGTCGGCTTGACGAAATAGCCCTTGTCCAGGCCTTCCGGACGGCCGACGCCGCCGGTGACCAGGGTGGCGCCCTCGTCGATGCCCTTTTGGATCAGGGTCTGGATCTTGTTGAACTGGACCTCGGACACCACCGGACCCATTTGCGAATTGCCGTTCGGATCGCCGACGGTGATGCCTTCCGCCGTCGCCTTGGCGATGGCGATGGCCTCGTCCATCTTCTTGGACGGGACCAGCATGCGGGTCGGAGCGTTGCAGGACTGACCGGAGTTCTGCATCACGTGCATGACGCCGCCGCCGACCGCCTTCTTCATGTCGGCGTCTTCCAGGATGATGTTCGGGCTCTTGCCGCCCAGTTCCTGCGCCACGCGCTTGACGGTGGGGGCCGCGGCCTTGGCCACTTCGATGCCGGCGCGGGTCGAGCCGGTGAAGGAGACCATGTCGATTTCCGGGTGCGAACTGATCGCCGCGCCGACGATCGGCCCGTCGCCGTTGACCATGTTGTAGACGCCGGCGGGAACGCCGGCGGCATGCAGGATCTCGGAGAAGATGTAGCCCGAGAACGGCGCCACTTCCGACGGTTTGATGACGATGGTGCAGCCGGTGGCCAGCGCCGGGGCGACCTTGCAGACGATCTGGTTGATCGGCCAGTTCCAGGGGGTGATGAAGCCGCAGACGCCGATCGGTTCCTTGACGATCCGGGTGGGGCCGCGATCTTCCTCGAACTTGTAGGTCTTGAGAACCTCGATGGCGGTCTGCAGGTGGCCGATGCCGATGGCGGCCTGGGCGCGTTGCGACAGCGAGGCGGGCGCGCCCATTTCCTCGGTGATGGCCTGGGCCAGGTCGCCGTAGCGCTTTTGATATTCAGCGATGATGCGCTGCAAGAGGTCCAGGCGCTCTTCGCGGCTGACCAGAGACCAGGTGGCGAAGGCCTTGCGGGCGGCCTTGGCGGCCTTGTCCACATCCGCGGCCGAACCCATGGAGATATGGCCGGCGACGCCCTCGGTGGCGGGATTGATCACGTCGAGGGACTTGGGGGTGACCGGATCAACCCATTGTCCGTCGATATAGAACTTCATGTACTCGCGCATCGCGTCCTCCTCGAACTTTCCACCGGGGCCCCCGCCCCCGAGGGGAATGGGCCTTCTTCCGGGCCAATATGAGTGATCGGCGTTCACGGGAAAAGGGGGGCCTTACGCTTTAAGGCCTTGAGGGCGGCCTCACCATCGCAAATCGACCTCGGTTCCCTGCAACACCTCGGCGATACGGCGAAGGGTGGAGGCGGTGGTCTCTTCCGGCAGGGCGTCCAGGGCGAACCAGCCCAGCGCCTTGATCTCGCCGCGCGAGGTCGCCGGACAGGGCCGCCAATGGTCGATGCGATAGAGCAGCACGTGGTCGCCGCGGAACCGGCCTTGGTTGGCGTGGATGGAGACCAGTCGCGGCGGGGCCGTGATCTCGACCCCGGCCTCCTCCACCAGCTCGCGCGCCAGGGACTCTTCGGTGGTCTCGCCATGCTCGACCCCGCCGCCGGGCATGTACCAGCCGGGCATATAGGTGTGCTCGATCAGCAGCACCCGCCCCTCGGCGTCGGTGACCAGGCCGCGCACCCCAAGCGTCATGCCGCGGGTGTGGCGGGCGTGGGCGTGGAACAGGGGGCGGATCAGCGGCTGCAGCAGGCTGCGCAAAGACAAGCGTGGGGCGGGCATAGGCCCAGGCTACAGGAGCTCGGCCTTGCGGTCAGCCGCCCGTCTCGCTAAAGCCCAACTCATCGCTTTCAGAAGTCATCCTTTTCAGATCAGGGGCCCCGCCATGCTCGCCATCGGTATGATCGCCGCTTTCATCCTCGTCATATTGGGCTTGAACTTCCTCGAGTTCGGCCGCGGCGATTGATCTAGGCGGACCGCGCCGTGACCACCTCACGCGGCGTCGCCCTGATCACCGGCGCGCCGCGCCGGATCGGCCGGGTTCTGGCCCTGGCGGCGGCCGAGGCCGGCTATGACGTCGCCGTGCACGCCCGGGCCTTGGATGAAGACGCCCGCTCGCTGGCCGATGCGGTCGATAGCCTTGGTCGTCACAGCGTACTGATGCAGGCCGATCTGGCCGATCCGCACGCGCCGACCGACCTGATCGCCTGGGCGCAGGACGCTCTGGGGCCGCTGACCCTGCTGGTCAATAACGCCTCGCTGTTCGAGGACGACCGCATCGACAGCCTGACCGCGGAGTCCTGGTCGGCGCACATGAACACCAATCTGCGCACACCGATCTTCCTGGCCCAGGCCTTCGCCGCCCAGGCGCCGGCCGGTTCTCTGATCGTCAATATCCTCGACCAGCGCGTGCTGCGCCCGACGCCGCAGTTCTTCAGCTACGCCCTCAGCAAGGCGGCCCTGTGGGAAGCCACGCGGATGATGGCCCAGGGCCTGGCGCCGCGCGTGCGGGTCAACGGCATCGGCCCCGGCCCCACGCTGCCCTCGATCCACCAGAGCGCGGCCGAGTTCGCCGCCGAGGCCGCCAATATCCCACTGCAGCGCCGCGCCACCCCGGACGAGATCGCCCAGGCCCTGCGCTATCTGATTGACGCAAGGTCCGTCACGGGCCAGATGATCGCCGTCGATGGCGGCCAGCACCTGGGCTGGCGCACGCCGGACATCCTTGCCCCTTAGACTCCGGTGAGCCTGTGACCGCAGCCCTGCCCTTTCCGGCTCCCGCCGCCTCGTCCGCACCGCGCCTGGCGCGGCTGCGGGTGTTCGTGCGCGAGCTGCGTATCGAGGCCGAAATCGGCATCTACGCCCACGAGCACGGCCGCAAGCAGCCTTTGGTGATCGACGTGGAGCTGGAGATCGCCGCGGCGTCCTGCGAGCACATCGCCGACACCTTGAACTACGAACTGGTGGTCACCCGCGCGCAGCAGATCGCCGACGCCGGCCACCTGAAACTGATCGAGACCTTCGCCGAACGCCTGGCCCAGGCCTGTCTGGAGGACGAGCGCGTAACCCAGGTGCGGGTGCGCGTGGAAAAGCCCGAAGCCCTGGCGCCCAGGGCCGCCGCGGCTGGGGTAGAGATCGTTCTGGACCGGTCTTAAAAGCCGCACTGGGTTACAGCGGATTCACTTGTGTCGGATGCGGGTCGTGCGCATCTAATTTCAGGCCATCAGGTTCGCCCGAGTCGTCAGCGGCTACAGCGCACATGGCCTGGGAGCGCCGCCATGACCGACCTGTCCGGGACCATACCGCCAACCGTCGGCGCGGCGCACGAAGACCGCACCCTGCCGGCCGTGGTCTATGGCCTCTATTTCCTGGGGTTGGCCTACGGGGTCACGGCCCTGATCGGGCTGATCGTCGCCTACGCCAATCTGGGCTCGGCGGGACCGAAAATGCGCAGTCACTATGTGTTTCAGGTCCGCACGGTCTGGACCGGCTTGGCCTGGGCCCTGATCGGCGGGGCCTTGATCGTGATCGGAGGTATTTTATCGATCATCCTGATCGGCGTCCCGATCATCAAGCTGGGCTTTTTAGTCCTCAGCTTGATCTGCCTCTGGGCGCTCGCCCGCTGCATCGCCGGCGCAATCTACCTGTCCCAGGACCAGGCCTATCCGCGCCCGCGTAGCTGGCTGCTCTGAAGCGGAGCCTTAGCGTCCGCCGCCGCCGGTGATCTCTTTGATCATGGCTTGAATTTGGGCCTTGCCGCCGGCGCCCCACACCACCTTCAGATGGGCCAGGGTACGGGCGGCGGGACCTTCGAACTTCCACTCGCAATCGCTGAAACGGCAATTGTCGAAGCTGGGCGGCGCCTCGCCTGCATAGACCATCCGGCAGGAGCGGAATTCGCAGTCGGCGAAATGTTCGCCGTCCAGCGGGACGGTCTCGTGGTTGAAGATGGTCGCGGTTTGCATGGCGGTGTTCAGCTTTCCTCGTCCGACGCGCCGGACGTGTCGCCTTGCGGCTCGGATAGAGCCCGTTCACGCTCGCGCTGGTCGCGCTTGGCGTTGGCCTTTTCGGCCAGCTTGATCGCCTTGAGGCGCTCGCGCTCCTGGCGTTCGAAAGAGTAGTTGGGTTTGCGAGCCATGAGGGCGATCTCCCGTTTGGCGTCAGACGCGCCAGCTGATGACTGAGGCGCGACCCATACGGGGAATCGCGCCTTACCGGTTTAGCGCGCCTTGCGGGCCGGTTTAGCGCGCCTTGCGGGCGGCGTAACGGGCGTCGCGTTTGGCCTTGGCTTCCGCCTTGGTCAGCGCCTTGCGTTCCTTGCGCTGGCCGCGCTTGGCGTCAAGGTCGGCGGCTTCCAGGGCTTCCTGCTCCAGGCGGGCGGCTTCCTGGGCTTCGAGCACGGCCTGCTTGGCCGCGGCCTTGGCCTTGGCGCGATCCTCGCGGACCATGTCCAGCTCGGCGGCCTTCTTGGCGGCGCGTTCCGTGAAATTCGGGTCGATGACCGTCGGCTTGGGCTGGAACTTGGCCAGCAAGGCCTTCTTGGCCTCCGAAGCGGTCTTCAGTCGGTCGGCGAAGCCGGTATTGAGAGATGCGTTCATGGGACTTTCGGTAGCGCGGACCTAGTGGGACGGGGCCACCAGGCTGCGTGGAGCTATGGAGGACGCAACTCTGAGCGACCCAGGGTGGGGTCCGTCCGCTCGGTCAGCGTCAGCGCCCTGGTTCGGATCAACGACCCGAACCAGGTTCGCCAGTCGTCTTTTAGACGGCCTGAAGTTGGCCAGCGGACATCTTGCCGCTGCGTTGGTCGCGCTCGAGTTCGAACGAAAGCTTTTGGCCTTCGTTGATCGAACCCAGGCCCGCACGCTCGACGGCCGAGATGTGCACGAACACGTCCGCGCCGCCATTGTCAGGCTGGATGAAGCCGAAGCCCTTGGTGGCGTTGAACCACTTCACAGTGCCGATGGTCATAGATTTCACCTTTCCGGTGTGATTATTCGCGCGGCCAAAATGGCGCACTTGATCAAATTGTCGGAGAGGATCGTGGCAGGCCCGGGAGCTTGAACCGAAGAGCAAGCGTGGAGAGCAACCGAACCAAAGCGATATTCGATGGCTCATCTACCATCGATCGCTGGAGAAAATCCAGGGAAATTGCCGATTTATTGGAATAATATTTCTAGCTGAGCCGGCAAGTCAGCGCAATTCCTGAACAAATTGAAGTTGTTCGCTCAGGCGTCCGCAACGTAGCAGCCCCTCCTCCGCAAAGGAGAAGGGGCTCTGGCCCTACGCCGGCTGCAGTTGCCGCCGGACCATCCGGGCATAGTCTTCCATCAGCCCCAGCGAGATGTCGCCGGGGGTGTAGCGATGCTCGGCGATCTCAGCCACCGGGGTGACTTCGGCGGCGGTGCCGCAGATGAACACCTCGGAGAAGGTCGACAGTTCGCTGGCCGGGATGTGGCGCTGCACCACTTCCAGGCCCTTGCTCTTGGCGATGGCGATCACGCTTCTGCGGGTGATGCCGTCCAAGAAGCAGTCGGGTTCTGGGGTGTGGATCACGCCATCGCGCACCAGGAAGATGTTGGCGCCCGTCGCCTCGGCCACATAGCCGCGCCAGTCCAGCATCAGGGCGTCGGCATAGCCTTGCTTTTCCGCCGCGTGCTTGGAGATGGTGCAGATCATGTAGAGGCCCGCCGCCTTGGACCCGGTAGGCGCCGTTTCCGGCGAGGGCCGCTTGTACTTGGCGTAGGTCAGGCGGATGCCGCGGGCCTTTTCTTCCGGCTTGAAGTAGCTGGGCCATTCCCAGCAGGCGATGGCGGTGTGGATGGTGGTGTTCTGGGCCGAAACCCCGATCATCTCCGTCCCGCGCCAGGAGATCGGCCGGACATAGGCGTCGTCCAGCCCGTTCTTGGCGCAGACTTCCCGGCTGGCGCGGTCGATCTCGGCCACGCTGTAGGGGATCTTGAAGTCGAGGATCTCGGCCGAATTATGCAGGCGCTGGCTGTGCTGGGTCAGCTCGTAGATTTCCCCGCCATACATGCGCTCGCCCTCGAATACCGCCGAGGCGTAGTGCAGGCCGTGGGTCAGTAAGTGCACCTTCGCCTCGCGCCAGGGGGTGAACGCCCCGTCCAGCCAGATCCAGCCATCACGATCATCGAAGGGAAGCAAAGACATCGGCGAATTTCCTTATTGCCGCTTGAAAGCGTCCATCAGAGCGCCGGATCGCACCAAAAGGACGGCGGCAAGCCCTATATCATATTGGCGAGCATGTGCACGCCCGCCCTGCTAGGTTCCTGTTCGGGGCGCACGAGGAGAGTCCATGAACGCGAGGGTCGGGGCGGACAGCCGGGAGCGCCATCTGCTGGTGGTCGACGATGACGACCGTATCCGCGACCTGTTGCGCGAATTCCTAGCCCGGGCTGGCTTTCGCGTCAGTGTGGCGGCCGATGCGGCGGCGGCCCGGCGGCTGCTTGCGGCGCTGGAGTTCGACCTTCTGGTGTTCGACGTGATGATGCCCGGGGAGGACGGCTTTTCCCTGACCCGCTGGGTGCGCGCCCATGCCCCATCGCGCCTGACCCCGGTCCTGATGCTCACCGCCCGCGACGCCGCCGATGACCGTATCGAGGGCCTGACCCTGGGCGCCGATGACTATCTGGCCAAGCCCTTCGAGCCCCAGGAACTTTTGCTGCGCATCGAAGCCATCCTGCGCCGCACCGCCGCCAAGCCGGCCGGCGAACGGCGGCTGTCACTGGGACGCTGCAGTTTTGACGTCGATCGCGGCGAACTGTTGGAGGGCGAAGCGCCGGTGCGCCTGACCGAGGCCGAGGCGCAGTTGCTGCGCCGGCTGGCGGCCAACGCCCACGCGCCAGTGGACCGGCTGGACCTGGCCCGCGAGACCGCCGACGCCAGCGGCCGGGCGGTGGATGTGCAGGTCACCCGCCTGCGCCGCAAGATCGAGGTGGATCCCAAGGCGCCCCGCTATCTGCAGACCGTGCGCGGGGTCGGCTACATGCTGGCACCGGACTAGATCGCCTTCCGTGCCCTCCCTTTCCGCCCGCCTGGCCTCGCGCCTGTTCTGGCCGCGCCTGTTCAAGCGCTGGCTGCCGACCTCGTTGTTCGGCCGCTCGCTGCTGATCATCGTGCTGCCGGTGGCCCTGATGCAGATCGCGGTGACCTGGGCCTTTTTCGACGCGCAGTGGCAGACCGTCACGGGACGCCTGTCCGAGGGGCTGGCCGGCGACGTCGCCTGGGTGGTGGAAACCTATGAGAGCGATCCCTCGCCCGCCGGCTTCGCCAAGCTGACGCGCCAGGCCGACCGGTCCCTGGGCCTGTCGGTGGCCCTGCAGGACGGCCGCGCCCTGCCCACCTCCTATCGTGAATCGCCGATCGTACCGGTGGACCGGGCGTTGAAACGCGCCCTCAACGACCGCCTGGACCAGCCCTTCTGGTTCGATTCCACCCGCTATCCGGCCTATCTCGACATCCGGGTGCTGGTGAAGGGCGGGGTCCTGCGCATCATCGCCCCGCGCGACAGGGCCATGGCCACCAAGAGCCACATCTTCATCCTGTGGATGACCGGCGCCACGGTGCTTCTGACCGGGGTCGCCATCCTGTTCATCCGCAACCAGGTGCGGGCCATCGAGCGATTGGCGGACGCCGCCGACGCCTTCGGCCGCGGCGGCGACGTGCCCCAGTTCAAGCCCTATGGCGCGCGCGAGGTGCGCAAGGCCGCCCACGCCTTCATCGCCATGAAGGAGCGCATCCAGCGCCACATCGACCAGCGCACGGCCCTTCTGGCCTCGGTCAGCCACGATCTGCGCACGCCCCTGACCCGGCTCAAGCTGGAGGCGGCCCTGGCCGAGCCCAGCCCGCGCGTGGACGCCATCAAGCGTGACCTGTCGGAAATGGAGCACATGATCGACGAATACCTCGCCTTCGCCCGCGGCCAGGGCGGCGAGGCCGCGGAAGAGGCTCTCCTGCGCCCACTGATCGAGGCGGTGGCCGATGGGGCCGTACGCGGCGGCGCGAGCCTGAGCCTGCAGATCGACGGCGATCTGACCGCCAAGGTGCGGCCCAACGCCCTCAAGCGCGCCCTGTCCAATCTGATCATGAACGCCGCCGCCCACGGCCAGAACGTCGCCGTCGCCGCCCAGGCCCGCACAGCCGGCGGGGTGGAGATCACCGTCGATGACGATGGCCCCGGTATTCCGCCCGAGCGCTACGAAGACGCCTTCAGGCCGTTCAATCGCCTTGATGAGGCCCGCAACCAGAACGAAAAAGGCGTGGGCCTTGGCCTGGCCATCGCCCGGGACGTGGCTCGGGGCCTGGGCGGGGACGTGACCCTGGATCGCAGCCCTCTGGGCGGCTTGCGGGCCATCGTGCGCCTACCGGGCTAATAGGCCCTAAGCCGGCGCGGCCCAGCGGTCGATCTTGCTCAGCAGTTCCTGCGGATTGATCGGCTTGCCGATGTGATCGTTCATCCCGGCCAGGCGACAGGCCTCCACATGCACCGGCAGGACATTGGCGCTCACCGCCAGGATCGGGGTGCGGCGGTTGAGCTCGGAATTGGCGCGGATGGCGCGGGTCGCCGCCAGGCCGTCCATGCCGGGCATCTGCAGGTCCATCAGGATCAGGTCGAAACTGGTGTGCAGGGCCGCCTCCACCGCCTCCACGCCATTGGTGGCCTCGGTCAGCTGCAGATCGAAGGGCGACAGCAGGGTCGAGACCAGTTCGCGGTTCACCGCCACGTCATCGACCACCATGATCCGCATCGGCGCGAGCCGCCAATCCTCGCCCTGGCGCACCACATCGGCGGTGGATCGAGGCGCTTGGGCCGGGGCCAGGACCGTAAACCAGAAGGTCGAGCCGCGCCCTTCCTCGCTGGCCACGCCGATCTCGCCGCCCATCACCTCGGTCAGGCCCTTGGAGATGGCCAGGCCCAGGCCGGCGCCGCCATACTGGCGGGTGTTGGAGCCGTCGACCTGGGAGAAGCGCTGGAACAGCCGGTCGGCATAGTCCGGTGAAACGCCCACGCCGGTGTCGGTCACGTCGAACCGCAGGCGCCCGCCGTCCTCGGCCTGATAGCTCACGGCGACGGTTATGGAGCCTTGGGTGGTGAACTTGATGGCGTTGCTGAGCAGATTCAGCAGCACCTGGCGCAGACGGCCGCTGTCCGCGCGCACGGTTACCGGCAGGCCGCCGCGCCGCTCGGTCCGCAGGTCCAGCCCCTTCCTGCGGGCGTCGGCCAGGACCAGGTCGACCGTGTCTTTCAGAAAAGGATCCAGATCGAAGGGCTGCGGGTCCAGCTCGATCTGACCGGCGTCCAGCCTGGAGAAATCCAGCACGTCGTTGACAATGGACAACAGGGCCTGGCCGCCCATGGTGATCCGATTGATATAACGGCGGGCCTGCTCGGGCAGGCCATCCATCCGCTCCAACAGGCCGGCGAAGCCGATCACGCCGGTCAGGGGCGTGCGGATTTCGTGGCTCATATTGGCGACGAATTCGGCCTTGGCGACGTTGGAAGCATCAGCCGCCATGCGCTGGCGGCGCAGCTCGTCCTCCATCGTCTTGCGGTCGGTGATATCGCGCAGGACCGTGACCACGCCGACGACGACGCCATTGTCATCACGAATGGTGGCCGGACTTCCTTCAAGAAACACCCAATCGCCGTCGACGCGGCGCACCCGGACTTCTCGCAGCTCGCTCACAGGACGGCCGCCAATCGTGTCCACGCGCCGGCGGCGCACCGCCGCCTCGTCGTCGGGATGGATAAATTCGCTCATATTGCGGCCGACCAATTGCTCCGGCTGATAGCCGAGCTGCCGGATCGATGGCGACATGTATTCAATCATGCCCTGCGGATCGTAGCGTAGGATCATGTCGGTGGCGCGCTCGGCCAGCATCCGATAGCGCGCTTCGCTTTCACGCAGCTGTTCTAGGGCCAACTCAGCCGCAGCCTGGGCGCGTTCGGCTTCCTGGCGACGCAGCTGGATTTCAACGGCTGCGCGGTCCTTCTCCACGATACTATCCGTCAGGCGCTGTTGCGTCTGGCGCACGTTGAAATGCTGATTTATGAGAACAAATCCGATCGGGCCGCCCACCAGTATTGTAATAATTATGGTGTTCAAAGGCGTATAAGTGCCAGGAGATCGTAGGATCAGACAATCAATGACATAGCTGACCACCAGCGCCACGAACAGGATCAACGACACAACCACAAAGGTTGCAGTTAATTTCTTCAGCAGCATACCGACGTCTCTATTTCACGAAATCCGCAAGCATTGATCCAAGTTAATCTGCTGAAAATGATGACGAATCATCCCGCCCACATTGGCGTGTCAGCCGCCCGAAGCCGACTATAGGCCATCTGGGCCACAATGGGGCCGCTTGATTGTGCGGCATTTTCGGCCATCGGGGCCGGATCCGCACAGGCCTATCTCGCCTGGATCAGAGTTGAACGCTCAGAGTCCCAGGTCCCGCGCGCGCTTGACCGCTTCGTCCACCGCCAGATCCATGAGCGGCCACAGCCCGTCCTCGCCCATCAGCACCTTCAGGGCGGCCTCGGTGGTGCCGCCGGGCGAGGTGACCTGGCGGCGCAGCTCAGCGGGGTCCTCGCCGGTGTGTTCCAACAGCGCAGCCGCGCCGATCAGGGTGGCGCGCACCATTCGGCTGGCGGCGTCCGGCGCCAGGCCCTGCGCCCGCCCCGCGGCCTCCAACGCCTCGATCAAGGCGTAGAAATAGGCTGGGGCCGAACCGGAAACGCCGGTGGCCACATCGACCAACGCCTCGTCCTCCAGATCGGCGCAGGTCGCGACCGGCTGGAACAGGGCGTGGGCGCGATGGCGGGCCAAAGGCTCGGCCGCAAAGATCGAGGCCGCGCCCTTGGCCAGGGCGACAGCGGTGGTCGGCATCACTCGGGCGACCGGGCGGCCACGGAAGGCGGCGGACAGGCTTTTGATGCTGACGCCGGCGGCGATGGAGACAACCACCGCGCCTGGAGCCAGCAATGGCTCCACGGCCTCGGCCGCCTGCTGCCAGAGCTGTGGCTTGACCGCGATCAACACGGTGGCCGCCTCGCCTAAGGCGCCATCGGGCGGATTGAGCCGCGCCCCCGCCGCCTCGGCCGCCAAGGCGGCCGGACCCGGATTGGGATCGCGCAGAATGAGATCGGCGGGTTCAAAAGCGCCGCTGCGGGACCAGCCTTCGACCAGCGCCCCGCCCATACGGCCCGCGCCCAGGATCAGGATTGGCACGCTCATGGTCTATAAGACCCTCAGGCTTGGCCGACGGTCTCGAACATGCAGGCCGCCATGGCGTCTTCCGGCGACTTGGAGCCCTTCAGCAGAAAGTCGAAAGCCGGATAGAAACGATCGGCCGCCTCGACCGCGGCGTCGATCATCGAGGCCGCCTGGGCCAGGGTCGGGCGTTCGCCCTGCGGCACTGACAGGGCGTGGCGGAACACCACCTCGCCGCCATCGCTCCAGACCTCGAAATGGCCGAGCCAGATGCGCTGGTTGATCAGGGACAGAAGCTCGAACGCCGAACCGCGCTTGGACTTGGGCGTGCGCATGTCCAGGGAAAGGCACAGCTGCAGGCAGTCGGCCTCGGGCCGCCAGGCGAACCACAGCTCATAGTCCTTCCAGTCGCCGGTGAGGGCGAAGGCCAGGTCACCGTCTTCGGTGCGATCAAAGGTCAGGTTTTCGGCGGTCAGCACGTGTTCGACCACGTCAAGAGGATCGAAGCTCAGGTCGACTTCGTCTTCTTCCGACTGAGGGGTGTCCATAGAACCTTATCCCTTCCGAGGGCGACGGCGGCGCGCGACGCCGGCGAGTCACCCTCTAGGCCTGCAGCCTAATCTGCTTCGCGGCGTCCGTCACAAGCACCTTCTTGCGAACGGCGAGCCCAAATTTCGTTTTTGTTGCTCAATTCCCGTTTCAGGATTGGGCGGCGGCCTTTTCGGCCTTCAGCGCTGCGACTTCGTCACGCAGGGCCTGAAGCTCGGCCTTGAGCGCCTCGAACTCATCACGGCGCACCAGGTCCATCTCCGCCACCAGCCGGTCGGCCTGGGCGCGGAAGGCGGTTTTAGCCTCTTCGCCGGCGGCCTGGGCGAGGCCCATGGCCGCGGTGGACAGTTTGGCGAACTCGTCAAGGAAGGGGTTTTGCGTCTGCATGGGCCTCATATAGGGCAAACGAGCGGTAAATGCGAAGGGGCTCCCGCCGGACGAGAGCCCCTGCTAAACCCGGACCGTCCATAGCGAGGGTCGTCCGTGCCGTTTCCCAACTTCAACCCGGTTCTGCTGCAGCTCGGGCCCCTGGCCATCCGCTGGTACGCCCTGGCCTATATCGCCGGAATCCTGTTGGGCTGGCGTTATTGTTTGATGCTGATCCGCGATCAGCGCCTGTGGACACCGGGCCGACCGCCAGCCACCCAGATTCAGATCGACGACCTGGTGGTGTGGGTCACTCTGGGCGTCATCCTCGGCGGACGGACCGGCTATGTGCTGTTCTATGGGCAAGGGCAGTTCAGCCAGGACTGGCTGGAAGTGTTCAAGCTTTGGCATGGCGGCATGTCGTTCCACGGCGGCTTCATCGGCGTCTGCCTCGCCGTGGCGCTGTTTTCGATCGTCAACCGCCTGGACATGCTGCGCCTGGGGGACCTGATCGCGCCCTGCGCGCCCATCGGCCTGTTCTTTGGCCGCATCGCCAACTTCATCAATGGCGAGCTGTGGGGGCGGCCGACCCATCTGCCTTGGGGAATCATCTTCCCCGGAGCCCCGGATCATCCTGCGGTTCCCCGCCATCCAAGCCAAATCTACGAAGCCGGACTGGAAGGTCTGGTCCTGTTCCTGTTGCTGCGTTGGGCCACACACGGCGGGCGCTGGCTACCGCGCCGGGGCGCCCTGACCGGCCTGTTCCTGCTGGGGTATGGCGTCGCCCGCATCTCGTTGGAGAATGTGCGAAATCCCGATTTGAACATGCCGAACTTCCCCCTCGGCCTGACCATGGGCATGATCCTGTCGATCCCCATGGTCCTGACTGGCGTTTGGCTGATCTGGCGCTCGCGCAGGCCCGAAGCGCTGGCCGCCAGCGCCGAGCTGGAGCAACCGCAGGCTTGAGCAAAAAGGCGATCAGTCTGAAAGCGCGGCTGGCGGAGCAGATCAGCGCCAGCGGGCCGCTGACCATCGCCCAGTTCATGACCGCCTGTCTGCACGACCCTCACGCCGGCTACTACGCCACCCGGCCAGCCCTAGGCGCGGAGGGTGATTTTATCACCGCGCCCCTTGTCTCGCAGATGTTCGGTGAATTGATCGGATTGTGGGCGGTGGAGACCTGGCGCGACCTTGGACGCCCATCCCCGTTCCACCTGATCGAGGCGGGGCCCGGCGATGGAACCTTGATGGCCGATCTGTTGCGGGCGGCCAAGCTCGATCCTGACTTTCTGGCCGCCGCCGACCTCTGGCTGATCGAAACCAGCCCACCCCTGGCCGCACGCCAGGCGGAGCGGTTGGCCGGCGCGCCGATCGCGCCCCGTTGGGCCCGTTCCCTGGCCGAGGTTCCCGAGGGCGCAGCCATGATCCTGATCGCCAACGAGCTTCTGGACTGCCTGCCTGTGCGCCAATTCGTGCGCGTGACCGGCGGCTGGGCCGAGCGCATGGTTGGCCTGGATCAGGCCGGCGCCCTGGCCTTTGGCCTTGCCGCCTGCCCGCCGGGGGTGGTTGCCGCCCTGGACGCCGCGCCCGGCGACATCGTCGAATTGTCCGCCGCCCAGGCCGCCCTGGGGGCCGAGATCGGCGCCCGCCTCGCCAGGTTCGGCGGGGCGGGCCTTTTGATCGACTATGGCCGCGCACATTTCGAGACCGGCGACACCCTTCAGGCGCTCAAGCAGCATGAGAAGGTCGATCCCCTGGCCACGGCGGGCGAGGCCGATCTGACCGTCCACGCCGACTTCCCGGCCGTCGCCGCCGCCGCCAAAGCCGAAGGTGCGATGGCGGCGCTGCTCACCCAGGGGGAGTTGCTGCGCCGGCTGGGGATCGACGCCCGCGCCGCCGCCCTGTCCCGCGCCCGCCCGGACCAGGCGGCGATCCTGGCTCGCCAGCTCGCCCGCCTGACCGGCGACGACCAGATGGGGCGCCTGTTCAAGGCGCTTTGCCTTTATGCTCCAGGCCAGACGCCGCCCGCGTTCGAGACCAATTCATGACCCTTGCTCCCCTGCAATCGCCCTTGCTGGCCAGCCTGGCCGGCGTGCGGCACGGCTTCTTCACTCGGCGTGGCGGCGCATCCGAAGGGATCTATGCCGGCCTCAATGTGGGACGCGGGTCCCGCGACGATCCAACGGCGGTGCGCGAGAACCGCACCCGGGCCGCAGCCTGGTTCGGTGTGGGCGAGCCGGCCCTGCTCTGCGCCTACCAGATCCATTCCGACATCGCCCACGTGGTGGACGGCGTCTGGAACCAGCCGACCCAGGCCGACGCCCTGGTTTCGGCCACGCCCGACCTGGTCTGCGGCGCCCTGTCAGCCGATTGCGCGCCGATCTTGATCGCCGATGCGCGGGCCAGGGTGGTGGCCAGCGCCCATGCCGGCTGGCGCGGCGCCCTGGGCGGGGTGGTGGCTTCGGCCGTCGAGGCGATGAAGGCCCTGGGGGCCGAGCCGTCGCGCATGATCGCCGCGGTGGGGCCGTGTATCGGCCCCCGGTCCTATGAAGTGGGGCTGGAGTTCCTCGACCGCTTCGAAGCCGAGTCGCCAGGGTCCGAACGATTCTTCGCCCCCGGCGTCAGCGCGGACAAGCGCCTGTTCGATTTGCCGGGGTTTGTGCTGACGCGCCTGAACGACGCAGGCGTGGCCAAGGCCGAATGGATCGGCGCCGACACCCTGGCCGACGAAGCCGCCTTCTTCTCCAATCGCCGGGCGGTGTTGCGCGGGGACGGGGACTACGGCCGTCTGCTGTCGGCGATCATGCTGGAAGGTTAGGCCCGCCGGGACTTGCCCCCGGGCGTGACCCTGATAGAAGCCCGGACGACTGACGCTCCCCGGACGGATCCGACCATGAAGCTGCTCGCCGGCAACTCCAATCCCCATTTGTCCGAAGCGATCGCAGACTATCTCGATCTGCCCCTGACCAAGGCCCAGGTTCGTCGGTTCCCGGACAATGAGGTATTCGTCATCATCGACGAAAACGTGCGCGGCGAGGACGTGTTCGTGGTCCAGTCGACCAGCTTCCCGGCCAATGACAATCTGATGGAGCTGCTGATCTGCATCGACGCCCTGACCCGGGCCTCGGCCAAGCGGATCACGGCGGTGATCCCCTATTTCGGCTATGCCCGGCAGGATCGAAAGACCGGCGGCCGCACGCCGATCTCGGCCAAGCTGGTGGCCAATCTGATCACGCGCGCCGGCGCCGACCGGGTTTTGACCATGGACCTGCATGCCGGCCAGATTCAGGGCTTCTTCGATATTCCCACCGACAACCTGCTGGCCACCCCGGTCCTGGCCGACGACATCCGGCTGCACTATCAGAAGACCGAAGAGCTGATGATCGTCTCGCCCGACGTGGGCGGGGTGGTGCGCGCCCGCGCCCTGGCCAAGCGGCTGAACGCGGACCTTGCCATTGTCGACAAGCGCCGGTCCGGCCCGGGCCAGAGCGAAGTGATGAATATCATCGGCGACGTGAGCAATCGCCGCTGCATCATGTTCGATGACATCGTCGACTCAGCCGGCACCTTGTGCAACGCCGCCCAGGCTCTGATCGAGCACGGCGCGACCGAGGTCGCGGCCTATGTGACTCATGGCGTTCTGTCCGGCGCCGCCACCGAGCGGGTGCAAAACTCGGTGCTGAAGGAACTGGTGGTCACCGATTCGATCGAGGCGGCCAATCCGGTGCAGACCTGTTCCAAGGTGCGCCTGGTCAGTGTCGCCCCGCTGATCGGCGAAGCCATCCGGCGCATCGCCAACGAAGAATCCGTCTCCAAGCTGTTCGACTAAAACACCTCCCCGACGCAACGATCGCGCGGGATGGGTCGTTATCGCCCAAGCGCCATATTGTGGTCGCCGGCGCGCCCTAGAGCGTGCCCATCCGTTCTATAAGGGGGAAACCGGCGTGTATCTCGCTCGTTCCAGGCGTTTTTTCGTATCAATCGCCGCCCTGTGCGCCACCGCCGCCCTGGCCGGCTGCAACACGCCAGCTCCGCCCCCACCCCCGCCACCGCCCCCGCCGCCGCCAGCCCCGGCGGCCTTGTCGCTGTCCTCGGCGGTGATCCAGAGCGCGGCGGCCTATCAGGCCTATATGGCCCGCGCTACGGCCATCAAGCCGGACTTCCAGAGCGGTCAGGACGTGGCCGACCGGCTCAAATCCGCCGAGAGCTACGACCCGGCGGCGCTGACCCGCGGCGAGATCGCTTTCGCCGCCATCGCCGCCCTGCAAGACCCCGCCTTCGTCGCCGAGGTGCGCGGGTTCAGCATCGACCCCGCCGGCCGCCAGCAGATGACCAACACCATCGCCAGCGACCCCAACTATGTCGCCGCCTTCAAGAGCGCGCCCACCGCCGCGGGTCAGGCGATCGCGGCCCTGATGGGCCAGGGGCAGGCCCTGGAGTCTGAAGGAGAAGCGGTCAAGCAGTCAGCCTACGACCTGCAGCACCAGGCGTGGTCAAAGGAATTGGTCGCCAACCGCGACGAGCGCCTGCTGCTGGCCAAGACGGAGGCGACCAGCACGCCCCCGGCAAGCATCGACGACGCCAATCGTATGCAACAGGCCGCCACCGGCGCCGCACCGCTGATGACCATGAACGCCATTGCGGCCACGCCGCCCTATCCGCCGGCGGTGGTCCGCGGCATGGCCATCGCCGCCCTGGCCCTGCTGGGCAATGCGGGAGACGAGAACGCCGCCCTGACCGAGCCCCTGCTGGCCGATCCGCCGGACCAGACCTGCCTGACCATGGCCAAGCTGAACCTCTATCAGTGCCTTGCCGTGTCCAAGCCGCACTATGAGGATGTGTTCTGCCTTGGCCAGCATGTGATGATGGACACGGGCCAATGCGTCCGGATCGCGGCCGGGGCCGCTGCGCCGGTGGTCGCGCCGATGCCGGTGTCCAAGACCGAAACCGCCTACGGCGCCAAGCCGAAGGCGGCGAGAAAGAAACATAAGCGGGCCGCCTGATCCGGTCTCGATGGGCGCCGAACGCGAAATGATGTCGGCGCCGTTGCTTCGCGGGCGGGAAGTGTGTATCTAGCGCCCCCTATTCATCCGACCCACGCCGCGCGGACTTTTGCGCGGCGTTTCGTTTCGAGAGCATGGCCATGGCCGATATCGTCCTCAATGTCGAAGTCCGCGAACGCACTGGCACAGGCGGCGCGCGCGAAGTCCGCCGCGCCGGCAAGGTGCCCGGCGTGCTTTACGGCGGAACGCTTGAGCCAGTGGCCGTCGCGGTCCGCTCCAACGAGTTCCGCAAGGCGCTGCACTCGGGCAAGCTGCTCGGCCACCGCGTGACCCTGAAATATGGCGACGAGACCCAACCGGTCATCGCCAAGGACGTCCAGTTCCATCCCGTGACGGATGAGCCGGTCCATTTCGACCTCTACCGGATCGATGCGCACCAGCTGATCAAGATCTCGGTCCCGGTTCACTTCAAGAACCACGAAGGCTCGCCCGGCCTGAAGCGCGGCGGCACGCTGAACGTGGCTGTGCACGAAGTCGAACTGATGGTGCCCGCCGACTCGATCCCCGAGGAACTGGTGGTCGACCTGACCGGTCTGGATATCGGGGCCGCCATTCGCGCCGCCGACCTGACCTTGCCCGCGGGCGCCAAGCTGTCGGCCCACGACCGCGACGCCACCGTCGCCTCGATCGCCACGTCTTCGGCCATGCAGTCGCTCGACGCCGACGAAACCACCGAAGAAGCCTAAACCTATAAGGCCCCTCCTCAAGGAGGGGCCCCTTGCCGGGAGACGCCGGATGCTGATCCTGGCCGGCCTTGGCAATCCGGGCGCGAAATACGCGCACAATCGACACAATATCGGCTTTCTGGCGCTAAGCGCGATTGCTCAGCGCTGGCGCTTCGGGCCTGAGCGAGGGCGCTTTCACAGCCTGGCCGCCGAAGGCGCGATCGATACGCCGAACGGCGCGGTCAAGGCCCTGCTGCTCAAGCCTCAGACCTTCTACAACGAGACCGGCCGCGCGGTGTCCGAGGCCATGAAGTTTTTCAAGCTCGCTCCGGCCGACGTGGTCGTCTTCTATGACGAGATCGACCTGGCGCCCGGCCGCTTCCGCATGAAGACCGGCGGCGGCGCCGCCGGCAACAACGGCATCCGCTCGATCACCGCCCATATCGGCGCAGAGTTTCGCCGCGCGCGCATGGGCACCGGCCATCCTGGCCATAAGGACCGGGTGATGGGCCACGTACTCTCCGATTTCCACAAGGTCGAGCGCGACTGGGTCAATGCCCTGTGCAACGCCTGCGCCGACGCCCTGCCTCTGCTGGCCGCCGGCGAGGATGAGAAATATCAGGCCGAAGTCATGCGCCTGGCCCCTGCGGACAAGGCCGATCCGCGCCAAACCGCGCGCGGCGATTGACCAATCTCGCACCGCCGTGAAATAGGCGGGTGCGGCAACTTCGGAACGGCGATGCTTTCACTAGCTCCTCTTGGCATTTTGGTGCTGATCTTCTCGATCGTCCTGTGCGTGCATGTGGTGCGCACTGGCCAGCCGATGTACTGGCTGTGGATCATTCTGGCGTTCCAGGGCATAGGCGGCCTGATCTACCTGATCACCGTCATCCTGCCGGAGCTGTCCGGGGGCAAGGCCGCCCGCCGTATCACCTCGACCGCCCGCGAGACCCTCGACCCCCAACGCGACTACCGGACTGCCAAGATCGCCTATGACGACAGCCCGACCGTGGCCAACGCCATCAGGATGGCCAACGCCGCCGCCGGCCTGGGCCGCCACACGGAGGCCGAAAGCCTCTACGCCGCCGCGGCTCAGGGCGTGCACGCCGACGATCCCACGCTTCTGCTCGGCCGCGCCAACGCCCTGATCGAGCTTGGCCGGTTCGCCGAGGCTCTGCCCCTGCTCGACCGCCAGGCGGCGCTGGCCGACAAGGCCCTGCGCACGCCTCAGGCCGCCCTGGCCCAGGGCCGGGCCTATGAGGGCCTGGGGCGCCTCCCAGAGGCTCAGGAGGCCTATGAATTCGCCGCGGGCCGCCTGCCTGGCATGGAGGCCCTGGGCCGCTACGCCGCCTTCCTGGCCCGCGCCGGCCGCAGGGCCGAGGCGCAGGAGCAGCTTGACGAGATCGACCGCCGGATCCGCAAGGCCGACCCCTATTTCCGCAAGGAGGCTCGCATCTGGCGTGACCTGGCGGCCCAGGCGATCGGTTAGACCGCACGCAAGACTGGCCTTCAGCCCCAGCCTTCGCCATAAGACCGCCTGACCCGGGCTCCAGGCCCTTTTGTTTCAAATCCCAGAGGACCCGATGGCCCTAAAAGTCGCCATCGTCGGCCTGCCGAACGTCGGCAAGTCGACCCTGTTCAACGCCCTGACCCAGACGGCGGCGGCCCAGGCGGCCAACTATCCGTTCTGCACCATCGAACCCAATGTGGGCGACGTGGCCGTGCCCGAGCCCCGGCTGGAGGCCCTGGCCGCCATCGCCGGCTCGAAAGAGATCATTCCGGCGCGGATCAACTTCGTCGACGTGGCGGGCCTGGTGCGGGGCGCGTCCAAGGGCGAGGGCCTGGGCAACCAGTTCCTGGCCACCATCCGCGACTG
Source organism: Caulobacteraceae bacterium (assembly GCA_036494815.1). Lineage (GTDB taxonomy): Bacteria > Pseudomonadota > Alphaproteobacteria > Caulobacterales > Caulobacteraceae > Poindextera. Next base: position 92,718 of record DASXNV010000030.1, read on the forward strand.
CGACGCCGTGGCCTTCGTGGCCCGCTGCTTCGTCGACGATGACATCACCCATGTGGAAGGTCGCATCGATCCCATCTCCGACCTCGACATCATCGAGACCGAGCTGATGCTGGCCGATCTGGAAAGCCTGGAAAAGCGGGTGACCGGCCTGGAGAAGCGGGCCAAGGGCGGCGACAAGGAAAGCATCACCACCCTGCGCCTGGTCAAGCTGGCCTTGGCTCAGCTGAGCCAAGGCCGACCGGCCTTCACCGCCGACGTTCCCGCCGAGGACGACAAGGCCTGGCGCATGCTGCAGCTTTTGACCGCCAAACCGGCCCTCTATGTCTGCAATGTGGACGAAGCCTCGGCCAAGGACGGCAACGCCTTTTCGGACCTCGTCGCCGAGCGGGCGGCCAAGGACGGCGCCGACAGCGTGGTCATCTCCGCCCAGATCGACAGCGAGATCGCGCTTCTGGCCGCGGACGAGCGCGCCGAATTCCTGGAGACCCTGGGACTGGAGGAGCCCGGCCTGAACCGGCTGATCCGTCAGGCCTATCACCTGCTGGGCCTGCAGACCTATTTCACCGTGGGTCCCAAAGAAGCCCGCGCCTGGACCATCCATGTGGGCGACACCGCGCCGCAGAGCGCTGGGGTGATCCATACCGACTTCGAAAAAGGCTTCATCCGGGCTGAAACCATCGCCTACGATGACTATGTGCGATTGAAGGGCGAGGCGGGGGCCAGGGAGGCCGGTCGCATGCGCCTGGAAGGCAAGGAGTACGTCGTCCAGGACGGCGACGTCATGCACTTCCGGTTCAACACCTAGCGGAAACAGCAAGGATCCCAGCATGGCCGAGACGATCAAGATCAAGAGCACCGCCGCCGACGGCTTCGAGTTCAGCGCGCTGCACGCCCAGCCCCAGGGTAAGCGCCGCGGCGGGGTGATCGTGATCCAGGAGATCTTCGGCCTCGACCAATTTGTGCAAGCCGATGTGGAGCGCTGGGCCGCCCTGGGCTTCGAGGTCCTGGCCCCGTCCATGTACGACCGCATCGCCCCGGGCGAGACCTGGTCGCATGAACCGGATGGCTTGGCCGCCGCCTTCGCCATCGTGCAGAAAGCCAAGCCGGCCGACGCCATGGCCGATCTCGCCGCCTGTATCGCCTATCTGAAGCCGCGCGGCCCGGTGTTCGCGGTCGGCTACTGCTATGGCGGCACCATGGTCTGGCACGCCTCGGCCAATCTGGACGGAATCGCGGCCGGCTCCAGCTACTATGGCGGCGGCGTGGCCGGGGCTGCGGACCTGGCCCTGAAGAGCCCCGTCATCTGTCACCTGGGGCGCAAGGACGGTCATATCCCGGCCGACGAGGTCAAGGCCAAGGTCGCCGCGGCCCACCCTGAGGTGCCGGTCTATATCTACGAAAACTCGGGCCACGGCTTCAACAACGATGGCCGGCCCGATTCCGACGCCGCCGACGCCAAGCTGGCCCGCGAGCGGACCCTGGCCCTGTTCGAGCAGCACGGCGCGGCCTAGGGCCATGGCTAGGGGCGAAGCCATCCGCCTGACCAGCGCCCAGGACGGCTTCAGCTTCGAAGCCTACCGGGTCAAGCCGCAGGATGCGCGCCAGGGCGGCCTGGTGCTGATCCAGGAAATTTTCGGGGTCACCGATCATATTCGGGAGCTCTGCGACGGCTTCGCCGAGCAGGGCTATGAGGTGGTCGCCCCCTCGCTCTACGACCGCCTGGAGCCCGGCTTCCAGGCCGACTACGCACCGGAGGCCGTGGCCAAGGCCATGCGCTTCTCACAGCAGACTGCCTGGGACCAGGTGGAGGGCGATCTGAACGCCGCCATCGCGGCCCTGACGGGGCCAGTGTTCGTCACTGGCTTCTGCTGGGGTGGCACGGCGGCCTGGCTGACCGCCTGCCGCTGCCCGGGCGTGGCGGCCGCCTCCTGCTTCTACGGCCGTCGCATTCCGGAACTGCTGGCCGAAACGCCGCAATGCCCCACCATCCTGCATTTCGGCAAGACCGACCGCTCGATCCCGCCGGAAGTGGTGGACCAGATCATGGACGCCTATCCGGACCTGCCGGTTCATCTCTACGACGCCGGCCACGGCTTCGTCTCCGACCGCAGCGCCGACTACAGCCCCGACGCCGCACGCCTGGCCCGCCTACGCACCCTGCAGCTGTTCCAGCGGTCCAGCGGCGTGCGCAGCGAGCACTGAGGCAAGCTTGCCTCCCACTCGGGATCAGGAAAATAGAAAAGCCCGCCGAGGTCTCCCCCCGGCGGGCTCTTTTCAGGTCGTCACCAACCCGGCTCAGCCGTGGTCGATGTCTTTCCAGAGCCTGCGATAGCTGGCGTAGACCACGCCCGCGAACAGGAACAGGAAGATAAGCACCGCGACGCCGGTCTGCTTGCGCTCGTCGGCATGGGGCTCGGACGCCCAAGCGAGGAAGGTCACCACGTCCTGGGCCTCCTGGTCCGGGGTCGCTTTTACGCCGTCGTCATAGGTGACGCGATCGGCGGTCAGCTGCAGCGGCATGGCGATGAAGCCGCCCTCCGGCGCCGGGCCGTGGCCGGACCAGAAGCTGCCCAGATCGCCCGGCATATAGGGGTTGTAGTACTTGCCCGCAGGCACCCGCAGACCGGCGGGGGCGGCCTCATAACCGGTCAGCAGGTGGTAGATGTAGTTGGGGCCGTCCTCGCGAGCCTTGGCGATCAGCGACAGGTCCGGCGGGAGGGCCCCGCCGTTCGAGGCTCGCGCCGCAGCTTCGTTGGGGAACGGCTTGACGAAGGTGTCGGCCGGGGTCGCCGGCCGCTTGATCACATCGCCCGTGTCGCTGTCGATGTCAGGGACATTGAAGTCCTTGGCGATCGCCTTGACCTTGGCGTTGTCGTTCGACGTCTTGTATTTCGGGTCGTAGAACGGCCCGCCCTCCTGCCCGAGGTTCCGATAGGACATCAGGTTCATCGCGTGACAGGCGGAGCAGACGTCGTGATAGACCTTGTAGCCCCGTTGCAGCTGCTCCTGGTCGAAGCGGCCGAACGGGCCTTCGAAGCTCCATTTCACCGGTTCTATCGGCTTTTGCGAAACCTCGGCGAAGCTCGGCTGAGCGGCGGCGACGAAACCGAGCGCGGCCGCGAGAATGAGCGCCTTGCGCAGCATCAGGCTCAACCCTTCTTTTCGGTGAGGACGGGGGTCGAGATCGACTCCGGCGTCGGCAGGGGTTTTTCGGTCAGGCCCAGGATCGGCATCACCAAGCCCAGATAGCCGAAGTAGCAGGCGGTTCCGAGCCGCGACAGCCACACGAAGCTGTTCAGGTTGGCGTCGAACAGCTGGAAGCCCGCAAGGCCCTTGAGAACCTTTTCGTCCGGCTCGTGGGCTCCGCAAAAGCCCAGAACCAGGCAGACGAAGACAAACAGGAAAAAGAACAGCCGCGCCGAGGGACGATAGCGCATGGAGCGCACCTTGGAGGTGTCGATCCAGGGCAGCAGGAAGAGGATGCCGATGGCGCCGAACATGGCCAGGGCGCCCATCAGCTTGTTCGGGATGGCGCGCAGGATCGCGTAGAACGGCAGGAAATACCATTCCGGCACGATGTGCTGCGGCGTCACCAGCGAATTGGCCACGGTATAGTTGTCGGCGTGGCCCAGGGCGTCCGGGGCGAAGAACACAAAGGACGCGAACAGGATGAAGAAGACGATGACCGCGAAGCCATCCTTGACCGTATAGTACGGATGGAACGGCACCGTATCGGCCTTGCTCTTCACCTCCACGCCCTTCGGGTTGTTGTTGCCCGGGACGTGAAGCGCCCAGATGTGCAGGGCGACAACGCCGGCGATCATGAACGGCAGCAGGTAGTGCAGCGAGAAGAAGCGGTTGAGGGTCGGGTTATCGACCGCAAAACCACCCCATAGAAGGGTGGTGACCTTGTCGCCGAACACGGCGCCGACGATGTTGGTGATCACCGTTGCGCCCCAGAAGCTCATCTGGCCCCAGGGCAGCACGTAGCCCATGAAGGCGGTGGCCATCATCAGCAGGTAGATGACCAGGCCCAGGATCCACAACACCTCGCGCGGAGCCTTGTAGGAGCCGTAATAGACGCCGCGGAAGATGTGGATATAGACCGCGAGGAAAAACATCGATGCGCCGTTGGCGTGGATGAAACGGATCATCCAGCCGTGGTTCACGTCGCGCATGATGTGCTCGACGCTGTTGAAAGCGTTAGCGGCGCTAGGGTCGTAGTGCATGGCGAGCACGATGCCGGTGACGATCTGGGTCACCAGGCACACCGCCAGGATGGCGCCGAAGGTCCACCAATAGTTCAGATTCTTCGGGGTCGGGAAGCTGACCATGGTGTCCATGCCAAACCGGATGATCGGCAGGCGGGTGTCGAGCCAGCGCTCGATGGCCGTTTTCGGCTCGTAGGTCGAATGTCCGCTCATCTGATTATCAGCCGATCTTGACCTTGGTGTCGGAAAGGAAGGCGTAGTCGGGGACCGCCAGGTTCTTCGGCGCCGGCCCCTTACGAATGCGGCCCGAGGTGTCATAGACCGAGCCATGGCAGGGGCAGAACCAGCCGCCGTAGTCGCCTTGGCCGAAGTTGGGCACGCAACCCAGGTGGGTGCAGACACCGACCAGGATCAGCCACTGCGACTTGCCCGGCTTGGTGCGTTGAGCATCGGTCTGCGGATCACGCAGATCGGCGTGGTCGGAAGCGACCGCCTCGGCGATCTCCTTGGGCGTGCGATAGCGGACGAACACCGGCTTGCCGCGCCACTTGACCACCACCTGCTGGCCTTGCTGAACCTTGGTCAGGTCGAATTCGATCGACGCCAGGGCCAGCGTATCAGCCGCCGGATTCATCTGGTCGATCAGCGGCCAGGCCACCGCGGCCACGCCGCCCACCGCCGCCGTGGCGGCGACGATGTGGATGAAATCCCGTCGGTTGGGATCCTGGCCCGGAGGGGCGTGCCCGTCCGGATTCGTTGCGACGGTGTCGGCCACCTCAGCTTACCCCTCGATATGGCGGCGCCGCTTGACGGCGCACACAGGAACATTGTCGACCTTTACAGGCCGGCTGCATCAAGACACAGGGCTAGAGTCAAGTGATAACGGCTCGCACTATCGCCGCCCATCGTCCCCCGACGCGAGTCGACAGACCCGCCCAGCATCTTGCATGGTTCGCTTAGAATGCGCTTGGCCCTTTTTCAACCAGACATTCCGCAAAACGTCGGCGCAGCCCTAAGACTCTGCGCCTGTTTGCACGTCGGTCTGGAAATTATCGAGCCTTGCGCCTTTCCGTTGACCGATCGCGCGGTCAAGCGGGCGGCCATGGATTACGCCAGCCAGGCCCAGATTATCCGCCGTCGTTCGTGGACGGAGTTCCTGGAGTCCCCGGCGCGGGCCGAGGGCCGGCTGTTGCTGTTCACCACCAAGGCCGCCTCGCCCTATGCCGATTTCGCCTTCGCTCCGGGCGACACCCTGCTTTTCGGGCAGGAAAGCGTCGGGGCGCCCGATTTCGTGCATGGCGCCGCCCAGGCCCGCCTGATCGTACCCATCCGCGCCGAGACCCGCTCGCTGAACCTGGTCACCGCCTGCGCCATGGGGCTGGGCGAGGCCCTGCGGCAGACGCAGGGGTTTCCCGCAAGTGGCGTTCGGAGTTAGGAGGCCCCATGACCACCATCGCCCCCGCTGTCGAAGACCGCCGCACCCGCGCCCGCGCCTGGTTCGAATCGCTGCGCGACCGAATCTGCGCCGCCCTAGAGCAGCTGGAGGACGAAGCCTGCGAAGACCTCTATCCTGGCCCGGCCGGCCGCTTCGACTATAGGCCCTGGTCGCGGGAGACCGGCTCGGGTGGCGGGCTCGGCGGTCATCTAATCGGGCGATTGTTCGAAAAGGCCGGGGTGCATACCTCCTCGGCCAGTGGGCGCTTTTCTCCGGAAATGGCGGCCACCATGCCCGGCGGGGACAAGGACCCCAACTATGTCTCCAGCAGCATCAGCCTGATCGTCCATCCCCGCTCCCCCCGGGTCCCGGCGGTGCACATGAACACCCGCTTTCTATCCACGGGGGAGTACTGGTTCGGCGGCGGAGCCGACCTCACCCCCTTGCTGGACGAACAGCGCCGCCAGGACGCGCCGGACGCGGTGGCCTTCCATGCGGCGATGCGCCGCGCCTGCGACGCCCACGATCCGGCCTTCCATGAGCGCTTCAAAAAATGGTGCGACGAGTATTTCTTCCTGCCCCACCGCAACGAGCCGCGGGGAATCGGCGGCATCTTCTACGATCGCCACAACACCGGCGACTTCGATGCCGACTTCGCCTTCACCCGCGATGTGGGCGAGGCCTTTCTGGACGTCTATCCCCGGATCGTGCGCGGCTGGATGAACCAGCCCTGGACCGAGGCCGAGCGCGAGGAGCAGCTGGTCCGGCGCGGCCGCTATGTGGAATTCAACCTGCTCTACGACCGCGGCACCATGTTCGGCCTGAAGGTGGGCGGAAATATCGAAACCATCCTCAGCTCGATGCCGCCAATGGTGCGCTGGCCTTAGGCTGAGCGAGCGTGTGGCCTCGGGTTTAAGCCTGTGCTAATTTGTACACAACCTAGCACAAGGCTTTCACATGGCCACCAGCACCACCATGACCATTCGGGTCAGCACCGACGTCAAGGACAAGCTCGACCGGCTCGCCCACGGCACCCGACGCAGCAAGTCCTTCCTCGCTGCGGAGGCCGTCTCCGCCTATGTGGAACGCGAGCTTGAAATCATCGACGGCGTTCGACGCGGCCTGACCGACATAGAGGCCGGGCGTGTTGTTCCACATGACGACGCCATGGCCGAAATCTATGAAGCCATCGACGAGGCAGGGCGGAACCGCAAGGCGTGAGGCGGCCCGTTCAATGGTCGCGGCACGCGCTGGACGACCTCAAAAGCCAGATCGCCTATATCGCCGCCGAAAACCCGCCCGCCGCGCGCCGCGTCGCAGACAGGATCCGGGTGACGGGCGCAGCCCTCGGGGACACGACCACGGGCCGGCCGGGGCGCGTCAGCGGAACCTATGAAAAGCCCGTCGTCGGCCTGCCCTACGTCATCGCCTATGCCATCACCGCCCTGGCCGGGCGCGAGGTCGTGTCGATCCTGCGCGTGATCCACTCGGCGCGGAACTGGCCGGATGAAGAGTGGCCGACCTGACGAGCGCTGGACACGGATCACGCGCTAAGGCGGAGAACCTGGCGCGAAATCGAGGCGCAGCGGGTGGTCGATGACCACGGCGGTTCCGGCCTCGATCACCCGGACCGAATGGATCACGTTCGGCGGCACGACGGCCGCCACGCCGGGGCGGGCGATCTGGCTGACCCCGTCGATGGTCACCTCGACAGCGCCGGACAGGATTTCCCAGACCTCTTCCTGCGGATGAAAGTGAGGATGAACCGTCGCGCCGCCGTCGAACTCCCAATGCGAGATGGTCATGGTCTCGCTATGGAATAGCCGCGCACGCCAGCCGACGCCTTTTTCGAACGGGACCAACTGGCCGATGTCGACGAAAGGCATGAGCGCACTCCCATGGTTTGCGAGCTCAACATAACCCTGTTCCTTGGTGGCGTGGAGACGGAAGCACACTGTCCGTTAGATGACGCCGAGCGCTTCCCAGGCAGCCATGGCCAGGCCCAGCCCGCGCATGTCCCCCGTCGTCGTCGAACCCATCTTGTTCATCGCGTAGGCCATGGTGGTGCGCGCATCCATGTCAATGATCGCCAGTGAGCCGCCATACCCGCCCCAGAATATCGTGTTGGGGTTCGGGAACGACATCGCCCCGCCAGAGACGGCGAACCCCAGGCCGTAGCGCATCGTCATTCCCAGAATGCGGTCGCGGCCTTCCGCCTGCACTTCAAGGGCTTTTCGGCAGCCGGCCTCGGAAAGGAAGCGCTTGGCCTTGGCCATCCCGCCATTGGCCAGGATGGCGTGGATCTGGGCGATCGAGCGGGCGTTGCCCGTGCCGCCGGCGGCGGGGATCTCGGCGCCTCGCCAGGCGCGGGTGCGCGTGTCTGCCACATCGATCATCACCGTCGGGCCGCCAGGGGGCGGCGGGGTGAGATCGGCGACTCGCGCATCTTCCGAGGCGGGCAGGCCGATGTGGAAATCAGCGCCCAGAGGCTCGGCGATCTCCTGGCGAAACACGGTCCCGATCGAACGTCCGGTGATGCGTCGCACCACTTCGCCGACCAGATAGCCCTGGGTCATCGAATGATAGCCGATCTCCGTTCCAGGCTCCCACTGGGGCGCCTGCCGCGCCAGCAGGGCCGTAACCTTGTCCCAGTCGTAGAGGTCTGCGGTGACGATCGGCGCCGTCCAGTCCGGCAGCCCGGCCGAGTGGCTCATCAGATGGCTGACCTTGACCTGGTCCTTGCCCTCGGCGGCGAACTCCGGCCAGTAGCGCGCCACAGGCGCGTCGAAGTCCAGCTCACCGCGATCCGCCAGCAGCAGCGCTGTCAGGGCGGTCATGGTCTTGGTGGTCGAAAAGACGTTGACGATAGTGTCCGCCGCCCAGGGCCGGGTGCGCTCGGCGTCGCCCCAGCCACCCCAGACGTCGACCACCGTTTCTCCCTCCACCGTCATGCAAAAGGACGCGCCGAGATCTTCGCCGCTGTCCAGGTTCTGATGAAAAGCCGCCTCGACCGGTTCGAACTTCATTTCCGACCCTCCCGCCTGGCCCTCCATCGCTTCAACTATCGCACAGGGTGAAGCTGCCGCTACGGCGCCGTCTCCCGTGTGCGCGCCAAATAGAGCCGAGAGGGCCAAGCTATCCGGCCCGCCAGCCAATGTCCGCCTTAGGGTCGCAATCCCATTTGGCTTAGGTTTTGAAAGCCCATCTTGTCATCACAGGACCTGGCCGCCTTCAGTACGCCATCCCCTGCGCCACCGCCTTGAGCTGTTCCACTAGCGACAGCTTGTCGTCGGTGAAATCCTGGTCGATCCACCAGTCCTCCACCTCTCGCATCACCGCGCCCACCAGCGGCCCCTTGGGCACCCCGGCGGCCAGCACCTCGTCGCCGGTCAGGGGCAAGGTCGGGCGTGGCCAGCTCTGGGCCATGGGCATCAGGGCGCGCCACTGGACGGTGGCGGCGGGGCGGTTGGAGGCGGCCCAGGCCAGCTGCGCGCGATCGCAGAAGGCCGCGGCGCCCAGGCGATAGACGGCGCGGCGGGCCTCGCGCGGGCTCATCCACGAGACCATGCGCGGCTCGTCGCCCAAGGCGGCGATCAGGCGCTCGCGCTGGGCGTTGGAGAGGCGCAGGGCGGCGCCGGTCTGGGCGGCCACGGCCGGATCGTCGGGCAACAGGGCGGCCAGGCGCAGCAGCGGATCGCATTGGAACAGCTGATCGGTCTCGATCGCCACCAGGCCCTCGAAGCGGGTCAGCCCCTGGGCCTGGGGCAGGATCGCGCCCAGAATCCCGGTCGCAGCCATCAGGCGCACGGTCGGGCGCGGATCGTCGGCGGCCAGGAGCTTGAGCAGCTCCTTGGCCACCCGCTCTGCGGACAGCTGGGCCAGGCCGGCCTTCATCCGCTGGCAGGCGGCCAGGCCCTCGGGATCGGGCTCGCCCTTGCCGTACCAGGCCTGGAAGCGAAAAAAACGCAGGATACGCAGGGCGTCCTCGGCGATGCGCTGGTCGGCCTCGCCCACAAAGACGATGCGCCCCGCCTTGGCGTCGGCGACGCCCTGCCCGGTGGGATCGAACACTCCGCCCCCGGCGTCGGCATAGAGGGCGTTGAGGCGAAAATCCCGGCGTTGGGCGTCCTCGGCCCAATCGGTGGTGAAGGCGACCACCGCGCGGCGGCCATCGGTCTCCACATCGCGGCGCAGGGTGGTGACTTCGAAAGGCTTGCCGCCTGACACCACCGTGACCGTGCCATGGTCGACGCCAGTGGGAACGGCCTTGAGCCCAGCCGCCTTCGCCGCCGCGATCACCTGGTCCGGCGTCAGGGTGGTGGCGATGTCGATATCATCCACCGGCCGTCCGATCATCGCGTTGCGCACGCAGCCGCCGACGAACCGGGCGCAGTCCGCTCCGCCGGCCGCCTCCAGCGCGGTCATCACGGCCTGGGTGTCTTTGTCGCGCAGCCAGGGCCTGGCGATGACGGCGTCGGTCACGGGCGGGGATCCTTGCATCGCGGCGACCTCACACCGCCACCACATCGCACAGGCGCTCGTAGAGCGCCCGCAGGATGCCGGCCGTGGCCCCCCAGATCAGGCGCTCCTGGTAGGGCATGGCGTAGAAATGCCGGCGGGCGCCGTCTTCGCCGTCCAGGAACCGCCGTTCGTGATTGGCCGGGTTCATGAGGAAGGCGAAGGGGGTCTCGAAGATGTCGGCGACCTCGGCGGGATTGGGGGTCAGGGAAAAGCCCGGCTTTACGAAACCAACCACCGGGGTGATGTCGAAGCCCGAACCAGTCTGATAGGCCGAGGACAGGCCGGCGAGTTCCACCAGGGCCGGCTCAAGGCCGACCTCCTCATGGGCCTCACGCAGGGCCGTCCCCCAGGGGGTCTCGCCGGGATCACAGCGGCCGCCGGGCAAGGCGACCTGGCCGGTATGGCGGCGCAGGGTGTCGGCCCGGCGGGTCAGCAGCACGGTCAGTCCCTCCTCGTGCTCGATCAAGGCCACCAGCACGGCGGCGGAGGTCAGCAGGTCGGGAGGCGGATGGCCGGGGTTGAGATCGAAATCCGACCCCACCGATCGCATTTGCGGATCATAGGTCGCGATGGGATCGAGCCGGGCGGTGATCGAGCGGCGAAGGGCTTCGTGGCTCATGGCAGGTGCGCGCCCGCCGGCCCGACCGGAAACCACGCGCCGTTGGAGGCTACGCCCAGCCGCGGGCCGCCGGTCGTCTCGCGCTCCTGCGCCAGCTCCACCAGCTCATAGAACACAGGCCGGGCGATACGCGCCTCCAGGCCCCGGCGCACGTGCAGATAAGGCCGTGGCTCGCCGGTTATGGGATCGGTCTCCACGCGGATGGCGTTGTCCGGCCCCGCCTCGACCTCGTCGCCCACATTGGTCAGGAACCGCAGCGCCTCGCCGACCCGGTCCACCCGCACGGCGATGAAGGGCGCATCCTCGACGGTGATGCGCATCTTCTCCACCGGCGTGACCAGGTGAAAACCGTCGGGGTCCTTGCGCAGAACGGTGGAGAACAGGCGCACCAGGGCCTCGCGGTCGATGGGCGCGCCCTCGTGGAACCACCGACCATCGCGGCGGATGACGATGTCGATATCGCCGCAATGGGCCGGGTTCCACAGATGCACCGGCGGCAGGCCGCGTCCCGGCGCCTGTTTGGCCGCCGCGATCACGCCCTCCAGGCCACCGGACAGGGCCGTGGCGCTCTCATTCCCGCTGGTCATGGAACAAATCTAGTGCGCTTCGCCGTCAACGCACCTGGAAACTGGAAATTCACCAGCCGGGTTCGGCCAGGCCGGCCAGATCCTCGAGCGCGCCGGGCTTGAGGGCGCGCGCCAGGACCCGCCGCGCATCCACCGGGCCGGGCAGGATCACGCGCCCAGGAGGGACCACGTCGAAGCTGTGGGGGCCAAAGAACGGCATGTCGCCCACGAGCAGGATCAGGTCGTGACCTGCCGTCAGCGCCGCCTCGCAGGCCCGCTCGACCAGGGCGCCGCCCAGGCCGTGGTGGCGCCAAGCCGGATCCACCGCGATCGGCCCCAGAAAGACGACCGGCCGCCCACCGACGCGGATCGGCCATTGCCGCACGCAGCCGGCCAAGATCTCGCCCGCGCAGGCCACGACGGACAGGTCGGCCAGCACATGGTTGGTCTCGCGCAGGCGCTCGGCGGCCTTGGCGAAACGGCCGGGGCCGAAGGCCGCATGGACCAGGCGCTCGATGGCCGCGGCGTCGCCGGTGGTTTCGGCGCGCAGCCGCGGAATGGGGGTGTTGCTGTCAGGAATGCGCGTTTGAACGGTCATGGGATCAGGGGCTTCGGCAGAACGGGTCAGTTTTGATCCCGAATCGTGAAGCCCTTGCGAAGGCGTTCGAAACGGGAGGCGTCAGGCGCGGAGCGTGATCCGCATCGGCTGGCATCGTCGCAGGCGTCGCATGGTCGGCTGGGGTCCGATCCCGTTCGTCGAAGGCAGGCGCAATAGGGCCGATCCGCCCCGCCGTCAACGCAAAGCCAATTGCGACCCGGCGCCGCGCACGCCAAGATGGGCGCCGATGACCTCCCCGATCCCTGCTTCCGACGCCGGCGCCGCAAGCCTCCTGCGCCAGCCGGCCTTTCTGTCGCTGCTCAGCGCCCGCTTTCTCAGCGTGCTCGCCGGGCAGGTCCAGAGCGTGACGATCGGCTGGCAGATCTACACCATCGCCCGCCTGCACAGCGACGTGAAACACGCCGCCTTCGCCGTCGGCATGGTGGGCCTGGCCCAGTTCCTGCCGGTGTTCGCCCTGACCCTGGTGGCCGGAGAAATGGCCGATCGTCATGATCGCAAGCGGATCGCGGCCATCTGCACCGCGGCCCAGGCGGTGACCGCCCTGGTCCTAACCGTCCTCGCCTATCTGCATCTGGGCCAGGTCTGGCCGGTCTATCTGGTCGCCGCCGCCTTTGGCGCCACCCGCGTCTTCCTGGCGCCCGCCACCACCGCCATGGCCCCCATGCTGGTGCCGCGCGAGCTGTTTCCCCGGGCCATCGCCTGGAGCTCGCTGTCCATGCAGGCCGCGTCGATCCTGGGCCCGGCCCTGGGCGGGCTGCTCTGCGCCGTCTCGCCGACCCTGAGCTACGGCGCGGCGGTGGGGCTTTATCTGGCGGCCTGCCTGGCGATGCTGACCATCCGCGGGCGCACCCGGCCAGACGCCCAGCCGGGCTCGCGCTGGACATTGGTCAAGGAGGGCCTGACCTATGTCTGGACCAATCGGATCGTCTTCGGGGCCATCTCCCTGGATCTTTTCGCCGTGCTATTGGGCGGGGCCACAGCGCTGCTCCCCGTCTTCGCCCGGGATGTCCTGCACGTCGGCGCCCAGGGCTTTGGCTTGTTGCGCTCCGCCCCCGCGGTCGGCGCGGCCTGCATCGCCGCGATCCTGGCCGTGAAGCCGATCCGCCACAGGGCCGGGCTGTTCATGTTCACCGGCGTGGCCCTGTTTGGCGCGTCCACCGTGGTCTTCGCCCTGTCCAAGGTGCTGATGGTCTCGGTGACGGCCCTGGCTGTGCTAGGCGGCGCCGATATGCTCAGTGTCTATGTGCGCCAGACCCTGGTGCAGATCGTCACCCCCGACCCCATGCGCGGACGGGTGGCGGCGGTGTCGAGCCTGTTCATCGGCGCCTCCAACGAACTGGGCGAGTTCGAGAGCGGGATCGTCGCCCGCCTGCTCGGCCCCGTCGGCTCGGCCCTGTTCGGCGGGATCGGCGCCCTGGCGGTCACCGGCCTGTGGGCGCGGATGTTCCCGGCGCTGCGCAAGGCCGACCGGCTGGGTTAGGGCGTAAGCATCAGTGGGCGGATCTCGCCCATCGGCAGGATGACCTTCAGCGGGGCCGACAGGGCGACCGAGATCCCCGCTTCGTCTGACCGAACGCCGATGCGCCAGCTTTCGTCGACCACGGGCGCCGATTCGCCGTCGTCCTCGAAGAACCGATCTTCGAAGGCTCCTGGCCCCATGTGAGGAAACACCAGGACACCCCGCTCATGGCCAGGCTTGGCGAAGTGCTGCTCGGCGAGATTGACCGGGACAGCGCAACCCTCTCGGGCGAGGACAACAGGCCGGTTCCAAGGCGCGGGCCGGCTGACCGTCTGGCCGCCCTCGAATCGCTGGCCGGTCCACAGATCATACCAGCCGGTCCCGGCAGGCAGATAAACCTCGCGCGCGGTCACACTGGGCTCAACCACGGGCGCAACCAGCAGCGAGCGGCCGAGCATGAAGTCGTCGCTCTCGCGCCAACAGGCCGGATCGTCCGGAAAATCGAGGAAGGTCGGCCGCACGATGGGCTCGAAGGCCCGGTGATAGCGCCAGACCAGATCATAAAGGCAGGGAACCAGCCGCCCGCGCAGCTTGATCAGATCGCGCACCACCGGGGTCGCTTGCGGGTGCATCCAGGGCTCGTTGACCGTGCCGTCGTCGTTCCACGAGTGGATTGAAAAGCGCGGCATGAACACACCGAACTGCACCCAGCGCACCAAGAGCTCGGCGTCCGGCGCCGGGCCGGAAAAGCCGCCGATGTCGTGGCCGATATTGGAGACCCCCGACAGGGCCAGGCCCAGCCCCATCTTGATGTTGTATTTCAGGGTCTCCCACGAGGTCGCATTGTCGCCAGACCAGGTCTGGACATAGCGCTGCATGCCCAGGCCGCCGGAGCGTGACACCAGATAGGGCCGCTTGGCCGACGCATGGGTGAGTTGGGCGTCGCGGGAGGCGCGCATCATCATCAGGGTCTGAAGCGGCTTGAGCTCACGGGCGGCGCGGGGCTGGCCGAAGCCGTGGGCCAGGGCCTTGGGCGACCAGATCTCGAACTCGTTATTGTCGTTCCAGGTTGAGGCCAGGCCGACCTCGAGCAGGCTTTGCGTGACCCGCGCCCTCCACCAGTCGAGGGTCCTCGGGTTGGTGAAGTCGAGATAGGCGCCCAGCCCGTCCCAGAACTGCACCCAGGCCGGCTGGCCGTCGGCTTCGGCGATCAACAGGCCCTGGCCCGCCGCCTCGTCGAAGCGCGGATTATCGGCCAGCAGGCAGGGCTTTATATTGGCGCACAGTCGTACGCCCTGGTCGGCATAGCTGCGGGCGAAGCCGGGCGGATCGGGGAATTTGTCGCGGTTCCAGTGGAACACGTGTCGCCGCGCGCCGATGGAGGTGTAGCCGGAGGACAGGTGGAAGCAATCGCACAGGATGTCATGCTCGGCGCATTTGTCCAGGAAACCGGCCATCTGCGCCTGGGCGTCCGGCGCGTCGGTATAGGACATGGTCGAGCCGGAATAGCCCAGCGCCCACCGCGGCGGAAAGGCCGGCCGCCCCGTCAGCCAGGTCAGCCGCCGCACCACCTGATCCACCGCCGGCCCGGCGATGAAATAGTAGTCCAGGTCCCCATGGTCGGCGACGAAGTGGCGATAGAGGCCGTGATAGTTGTCCCGCTCCTGGCCGAAATCGAAGCTGGCGTCCGACAGAGTATCGTAGAGCAGGCCGAAGGCCAGCCCGGTGTCCGGTCGGGCTGTGACATAGACTGGCAGGTGCTTGTAGAGCGGGTCGCTGGTGCGGGCGTCGTAGCCCATGGCGTCCACATTGGTCAGGCGAAAGCGGCGGCCGGCGCGGTCCATATCCCCGGTGCGCTCGCCCAGGCCATAATAGCGCTCTGCCGGCTCGCGGCGCAGATAGTGATAGATCTTCTCGTCCCAGAAGCCCCAGTTATAGGCCTGGGTGGGCCGGTCACGGGCGGCGGGGAGCCACGCCTCGCCGACCTTGATCGACCAGGAACAATCAAAACCCTCCAACCTCACGCTGAGGCGCACCAGAGCCGTCGATAGGCTCAGATGGGTCTCATCCTGTTCCAACTCGAACGCCGGCAGGGTGAAGCCGGTTAGGTCGAACCGGTCGCGGCCTTCCACTGGCGTATCGTCCAACCCCGGCGCGATAGCCCAGGTTCGGGGTTGGTCCAGGCGACCGCCGGGCAAGGCCATGACCCGCACCACGGCCTCTTCCAGCACGAACAGGTGGACGATGTCGCCCTGGCCGCTGGTCAGGGTCAACCGGCCCGGCGCCTGATCGGTCAGCTCAAAGCGCGGCGGGTGGGCGAGCGACATTGGCTAAGGTTCACCAGTTGTGCATGGTCCCGTCCTCCAGCCGGTTCACCGGCAGGCTGGCAGGGCGATAGGGGTATTGGGCGGCCAGGGCCTCGTCGATCTCGACCCCATGGCCCACGGCCTCGCCAGGATGCAGTTCGCCGTCCTTGAAGCTGTAGGCGTGGGGGAAGACCGCATCGGTCTCTGCGGTGTGGCGCATATATTCCTGGACCCCGAAATTGGGGACCCACAGGTCGAAATGCAGGGCCGCGCCCATGCAGGCCGGCGACAGGTCGGTGGCGCCGTGGCAGCCGGTGCGGACGTTGTAGAGCTCGGCCAGGCTGGCGATGCGGCGCAGATGGGTGATGCCGCCGGCATGGACCACGGTGGTGCGGATATAATCGATCAGCTGGTTCTGGATCAGGTCCTTGGCGTCCCAGATGGTGTTGAACACCTCGCCCACCGCCAACGGCGTGGTGGTGTGCTGGCGGATCAGGCTGAAGGACTCCTGATTCTCCGCCGGGGTCGGGTCTTCCAGCCAGAAGGGCCGATAGGGCTCCAGATCCCTGCCCAGCCGCGCCGCCTCGATGGGGGTCAGGCGGTGATGGACGTCGTGCAGCAGATGGACGTCCCAGCCCAGGGCCTCGCGCGCGGCCTCGAACAGCTTTGGGACGGTGGGCAGGTACTTAGTGGTCGACCAGACGTTCTCGGTGGGCAGGGCCGCGTCGGCCGGCTCATAGAACAGCTTGTCGCCGGAAACGCCGTAGGTGGAGGACAGGCCGGGCACCCCGGTCTGCAGCCGGATCGCCTTGTAACCCAAGGCCTGATAGCGGCGCGCCTCGGCGATGGTCTCCTCGATCGTGCCGCCATTGGCGTGGCCATAGACCATCACGCCCGTGCGGCTGGCCCCGCCCAGCAGCTGGTAGAGCGGCATCCCCGCCTGCTTGGCCTTGATGTCCCACAGGGCCGTGTCCACCGCGGCGATGGCCGACATGGTCACCGGCCCGCGCCGCCAATAGGCCCCGCGGTAAAGATACTGCCAGATGTCCTCGATGGATTGGGCGTCGCGGCCGATCAGGGCCGGGATGACATGGTCGGTCAGGTAGCTGGCCACGGCCAATTCACGGCCGTTCAGGGTGGCGTCACCGATGCCGGTCAGGCCGCCGCTGGTCTCGATCTTGAGGGTGACGAAATTGCGGCCCGGACAGGTGACGATGACCCGCGCGCCGGTGATCTTGGTCATCAACAGTGCTCCGGATGCGAAACGTCGGCAGGGACCACCGCGCCCGGCCAGGTGACCACCCGGGCGGCCAGGTTGAGCCCGGCGTGGGCGGCGTCAAGCGGAGCGTCGCCGGCCAGGCGGGCGGCGAGATAGGCGCCGTTGAACGAATCCCCCGCGCCGGAGGTGTCTTTGACCATGGTCGCGGGGGCCGGCAGCACGCCTTCGCCGCCCTCGGCCGACAGCATGCAGCCGGCGGCGTCCAGGGTCAGCACCAGCTCGCGCGCCCCGGCGCCGCGCAGGGCCTCGATCTGGCGGCGCGGGTCCTGTTCCCCGAACAGGGCCGCGGCGTCGTCGCGGCTGGCGCGCACCATGTGGGCCACCCGCAGGATCGGCTCGATGGCCATGCGCGCGGCGAACATGTCCCGCCACAGGGCGGGCCGGATATTGGTGTCGAAGGCGATCCGCCCCACCCGCCCCTTCAAGGACACGATCAAGGCCACCGCCTCGGCCCGATCCTCGTCGGACAGGATGGCCAGGGAGATGGCCGAGAGGAACACCAGATCCGCGCCCGCCAGCTTGTCCGCGCCGCCGGCCTTGACCAGTTCGCGCAGCCAGCCCCGCGCCGCCGAAGCCGAGCGCCAATAGTGGAACTGGCGATCCCCTGCGGAATCAAGTTCGATCAGGTAGAGTCCAGGCTCGGCGCCGCGCACGCGAAACGCCAGGGCCTGACCGATTGCCTCGGCCGCCCAGGCCTGGCGCATTTCAGCGCTCAAGGCCCCATCGCCGGTGGCGGTGAGGAACTGGACGTCCAGGTCCGGGGCCGAGCGCTTCAGATAGACGGCGGTGTTGTAGGCGTCCCCGGCGAAGGCGCGGCGATACAGCCCCTCGCTCGCCTCGCGCAGCTCGACCATGCACTCGCCGATGCAGATGGCGCGCATCACGATGGGCTCACAGGTGGTACGCCGCCTTGGCGAAATTATAGGCCAGGTCCATCGCCAGCTCCGCCGCCTCGTCCTCTTCCAGCCGCCCGGTGGCGACCAGTTCGGCCAGATAGGCGCAATCGGTGCGCCGGGCCAGATCGTGGCGCGCGGGAATCGACAGGAAGCCACGGGTGTCATCGTTGAAGCCGACGGTGTTATAGAAGCCCGCCGTCTCGGTGGTCTGGCGGCGAAAGCGCAACATCCCCTCCGGGCTGTCGTGGAACCACCAGGGCGGCCCCAGCTTCAGGCACGGATAGTGGCCCGCCATGGGGGCCAGTTCGCGCGAATAGGCGCTCTCATCCAGGGTGAAGACGATCAGGCTGAAGCCCGGCTTGCGCCCGACCTTGTCCAGCAGAGGCTTGAGCGCCGCGACATAGTCGGTGGCCAGGGGAATGTCGCCGCCCTTGTCGCGGCCGAAGCGCTTGAGGAGCCAGGGGTTGTGGTTGCGCCAGGAGCCGGGATGCAGCTGCATGACCATGCCGTCCTCGCAGGACATCACCGCCATCTCGGTCAGCATCTGGGCGCGAAACAGCTCCGGATCCCGCGGTTCCGGCTTGCCGAGCAGGATGCGGTCCAGCATGGCCTGGCAGGCCGCTGGCGACAGGTCCGCCGTGCGCGCCGTCGGATGGCCGTGGTCGGTGGCGGTGGCCCCGAGCTTGCGAAAGGCGGCCCGGCGCTGGACCAGGGCCGCCAGATAGCCGCCCCACCGGCTGGTGTCCTCCTGGGTCATGGCCCCCAGGCGCTGCAGGTTGACGGCGAAGTCCTCGCGGTCGGGGTCGGTGACGTCGTCCGGGCGGAAGGTGGTGATCACCCGGCCCATCCAGCCGGAGCTGCGGATGGCGCGATGGTGGTTGAGGGTGTCCAGGGCCGGCTCGGTGGTGGCCAGGACCTGGATATTGAAGCGCTCGAACAGGGCGCGAGGGCGAAATTCGGGCTTGGCCAGGGCG
Source organism: Caulobacteraceae bacterium (assembly GCA_036494815.1). GTDB lineage: Bacteria > Pseudomonadota > Alphaproteobacteria > Caulobacterales > Caulobacteraceae > Poindextera. The sequence goes on from DASXNV010000030.1 coordinate 111,603, forward strand.
GCGCTGATGGCGTCGAAATAGTGATCGGCGGTGACCAGCGACAGGCGCGTCTCCAGGCCGAACACCTCCGAAAACACGTGGTCCAGCCAAAGCCGCGAGGGCGTGCCGCGAAACAGGCGATAGTTCTCAGCGAAGCGCCGCCAGATCAGCCGCCGGTCGGTTTCGGTGACCGAGGTGTCCAGGGGCTTGACGCCCAGGCTCTCCAGGCGGACGCCCTGGCTGTAGAGCATGCGTAGAAGATAGTGGTCGGGCCAGAGCAGCAGGCTGACGGGATCGCGAAACGCCTCGTCATAGGCGAACCAGGCGGGGTCGGTGTGGCCGTGCGGACTGAGGATCGGAGTGGCCTCGACCGCGGAAAACAGCCCCCGCGCAATCCCGCGCACCGTCGGGTCGGCGGGAAAGAAGCGATCCGGATCAAGCCGTAGCGGTCGCGTCATGGCGCTATTGGGGGATGCGTCGCGGGTCTGGTCAATGGGCCGGCGCCACCATGTCGCACTCTCGCCGATTCGAGCTATGACGGGGGCCACCCCGGAGGCGATCGATTGCGGTGTCTTCCCGTCCTGCTTCTGCTGCTGACCCTTGGCGGATGCGCCAGCACGCCGGCGGCGCCGCTGCTGTGGCGCACGGGATTGTGGTGCGGCGGAACCGGCGCCGATCACGCCGCGGCCGAGGCCAACGCCGCCAGCCTGTGGACCCTTCCCATCGACCCGTTCGGCCGCCCTGAGCAGGGCTGGGCCGTCTACGCCCCCACCATTCAGCGCGATATCGCCACCCGCTGCAGGCCCGAGCGAGCGGGTTTCGCCGGCGCTCTGGCTCGCTGGCAGACCAAGCAACCGCTGCCGCCGACCGGTGTGTTCGACACAGCCAGCCTCGCGCCCATGAAGGCGGCCTGGCAGTCCAAGCGGCCGTTCGTCGCCATCCGCGCTCAAGGCGTCTGTCCGCTCCCGCCCGCCGAGACGGCCCTGGAAGCCGCCAAGCCCGAAGAAACCCTCGGCAAGGCCGTGCAGCTGCGCCCCGGCGCGCTCAAGGCCTACCGGCGCATGGTCGCGGCGGCGCGGGACGAGATCCCCTCCCTGGCCGCCGAACCCGACGTCCTGAAACTGTTCTCCGGCTATCGCAGCCCCGCCGCCGACGACGCCCGCTGCGCCGCCGAGGGAAATTGCCAGGGCGTGGTGCGCGCCGCCTGTTCGGCCCATCGCACGGGTCTTGCGCTGGATCTGGATGTGGGCGCGGCGCCGGGCTTCATGGTCGACAGCTCAGCCGATCCCAACCGCCTGTTTCAGTCGCGCACCCCCGCCTATCGCTGGCTGGTGCGCAACGCCGTCCGCTTCGGCTTCGTCAACTATGTGTTCGAGCCGTGGCACTGGGAGTGGAGGGGCGAGGCGCCTTAGGAATCGCCTTGAGCCTTCGCCAGCCAAGCCTCGCGATAGGCGGCTTCCATGGTCCGGGCCAGGCCCTCGGCGTCACGCAACGGCGAGCCCTCGAACTTCGCCCTCAGGCCCGCGCGCAAGGTCGCCAGGGCTTCCAGATCCACGGCGGCCGACACCGCCCTGGCCACATAGGCCTCGGGCTTGTCCACCGCCCAGTCGTCCAGGCCCAGGGCGCCCAGGATGCTCTTGCCGAAGCGGCCCACCGGCGGCCGATCGGCCAGGGAGACCACCGGGACGCCCAGCCACAGGGCTTCGATGGTGGTGGTGCCGGCGTTGTGCGGGAAGGGATCCAGCGCGATATCGATCTGGCTATAGGCGTCCCAGGTCCTGGCCTGGGGCCAGGTATAGACCAGGTCCAGCCGGTCGGCGGCGACGCCCCGGGCCTCGAACCGCTCCTGAAAAGCGCGCCGCATGGAGGCTTCCTGGAAGGGCTTGCTGTTGAGCATCAGCCCGGCGCTGGGGACGGCGCGCAGGATCTCGGCCCAAAGGTCGATGACGTCGTCGTTGATCCGGGCGGTGCGGCTGAAACAGCCGAAGGTGACATAGCCGCGCTCGATCGCCGGCAGGGGCGACACGTCCGGCATGCCCTCGGGCGGGGCATAGACCAGCGGAATGCGCGGCAGGCGGATCAGGGGCTCGCTGAACAGCACCTGGGCGCCCTCCGGCGCCAGGGCGCGATCAGTGAGGAAGCCCTCCATCTGCGTCAGGCCCGTGGTGCAGCCCGAGCCGACCATATGGCCCAGCTGCACCGGCGCGGCGCGGCGGGCGAAGGTCAGGAGGCGGTTGCCTGCGGTGTGGCCGGCCAGGTCCACCAAGACGTCGATCTTATCCTGCCGGATCATCTCCACCACCGCGTCGTCGGTCAGGCCCACGGTGGAGCGCCAATGATCGGCCAGACCCTGGAAGCGCTCGGTCACCGCATCAGGATTGGGGACCTCGGCATAGCAGAACACCTCGACGTCGGCGTGATCATGAGCGGCCAGCAGCGGTTCGACGAAGAAGCTCACCGCGTGGTGGCGGAAGTCCGGTGAGACATAGCCTACCCGCAAGCGGCGGTTGGGATCGCCGAACTCAAAGGTCGGCGGCTGCGCCGGCGCCAGGGGCACGGCGTGGGCCCGGTTCCACCTGCTATATTCCTCGTAGATCTCGCTGGCGGCCATGGTCGGATGATAGTTCAGGCAGAACAGCAGGTTGCTGTGCGCCATGGTGAAGCTGGGGCGCTTGGCCACCGCCGCGCGAAAGGTCTCGGCCGCAGCCTCCAGCTCGTCCTTGTGCATCAAGGCCGTGCCGAGATTGTTCAGGGCGTTGGCGTCGCCTCCATTGAGCGCGATGGCCCGGCGCGCCGCCTCTTCCGCCTCCCCGGCCCGGCCCAGGCGGTTCAGGATCCAGGCGAGATTGCTCCAGGCGTCGGCGTGGTCCGGGCGAAATTCGATGGCCTTGCGAAAGCAGGTCTCGGCGCGGCCGGCGTCGCCCAGGTCCTGATAGACAGAGCCCAGATTGTTGTAGGGCTCTGGCGCGTGGGGCGAGGCCTCGATCGCCGCCAGGCCCACCGTCTCGGCCGTGCGCAGGTCGCCGCGGGCGCGCAGGACCGCAATCAGGTTCCAACTGGGTTCCGGTCGCCGGGGTGAAAGCTGCATGGCGCGGCGCAGGTCGGCCTCGGCTTCGGTCAGGCGCGCCTGCCTGAAGGCGGCCAGCCCTCGCACATGCAGGGCGTCGAAATGGTCGGGGTCCTGGGCCAGGGCCTGCTCGGTCAGGCTGGCCGCCTCGGCGTAGCCGCCGGCGCCAAAGGCGGTCACCGCTTCCTGAACCAGGATCGCAGGCGGCCGCACCGGCGGCGCGCACCATGCGCGCCAAAGCCCGCGGAAAGCGTCCGCAAGAGCAGCTCCAAGCCCCTCGGCGTCCGCCAGGGGTGAGGCCAGGAAGCGCTGGCGGAGCGATCCGCGCACGGCCTGCAACTGATCAAGGTCCGCGGCGAAGGCTACGGCCTTGGCCACATAGGCTGCTTCATCCTCCGCGATCCAGTCGTCCAGCCCCAGGCTGCCGAGGATGGTGGCGCCAAACCGCCCGACGGAGGGACGGTCGCTGATCGACAGCACCGGCGTGCCCAGCCACAGGGACTCGATGGTGGTGGCCCCGGCGTTGTGCGGGAAGGGGTCCAGGGCGATGTCGATCTCGCCATAGGCGGCCCAGGTGTTGGGCTGAGGCGAGGTGTAGACCATCTCCAACCGCTCGGGCGCGACGCCATGGGCGGCGAAGCGGGCGCGGTAGAGGGCCTGGAATTCGAACTCGTGGAAAGCCTTAGCGTTGAGCCGAAGCCGCGCGCCGGGGGTCGCATTGAGAATGGCGCTCCACGCGGCGATCACCCGGTCGTTGATCCGCTCGGGCCGGCCGAAATAGCCGAAGGTGACATGGCCCTTGGCCAGGGCCGGCGTGGGTCCAGGCTCGGGCATGCCCTCTGGCGGGACATAGGCCAGGGGGATGCGCGGCAGGCGCACCAGCTTTTCTGAGAACAGGGCCTCGCCGCCCCGCGGGGTCAGGCGCTCGTCCCCCAAAAAGGCGTCCATGGCCGACAGGCCAGAGGTGTAGCCGTGGCCCAGCATATGGGCGACCTGGATCGGCGCGGGCTTGTAGGCGAACACCCGAATACGGCTGGCGGCGGTGTGGCCACCCAGGTCCACGAGGATGTCGATGGCGTCGGCGCGGATCATCTCGGCGACCGCCTGATCGGACAGCCCCACGGTGGAACGCCACTGGTCGGACAGGGCCTGGAAGCGGGCGGTGGTGGCGTCGGGCGAGGCCACTTCGGCGTAGCAGAACACCTCCAACGGCTGGCGATCCAGGCCGGCCAGTAGGGGTTCGATATAGTGGCGGGCCGAATGCTCGCGCAAATCCGGGGACACGATTCCCACCCGCAGGCGCCGTTCGGGGTCGCGGTCGTTGGCGAACACCAAATCGGCCGGCAAGAGCGGCTTGGCGTGCGCCTCGTCCCAGCGCTGATATTCGGCGAACACCGCCTCGGCTGAGCGATAGGGGTGGTAGTTCAGACAGAACAACAGGTTGGCGTGGCCGGTGGCATAGTTTGGCCGCACCCCCAGGGCCCGCCGGAACAGGGCTTCGGCCTCGTCGAAGCGGCCCATATCCTGCACCGCCACCGCCATGTTGCACAGCATGCGCGCATCGTTAGGCGCGCCGGCGATGGCCTTGGCGTATTCGCGCACCGCCGCGACCGGCGCACCCTCGGCCCGTAGCAGCGAGGCCAGGGTCTCGTGGGCAGCGGGGAGATTGGGCGCGAGGCTCAGGGCCTTGTCGATGGCCGCCCTCGCCTCGCTCATGGCGCCAGCGGCCAGACGGCAGACGGCGAGCGAGCGCCAGACCTGGGCGTCCCCCGGAACGATGTCCAGCGCCGCTCGGTAGGCGGCGGCGGCCTCGGCCAGCTGACCGCGGCCGGTGAGCAGATTGCCGAGATTAGCGTGGGCGTTGGCCAGTTGGGGATTGCGGGCGATAGCCTCGCGAAACGCCGCCTCGGCGTCCGCGGTGCGACCCAATGCGCGCAGGCAGGCGCCGAGATTGGACCAGCTGCCCGCCTCGCCGGTCACCTTGGCCAGCCGCTCGAACAGGGCGGCGGCTGCGGCGAAATCGCCGGCCTGATAGGCGGTGGCCGCCTGAGCCGTGAGCGCGGTGGCGTCGATGCTGTGGTCGTCGCACCAGCGCCGCCACAAGGTGCGATAGGCCTGTTCCAGATGGTGGGCTAGGCCCGGCCCGTCCCCCAAGGGCGAGGCCTGCATGCGCGTCCGCAGGCCCGCCCGCAGCCTGGCCAGAGCCGGCAGGTCGTTCGCGGCGGCGATGGCGCGCGCCACATAGGCTTCCACCGTCTCCGCGGCCCAGTCGTCCAGGTCCGCCGCGTGCAGGATGCTGAGGCCGAAGCGGCCCACCGACGGCCGATCGGCCAGGGAGACCACCGGCACACCCAGCCACAGGGCTTCGATAGTAGTAGTGCCGGCATTGTGCGGGAACGGATCCAGACCGATGTCGACATCGCCATAGGCCGCCCAGGTGTTGGGCTGGGGCGTGGTGAACACCAGATCCAGGCGCTCGGCCTCGACCCCATGGGCGGCGAAGCGCGCCAGATAGTGTTGGCGGACCCCCTCATCGGCGAAGGGGGCTGTGTTCAGCTTCAGTTTTGAGCCGGGCGCGCCCTTGAGGATACGGGCCCATGCCTCGACCACCCGCTCGTTGATACGCACGGTGCGTCCGAAGTGGCCGAAGGTCACATAGCCCTTGGTCAGGGCCGGCAGGGGCGCCACCGGCGGCAGGCCCACCGGCGGCTGGTAGGCGATGGGAATGCGGCCCAGCCGCACGACCTGCTCGGCGAAGAGCGCCTCGCTACCGGTTGGCGCCAACTGCTCGTCGGCCAGGAAGGCGTCCATGGCCGACAGGCCGGAGGTGTAGCCATGGCCCAGGAAGTGGGCGATCTGCACCGGCGCCGGCTTGCGCGCCAGGGCCAGGAGCCGGTTGCGTGCGGTGTGGCCGCCCAGGTCGATGAGGATATCGATGCGGTCATGGCGGATCATCGCCGCCATCTCATCGTCGCTCAGGCCCACGGTGGGGCGCCAGTGGTCGGCCAGGGTCTTGAAATAGGCGGTTATGGCGTCTGGATTGGGCACCTCGGCATAGGCGAACACCTCCACCACGCGGCGGTCGTGGCCGGCCAGCATAGGCTCGATGAAGTGCCGCGCCGACCTGGCGCCGAAATCGGGCGAGACATAGCCGATGCGCAGCCGCCGGTTCGGATTGGGATCGTTGTCCCATTGCGGATCGGCCGGCAGATGCGGCCTGGCGTGGCGGGCGTCCCAACGCTGGAACTCAGCGAAGGCTTCCTCGGCCGGCACCTGGGGCTGGTAGTTGATACAGAACAACAGGGCGCCGTGACCGGACGAAATGTCGGGCCGCGCTTCCACCGCGGCGCGATAAGCGGCCAGCGCCTCTTCCAGCCGCCCTTGGTCCTGCAGCACCGCAGCCAGGTTGAAGCCGATTTCCGGCCGGTCGGGGCGCAGCTCCAGGGCGCGCCGCAAATCCTGCTCGGCGGCGCTGACCTGGCCGCGCCGCATCAGCGACAGGCCGCGGTTGTTGTGGGCCTCGGCGAAGTCGGGCCTCAGGGTCATGGCGTGGCCAAAGGCGGCCTCGGCCTCGTCCAGCCGGGCCTGGGCCGCCAGAGCGTTGCCCAGGTGCATGGCGGCGCCGGCGTGGCGGGGGTCCACGGCCAGAGCCCGGCGCGCTGTCGCCTCGGCCTCGGGCAGCCGACCTTGCAGGCGCAGGGCGTCGGACTGCACGGTCAGGCGCTCCGCCTGCGCCGCCCGCTCGCTGTGGCCGCCGCCGCCGCCGCACCAGGTCTTCCATAGGTCGCGCAGGGCGCTGCTGAGCGCCAGGCCCAGGCCTGGGCCATCGGCTAGGGGCGAGGCCAGGAACCGTTCGCGCATTCCAGACCGCAAGGCCTGCAAGCCATCCAGATCACCCGCCGCCGCTATGGCCTTGGCCACATAGGCGTCCACGTCCGCCGCCACCCAGTCCTGCAGGCCCAGGGCGCCCAGGATCGAGGCGCCGAAGCGGCCTACCGAGGGTCGATCGAGCATCGACAGCACAGGCGCGCCCAGCCACAGGGCCTCGATGGTGGTGGTGCCGGCGTTGTGCGGGAAAGGATCCAGCGCGATGTCGACCTCGCCATAGGCTTGCCAGGTAGCCGGCTGAGGCGAGGTGAAGACCAGGTCCAGCCGCTCAGGCCCGATGCCGCAGGCGGCAAAGCGGCCGCGATAGAAGGCCTTGAACGCCTCCTCCTGGAAGACCTTGGCGTTCAGCATCAGCCGTGCGCCGGCGACCCTGTGCAGGATAGCGCTCCAGACGGCGACGACCAGGTCGTTGATCCGCTCGGTCCGGCCGAAATAGCCGAAGGTGACATGGCCCTTGGCCAGCGCTGGGGTGGGTCCCACCGGCGGCATATCTTCGGGCGCGCTATAGGCCAGGGGAATGCGGTTCAGACGCAGCACCGGTTCGACGAAGAGGTCGTCCGAGCCCTCGGGCGCCAGCTGCTCATCGGCCAGAAAGGCGTCCATGGCCGATATGCCGGAGGTATAGCCGCAGCCCAGCATGTGCGCGACCTGGACCGGCGCCGGCTTGCGCGCGAACACCATCAGCCGGCTGGAGGCGCTATGGCCGCCCAGATCGATGAGGATGTCGATGCCGTCGCTGCGGATCAACCCAGCCAGCGCTTCGTCGCTCAAGCCCACGGTCGAGCGCCACTGGTCGGCCATGGCCATGAACTGTTTGGTGGTCTCGTCCGGACGCGCAACCTCGGCGTAACAGAAGATCTCCAGCCGCTCGTGGTCCAGGCCCTGCATCATGGGGGCGATGAAATGCCGGGCGGAATGTTCGCGAAAGTCGGGCGAGACCAGACCCACCCGCAGGCGCCGCTCGGGGTCGCGATCATTGTCGAAGATCGGATCGGCCGGCGCCAGCGGCTTGGCGTGGGCCTCGTCCCAGCGCCGGTATTCGGCGACGATCTCCTCCGATGTCTTGTCCGGATGATAGTTCAGACAGAACAACAGGTTGCCATGGCCGATGGCATAGTCGGGCCGTAGCGCCAGGGCGCGCCGGAACATGGCCTCGGCCTCGTCGAACTGGCCCAGGTCCTTCAGCGTCAACGCCAGATTGCTCATCCAGCGATGCTGGCCGGGATCGAGTTCAAGAGCTTTTTCGCAGGCCGCCTTGGCCGCGAACAGCAGGCCGCCGCGGATACAGAGGGCGCCCAGATTGCCGTAGGCGTCGGCATTGGCGGGATCCAGCGCATTGGCCTGCTGGAAGGCCGCCAGCGCTTCGTCGCTGCGGCCCAGCGCCATCAGGCAGCAGCCCAGGTCGTTCAGGCCCCGCGCATGGCCGGGACTCTGCGCCAGCAACCGTTGGAAGGCGCCGATCGCCTCCTCCGGGCGGTTGGTGCGCTGCAGCACATTGCCCAGGCTGTGCCAGGCCTCGCCGTGGTCCGCGTTCAGGTGCAGGGCCTGGCGGAAACTGGTCTCGGCCGCGGTCAGGTCGCCGCGATCGATCAGCAGATTGCCCAGATTGTGGTGAGCGGCGACGAAAGCCGGGTCCAGGTCGATGGCCTGGCGATAGGCGGTCTCGGCCTCGTGCGTTCGCCCGGCGGCGCGCAGCAGCACCCCCAGATTGGCCAAGCGCCCCGCCGTGGGTTGGATCTGGGCCGCCCGCTCGGCCGCGCGGCCCCCCGCATCATGCGCGCCGCTACGGTAGTGAGCGAGGCTGAGCACTTCCCAGGCGAGGGCGTCGGTGGGTTCGGCCTCGATGGCGGCCTGGGCGTGGGCGGCCGCGGCGCTCGCGTCGCCTGACTGCAGGGCCGCGACCGCAAGCCGCACCGGCGAAGCGTCCGGCGCAGTCGGCTTGGCCTTCTCGGTCGAAGTTTCGCGCTTGCCCCGGGCCACCGCCTAGATCCGCTTCAGATACGCGCTCGGCCAGTAGGTGACCCGGTCGCGAGTGACCCCTTCGTTGAACGGAAAGGCCGGCTCTTCGAGCACGAATTCCGCATGGTTGGCCACAAAGGCCTCCACGGCGCTGATAGGATTGTTCCAATCCCAGTCGGGGGCCGACCGCGGCGCGCCGGCCACCTGGGCCATGATCCCGTCGGTGGCGACGATATAGGAGCCCTGGGTCACCATCGGCCCATAGGCCTCCAGCTCGGCCAGGACGTGAGCCTTGGTGTGGTTGCTGTCCAGCAGCACCAGCACGGTTTCGCCGGGTTTGATGTGGGTCTTGACCTGATCAACCACAGCGGCGTCCACCGAGCTGCCCTCGATCAGGGCGATCAGCGGCGACATTTCGTGCCCCTCGATCGCCGCGCGGTTGTGCGGGCGAATTTCGATGTCGATGCCGACGATGCGGCCCTTGCCCATGGCCTTGCACAGGCTGGCATAGAAGATCAGCGAGCCGCCGTGGGCGACGCCGGTTTCGACGATCACATCCGGCTTGATCGCGTAGATCACTTCCTGGATACGGACCATGTCGTCTGGCAGCTGGATGATGGGGCGACCCATCCAGCTGAAACTATAGACATATTTTGTGTCCCAACCGCAGCGGATCCAGGCGTCCGAGACGATCTTGAACGCCTCGGGAGACGCCATCGGATGGGTCGCGGACCCGTCTGGCCCGTCGACCGTGACCAGGCCGCGCGCTTCGTCGATAGTGATCATGGAAAAGGCGAGTCCCTGAAGCCGGTAAGACTTCAATACCGCCTAATTCGGTTACTGGCCCATTAACCATGGCGCCGCAGGGCTGAAAATGGCGGCCTCTCAGCTGTGAGAGGCCGCCATTTCCGATCGTCGCTAGACGGTGTGGAAGCTGCCGAAGTTGTAGGTCCAGGGGGTCGAGCCGTCGGTGGTGATCACCCCGACCAGGGTGCCGCCAGTGCTGAAGTTGCCGTTGGCGCTGTAGAACAGCTCGCCGGTGTTCTGCTCGTAGACGAACCCGCCGTGGCCGCCGGTGGCCAGGACCGCGGCGTGCAAGGCGGTGACGTCGGCGACGGCTTCGATATTGGTTCCGTTCACCAGGCCGCCGCTGATGGCGTAGGCGGCGTGGGCCTGGGTGAAGATCCCGGCGGTGTCCAGGCCGATGGTGTTGCCGGCGCCCTGGTTGAAGTTCATCACCGTGGTGAAGTTGCCGGCGCTGTCTTGGTCGAACACGAACACGTCCGCCGCCGCATGGCCGTAGACCTGGTTGACCCCACCGCCCGCAGCGACCGTCGCCGCGACCCCAGAGATTGTGATGGTGTCGTTGCCCGTTCCGCCAAGGACGGTTTCGGCATTGGCCACCGTCACGTGGTTTGTCCCGTTGGCTAGGGTCAGGACGTCCGTGCCGCTGGTGAAGCTGACCTGGCCGCTGACCATGGCCGTCCCGAGCGTAATCGTATCATTGCCCGCGCCGGCCGTGATGGTTTCGACGTTCGACACCGTTGCGGTGTTGTTGAAGGCGCCGAAGGTCAAGGTGTCGGCGCCGGCGCCCAGATCGATCGAAGCGCCAGTGACCCCCGCGCCGAAGGTGATGGTGTCCGCACCTGTCCCGCCGATCAGGGTCTCGACGTGAGAGACGGTGCCCGTGTTGGCGAAGGCGCCCAGGGTCAGCTTGTCGCTGCCAGCGCCCAGATCGATGGACATGCCGGTAGTCAGGGCGTTGCCCAGGGTGACCGAGTCGTTGCCTGTGCCGCCGACGATGGTCTCGACATTGTTCACCGTCGCCGTATTGGCGAAGTTGCCGAAGGTCAGGGTGTTGTTGCCCAGGCCCAGGTCGATGGAGGCGTTGGAGACCGCGGCCCCCAGGGTGATGGTGTCATCGCCCGTGCCGCCGGTCAGGGTTTCGACGTTCGACACTGTGGCGCTGTTGGTTCCGTTGGCCAGGGTCAGGATGTCATTGCCCAGGCCCAGGTCGAAGGACCCGCCCGCCACCGCGGTGGCCAGGGTGATGGTGTCCGCCCCCGAGCCGCCGACCACGCTTTCCACATTGGAGAGCGTCCCGGTATTGGCGAAGTTTCCGAGGGTCAGCTTGTCGGCGCCCGCGCCCAGATCCACCGACATGCCGGTGGTCAGGGCGGTGCCCAGGGTGACGGAGTCGCTGCCGGCGCCGCCGGCCAGGGTCTCCACATTCGACACGGTGGCCGAGTTGGTGAAGGCGCCGAAGGTCAGGGTGTCGCTGCCGGAGCCCAGGTCGATCGAACCGCCGGAGATCGCCGCGCCCAGGGTGATGGTGTCCGCCCCGGTGTTTCCGACGATGGTCTCCACATTGGACAGGGTGCCGGTGTTGGTGAAGGCGCCCAGGGTCAGTTTGTCGCTGCCTGCGCCCAGGTTGATGGACAGGCTGGTGGTCAGGGCGTTGGCCAGGGTGATGGTGTCCGCGCCCGAGCCGCCCGTGAGCGTTTCGACGTTGGTCACCGTGGCGGTGTTGGCGAAATTGCCCAGGGCCAGGGTGTCGGAGCCGGCGCCCAGGTCGATGGAGGCGCCCACCGCCGCCGCGCCCAGGGTGATGGCGTCGGCGCCCGTGCCGCCGGCCAGGGTCTCGACGTTGGACACCGTGGCGGTGTTGCCGCCGTTGGCGAAGGTCAGGTTATCGGCGCCGACGCCCAGGTCCACCGAGCCGTTGGCCAAGGTGGTGGCCAAGGTGATGACATCCGCGCCGGAGGCGCCGACGACAGTCTCGACATTCGACAAGGTGCCGGTGTTGGCGAAGGCGCCCAAGGTCAGCTTGTCGCTGCCCGCGCC
>DASXNV010000031.1:0-52542 GCA_036494815.1 Caulobacteraceae bacterium
GCCCAGGAAGATCGGCACGGGCGCGGCGCCCAGGGACACGAACAGGGCCCCCACCGCCAGGTTCATTACCGCCAGGGCCCCGAGCAGCACATAGAGCCCGGTCTTGGGCAGAGACCGCGTCGGCGTCAGCACCGCGTCCAGGTGAAGCACAGCGTCCATGGAGCGCCACCCTAGACGGTCCCGCGCCGATCGTCATGAGCAGGAGGGCTTGGCGCGAACGCCGCGGCAAAGCATGTTGCCGCCGATGCCCGCCCTTAAAAAACCCCGCAAGACCGCTCGCCCCTCCGCCAAGGCCGAGGCCGCACGCGTGCAGGAAATCTTCGACCGGTTCGCCGCCAAGGAGGACCATCCCAAGACCGAGCTCAACTACGACAGCCCCTTCACCCTGGTGGTGGCTGTGGCCCTGTCGGCCCAGGCGACGGACGTGTCGGTCAACAAGGCGACCCGCAACCTGTTCCGCGATGCGCATACGCCGGCCGAGATGGCGGCGCTGGGGGTGGAGGGGCTGACGCCCTACATCCAGAGCATCGGCCTCTACCGCACCAAGGCCAAGAACGTGATCGCCCTGTCGAACATCCTGCTCAGCCAGTACGGCGGCGAGGTTCCGCTGGACCGCGAGGCCCTGCAGGCCCTGCCCGGCGTCGGCCGCAAGACCGCCAGCGTGGTGCTCAACGAGCTGGACATCGAGCCGGCCATCGCCGTGGACACCCACGTGTTCCGCGTCGCCCACCGGCTGAAATTGTCGGGCGGCAAGACCCCCGACCAGGTCGAGCACGACCTGACCGCTATCGTCCCCAAGCCCTACCTGACCCGCGCCCATCACTGGCTGATCCTGCACGGCCGCTATGTGTGCATGGCGCGTAAGCCCAGGTGCGACCTCTGCCACGTGGCGGACCTCTGCCCGTCGCGGGAGCTGTTCGTCGGCGGTTGACGATCAGCCCATGGCCGCGCGCACCGCCTTCGCAAACGCCGCTCCGCCGTCGGGGGCGTGGCCCAGATAGAGGTCTGGCTCGATCGCCTCCAGCTCCATCAGCCGCAGCACGCCTTCGGTATCGCGGATCAGGTCGATACGGGCGTAGGTCAACGGCCGGCCGGCAGCGTCGATCACCTCCCCGGCCGCCTTGATCATCTCCGGCGTGGCCTCGATGGCGCTATAGGCGCCGCCATATTGGATCTGGACGCGAAAATCGCCTGGGCTGGCGACCTTGCCGATGGCGTGGCTGAACACGCCACCAAAATAGAGCAGCGACAGCTCGCCCTCCTCGGCCACCGCCGGCAGAAAAGGCTGCAGCATGGCCGGCCCGCTCGGCCCGCCCTCAAGGCCGCTCCCGACTGAAACGCGAATAGTGCCCGACGAGCCGGCGGAAACCTGGGGCTTGGCGATGATCTCGGGGCCGAAGCGGTCGTGGGCTTCGGCGATGGCGGCCGGAGTCAGCCGATCCACGAACAGGGTCGGCACGACCGGCGCCCCGGCGGCTTCAATCTCGGCCAGATAGGTCTTGCGAGTGTTCCAGGCCAGGGCGCCCAGCGAATTGACCACACCCACTCCGCTTTCGGCCAGGCGCTCCAACAGGATGCGCCATTGCGCCTCGCGCTCGTGATAGCTCCACGCCAGCAACGGGGTGACGGCGTCGAAATCCGCGAAATCGCCAACCTCGGTCCAGGGCGCTGTTTCGACCTCGATCCCCTGGCCCTTGAGCGGCCGGACCATGGGCTCGACCAATTGTGAGGCGAAACTGGCGTAGCGCGGCTCATCCCGCGCCGGCAGCAGCAGCAACAAACGCATCTACTCCACGGCCCTCATTGCCACGACAACGCCCATCCCTATACTCCGCGCGCCTTTCAAGCCGGGATCCCCCAACAGTGATGAACAGCCTCTACGACGTCGCCGCCATCGGCAACGCCATTGTCGACGTGATTGCGCCGGCCACCGACGACTTCCTCGCCGCCGAAGGGCTGGTCAAGGGATCCATGACCCTGATCGACGACGATCGGGCCAACAGCCTCTATCCCCGCATGGCGCCAGGCATCGAGGCCTCGGGCGGATCGGCCGGCAACACCATCGCCGGGGTGGCCAGCCTGGGCGGGCGCAGCGCCTTCATCGGCAAGCTGGGCCAGGACCAGCTGGGCGACGTGTTCGTGCATGACATCGAATCCATCGGCGCCAAGTTCAGCGGCGGCCGCCTGACCGACCACGGCACCGGCCGCTGCCTGATCAATGTCACCCCCGACGGGCAGCGCACCATGTCCACCTTTCTCGGCGCCGCCGCCCTGCTGACCCCCGACGACGTGGATCCGGCGATCATCGAGGCGGCCAGCATCGTCTATCTGGAAGGCTACCAGTTCGATCCGCCCGAGGCCCGCCGCGCCTTCGCCAAGGCCGCCGGCCTGGCCCGGGCCTCCAGCCGCCTGATCGCCCTGTCCCTGTCGGACAGCTTCGTGGTGCATCGCCACCGCCCGGGCCTGCAGGGCTTTATCGACACCGAGGTCGACATCCTGTTCGCCAACGAGGACGAGATCACCGCCCTGTTCGAGACCGACGATTTCGACGTGGCCGCCGAGGCCGTCCGCGGCCGGGCCAAGATCGCCGCCATCACCCGGGGGGCTAAGGGCTCAGTGGTCATCGCCGGAGACGACCGCCACGTGATCGAAGCCGCGCCAGTGGACAGGGTTTTGGACACGACGGGCGCCGGTGACCAGTACGCCGCCGGATTCCTGTTCGCCCTGGCCCAGGGCCGTTCGTTCGACATCTGCGCCCGGCTGGGTTCCCTGGCCGCCGCGGAGGTCATCGCCCACTACGGACCCCGCCCGCAGGTCTCGCTGAAGGACCTGGCGAGCGCCGCTGGCCTCTAAGGCCTTTCACCGACCGGTCTTTCCGGCTAGATCGCCCCTGCCGGAAACGGCTCAAGGGATTTAAGGAGCGCGCCGCCCATGGCCGCCAATCGAACGGCAGAGGTGGTCCGCGAGACCAAGGAGACTCAGATCCGCGTCGCTGTGGATCTGGACGGGACCGGGCGCGCCGAGATCTCCACCGGGATCGGTTTCTACGACCACATGCTAGAAAGCTTCGCCCGCCATGGCGGCATCGACCTGAAGATCGAGACCAAGGGCGACCTGCATATCGACATGCACCACACGGTCGAGGACACCGGCATCGTCCTCGGCCAGGCCATCCACAAGGCCCTGGACGGGTTCAAGGGCGTGCGCCGGTTCGGGGCCGCCTATATCCCCATGGACGAAACCCTGACCCGCTGCGCCCTGGACCTGTCCAACCGGCCCTATCTGATCTGGCGGGTCAATTTCATCCGCCCCAAGGTCGGGGACATGGACACCGAGCTGTTCAAGGAATTCCACCACGCCTTCGCGATGAACTGCGGCGCCTGCGTGCACCTGGAGACCCTCTACGGCGAGAACAGCCACCATATCGCCGAAAGCGGCTTCAAGGCCCTGGCCCGGGCCCTGCGCCAGGCGGTGGAGCTGGACCCCAAGACCGGCGGCCATGCCCCCTCCACCAAGGGCGTGCTCTGAGGCTTCCATGCAGAGCATAGCCCTGATCGACTACGGGTCGGGCAATCTGCGCTCGGCGGAGAAGGCGCTGGTTCGAGCCAGCGCCGAGCTGGGCGGCGCGCGTACGGTGATTGTCACCGACGATCCCGACCAGATCGCCCGGGCCGACCGCATCGTCCTGCCCGGCGTCGGCGCCTTCGCCGCCTGTATGGGTGCGTTCAAGGCCCGGCCCGGCCTGGTGGACTCCATTGAGGAGGCCGTGAGCCGGCGGGGCGCCCCGTTTCTGGGCGTCTGTGTCGGCATGCAGCTGATGGCCTCGCGCGGCCTGGAGTTCGGCCAGACCGCCGGCCTGGACTGGATCGGCGGCGAGGTGCGGCGACTGGAGCCGCACGGCGCCGAGTTCAAGATCCCACACATGGGCTGGAACGATATTGACCTGGCCCGGCCTCACCCGATCTTCGAAGGCCTGGGCGCCGATACCCCCATGTATTTCACGCATTCTTTCGCTTTTTTCCCGGATGATGCCACAGATATAGCCGCCAGCGTCGACCACGGTGGCGTCTTCGCGGCGGCCGTGACCCGGGGCAACATGGCCGGCGTGCAGTTTCACCCCGAAAAATCACAAGCGGCGGGCCTAAGGCTGCTCGCCAACTTCCTGGACTGGCGCCCATGATCCTTTATCCCGCCATCGACCTGAAAGACGGGCAATGCGTGCGCCTCCTGCATGGGGACATGGCTCAGGCGACAGTGTTCAGCGCCTCGCCCGCCGACCAGGCCGAGCAGTTCGTGCGTGACGGCTTCGACTGGCTGCATGTGGTGGACCTCAACGGCGCCATCCAGGGCCAATCCATGAACGCAGACGCGGTCAGCGCCATCCTCAACCGCATCTCCATCCCCATCCAGCTGGGCGGCGGCATTCGCAGCCTGGAGGCCATCAGCCTGTGGATCGAGGCGGGGGTCAGCCGGGTGATCCTGGGCACGGTGGCGGTGCGCGATCCCGATCTGGTCAAGGTCGCCGCGCGCCGGTGGCCGGAACAGATCGCCGTGGCGGTGGACGTGCGCGACGGCAAGGTGGCGGTGGACGGCTGGGCCAGCGACTCGGACCTGGACCCCATCGCCCTGGCCAAGCGCTTTGAGGACGCGGGCGTGGCGGCCCTGATCGTCACCGACATCACCCGCGACGGGGCCATGACCGGGGTCAATGTGGAGGCCGTAGGGGCGGTGGCCGACGCCGTGACCATCCCGGTGATCGCTTCGGGCGGGGTGGCCTCGGTGGACGATATCCGCCACCTGCAGGCGCGGCCCGGGGTTCCCATCGCCGGCGCCGTGCTGGGCCGCTCGCTCTATAACGGCGCCATCCGCCCGGCGGAAGTCATCGCCGTGGCCAACCGCAAGGCGGCCTGACCTGTGCTGAAAGTGCGCGTCATTCCCTGCCTGGACGTCAAGGACGGGCGAGTGGTCAAGGGCGTGCAGTTCGTGGCCCTGCGCGACGCCGGCGATCCAGTGGAGCAGGCCAAGGCCTATGACGCCGCCGGGGCCGACGAGCTGATGTTTCTCGACATCACCGCCACCCATGAGGGCCGCGGCGCCATCCTAGACGTGATCGCCCACACCGCCGATGTCTGTTTCATGCCCGTGTCGGTGGGGGGCGGAGTGCGCAAGGTGGACGATGCCCGCGCCCTGCTGCGCGCCGGCGCCGACAAGGTGTCGGTCAACACCGCCGCGGTGGAGAACCCGGACCTGATCGCCGGCCTGGCCGATGCTTTCGGGTCGCAAGCGGTGGTCTGCGCCATCGACGCCAGGGCCCGCCCGGACGGCTCCGGCTGGGAGGTGTTCACGGTGGGCGGGCGCAAGGCCACAGGGTTGGACGTGGTAAACTACGCCGCCCAGGCCGTGGCGCGCGGCGCCGGCGAGATCCTGCTTACCTCCATGGACCGCGACGGGGCCAAGACCGGCTATGATATCGCCCTGCTGAGGGCCGTCACCGGCGCGGTAGGCGTGCCGGTGATCGCCTCGGGCGGGGCGGGAAAGACTGCCGACCTGATCGAGGCCGTCCAGGCCGGCGGGGCCGACGCGGTGCTGGCCGCGTCCATCTTCCATTTCGGCGAGATCGGCGTGGGCGAGGCCAAACAGGCCATGGCCGCCGCCGGCCTGCCCATGCGGCTGAGCTGAACCATGAGCCGTTTCGCCGACACCCTGGCCCGCCTGGCCGCCACCATCGAGGCCCGCAAGGGCGCCGACGCCGGCTCGTCTTACACCGCCAAGCTCCTGGCCGGCGGCCCGCCGCTGGCGGCCAAAAAGTTCGGCGAGGAAGCTATCGAGACCGCCCTGGCCGCCGTGCTGAACGACGCCGACGCCATCGCCGCTGAAAGCGCCGACCTGATCTATCACTGGCTGGTCCTGCTCACCGCCACCGGCGTCAGCCTGGACGCTGTCGCCGCCAGGCTGGAGGCGCGTGAGGGGCGGTCGGGGATCGAGGAAAAGGAGTCGCGGGGCAGTTGAGGCCTGCGCGAAATTACGGAGATTTAACAGGCATTACGGCCATTTAACTGGCCGCAGCCGCCCCGCGCAGCGATGGTCGCGCCATGCGAAGCATCGCCCCTCTCCTCACCGTCGCGGTTTTTGCCGCCCTTCTCCCCGCCTCGGCCCTGGCCGCCAGCATGGTGGGCGACTGCCATATCGGCGCCTATCGCCTGTCCGATGGAAGCCTGGTGGATATCGATCCCTCCACTGACGACGCTCTGCGCTGGCGGCGGCTGGACGGGACCACCGGCGTCCTGCACAAAACCGCCGACGGAGACTGGACCAGCACACGGGGTTGGACCGACAAGCCCGACGGCGTGACCGTCGCCTTCTCCGACTGCCAAGACGGCGGCGTCACGTTTGACAAGGTTTCCGGCCACCGCATCGCCTTCGACATCGCCAACACGACGTTCCGGGGCGATGGCGTCAAGCTGGCGGGCCGGCTGGTTTTGCCCAAGGGGTCCGGGCCGGTCCCGATCGTGGTGTTGATCCATGGTTCGGAGAACTATTCCGGCCGGGACTTCTACGCCCTTCAGCGCCTTCTCCCCGCCGAGGGGGTGGGTGTGTTCGTCTACGACAAGCGCGGCACCGGCGCCTCGGAAGGCAAATATAGCCAGAACTTCAGCCTATTGGCTAATGACGCCGTGGCGGCGATGCGCGAGGCGCGTCGCATGGCCGGCCCTCGCGCGGGCCGCGTCGGCTACCACGGCGGCAGCCAGGGCGGGTGGGTCGCCCCATTGGCGGCGAACCGCGCGCCGGTGGACTTCGTCATGATCGGCTTTGGCCTGGCCGTCTCGGTGATCGAGGAAGATCGCTCCGAGATGGTGCTGGAGATGAAACTCAAGGGGTACGGCCCCGAAGAAATCACCAAGGCGCTGGAGATCGCCGACGCCGCCGAGACGGTGATGGCCAGCAACTTCACCAAGGGCTTCGCCGAGTTCGACGCCGTGCGGGCCAAATACCGCGGCGAGCTCTGGTATAAGGACGTGCACGGCAATTTCACCAACGTCCTGTTGCCCTATGACGAAGCGCAGCTGCGCGACAAGGCCAAGGACTTCCAGTTCGGCACGCCCTGGTACTACGACCCAATGCCGGCGCTGCGCGCTGACAGGACGCCCCAGCTGTGGATGCTTGGCGAGGATGATCTGGCTGCGCCCAGCGCGGAGACCAGCCGGAGGATCAAGGCGCTTGGGGGCCTCGGCCAGCCATTCACCCTTGCTCTATTCCCGCACGCCGAACACGGTATCTACCAATATGAGGTCAAGACTGACGGCGAACGCAAGGACACCCGCAACGCCGACGGCTATTTCGCCATGATCGTCGACTACGCAAAATACGGCCGGCTGAAGGGCTCCTATGGAGACAGCGTGGTGACGCCGCCCAAGCCCAAGACCTGAGCGGGTTCAGGCTGAACGGCGGTTCCCCGGCCGCGCCCGCTACCCCAGCTTGCGCGGCGACCCCGGTCGGGGCTAACTCGAAGACATGACACGCCCTCCGATCATCGCCCCGTCCATCCTGGCCTCCGACTTCTCCAAACTGGGCGAGGAGGTGCGGGCGATCGAGGCGGCGGGGGCCGACTGGGTGCATGTGGACGTGATGGACGGCCATTTCGTGCCCAACATCACTATCGGTCCCGACGTGGTCAAAGCCCTGCGGCCCCACGCCAGCATTCCCTTCGACGTGCACCTGATGATCGCTCCGGCAGACCCCTATCTGGAGGCGTTTCGCGAGGCGGGCGCCGACCTGATCAGCATCCACCCGGAGGCCGGCCCGCACCTGAACCGTTCGCTGAAGGTCATCCGCAAGCTGGGGGCCAAGGCGGGGGTGGTGTTCAACCCCTCCACCCTGCCCGAGACCATCGAGTGGATGATGGACGAGGTCGACCACATCCTGGTCATGTCGATCAATCCCGGCTTTGGCGGCCAGAGCTTCATGACCTCGCAGCTGCGCAAGATCGAGCGCCTGCGGGCCATGATCGACGCCGAGGGGCGCGATATCGAGCTGGAGGTGGACGGAGGCGTGACGCCGGAGACCGCGCGGATGTGCGTCGACGCCGGGGCCACCGCTCTTGTGGCCGGCACCGCGGTGTTTCGCGGCGGCCCCGAGCACTATGCCGACAATATTCGCGCCCTGAGGGGCGGCTAGCGGCTCGCCCATGGCCGCGGGGGAGCGCGCAAGGCTGTGGCTTCCCGCCCTGGGACGCACCCTGGTCCAGCAGGCCAGGTCGGAGTGGTTCGGCGCGCCTCTGCACCGCCTCGCGCTGGGTCAGCCCAAAGCCTTGAGCCTGAGCGCCGCGCCGCGCGACGTGCGGCCCACCGATCTGGCCCGAGGCGAGGCCCTGCTGGCCGGAAGCTTCACCCTGGCCGGTGAGACCCTGGAGGTCGGGCCCGGCGGCGATCCCTGGAACCGGCCCAGCCCCAGCCACGCCTTCGCCGAGCGGCTGCACCGTTTCGACTGGATCGGCGACCTGACAGCGACGGGCGGCGACGGGGTGCGCGACGCCCTGCAACTGACCCAGGACTGGAAGCGGGTGTTCGGCCGATGGAACGGGTTTTCCTGGCGTCCGGATCTGCTGGAGCGACGGGTGTTCAACCTGGCCTGCGTCGCCCAGACCCTGGTGGCGCCCGCGTCCGAATGGGAGACCGGCCAGATCGCCGACACCTTGGCGCGCCAGGCGCGGCATCTGCTGCGAATCGGCGATGAGCCGCCGCGGGCGGCCGAGCGCCTGGTGGCGTGCGCCGTGGCGGGGATCGCCCTGGGCGGCGCAGCAGGCGAGCACCTGCTGACCAAGGCCTTGCCGCGGCTGGACAGGGCGCTGGCCGCGGCGGTCCTGCCTGACGGCGGTCACGCCAGCCGCTCCCCCCAGGCGGGCCTGGAGTTGTTGTTCGATCTTCTGGCCCTGGACGACGGCCTGGCCCGCACGGAACGGCCGTCCGCCGAGCGCGTCTCCCGCGCCATCGACCGGCTGACCGAGGGGGTGCGCTTCTTCACCCTGCCCGACCGGCGCCTAGCCAGTTTTCAGGGCGGCGAGGCCGGCGATGTGGCGCGGATCGCCGCCGCCATGGCCCAGGACGCCGCGGGAACCAAGGCCACCCCGCTGAGGGACGCCCCGTTCAGCGGCTATCAGCGGATGGCCGGTCATGGACGACACGGCCCCGCCATGACGGTGATGGTCGACACCGGCCCGGCCGCCGCCGGCGCCTGGAGCCTGAGCGCCTGCGCCCAGACCGGGGCCATCGAGATCGTCTGCGGCCGCGACCGGCTAATCGCCAATTGCGGTTGGGGGCCCCTGGCCCGGGGTCCGCAAACCCCCAGGCGCAGCGCCGGCGCTTCGGCCGTCTCCCTGGACGAGGGTTCGGTCGGCGTTCCGCTGGAGGGCTATCTGGCCCGGGCCCTGGGCGCGCGGCTGGTGGACACGCCAGCAAGGGTCACCAGCCATCGCCACGAAAGCGAGGCCGGGGTCTGGGTCGAGATCAATCACGACGGCTGGGCCTCCGTCACCGGCCTGACCCACGAACGGCGGCTCTACCTGGACAAGGATCACAACGAACTGCGCGGCGAGGACCGGTTCATGCCCGCCGAGACCGCCCGGGCCAAGCCGGTGGCGGTGGCCATCCGCTTTCACCTGCCATCCGATGTTCGCGCCCTGGTCTCGCGCGATCAGCGCAGCGTGCTGCTGCGCGGCCCGTCCAATATCGGATGGTGGCTGCGCAGCGACGCCAGCGAGGTGGTGATCGACTCCTCCGTCAATTTCCGCGACGGCATACCCTATGGCGCCAGCCAGATCGTCCTGCGCGGCCGCCTCCGCGCCGACCGCGGCGGCCGTGTGCGCTGGAAACTGGCGGTGGCCGAGACCGCGCCGGCCGCTTAGGGCGTCCCGCTCGAACCCCATTCCTTGACTCCCCGCCCCCATCCGGCGTAAAGCGCGCGCTCCTCGGCGCATTCCCGAACGCGCCCTCCACCATCACGACCCCCAACCAGTTGGGACGAGGATGGCGAGGCCCCCCGTCGACGTGATCGTCCACGGGGGCGTTTTGCGTTTGGGCGGCCGCCGGCGATATTGAAGGCGTTTTGGATGTTCGACGGCTTAACCGAGAAGCTCTCCGGAGTATTCGACCGTCTCGGCGGCCGGGGCGTCCTGTCCGAAAAGGACGTGGACGAGGCCCTGCGCGAGGTGCGCGTGGCCCTGCTGGACGCCGACGTGGCCCTGCCGGTGGTGCGAGACTTCATCGCCCAGGCCAAGGAACGCGCGACCGGCGATGCGGTGGTCCGCTCGGTGCGGCCCGCCGACCAGGTGGTCAAGATCGTCTATGACGGCCTGATCGAGACCCTGGGCGGGGAAGAGCCGGTTGGCCTGAACCTGGCCGCCACGCCGCCCGCCGTGATCCTGATGGCCGGCCTGCAGGGCTCGGGCAAGACCACCACCGCCGCCAAGCTGGCCCTTCGCATCACCCGGACCGAGCGCAAGAAGGTCATGATGGCCTCGCTCGACACCCGCCGCCCGGCGGCCATGGAGCAGTTGGCCTTGCTGGGTCAGCAGGCCGAGGTCGACACCCTGCCGATCGTCGCAGGCCAGAACGCTCCCGACATCGCCCGCCGCGCCCTGTCGGCGGCCCGGCTCGGCGGCTATGACGTCTTGATCCTCGACACCGCCGGCCGCACCACCCTGGACGAGGCGATGATGGCCGAGGCGGCCGAGATCGCCCGCGTCTCGCAGCCCACCGAAACCCTTTTGGTGGCCGACAGCCTGACCGGCCAGGACGCGGTGCGCACGGCCAAGGCCTTCCATGAGCGCCTGCCGCTCACCGGCCTGATCCTGACCCGCGCCGACGGCGACGGGCGCGGCGGCGCGGCCCTGTCCATGCGCGCGGTCACCGGCCTGCCGATCAAGTTTCTGGGCGCCGGCGAAAAGATCGATGCGCTGGATGTGTTCGACGCCCGCCGGGTGGCCGGCCGCATCCTGGGCCAGGGCGATATCGTGGCCCTGGTGGAGAAGGCCTCGGCCGATCTCGACCAGGCCAAGGCCGAGCGCATGGCCAAGAAGCTGGCCAAGGGCCAGTTCGACCTGGACGACCTGTCCGACCAGCTGTCCCAGATGCAGAAGATGGGCGGCATGCAGGGCCTGATGGGCCTGCTGCCCGGGGTGCAGAAGGTCAAGAAGCAGATCGCCGAAGCCAATCTCGACGACAAGGTGTTTCGCCGCCAGCAGGCGATCATCTCGTCCATGACAAAGGTGGAGCGTAAGAAACCCGACCTGCTCAACGCCTCGCGCAAGCGCCGTGTGGCCGCCGGCTCCGGCGTCGAGGTCTCCGAGATCAACCGCCTGCTCAAGCAGCACCGCCAGATGGCCGACATGTTCAAGTCCATGAGCCGCGACGGCGGCAAGGGCTTTGCGCGCATGGCCCAGGCCATGGGCGGCATGGGGGGCGGCATGGGCGGCGCCGACATGGCGCGGCTGAAAGCCATGGGCGGCGGCAAGCTTCCGCAGAACCCCGGCCAGTTACCTGGTTTAGGAGGCTCCGGCCTCGATCCGAACAATCCTCCTCCAGCTGGCGGCCTGCCTGGCCTTCCCGGCCTGGGGGGCGGTTTCAACCCCTTCAAGAAATCCTGAAGACCATCCCGACTTTCGAAAGGACTATCCCATGTTGAAGATCCGTCTCGCCCGTGGCGGCGCCAAGAAGCGCCCCTATTATTCCATCGTTGTCGCCGACAGCCACTCGCCCCGCGATGGCCGTTTCATCGAAAAGGTCGGGACCTACAACCCGCTCCTGAAGAAGGACGACCCGCAGCGCGTGACCCTGAAGATCGAGCGCATCCAGGAATGGATCTCCAAGGGCGCCCAGCCCACCGACCGCACCGCGCGCTTCCTGGCCGCCGAAGGTCTGGTGGAATGGGCTCACGGCAACAACCCCAACAAGGCCAAGCCGGGCAAGAAGGCCGAAGAACGCGCCGCCGAACGCGCCCAGCGTGAGGTCGACCTGGCCGCCGCCGAAGCCGAACGCGTCGCCGCCGCTGCTGAGGCCGCCGCCGAAGCCGCCGCCAACCCGCCGGCGCCGGAACCTGAGCCCGTGGTCGAGGAAGTCGCGGCTGAAGCCCCGGCTGCTGAAGAGCCCGCCGCTGAAGCCGCCGCTGAAGCCGCCGCTGAGGCGCCCGTCGCCGAAGCCGCTGCTGAAGCGCCTGCCGCCGAAGAGCCGGCCCCCGCCGAAACGTCCGCCGAATAGTCTGAGCTTCCGCGCGCTCAGCCAACCCTTCCCCCTCGATGGGGGAAGGGGGATATGGATGTCCCCATGACCCAGACCTCCAACCTGATCCTGGTCGGCCAGGTGGCCGGGGCCTTTGGCGTGCGCGGCGAGGTGCGGATCACCGCCTTCACCGAAGATCCGCTGAACCTGCTGACTTACAAGACCCTGCAGCGTCAGGACGACTCGCCGGGTCTGACCCTGATGTCCGGCCGTGCGGCCAAGGGCGCCTTCATCGGCCGGGCCAAAGAGGTCACCACCCGCGAAGAGGCCGAGGCCCTGCGCGGGCTGAAGCTCTATCTACCGCGCCAGGCCCTGCCGCCGGCGGACGAGGATGAATTCTATCTGGCCGACCTGATCGGCCTGGCCGCCGTGGATCCCGCAGGCGCAGCCGTCGGGACCATCAAGGCCGTGCAGAATTTCGGCGCCGGCGACCTTCTGGAAATCGCCCCGGCCGAGGGCGGCCCCACCTGGTGGCTGCCCTTCACCCGCGACGCCGCCCCCGAGGTGAATATCGCCGGGGGCCGCGTGGTCGTTGTGCGGCCGGCGGAGATCGGCGACGAGGAGCCGGCCTAACCCTACCCCTTCTTCCGCATCCGGATCAGGCCTTCCTGGGCCACAGAGGCCACCAGGGTTCCGTCTTGGCTGAACAGCTGGCCGCGGATGAAGCCGCGGGCGCCGGAGCCGCTGGGGGTGTCCTGGGCGTAGAGGTGCCAGTGGTTGAAGTTGGACGGCCGGTGGAACCAGATGGCGTGGTCCAGGCTGGCCGATTGCAGGCCCGGTGTCTGCCACCAGACCCCGTGCGGCCGCATGGCGGTGCCCAGCAGCGCCATGTCTGAGGCATAGGCCAACAGGGCCTGATGCAGGTGGGCGTCGGCGCCGATGGGCGCTTTCGCGCGCATCCAGACATTGTTGATCGGCGGGGCGATGTCGCCCTGGGCGCTGGGCGTGGCCGTGCGCAGGTCGATGGGACGCGGCCGCATCATCGCCGCGGCCATCTCCGGCGACAGGGTCTTAGCCATGGCCGCCATCTGCGCGCGGCCGTCGTCCAGGGTATCCGGCGCGGGGGCGTAGGGCATGACCGCCTGATGCTCAAACCCGTCCTCGGGCAGCTGGAACGAGCCGGCCAGGTTGAAGATCTGCTCGCCATGCTGGATGGCGACCACCCGGCGGGTGGTGAAGCTGGCCCCGTCGCGGGCGCGGTCGACCTCATACAGGATCGGAACCTTGGGGTCGCCCGGGCGGATGAAATAGCAGTGGATGGAGTGGCAGACCCGGTCCTGCACGGTCTCATAGGCCGCCAGCAGGGCCTGGGCGATCACGTGGCCGCCAAAGATGCGCGGGCCCTGGTCCCGGGGGCTGGTCCCCCGGAACAGGTTCATCTCGATGGGCTCGAGCGCCAGCGTCTCGACCAGGTTTTCTATGTCGGCCATGCAATCGTCTTTTGAAAATTGTGCAGTGCAAGAAGGCCGAGGGGATTACGCCGCAACGCTCGCTGGGGCAAGTTGCAGGTTTGTCGCCCCGAAAAGACGCCATGCCCTTTGTCGCCACCGTCCTGACCATGTTTCCCGAGGCCTTTCCCGGCCCGCTCGGGGTGTCGCTGATCGGCACGTCCTGGCGTGAGCGGGACCTGTGGCGTTTGGAAACACTGGACATTCGGGACTTTTCCGCAGATAAGCGCGGCTTCCTCGACGACACCCCTGCTGGGGGTGGCCCGGGGCAGGTGATGCGGGCGGACGTCATCGCGGCTGCGCTGGATAGCGTGGATCGCGGCGGACGGCCGCTTTTGTGCATGAGCGCCCGGGGTCGGCCCCTGACCCAGGCGCGCGTATCAAAGTGGTCGAAGGGTCCGGGACTGATCGTCCTGTGCGGCCGTTTCGAGGGGGTGGACCAGCGGGTGCTCGACGCCCGGGGGTTCGAGGAGGTCACCGTCGGTGACGCGGTGCTCGCCGGTGGCGAGGCGGCGGCCCTGGTGACCATCGAGGCCTGCGTTCGGCTTGTGCCCGGGGTTCTGGGCCAGACCGAGAGCCTGGCCGAGGAGAGTTTCGAGGACGGGTTGTTGGAGCATCCGCAATATACGCGTCCGCGGGTGTTCGAAGAGCGCGAAATTCCGGAGGTCCTGCTGTCCGGTCACCACAAGAAGGTGGCCGAGTGGCGGTCAAAGCTTCGGGAACAGACGACGCAAGAGCGGCGGCCAGACTTGTGGGCGGCGCATCTCGCCAAACAACAGGCAAAGGGCGACTAAGCCCAAGGAGAAATGACGATGAACATTATTCAAGAGCTGGAAGCCGAAGAAGCCGCGCGCGTCCTCGGCGACCGGAAGATCCCCGACTTCCAACCGGGCGACACTGTCCGCGTCAATGTGAAGATCAAGGAAGGCGAGCGCGAGCGCGTCCAGGCCTATGAAGGCGTCTGCATCGCCCGCTCGGGCGGCGGCCTGCAAGAGAACTTCACGGTTCGCAAGATTTCCTTCGGCGAAGGCGTGGAACGGGTGTTCCCGATCATGTCGCCGATGATCGACTCCATCGAGGTCAAGCGCCGCGGCGTCGTGCGCCGGGCCAAGCTCTATTACCTGCGTGACCGTCGCGGCAAGTCGGCCCGCATCGCCGAACGCGCCATGGGCGCCCGCGGCAATGGCGGCGCGGACAACAGCGGCGCCGGCGAAAGCTGAGCTAAGGCCGGATCCTGTTCGTAAGGACAGGGCGGTTCGAAGATCGAAGGGCGTCACCGGCAGCGGCGGCGCCCTTTTTCTTTGCCGGGCGTGATGAGTTCAGGTCGCGCCGCTCACCCAAAACCCGCTCATTGCGGCATTCGCCGGGAAGAGCGGGGTTGAATCGATTCAATCAATTTTCATCCCGCTTTGGCGGGCGACCCGGCGCCCGCGGGGCGGATGGGGCCCGTGGCCAGATCGTAGGCGCAGGGCGGGCTTGAGACATTGGCGCCGAAAGCTATGCTTCGGAAAACCCGTCAAAGGCTCGCCGACGACTGGGTTGAGGGGGAAGAGCTCATGAACGGTCCCGGCACGCGCAGAACCTTTTTGTCCCTGTCGGGGGCCGGCCTTATGGGCGCCGCCGGCGCGGGCTGGCCCGGCCGGGGGTTGGCCCAGGCGCCCGAGCCCGATCTCGTCGTCCATAACGCCCGGGTCTATACGGTCGACGACGCCAGGCCCAAGGCCCAGGCCTTTGCGGTCAAGAACAGCCGCTTTGTGGCGGTCGGGTCCAATGACGACATCAAGGCGCTGATCGGCAAGGCCACCCAGACCTATGACGCCCAGGGCATGACCATCACGCCGGGCTTCATCGACTGCCACAACCACGCCCCGGGTAATATGCTGCTGTACGAGGTGCTGGTGGGCAATCCGTTCGAGGTCGAGTTCGTGACCATCGACAGCATCGTCGCCAAGCTGAGGGTCAAGGCCGCGGCGACGCCCGCCAATACCTGGGTCGAGGGCTATTTCTTTGACGACACCAAGGTGAAGGACGCCCGCCAGCTGGACGTGCACGACCTGGACCGGGTGTCGACCACCCAGCCGGTGGCGGTGCACCACCGCGGCGGCCATACATCCTTCTACAACAGCAAGGCCCTGGCCATGGCCGGCGTCACCAAGGCCAAGGCGGACCTGGTGAGCGGAACCTATGACCGGTTCCCGAATGGCGCCCTCAACGGCCGGGTCACCGACCGGGCTCGCGATGTGTTCGACAAGGTGGGCCAGCAGGCCGCCTTCAGCCCGGCCGAGCAGGCTCGGCGCGACCGCGAGGGCATGGCCCACATCTCCAGGATGTTCGTGCGCTACGGCCTGACCGGGGTTTGCCACCAGGGCGGAAACCTGCACGCCCTGGAAGAGATCCGGGCGGACGGCCGGCTGCTGCATCGGGCCAATTACGAGGCCAATGGCGACGTGCTGGAGGCCATGATCCGCACCGGCATGACCACGGGCCTGGGCGACGAGTGGATCCGGCTGGGCGCCACGGCCGAGCACACCGCCGACGGCTCGTTCTCGGAACGCACCATGGCGCTGAGCGCGCCCTATCCCGGCAGCCATTCGACCTACCAGGGCAATGTCACCGAGACCCAGGACGACCTCAACGCCTGGGTCGAGCGGGTCCACCGGGCCGGCATCCGCGCCAATTGCCATGCCAATGGCGACTTGGCCATCGACCACGTGCTGACCGCCTATGAGCGGGCGCAGCAGGCCTTTCCGGTCAAGGACGCGCGCTGGAAGATCACCCATTGCAGCCTGGTCACGCCGCCCCTTCTGGCGCGGATCAAGGCCCTGGGGGTCACCCCGGCCCTGTTCAGCACCTATGCCTATTACAACGCCGACAAGTTCCACTTCTACGGCGAGGACCTGATGCGCAACATGATGCCCTATCGCAGCCTGCTCGACGCCGGCGTGCGGGCCTGCGCGGGTTCCGATTTCCCGCCGGGCCCGTTCGCGCCGATGATGGCCCTCCAGGGCATGGTCACGCGCACCGGCTGGAACGGCCAGACCTGGGGCGCCAACCAGAAGATCACGGTGGACGAGGCGATCAGGGTCCACACTCTGAACGGCGCATACGACACTGGCGAAGAGGCCACCAAGGGCTCCATCACTCCCGGCAAGCTGGCGGATTTTGTGGTGTTGGCGGATGATCCGCACACAGTCGATGTCGCCAGGATAAAGGACATCCAGATCGTGCGCACGGTCGTCGGCGGGGCTGTAGCCTACCAGGGATAGAGGGCGGGGTAAGGCAGGAGTGGGGGTGCGGCTCAGGGCGTTCCCGCCTGCGCCGGCATGCTGGCCCGGGCCCTGGGGGAGCGGGCCATCGAGGCGGCTGAGGCGGGGGAACCCACCCAGGAGAAGGCCGGCGCCGATGCAGGGCTGACCTTCTCGCGGGTGTCGCGGGCGGTGCGCCAGACCGTGGCGCTGGAGGCGCGGCTGAGCGACAAGCTGCGGGTGCTGGACGAGGCGCCGGCTGGTGGCGTGGTTGACGAGGGCATGGCCGGGGCGGCGGAGCGGGTGCGCGAGCGGGTTCAGCGGATACTGGAGTCGAAAGCCTGGGAGTCCGGGGCCGAAGGGCAGGCGGCTGAGCGGCTGGGTCTGAAGCCGAGCCTGCTGCTGTGGTGGGTTCGCCTGGATCTTCGGCGGCGGTTTTGAACCCCCCTCCACCATGCTAGGCACGGCCCGCCTCCCCCAAACGGGGGAGGAATTGGTGATCGGTGGGCTTGCCGGTGGGTATCGCGGGTCTGGTTGAAAGTGGGGTTCGCCCCTCCACCACCACGCTGGCGCGGGCGGTCCCGCTGCCCCGCGCTGCGCGCAGGGTAGGAGATAGAGACGATGCGGCCCTATCTCCTCACCGGCTTCGCGAAGCGATGCAGGGGAAGTGACGCGGCGCGATCAGGTGGGCCGCTGCGACGTCGCCGCATAGGCGCTCATGTGGTCGACCAGGTGGTCGAACATCAGGCGCATGCGGCGGCTGTTCTTCAGGTCTTCGTGCATCACCACCCAGGTGTCGAACTCGAAGGTCAGGGCGTGCGGCAGCAGCGCGGTCAGGTTGGGGTCGCGGCGGGCTATGCCGTATTGGCAGACGCCCACGCCGAAGCCGGCGCGCAGGGCGGCCAGCTGGGCCAGGTCGCTGTCGGAGCGCAGGGCGAACAGGTCGCGGGTCAGGGCCAGGCCCTGGGCCTTAATCGAGCGCGCGGAGGCGGTCTCCTTGTCGAAGCCGATCACCGAGCGGGTAAGCAGGTCGTTCAGGCTTTGCGGTTCCCCGTGAGCCTGCAGATAGCGGCGGTGGGCGTGCAGGCCGAGCGCGATGGAGCCCACGCGCTTGGCCACCAGGGCGGCCTGGGTCGGGCGGACCATGCGCACGGCCAGATCGGCGTCCCGGCGCAGCAGGTCCTCGTTGTGGTTGGACAGGACCAGCTCGACGATCACCTGGGGATAGGTCTCGTGGAACTCGGCCAGGATGGCCGGCAGCACCTCGGCGCCGATCACCTCGCTGGCGGTGACCCGCACCACCCCGGCCACCTGGTCCACCTCGCCGGAGGCCTCGCGCCGGGCGGCGTCGGCGGCGAAGGCCATGGAGTCCAGAAAAGGGCCGAGGCGGGCGGCGAAATCGGTGGGCCTCAGCCCCTGGGGCGAGCGGGTGAACAGGGGCAGGCCCAGGGCCTGTTCCAGCTGTTCGATATGGCGGCCCACCGTGGGCTGGCTGAGGCCCAGGGTGCGGGCCGCGGCCGACAGGCTGCCCCCCTGGAGGACGGCATGCAGCGATTGATAGAGGTCCCAGTCCGGGGCGCGCACCATACGAATCTGTATAACCGCCCTGTGGATTCTCGCAATTCCGTTTGGCGGCGGGCGGGAGGATCTTGTGGCCGATCCTGATCGAACGGAGGACGCCATGTCCAACACCACTTCTTCTTCCTCAACCGCTCCCCTTTCCACGGCCCCCTTGGCCCTGGTGATTGGCGCCACCGGCGGCGTCGGCGGCGAGGTCGCCCGGGTGCTGCTGGCCCGCGGCTGGCGGGTGCGCGCCCTGAGCCGCAATCCCGAAGCCGCGGCGCGCGGCGGCGACCTGGCGGTGGAGTGGGTCAAGGGCGACGCCATGGACGCCGCCAGCGTGGCCGCCGCGGCGATGGGGGCCGGCCTGATCGTGCACGGGGCCAACCCGCCGGGCTATCGCAACTGGGCGGGGACCGTCGTGCCCATGATCGACAATACGATCGCCGCGGCCAAGGCCACGGGCGCGCGGATCCTGTTCCCCGGCACGGTCTATAATTACGGGCGGGAGACCTTTCCCCTGGTGGGCGAGGCGGCGCCGCAAAAGCCCCGCACCCGCAAGGGGCTGCTGCGGGTGATCATGGAACAGCGCCTGGCCGCGGCCTCGCGGGACGGGGTGCGGGTGCTGATCGTGCGCGCCGGCGACTTCTTCGGCCCACGCTCGAGCGCCAGTAGCTGGTTCGGGCAAGGCCTGGTTCAGGCCGGCAAGCCGGTCGCCATGATCATGAATCCGGGCCGCCGGGGCGTCGGCCATGCCTGGGCCTATCTGCCCGACCTGGCCGAGGCCATGGTTCGGCTATGCGAACGCGGCGACCAGCTGGCCGATTTCGAGCTGTTCCATTTCGGCGGGCACTGGCTGGAGCGGGGCGAGGAAATGGTCCAGGCCATCCAGGGCGTGGTGCGCCAGGCGAGCGGCCGCAAGCCGCCGATCATTCCCTTTCCGTGGCCGGTCGTGACCTTGCTGTCACCGGTCGTAGCCCTGTTCCGCGAGATGGCTGAGATGCGCTATCTGTGGCGCGAGCCCCTGCGGCTGGACAACGCCAAGCTGGTGAGCGTCCTGGGCCGGGAGCCGCACACGCCGCTGGACCAGGCGGTGCGGGCGGCGCTGGAGGGGCAGGGGTGTTTGAAAGTGGGGGCGGCTGCGCCGGTGGCTGGGCGGTCCGCGTTGAAGACGGGGGTGGCCTGATCTTCTCGCGCAAAACCAATGCGTCACCGCCGGACCTGTCCCGGTGGCCTATGAACACAGATGGGGACCGCGTAGCCCGCCGCGACCGCCTTTCGATGCGCGAGATCATGGGTCGCCGGGACGAGCCCGGCGATGACGGGTTCCGTGGCGTTGGCGGCTCCACCCTCCAACGCGCCTCTTCACCGCGCTTTGCGCACCCCCGCCCCTCTAGACTCAGGGGGACCCTCGGCCCTACATCCCGCCCATGACCGCCAAGACCCTCTATGACAAGATCTGGGATGCGCATCGCGTCGCCGAAGACCCCAACGGCGAGACCATCCTCTATGTGGATCTGCACCTGATCCACGAAGTGACCACGCCCCAGGCCTTCGCCGGCCTGCGCGCGGCCCATCGCCCCGTGCGCCGCCCCGACCTCACCCTCGCCGTGGCCGACCACAACGTGCCCACCGAGGGCCAGGCCAAGGGCGTGGATGCGGTGGAGGACGAAGAGGCGCGCCTGCAGCTGCAGACCCTGGCGCGCAACGTGGCCGACGCGGGCATCGAATTCTTCCCCATGGGCGATATCCGCAACGGCATCGTCCATGTGGTGGGGCCGGAGCAGGGCCGCACCCAGCCGGGCATGATCATCGTCTGCGGCGACAGCCACACCTCGACCCACGGCGCCTTCGGGGCCCTGGCCCATGGCATCGGCACCTCGGAAGTCGAACACGTGTTGGCCACCCAGACCCTCCGCCAGCGCAAGTCCAAGAACATGCGCGTCTGGTTTGACGGCGCGCCGGCGGCCGGGGTCGGAGCCAAGGACTACGCCCTGGCCATGATCGGCCTGATCGGCACCAGCGGCGGCACCGGCTATGTGATCGAATATGCCGGCGAGGCTATCGAGGCCCTGACTGTCGAAGAGCGCATGACCCTGTGCAATCTCAGCATCGAGGGCGGCGCCCGGGCCGGGCTGATTGCGCCGGACGAGAAGACCTATGCCTATCTGATGGGCCGCCCGGCGGCGCCCAAGGCCGGCGGATGGGAAATGGCCCTGGCCTCGTGGAAGGGCTATTTCTCCGATCCCGACGCCCATTTCGACCGCGAGGAGCGGATCGACGTGGCCTCGCTCAAGCCCATGGTCACCTGGGGCACCAGCCCCGAGGATGTAGTGGCCATAGACGGGCGGGTGCCCAATCCCGACGATTTCGACGGGGACAGGGCCGAGCAGATCCGCCGGGCGCTGGACTATATGGGTCTGACCGGCGGTCAGCCGATCGCCGAGGCCCGCATCGACCGGGTCTTTATCGGCAGCTGCACCAATAGCCGTATCGAAGACCTTCGCGCCGCCGCCACCATCGCCCTGAAGGCCCTGAGCAAGGGGCAGAAGGTGGCCGCTCACGTCTCGGCCATGGTGGTGCCGGGCTCGGGCTTGGTGAAGGAACAGGCCGAGGCCGAGGGGCTGGACGAGATCTTCCGAGAGGCGGGGTTCGACTGGCGCGAGCCGGGCTGCTCCATGTGCCTGGCCATGAACCCGGACAAGCTGATGCCCGGCGAGCGCTGCGCCTCGACCTCGAACCGCAATTTCGAGGGCCGCCAGGGCCGAGGCGGGCGCACCCACCTGATGAGCCCGGCCATGGCCGCCGCCGCCGCCTTTGCGGGGCGGATCGCCGATGTGCGGGAGTTGGGATGAGATTCGCATCGGCGCCGGTGAACGTTCATGGCTGACGACGCCAAGAAGCCCGGCTGGTTCAAGCGGCTGACCGAGGGGCTGTCGCGCTCCTCGCGGCAGATGACCGAACAGGTCGTCACCGTCTTCGCCAAAAAGCCCCTCGACCAGGCCATGCTGGACGAGCTTGAGGAGATGCTGATCGAGGCCGATCTCGGCCCGCGCGCCGCCGCCCGCATCACCGAGGCCTTTGGCCAGGCGCGGTTCGGCCGCGAGGCCAGCGAGAGCGAGATCAAGGAATCCCTGGCCCAGGCCATCGGCGACGAGCTCGTGGCGCGCCAGGGGCGGTTCGAGCCGCTGAGCGGCCCCAGGCCCTATGTGGTGCTGTTCGTGGGCGTCAACGGCTCGGGCAAGACCACCACCCTTGGTAAGATCGCCGCCGATTTGACCGGGCGCGGGGCCAAGGTGCTGATCGTGGCCGGCGACACCTTCCGCGCCGCGGCGGTGGAGCAACTGAAGGTCTGGGCCGAACGGGCCAAGGCCAGCTTCATCTCGCGCCCCACCGGCGCCGACGCCGCCGGCCTGGCCTTTGACGCGGTGGTGCAAGCCCGCGATGAAGGCTTCGACGTGGTGCTGATCGACACCGCCGGGCGGCTACAGAACAAATCCCACCTGATGGACGAGCTTTTGAAGATCGTGCGGGTGCTGAAAAAATTCGATCCGGACGCGCCGCACGAAACCCTGCTGGTGCTGGACGCCACGGTGGGCCGCAACGCCCTGGCCCAGGAAAACATCTTCGGCAATACCGCCGGCGTGACGGGTATCGTCATGACCAAGCTGGACGGCACCGCCCGCGGCGGGGTGCTGGTGCCCGTGGCCCAGGCGTCTGATGCGCCAATCAAGCTGATCGGCGTGGGCGAAGGGATCGACGACCTGCAGGATTTCGACGCCCGCGCCTTTTCGCGCTCTCTGGTGGGGTTGGACGCGGCCTGATGACGACCCAATCCAAGGCCCATCCCTATATCCGCGCCGTGGTGGACTATGGCGGTATCGCCGCCTTCGCCGCCGCCTTCTTTTTTCGCCTGAGATTCGTGGTCGCCTCCAACGCCCTGGGCTGGAGCCTGGCCATGGGCGGGCACGGGCCGCGCGACCTGACCGCCGCCACCTGGTGGCTTGTGATCGGTTCGGCGGTGAGCCTCCTGATCGGCCTGGTGCTGGAGCGGCGGGTGGCCCCCCTGCCGCTGATCGCCGGCGGCTTCGCCCTGGTGTTCGGGACCCTGACCCTGGTGCTGCACGACCCGCGGATCATCAAGGTCAAGCCGACGGCCACCAATCTGGTATTCGCCGCCGCACTGTTCGGCGGCCTGGCCCTGCGCCGCAATCCGCTGAAATGGCTTCTGGGCGACGCCCTGGCCCTGCCGGACGAGGCGTGGCGGACCCTGACCATCCGCTATGGGATGTTCTTCCTGTCCATGGCGGCCCTGAACGAGGTGATCTGGCGCACCCAGTCGGACGCCGTGTGGGTTAGTTTCAAGGTGTTCGGATTCACGGTCCTGGCGGTGCTGTTCTCCTTCACCCAGGTCCCCCTGATGATGAAATACATGCACACTCACGAGCCTCCGCCGCCGCCCACGGAATAGGCCGGGCGAGAGCCGCATTCCCCGTGCACGGAGGATTGTCGTCAAAACGACGCATCCGGATGCTATGAAGCCTGCAAACAATGCGAGGACTTGAGGCCATGTCTAAGATGAAGGCCAAGGGTGACGGCAAGAAGAGCGGCAAAAAGATCGAGGCCGGCAAGGCCCTCGAGCGCTCGCCCAGCCATCTTCTGCACCGCGCGCTGCAGGTGGCCCTGGACATCTACGCCGAGGAGATCGGCCCCGACGCGGTGACCCAGCGCCAGTACGCGGTGCTGTCGGCGGTGGCCGCGCATGAGGGCCTGACCCAGACCGACCTGGTGCGCACGACGGGCATCGACCGCTCGACCCTGGCCGATCTGGTGGCCCGGATGATCGGCAAGAGCCTGCTGGCCCGCGAACGTTCGGCCGCGGACGCCCGGGCCAACACCGTGCGCCTGACCGAACAGGGCCGCGCCGCCCTGGATCTGGCCGAGCCCCGGGTGGCCGCCGCGGATGCGCGCATCCTCAAGCTGTTGCCCGCGCGCAAACGCGACGCCTTCCTCGACGTGCTCAAGGACATGAGCAGGGCCGCCGAAGGCCTGGGCGAGGCCGAAGCCGAAGCGGCGCCCGCCGCCAAGGTCAAGAAGAAGGACAAAGCGGCGAAGGTCGCCAAGACCAAGGCCGAAAAAGCGCCGAAGACGGAAAAGGCGGCCAAACCCGCCAAGGCTGAAAAGCCGGTCAAGGCGGAGAAAGTCGCCAAACCGGAAAAGGTCGCCAAGCCTGCCAAGTCCGAAAAGGTCAAAAAGCCGAAGAAGGCCGCCAGTCTGGAGACGGTCGGCGCCTAAACCTTGATATCCACCAGCGAGCCCGGCCGCAGGATCCGACTCGGCTGCTCCTGCTGAACGGTTTCGGCGCGCAGGCGAGTGACCGCGGGCTGAACCGCCGTGGCCTGGACCCGCGGCGCGGCGATTGGGGCCGCCGGCGCGCCGGCCTTGTTCAGGGCGGCGTCGAAAAAGGCTTTCTGCGCAGCCGCGCGGGCGCTGCTCGCCGGGCTGGGCCGGGCGGGAACTAAAGGCGTCGAGCCTGGACGGGTCGGTAGAACGGCCAAGGAATCGGTTCCAAGCACGTGCTGCGGCGAACACCGCAACAGTTAAGAACTATGGTTACCGGGAGGTTAACGCTTCGCAGCCGCGCGCTCAAGCAACTGTTCGGCGCTGTCCGCCGTCAGGGGTTCAGCGACCTTGGCCAGGATGGTTCCGTCCTGGCCCACCAGATAGGTTTCCGGCACCCCGGACACCCCAAATTCAATCCCCGCCCGACCATCCCGGTCCACCAGGGTTTCAGCATAGGGATCGCCATAGCGCGCCAGGTGGGCGCGGGTCTTGGCCGGATCATCCTTCCACGCCACGCCGATTATCCGCACGCCCTCGGCCTTCAGGGCGAGCAGGGTCGGCTCTTCCTGGATGCAGGGCACGCACCAGGAGGCGTAAAAATTGACCAGGGTCGCGGGTTGTACGGCGCTGTGCAGCCGCACCGGCGCGCCGCCCGCGAGCGGCGGCAGGGTCACGTCGGGCAGGGCCTGACCGACCCGGGCGTCAGGGGTGTAGTGCGGATTGTGATGCAGGCCATAGATGGCGAACACCGCGCCCAGGCCCAACAGCGCCACCAGGGGCAGGATGGCGATCCAGCGCTTCATGGTCGTGTCTCGGCTTCGCGCCGCTCCACCTCGCGCCGCCAGCGCCTGGCGCCCATCAGGCTGCTGACGATCAGCCCCAGGAACACCAGGGCGCTGAGGCCATAGGCGGACCAGACGAAGACCGCATATTTGCCGGCGTTGAAATCCAGCACGTCAGCCCGCCGCTCTCAGGGCCAGCACATTGGCCCGCCGCCGCCAGACCTCGGCGCGGATACGCACCAGCCACAGGGCGCCGAAGGCGGCGGTATAGGCCAGCGCCAGGGTCAGGAGGGGAATCAGATAGACTGGCGGCATGGCGGGCCCATCGGCCCGGAACACGGAAGAGCCCTGGTGCAGGGTGTTCCACCACACCACCGAATAATGCACGATCGGCAGGTTGATCAGCCCCACCAGGGCCAGGATCGAACAGGCCCGCGCCGACTTGGCTTCGTCGTCGATCGCCGCCTGCAGGGCCATATAGCCCAGGTAGAACAGGAACAGGACAAGCACGGAGGTCATCCGCGCATCCCACTCCCACCACGTTCCCCACATGGGCCGGCCCCAAAGCGAGCCTGTCGCCAAGGCCAGAAGCGTGAAGCCGGCTCCCAGGGGTGCGGCGGCCCGGGCGGCGGCGTCCGCCAGGGCGAGGCGGAACACCAGGCCGAGGAAACTGGCCACGCCCAGGCAGGCATAGGCGAACAGGCTGAGCCAGGCGGCCGGCACATGGATGAACATCAGGTGGACCGTATAGCCCTGCTGATAATCCGGCGGCGCAGCGAAGTCATACCAGAGCCCGACCCCGAGCAGGACAGCCGCCAGCGCGCCCAGCAACGGCGCGGCCCAGGCCGAAAAGGCCATGAAACGCTGGGGATTGGTGAGGAAGCCGATCATTGGACGCTTTCTAGAGCATCAGCCGCGTCGATGGAATCGTCACGACCTCTCCTCACGACAGGGCGTTGCGGCAGGCGGCGGCCATGGCGAAGGGACCCAGGGCCACAAAGGCCAAACTGTAGGCGATCAGCAGCATCAGGCCGGTCTTCCAGTCCAGGCCCGAGGCAAGGGCTTCAATGGCGCCCGCGCCGAAGATCACCGGCGGAGCGAACAGGGGCAGGACGATGACGGCGATCAGGACCCCGCCGCGCCGGCTGCCCAGGCTGAGCGCTGCGCCAACGCCTCCACAAAAGGAAAAGCCCAGTCCGCCGGCCAGGGCGGCCGCCACGGTCAGAGGCGCGAGACGCAGCGGCGCGCCCAGTGCGGTGGCGACCACCGGGGCCAGCAGGGCCAGGGGCGCGCCGGTGGTGATCCACTGGGCCAGGCATTTGGCGAAGGCGGCCGCCTCCAGGGGCGCGGGCCCCAGGGCCAGAAGATCCAGCGCCCCGTCCTCATAGTCGCGCTCGAACAGGCGCTCCAGAGACAGCAGCGAAGACACCGCCAAAGCCAGCCAAGCTGAGCCCGGAGCCACAGCCGCCAGCCTGGCGGGTTCGGGGCCGGCGGCCAGGGGCAACAGCGTGGCCATGGCCAGATAGAAGGCCAGCGCGAGCATCGGCCCGCCGCCCCGTCCCCAGCTCAGCGCCAGCTCCCGGCGGATCAAGGTCCCCAGGCCGGTCATGCGCCGATCCCCACGCCGCGCGCCGCGATCGGCAGGGCATCGTGCACCGCGGCGAGGATCAGGCCGCCAGTCACCAGGTGTTCGGTCATCACCTGGCCGATTCCGGCGCGATGGCCCGCGTCCAGCGGCGCCAGGGGCTCATCCAGCAGCCAGAGCCGCCGAGGACTGGCCACCAACCGCGCCAGGGCTAGGCGCCGCCTCTGGCCGGCCGACAGCTTGCGCACCTCCAGGTCGAGCAGACGCTGCAGATCCAGGCGCTCGCACGCGGCTTCGGCGCTCGCCGCCGTGCCGCCGGTCCAGCGCACCTGGAACAACAGTTCCTCCCGGGCCGTGCGGTTGGACTTCAAACCATCCTGATGACCGATAAAATGCAGATCCCGCCCCCGGGCGTCCTCGGCCTCGAGCGCCCCATCCGTCCCGATGAAGGTGACTCGCCCCGTTACTGGCCGAATCAGTCCGGCGATAGCGCGCAACAGGCTGGTCTTGCCCGCGCCGTTGCGCCCGGTCAGCGCGATGGCCTCACCGGCCACAAGGTTCAGGTTGAACCCTTCGAACAGGACGCGGTCGCCGCGAGCGAGGGTCAGGTCGATGACGGTGAGGGTGCTGATCATGAACGCTCGCCGCCCCCGAGCGGGCCGTTCCGAAGCACAGATTGCCCCACAATCTCCGCGCGTTCGACAAAGAACCGCTCGCCCGCATGGACGCCGCGCGAGCTCAAGGCTATGAAACGCTCGGCCGTGCGGGCCCTACGCCGCGCAGGGACGGACGCTGTGTGTCCGCCTCGATCAGCGCGCGACCCCGCCACCGGTTTTCGGACGGCCTTGAACAGAGAGAAAGGTTCCTTTCCATGCCGTCCAATGACAGCTTGAACACCCGTCGCGACCTGGTGGTCGGTGACAAGACCTATGCTTATTACAGCCTCCCGGCCGCTGAGGAAGCTGGCTTGACCGGCATCTCGCGCCTTCCCGCCTCCATGAAGGTGCTGCTGGAAAACTTGCTGCGCAATGAAGATGGCGAATCGGTTGGCTCTGAGGATCTGAAGGCCATCGCGGCCTGGCTGGAAAACCGTGGTTCGGCCCAGCACGAAATCAGCTTTCGCCCGGCGCGGGTGCTGATGCAGGACTTCACCGGCGTGCCGGCGGTGGTCGATCTGGCGGCGATGCGCGACGCCATGACCCAACTGGGCGGCGACCCGGAGCGGATCAATCCGCTGACCCCGGTCGATCTGGTGATCGACCACTCGGTGATGGTCGACAATTTCGGCACCGCCAAGAGCTTCACCCAGAATGTGGAGCGCGAATATGAGCGCAACCTGGAGCGCTACCGCTTCCTGCGCTGGGGCTCTTCGGCCTTCAACAATTTCCGGGTTGTGCCCCCGGGCACCGGCATCTGCCATCAGGTGAACCTGGAATATCTGGCCCAGACCGTCTGGACCCTGGCCGAGGGCGAGGCCACTCTGGCCTATCCCGACACCGTGGTCGGCACCGACAGCCACACCACCATGATCAACGGCCTGGCGGTGCTGGGCTGGGGCGTGGGCGGCATCGAGGCGGAGGCGGCCATGTTGGGCCAGCCGATCCCAATGCTGATCCCCGAAGTGATCGGCTTCAAGCTGTCGGGCAAGCTGCCGGAAGGCGCCACGGCCACCGATCTGGTGCTGACCGTCACCCAGATGCTGCGCAAGAAGGGCGTGGTGGGCAAGTTCGTGGAATATTTCGGACCCGGCCTGTCCAGCCTGTCCCTGGAAGACCAGGCGACCGTCGCCAACATGGCTCCCGAATATGGCGCCACCTGCGGCTTTTTCCCGGTCTCGCAGTCCACCATCGACTATCTGGCCGCCACTGGCCGCACGCCCGAACGGGTGGCGCTGGTCGAGGCTTACGCCAAGGCGCAAGGCATGTGGCACGAAGAGGGCGCGGCCGATCCGGTGTTCTCCGACACCCTGGAGCTGGACCTGTCCGAAGTGCTGCCCTCCCTGGCCGGCCCCAAGCGGCCCCAGGATCGGGTCCTGCTTTCCGACTCCGCCGCTAAGTTCGCCGAGGCCCTGACCGGCGAGTTCGGCCGCCCGGCCGACGCGACCCGCACGGCGGTCGCCGGCGAGACGTTCGACATCGGCGATGGCGATGTGGTCATCGCGGCGATCACCTCCTGCACCAACACCTCCAACCCCAGCGTGCTGATCGCCGCCGGCCTGGTGGCCAAGAAGGCCGTCGAAAAAGGCCTGAAGGTCAAGCCGTGGGTGAAGACGTCGCTGGCCCCTGGTTCGCAGGTGGTCACCGACTACCTGGCCAAGGCCGGTGTGACCAAGTCGCTGGACGCCCTGGGCTTCAACCTGGTGGGCTATGGCTGCACCACCTGTATTGGCAACTCCGGTCCCCTGCCGCAGGCGATCTCCGACGCGGTGCAGGCCGCCGATCTGGTGGCGGTCAGCGTCCTCTCAGGCAACCGCAACTTCGAAGGCCGGGTCAATCCGGACGTGCGCGCCAACTACCTGGCCTCGCCGCCCCTGGTG
Organism: Caulobacteraceae bacterium; assembly: GCA_036494815.1. Taxonomy (GTDB): domain Bacteria; phylum Pseudomonadota; class Alphaproteobacteria; order Caulobacterales; family Caulobacteraceae; genus Poindextera. The sequence goes on from DASXNV010000031.1 coordinate 28,772, forward strand.
GTCGCCTACGCCCTGGCCGGCACCATGAAGCTGGACCTGACCACCGAACCCCTCGGCGTCGGCAAGAACGGCGAGCCAGTGTTCCTTAAGGACATCTGGCCGACCTCGGCCGAGATCGCCGCCCTGCAGCGCAAGGCGGTGACCAACGAGATGTTCGCCAAGCGCTATGGCGACGTGTTCAAGGGCGACAAGAACTGGCAGGGCATCAAGGTCGCCGGCGGCCAGACCTATGGCTGGGATGTGGGCTCGACCTATGTACAGAACCCGCCCTATTTCGAAAACCTGAAGATGGAGCCGACCCCGGTCACCGACATCGTCGAGGCCCGGGTGCTGTCGATCTTCGGCGACTCCATCACCACCGACCACATCTCTCCCGCCGGCTCGATCAAGGCCACCTCCCCCGCCGGCCACTTCCTGTCCGAGCGCCAGGTGCCCCAGAGCGAGTTCAACTCCTACGGCGCGCGGCGCGGCAACCATGAGGTGATGATGCGCGGCACCTTCGCCAATATCCGCATCAAGAACCGCATCACCCCGGACATCGAAGGCGGGGTCACCAAGCATTTCCCCTCCGGCGACATCATGGCCATCTATGACGCGGCCATGCGCTATCAGTCCGAGGGCCGTCCGCTGGTGGTGTTCGCCGGCAAGGAATACGGCACAGGCTCGTCGCGCGACTGGGCGGCCAAGGGCACCAAGCTCTTGGGCGTGCGCGCAGTGATCGCCGAGAGCTTCGAGCGCATCCATCGCTCGAACCTGGTGGGCATGGGCGTGCTGCCGCTGCAGTTCAAGGTCGACGGCTGGCAGAAGCTGAACCTGACCGGCGAGGAGATCGTCTCCATCCGCGGCCTGAACGATCTCAGCCCGCGCCGCACCCTGACGGTCGAGCTCTATCGCGCTTCAGACGGCCGCATCGCCCGCTTCCCGGTGATCTGCCGCATCGATACCCCGACCGAGCTCGACTATTTCAAGCAGGGCGGCGTGCTCAACTATGTCCTGCGCAACCTCGCGCGGGGCGACGCGGCCTAAACATCGCCTTCGCCGACGTGAAAGCCGCTTCGGCGAGATGCGTGGCCACGCCACACGCCGGCCGGCGGGATCCGATCAAGCAAGATCGGGTCCCGCTGCGGCGGCTCCTGACAACTGTCTTTAGCGCTCACGGCCTCGTGAGGCGCGCACCCGGGGTAAACTCGGCTATGTGCGGCGCGATGCGTATGGCGGCGTTTGCACTTTTCGGTCTGGTCACTGCGACCCTGGCGACGCCCGCGGGTGCGCGCACCCCGGTCGTGGTCGAATTGTTCACCAGCCAAGGCAGTTCGTCCTGCGTCAAATCCGGCGACGTGCTGAAGGATCTGGCCGACAAGCCAAACGTCCTGACCCTGACGTTCGATGTGGACTACTGGGACTATCTCGGCTGGGCCGACAGCTTCGCCAAGCCGGAATTCTCCGATCGCCAGCGCGCCTATATGAAGCCCCTGGCCCTGCGGGAGGTCTATACCCCGCAGCTGGTCATCGACGGCGCGACCGAGGCGGCGGCGGTGTCGGCGGACAAGATCGCACCCCTGATCAAACAGGCGGCCCACAACCATACGCCTCCGCCGCAGATCCAGTTCGCCAAGGCGCGCCTCTCCATCGGCTCGGCCCCCAAGGTCAAGGGCGGCGGCGAGGTCTGGCTGGTGCGATACGATCCCAAAGATCAGTCGGTGCAGGTCAAGACCGGCGAAAACAGGGGCCAAACCCTGGTGGAGCACAATGTGGTGCGCGAACTGACCCGCCTGGGCGCCTGGAACGGCCGACCCAAGGTCTTTCATCTGCCCGACCCTTCCGCCGACGGCCTGGACACCGTGATTCTTGTCCAGGGCGCCAATGGCGGGCGGGTGCTGGCCGTCGGCCGGCCGTGACCTTACCCTAGGTCGTCAGCTTGACACGTCCAGAGCGGGATGAGGAATAGCGCGAAGCGGTTTTCCGCCCGCATCCCGCTCTGGCTTTTTGGTGAAACCCCTTAAGCCCCGTCCCGTCTCATCGGACCTGAACCCGTTCGAAAGCGCCGCCATGCTGCAAGACCTTCTCGACAACAACCGCGCATGGTCGGCGAAAAAGACCGCGGTCGATCCAGACTTTTTCCACCGGCTGGAACGTCAGCAAAGCCCGGAATATCTTTGGATCGGCTGCTCCGACAGCCGGGTGCCGGCCAACGAGATCGTCGACCTGGATCCCGGCGAGTTGTTCGTCCACCGCAATGTGGCCAACCTCGCACCCCCGCAGGACGCCAACTACCTGTCGGTGCTGCAGTTCGCGGTCGAGGTGCTTCAGGTCAAGCACGTGATGGTCGTGGGTCACTATGGCTGCGGCGGCATCAGCGCGGCGGTGGACGGCAAGCGACGGGGCCTGGTGGATCATTGGCTGCATCCGATCCGCGAGACCTATGCCGAACATCGCCACGAGCTGGAGACCCTGGCCGAGGGCCGCGAGCGCCTGGACCGGCTGTGCGAGCTGAATGTGCTGCGCCAAGTGCGCAACGTGGCCTCGGACGTGTTCGTGCAAGACGCCTGGGCTCGCGGCCAGACCCTGTCGGTCCACGCCTGGGTCTATTCGCTGGCCAACGGGCTCGTGACGGACCTGGGGACCACGATCAGCTGCAATGAGGACCTGGAGCGGCTGGGACGGGGGTGAGCGGGATCAGGGTCAGTCCCCCTTCACCCGCACCCGCGCGCTGACCGTTCTTCCCTGCTGGTCCGCCACCTCGAGCCGATAGAACCCGCCGGCCGCCGGTCGCCAGATCACCTGGCCGCTGGTGGGATCGGCCTTCAGCGGCGCGCCATCCGCATACCAGGTCAGATGGTCGCCGACCGCCGCCAGGACCAGGCCTCTGGAGCCGGGGCCCAGCCCATCGACCTGCACAACGGCGCCATCCGGCGGAAAGATCAGCCTGGGCCCCTCGCCGACCTGCGACAGGTGCGTCAGGGCGGCGGGCGCCTGTTTTGGTGCGATCGGATGGGCGGCGGATTCCGGCGCGGCCAGGGCGTCGGCGGTGTCGAACAACAGGGGTAGCGCCGCGTCGCGCCCCGTCAGCCCCCCTCGAGCCCCGCCATCGGCGCGGCCGGTCCAGACCACCAGGGCATAGCCGCCGATGACCCCCGCGGCCACGGCGTCGCGATAGCCATAGGAGGTGCCGGTCTTATAGGCCATGTGCGGCCCGCCTTGGGTCAGGGCGGCGGGGGCGCGGCCCTTGGGTGTCGGGGTTTCGCGCAGGATGTCAAGGATCTGGCGGGCGCTTTCGGCGCGCACCAGGCGCGCGCCCGGCTCGATGGGCCTTTGTGCGGCTTCGGCCTGGGTGAAGGCCAAAGGTTTGGCCAGGCCATCATCGCCCAGGGCGGCATACAGCACTGCGATGTCTCTCAAGCTGATCCCTTCGCCGCCTAAGGCCAGGGACAGGCCGGGATCGCGCAACCCCGCCTGGGGCCGTACCAGCTTCACCCCCGTCGATTCCAGGCGGCTCAGGAACACCTGCGGGCCGATGCGGTCCAGGGTCTCCACCGCCGGCATGTTCAGGGAATAGTTCAGCGCCTCGCGCGCGGTGACCGGACCATGGAACACCCGATCGAAATTCTCCGGCTGATAGTCGGCGAAGCGGCGGGGCTGGTCCTGGATCACCGTGTCCGGCGCGGCGACCCCGTCGTCGAAGGCGAAGGCGTAGATGAACGGCTTCAGCGCCGATCCGGGCGAACGCAGGGCGCGGGTCATGTCCACCCAGCCGCCGGGCCGGTCCAGCCCCGCCGAGGCCACGGCCGCGCGCACCGCGCGGGTCTTGATCTCCACCACCAGGATCGCCGCCGTGGCGTCCAGCCCCTGGGTCTGGGCCGTGCTGGCCGCAAGGGTCTCCAGTCGCTTTTGCAGATTGGCGTCGAGGGTCGAGGTTACTGTGGCCTGTTGCATCGGCGCGGCGCGGGCCAGCTGGCCTGCGACCTGCCAGGCCAGGGCGGGAAAGGGCGTGCGGCCGGGGACTGGCTCGCCGGCGGCCTCGTCAGCCTGGGCGGTGGTCAGGCGTCCGGCGCGCCCCAGCTTGATCAGCACACGGTTCCTTGCCGCTCGTGCTGCTTGGGGCCGCCGGTCGGGCCGTCGCGCCTCGGGCGCCTGGGGCAGGGCGATTAACAGCGCCTGTTCGCTGTCGGTCAGGGTCTCAGGTCCGTGGCCGAAATAGGCCAGGGAGGCTGCCCGCACCCCCTCCAGATTACCACCATAGGGGGCCAGGGTTAGGTACAAGGCCAGGATCCGCCGCTTGTCGAACCGCGCCTCCAGCTGGGCCGCCCGGACCATCTCGATCAGTTTCGCGCCGATGGTCCGACGGCGCGGCTCAAGCAGGCGCGCGGTCTGCATGGTCAGGGTCGAGGCGCCGGAACGGGCGTGGCCCGTGAGTATGGCCGCCGCCGTGGCCCGGGCGAGAGAGATGGGATCGACGCCCTGGTGCAGATAGAAACGCGCGTCCTCCACCGCCACCATCCGTGCCAGAAAGGTGGGGTCGGTCCGGCCCAGGTCGGCGCGCAGTCGCCACCGACCCTTCTCCACCGGCAGGGCGCGCAGCCAGGCGCCGTCGTGATCCAGCACCACCGGCGACGACCGCTCCGCCCGGCTCAGGTCCGGTGGAAAAGCCAGATCCAGTCCGAGCAGGGCGGTTTCGACGGCGACCAGGCCGATGAGGCCAAGGACGAGGCGGCGGATCACCTTGCCCTCACGACCCGGGCGCCTGCACCACTGTCCGGCCGCCGGCGGAGCGGGCATAGATTCCCGGCCGGTACATGTCCCGCGCCTCGACCCCCGGCAGGTAGAAGTTTCCGGGGGTCACCGCCCGGGCCACATAGGCCACGGCGAAGTCCTTGTTCCCGGCCAGGGTCATGGCCGCCACAAAGCGGTCATCGCGCGACTCCTGCGCGCTGGGCGCATCCAGGCGGCCGAGGAAGCTGTAGGGGCCGTTGGACGATCCCTTGCGGCCATTACCCTGCGCATCGTCAGGGCCAAGCTTGGCCTCGATCTCGAAGCCGGCCGGCAGCGGATCATCCAGCACCAGGGCGGTGGCGCGACCCTGGTGCGACTCGCCGGACAGTTTCACAATCACCCGCTCGCCCTGCAGCAACTTGGACAGGTCCGCCCTGGCGCCGTTCAGGGTCCAATAAGTGGCTTCAACGCTCAGGCCCTGGCTGTCGGCGCCCGGCGAGGCGAGGGGCACGCCTCGCACGGTGACGGTGCGCCAGATCGCCCCCGTCCCCGCGTTGGTGAAGCGGGCGTCGGCCAGCCGGCCCACCGACCAGCGGGGCGCACCGGCGGCGGGGTCCATGGCGTAGGCGCCCGCGGCGGCGATGCGGGGCTGGCCCGAGGTCTTGAGCATGGCGTGGGCCGCCTGCAGCAGCCGCGCCTGTTCTTGGGTGTTGAGCTGGTCGGGATCCTTGACCGCCCCGGCCAGACGGTCCTGCAGGCTGCGGCCGATCCCGGTCTCATCGGCCTCGTAAGCATAGGCGATCACCCCGGCAAGGTCGCGCAACTGACTCTGATACCAGTCGCCATCGTCCTTGTAGCCCAAGGCCTGGACGGCCTGAACCAGGCTGTCATGGGCCCGGGCCCGGTCTCCCATCATCGCCAGGCCCGCCCCGACCTGGGCCTTGGCCAGGGGCGAGGTCTCGCTCTTCATCTGCACATCGTGCCACCAGCGCAACCGCGCCAAGTCGCCGCGGCCGGCCTTGGCCAGGACATAGAGGGCATAGGCCGAGGCGCGGCTACGCATGCGCTCGGTGGCCGCCTGAGACGCCGCTTCCGAGAGGCCCCACCAGGGCGGATAGCTCAGCCTGTAGCCCACCGACGCGAAGCCTTCGGGGCGCGAGATCTGCCGCATGGCGCCCAAGGCTCGCTCGAGCGCGCTGTCGGGAATGGCCGCCCCCTGGGCCTTGGCCTGCACCAGAAGGTCGGTAGCGTAAGCCCCCAGCCAGGCGTCGGCCTCGCCGTCGCCTACCCGCCACAGGCCGAATGACCCATCCAGGCTCTCGCGATCCAACAGCCGGCCGATGGCGTCGTCCAGGGCGGCGGTGGAACGCTTGGCCCTGGGGTCGCTCGACATTTCCGCCGCATAGAGCAGGGGATAGGCGGTGGAGGTCAGCTGTTCGGTGCAGCCATAGGGATAGCGGTTCAGCGAGAGCGCGATGGCTCCGGGGTCGAAGCCGCGGAATGGCGAATAGCCCACCTGCAGGGTTACGCTGCCCGCCGCCAGGCCCCGCATCAGCTCCGGCGAAGGGGTGTAGATCTCGCCCGGCTTCTGCAGCGTGGTGGTCAGGCGGGTCAACGGCCCCCAGCCCAGCCTCGTCTGCAAGGGATAGGTCTTGGTGGTGGTGAAGCCTGGGCCGTTGACGGTGAAGCCGACTGTGCTGATCCCGGAAACGCTGGGCGCGATAACCGGAACGTGGTCGGCCAGCCTCTGGCCATGAGCCAGCTGATAAAGCTTCTGGAACGGCGCCAGCACCCCGCCCTGGGCGAACAGCCTGGCCATATAGGCGCCAACCCGGCCTTCCAGATTGTGCAGCTCCAGGGTCGCCCAGGCGCGATCGCCGGGGGCCAGGAAGCGCGGCAGGTTGAGATCGGCGACCACCGGTTGGCGCACGGTCACGGCCTGGGCGTTGGACCCCACCGCCTGGTCGGTCCAGGCCACGGCCATGATGCGCAGCTCGCCGTTGAAGTCGGCGGCCGGCAGCTTGACCACTGTTCGCCCGTCGGCGCCGGTGTCCACCACCCCGGACCACAGGGCCACGGTCTTGATCGGCGTGACCGTCAGGCCTTCGCCGCCCAGCTCGTCGCCTCCGAAATTCACCGCTGTCGGCGCGCCCAGATTGGGGTCCAGCAGGCGGCCATAATCGTCACGATAGTCCAGGGTCAGGGCGCGCTTGCCAAAATACCATTTCAATGGATCGGGCGAGTCCTGCTTGGTCAGGCGCAATATGCCCTCGTCCACGGCGGCGATGGTCAGGTGGGCGTGCTGTCCGAACTTCAGGCCGTGCACCGTCACCGGCACCTGGACCAGGGCCTTGGAGTCGAGCCTGGCCGGCGCCCCCAGGTCCACGGTCAGGCGTTGGTCCTTGGGATCCAGGGGCACATAGACCAGGCCCAGGGCGCGGCGCGGCCTGGGCGTCTTGGCCGGGTCGCGCGGCTGGATCACGCTGACCAGCACATAGGCCCCGCCGCCCCAGGCGGCCGAGGTCTTCAGCTTCACCGTGGCGCCGCCTTCGCCCACGGTCAGGGTCTTGAAGTCGATCAACCGGTCGGTGGCCACCGCCACCTGGGCCTCGCCGCCATAGGGCGCCTTGATCGCCACCTCGACGGTGTCGCCCTGCGCCCAGGCGCGGGTCCCGGCGCTGACCCGGGCTACGTCCGGGGCGTCGGCGGACTGCGCCGGCGCGCCCCAGCCGGCGGAGAAGCGGGTGACGGTCTTGGCGCCCACGCCTTGGGCGCCGGAGGCCTGTTCGACTTCCAGCCGAAAGTCACCCCAGCCCAGCCGGCGGTTCAGGTGCAAGGAGCTGGATGGGGTCAGGGCGGCGACGCCCTTGGCCACCACCGCGTCCCGGCTGGTCCGGCGCCATTGCCAGCGGCCGTTCTGCTGGAACCAGTCATAGTTCCAGTTCTCGGCGATCAGGCTCCAGGTTACGCCCTGGGCGGTGATGCGCCGGCCTTGGGCGTCCACAGCGATCACGTCAAGGGCCACCGGCGCGGTGTCGCTGCGGTCGGTGTCGGCCCGGTCGACCTTGACCCCGAAATAGACCGGCTGGGTGCGGATCTTTAAGGAGGCGCTTTCGCGCACGGGCCGCCCGCCGGGCTCGAACACCGAAGCGGTCAGGGTGGCGGCCAGGGGAATCTTGCTGTCCCCGACGGCGGAGGCCGCCACGGCCAGGGTGGCGGCGCCTGAGCCGTCGGTGACGGTGGTTCCAAGATCGACCAGTTTCTCGTCGAACGTCGCCTGCTGATCCCCCCACTGATAGTCCTTGTACTGCGGGAACGGATTGGGGTCGGCGCGCAGGCGCACCTCACCCTGGGTCTGCAGGCCGGCGCCCGGGGCGCCGTAGAGAAAGCGCGCCGAGACCGGGATCCTTCGGGTCTCGCCGGCGGCGATGGCGGTCTGGGCCTGGGCCGACAGGGTCACCGCCAGCCTTTGCGGCACGAAGTCCTCCACCGAAAAGCTCAGCGAGCCAACCGGATCGTCGGTCCCCTCCACCTGCAGATCGGCGGCCCAGCGCCCGCGGGGCGCGCCGGCCGGCAGGGCGATGTCCTGGGTCACCACGCCCAGGGCGCTGCGCTGGAAGGCGATCTTCCTGAACTCGACCCCGGACGGCCGCTTGATCACCAGGCTTCCCTTGCGCTCGCCCACCGCGTGGGCGAGCCGGTCTCGGACCATGGCCACCAAATGCACGGTCTCGCCGGGGCGATAGATGCCGCGATCGGCATAGAGATAGGCGTCGATATCGGCCTTGGTTGTCCGCCCCGCCGTGGGCGAGGCCGAATCCGCCGCCGCCCGGCCGCCGGTCCCCTGGTTCGACAGGTCCACTGGCGAGCGGTCCAGATCCAACACCGCCAGGTCGCCCAGAGGTCCATAGGCCATGACCATCTTGGCCGCCGACGCGCCCTCGCCTTTCAGCAGGGGCCGCAGGAACCGCACCCGGCCGGAGCCGTCGCTGGTCGCGCTGGCCAGGTCCTCGCCGTTCTTGGCCACCAGGGCTACTCGCACGCCGGGCAGTATCCTGGCCGTTTTCAGCGAGCGGACCACCACGTCCAGGGCCTCGGAGCCGTCATAGGCCGACAGGCCCATATCGGTGAACATGATCCAGCGCCGCGCCTGGGCGGGGGGATTGTCGTCGACCGGCCGGCCGTCCTCGCCCATTAGGTCGCGTCCGCCCGAGGCGTCCCGCGCCTTGATCACATAGCCGCCGGGCTTCATCTCCTTCAGCACCGCGCCCAGGGGGAAGACGGTGGTGACCCGCTGGCCGGCCGCGCCCTGGACGTTCACATCGCCCTTCCAGACGACGCGCCCGTCCTCATCCGGGCTGTCCGAACCATAGTCGCCGGCATAGTCGCCTTCGGCGGTGGGATCGGGGGCGCTGATCTCCTTGCGCACCAGGTTGCGGTCGGGCACGCGCCAGACCTCGATGGCCAGTTTCTGCACGTTCAGGGTCTCGATGCCGACCCCATCGGATTCCTCGCGCGGCAGAATCACCCCGGTCCCGGCGAAGCCCACATAGGGCGGCTTTTCGCCAAAGACGAAATCCACATCGGCGTTGGCGGCCAGGGTCTCGCCGGTCTTGGCCGGCAGGCCTTTCAGCAGGGTCACCCGATGATCAACCAGGTTGAGGCCGGACACGCACAACTCGTCGTCATGCACACTCACCGCCGGCGGGTGGCCGAGGTCGGGAGAGACCAGCACAAAGTCGGCATAGGTTCTGGTCGCATCCAGCGGCCGGGTCAGCTCGATACAGCCGGCCGGTTCCGGCTTGCCGGTGTCGATGCGCTGTTTCCAGACCGCAAAGCCGTCGGGCTTGGGCGCCGCTGCGCGCACCGCCGAGACCGACCGTAGCTTGCCGAAAAAGGGCCAGGCGAAGCCCTGGCCCGCAGAACTGGCGCTTGCAGGGTCCGATGATCGGCCCGCCAAAAGGTGAGAATCGGCCAGACGCATGGTCAACGCTCCGCCGCCAAAGCCGAGCGCCCCGATCGCCACCGCGGCGGCGACCAATAGTCTGCGATCCATGGAAAACTCCCTTCCCGCCCGGGTTCTTCGCCGAGGGGGAATTGGATGGAAGCTTAACCTATGCGAGCGGTCAATTGGGCTGGAATAGCGCCGTTACATATGTTCAGGGCGTGTCGTTGGCGCCGCAGGTGGGCGATGGCCAGGAGGACTTGAACCCAGTCGCCTAGGCGACCGCCCAACCCTTCGGGTCCAGCGCGCCGGGATCGGCGAGGGCCATTTCGTTCCAGTCCAGGTCCGGCGGCGGATGGCTGGCGGCGGCGACGATAGCCTGCAGTTCGGCGGCGGAGGTGACCCCTACCAGCACGCTGGTGGCTTCCTGGCGCGATAGGGCGAAGCCCAGGGCCGCCTGCAGTGGATCGGAGCGGCCTTCGGCGATCATGCGCCGCACCCGCGACAGGCAGGAGGCGGCGCCCTTCATCGGACCCGGCACCCGGTCGGGGGGCAGGAACAGCAGGCCCTGCAGGAAGATGGAACGCAGCTGCACTTCGACGCCCATTTCGGCGATCCTGGCCAGGGAGCCATCCAGCAACAGGCGCTGGTCGAGCAGGCTGGCCGGGGCCTGGATCAGGTCGGGCTTGAAGCGCTTGGCCAGGCCCACCGGATCGTCGGAGGCGAACACCGACAGGCCGATCTTCTTGAACACGCCTTCTTCGCGCAGGGCGCAGAGGCGGTTCCAGGACTCGGGACCAAAGGCGCTGTGCAGGTCGCCGGCCACCTGGACCACGATGGCGTCGGCCTGGCGTAGGCCCAGGCGGCGCAGGCTGGCGCGGGCGGCGTCCTCGATGGCGTCGCCCCCACGGTCGGCGCGGCCGGCCTTGATGATGATGCGATAGGGACACGGGCGCGGCATGCGCTCACCGATCACGGATTCCGCATGGGCCTCGCCATGGGTGGTGTCGAACACCCCCAGGCCGGACCGGGCGGCCAGGTTCATGATTTCGGCGACTTCGGCTTCAGGCGAGCGCCCGCGCGCCGGCGCACCAGCGTCTAGCGGAAACTGCGCGGCTCCAAAGCCTAGTTTGGAAAGCGGCGTACTCATCGGACACCCACACCAATTGTTCTTGTCGTCTTGGGACACCCTGCGCCGCAAACGATTAAAGAAGCGGTATCGATAATCGCTTGACCCCGAGCGTGACGCTCCCACCTTCAAGACAATGATGAATCCATTGCCCGAGTGGCCGCTGTTCGGCTTCGCCGATGATATCCGACCAGCCTTGAAGGCCACTCGGGACGCCGGGCGCCCCGCGGCTCTGGTCACTTTGCACACGGTCGAGGGTGGAGGCCCGCGCCCCCCTGGCACGCAGATGCTATTCGCCGAGGGGGTGGTTTCGGGCTTTCTGTCGGGGGGCTGCGTGGAGGGCGACGTGGCCCTGCACGCGACCGAGACACTCAAGGACGGTGAGCCGCGCCGCCTGGTCTATGGCGAAGGCGGCCCCTGGCCGGACATCCGTTTGCTGTGCGGCGCGCGCATCGAATTGCTGGTGGAGCGGCTGGAGGCTGACGATCCGGCCGCTGGCCGGCTGCTCGACCTGACCGCCCGGCGCCAGCCGGCGCTTTGGCGGACCGACGGGACGACTCGCAGCCTAGAGCCGGCCGAGGGTGCGGCTGCGGTCTGCGCCATGGACGCGGCGCCTTTCGAGGTGCGTCGCCGCTACGAACCCGTTCCCCGTCTGGCGGTGATCGGGGCTGACCCTACCGCCCTGGCCATCGCCCAGCTCGGGGTTCAGGCCGGATTCGAGACCCATCTGATACGCCCCAAAGGGCCGGGAGAACCCCCGCCGACGCTGGGTGTGGTCTATAGTCGCGCCGAGCCCGCCCAGGCCCTCGCCGCGCTGCGCCCCGACCCCTGGACGGCGGTGGCGGTGGCCACCCATGACTGGGACATCGACCAGGCCGCGCTCCTGGCCGCCCTGCCGTCGGCGGCGGCCTATGTGGGGGTGCTGGGCGCTCGCCGCCGACTGCCGGAGCGGCTGGTGCGTCTGCGGGCCGCCGGGATCGCCGAGGCGGCCTTGGCCCGCCTGCATGCCCCGATCGGTCTCGACCTGGGCGGCAAGGCCCCCTGGGAGGTGGCGGTGGCGGTGATCGGCGAGATCATCTCCGCGCGGGAGCGGCGCTAAACTCCGCTGGCCAGGGCCTCGGCGTATTGTCCGCCTTTGCGATAGCGGAACAGGTAGGAGGGCGTGATCGCCTCCACCGCGGTGGGCTCGACGCCCAGCGCGGCCAGGCCCTGGGCGCCAGGAGCGACCACATTGTCGGTGCGCAGAAGCTCGACCTGGTCCTGGGTCAGGAACGGCGCGATCGGCACAATGGCGCTGGGAATCTCAGCGGCGATGCCGATCGCCCGGGCGATGGCGAATGGGATTGGGACCAGCAGTCGCTTGCGGCCGGTCTCGCGCAGGATCAGCTCCATCAGCGCCCTGAAGCTGTAAACCGCCGGCCCGCCCAGCTCATAGGTCTGGCCGGTTGTGGCCGGGTCGCCGATGGCGTTAGCTACCGCCGCCGCCACATCGCCCACAAAAACCGGCTGGAAACGCGTCTCGCCGCCGCCGATCAGCGGGAGCACCGGCGACAGGGTGGCCATCTGGCCGAAGCGGTTGAAGAAGCTGTCGTCGCGCCCGAACACGATCGAGGGCCGCAGGACTGTGGCGCCAGGAAAGGCGGCCCGCGCCGCATCCTCGCCCATGGCCTTGGTCCGCGCATATTTGGAGGTCGAGCGCGCATCCGCGCCGATGGCGGACACATGGATCAGGCGTGCTACGCCGGCCGCCGCGGCGGCTTCGGCGATATTTTGCGCGCCCATGGCGTGCAGGCTTTGGAACTTCTGCCGGCCGCTCTCATAGAGGGCGCCCACCATGTTGACGCAGGCCTGCGCGCCCACCAGTGCGCGGGCGACCGAGGCCGGAGCGCGGATATTGGCTTGGACGATCTCGATCTGGCCCACATCGCCCAGCATGCGCAAGCGATAGGCATGACCGGGCCGGCGCACCGCCACCCGCACGCGATAGCCACGCTTGGCCAAGGCCCGCACCGCCTGCGCGCCCAGGAATCCCGAGCCGCCGAAAACCGTCACCAGTCCTTGCATGAGTTCGCCTCGATGCCCCACGCCATATCGTCAGGGTGGGGATAGCCGAGCGGCCGGCGGCGCGCAATGTGCGGCAGTTGGCCATGAAGCTCCACTTGGCCATTGACTGCACAATTCATCCGCCCTATCCGTCCGGCCCTTCGATCGGACCATCGATCGGGCCCAGGTGGCGGAATTGGTAGACGCGCTGGCTTCAGGTGCCAGTGGCTTAACGGCCGTGGAGGTTCGAGTCCTCTCCTGGGCACCACCCCCTCCCTCCAGGCGGGGGACGATAGCTGGAGCTGCGCCACAGCTGTGACCATTCATTTGCATGAGGGCGATCTGCCCGACTCGGTCGATTTCGGCGCGTCGGTCGCGGTGGATTCCGAAACCATGGGCCTGCGGCTCGGGCGCGACCCGCTGTGTGTCGTGCAGCTGTCCGCCGGGGACGGCGACGCCCATGTGGTGCAGCTGCGCCGCCCGGCCTATGACGCGCCCAATCTCAAGCGGGTTCTGACCGATCCCAAGGTGCTGAAGATTTTTCACTTCTGGCGCTTCGACATCGCCATGTTCGCCCTGCATCTGAGGGTGACCACGACGCCGGTCTATTGCACCAAGATCGCCTCCAAACTGGCCCGCACCTATACCGATCGCCACGGGCTGAAGGACGTAAGCCGCGAGCTTCTGGGCATAGAGCTGTCCAAGGCCCAGCAGAGCTCGGACTGGGGCGCGGCCAAGCTGTCGCCGGAGCAACTGACCTACGCCGCCAGCGACGTGCTCAACCTGCATGGCCTGAAGGCCAAGCTCGACGCCATGCTGGTGCGCGAAGGCCGAATGGAGCTGGCCCAGGCCTGTTTCGATTTCCTGCCCTCGCGCGCGAATTTGGACCTGGCTGGTTGGGAAGACGCCGACGTCTTCGCTCACACCTAGCGCCATGGCGTCAGCGGCGTCCGATCTGAACGGCCTGGACACCGAGCGCTGGATCGCCCGGCGGCAGGCGCGCATGCAGGCCTGGCGCCGGCGCTCACACCTGATCCACCGGATGCGCCGCGTCCTGCCTTTGGCCGTCGCCGGCGTGCTGGTGCTGTTGACCGGCTGGGTGCTGATCAAGGGGTGGATCACCCGCATGGGAGACGGTCATAGCGGCGGCGCGGCTATTCATATGACCAACGCTCATTTTTATGGCCGTGACGGTAACGGCCACGCCTTCGTGCTGGGCGCCAAAGAGGCCTCGCGGGGCAATGGCGACATGCAAAAGATCACTCTGGTCGAGCCGTTGCTGCAGTTCAACGCCGACGAGCTGAAGCCCAGCCAGATCACCGCCAAGCGCGGCGCCTATAACGAGACCACGCACATTTTGGATCTGAACGATCATGTGGTGCTGGTGGACGGCGCGGGCGACACCTTCGTCACCGATAGCGCTGTGATCGACACCGTGCGGCAGGTGGTCAATGGCTGGAACAAGGTGCGCGGCACGGGGCCGCGTGGGGTCATCACCGCCAATTCTTATGGGGTCTATGATCGCGGTCAGCGCGTGGTTTTCAGCGGCGAGGTCCATTCGGTCATCAAACCGAACTAGGATCGCTCGCCGAACGGACCGGCCCCGTTTTGGTCAAGAAAGAGGCCTACTCATAAAGGCTTACCCATGGGGCGCGATTCGATAGTATCTGGCCGCACTCTGCGACTAGGCTGGCCGGCCTGCTCAGGCGCCTCGAATGTTTGGATCTTTTGACTATCTACTGACCTGAACCGGTGCGCGCTTCTTCAAAAAATGAGCTAAGAGCATGGGCGCCGGCCCGCCGACCAAGACTTGAGGACCCCGATCGATGAACCGCCTGACGGCCTTTTTCGCGCTGACCACGCTCGCGGCCCCCCTGGCCTGCGCGGCGCCCGGCGCAGCCTGGGCCCAACTCGCCGCCTCCAGCAAGGCGCCGGTGGACGTGACCGCCGACCAGCTGGTGGTGGAGAACGCCCAGTGCCTGGCCAGTTATAAAGGCGCCGCCGAGGCCCTGCAGGACACCAGCCGCCTGCGCGCCGACACCATCACCGTCTATAACAAGATGCTAGCCGCCCATGCCTCCGGCGGCTCCAATTGCGGACAGTTGGATCGGATGGAGGCTGAGGGTTCGGTCTATTACGTCACCCCCGACAAGGTGGTGAAGGGCGACCATGCGGTCTACAGCGCCGACGCCAAGACCATCACTGTCACCGGTCAGGTGGTGGTGGCCCAGGGCAAGAACGTGATGGCCGGCACCCGGCTGGTGATCAATACCGACCTCGGCCAGGCGACCATGGAGTCCTCGGTCAAGGGCCGCGGCGCGGTCGGGCGGGTGCGCAGCGTGCTCTATCCCAACGAAGCGGCGCCGACCCAGACCGGACTCGAGGCGCCCAAGCCGCCGCCGCCGCGCAATCACGGCGGCTGACAGGTTTTTTCGACGTGATCGCCCTGACCCTTTTTCCTTCCCGACGGGCGCATCGCTCGTGACCGCCGCTGACGCCGCGCCCGAACGGGGCGAGGGCCTGTTCGCCGAATCCATCGGCAAGGCTTTTCGTGGCCGCCAAGTGGTGTCCAAGGTCAGCCTGAGGCTGCGGCGGGGCGAGGTGGCCGGTCTTCTGGGCCCCAACGGCGCCGGCAAGACCACCTGTTTCTACATGATCACCGGCCTGATCGCGGTGGACTATGGCGCCATCTATCTGGACGGCGACGACATCACGGGCCAGCCCATGTACCAGCGCGCGCGCATGGGCGTGGGCTATTTGCCGCAGGAAGCCTCGATCTTTCGCGGCATGAGTGTCGAGCAGAATGTCATGGCCGTGGCCGAGATGCGCGAGCCAGACCATCGCAAGGCCAAGGCCCTGGTGGCCGAACTGTTGGACGAGCTGCGGATTTCCCATCTGCGCTCGGCCCCGGCGGTCTCCCTTTCAGGCGGCGAGCGGCGGCGGGTGGAGATCGCCCGCGCCCTGGCCAGCGAGCCCGACTTCATGCTGCTGGACGAACCTTTCGCCGGCATCGATCCCCTGGCCATCTCCGATATCCGCGAAGTGATCGCCTATCTGAAGGGTCGTGGCATCGGCATCCTGATCACCGACCACAATGTCCGCGAGACCCTGGAGATCATCGACCGCGCCTCGATCATCCACGCGGGCGAGGTGCTGTTCGAGGGCGCGCCGGAAGCGATCCTCAACGATCCCGAGGTGCGCCGCGTCTATCTGGGCGACCGCTTCGGGTAGGGCGCATCCACGCGCCAAGTCGGCCCGATCTCTCGATCGTCGCCGGTGTTAACTAATCGGTTGGACCCAACCCCTAAGCTGGCACGCAAGATTCACGCCAGGAGAGCTGGGTGTCGCTTAGTCCACGGTTAGAGCTGCGGCAGGGCCAAGGCCTTGTCATCACGCCCCAGTTGCAACAGGCCATCAAGCTGTTGCAGCTGTCGAGCCTGGAGCTCGACGCCTATGTGGAGGGCGAGCTCGAGCGCAATCCCCTGCTGCAACGCGAAGAGCGGGAAGGCGAAGGCGACAACGAGGCGCCGGAGCGCCAGGCCGAAACCGGCGAAATCGCTCTGGACCGGATGACGTCCGAGCGCGGCGCGGCGGACATGGACGCCTCGTCCTCGGATCTCTATGCCGACGCCTCGCCCGGCGAGCGCGACTGCGGCGACAAGCCGGCCAACGATTCGGCCGAGATGGCTGAAAGCTACCAGACCGGCGGCGCGGTCGATTGGTCGCAGGCCAATCGCGGCGGCTCCTTCGATCAGGATGGCGAGGGTCTGGAAGGCGCCTTGCAACAGGCCAGGACCCTATCCGACCATTTGCAGGATCAGGCTTCCGTGGCCGGGTTTTCGCCAGCCGAGCGGGCCATAGCCCAGGTGCTGATCGACGCGGTGGACGACGGCGGCTATCTGCGCGCCGAGCTTGAGGAGGTGGCCGAGCGACTGGGTTGCTCGCTGGCCGCCGTCGTGACGGTGTTGGCCCGCCTGCAAGGCTTTGAGCCCACCGGCGTGTTCGCCCGCGACGTGCGTGAATGTTTGACCCTGCAGCTGAAGGAAAAGAACCGCTTCGACCCGGCCATGGCGGCGCTTTTGGACAATCTGGACCTCTTGGCCCGGCGGGACTTGCCCGGCCTGCGCAAGGTCTGCGCCGTCGACGTCGACGACCTGAGAGACATGATCGCCGAGGTTCGCGCCCTGACCCCCAAGCCCGGCGCGGCCTTTGGCGGGGAACCCAGCGCCCCGGTGGTCCCGGACGCGGTGGTGCGCGAAGGTCCTGGCGGCCTGTGGCACGTGGAATTGAACAGCGACGCCTTGCCGCGACTTTTGGTCGATCAGCGCTATCATGCGCGCATCGCCGGCGGCGCCAGGGCCGAAGCTGACAAAACCTTCGTCGCCGACTGCCTGGCCTCGGCCAACTGGCTGGTGCGCAGCCTGGACCAGCGCGCCAAGACCATCCTGAAAGTCGCCAGCGAGATCGTCCGTCAGCAGGACGGCTTTCTGGCCTTTGGCGTCGAGCACCTGCGCCCGCTCAATCTAAAGACCGTGGCCGAGGCCATCGGCATGCACGAATCCACAGTCAGCCGGGTCACTTCGAACAAATATCTGGCCACGCCCCGCGGCGTATTCGAGATGAAGTTCTTCTTCACCGCCGCCATCTCCGCCTCCAACGGCGGGGCCGACCACTCCGCCGAAAGCGTCCGCCATCGGATCAAACAACTGATCGACGGCGAGCGCGACGTCGAGACCGTGCTGTCGGACGATCGTATCGTGGAAATCCTCAATAGCGCCGGTATAGACGTCGCCCGCCGCACCGTGGCCAAATACCGCGAAGCCATGCGTATTCCCTCTTCGGTGGAGCGTCGCCGGGTGCTGAAGGAAGCCTATTGAACTGACGGACGTTCACCCTTGCGTGGCGCTTGACTTCGGCGCGCCAGGGGTTTGCAGTGGGGCCATGCAAGTTCAAGTCTCCGGCAAACATGTCGACGTCGGGGAGGCCCTGCGGACGCGGGTCACCGACGAAATTCTCGCAAGCATCGGCAAATATTTCGATCGCGGTGGTGACGCCGAGGTCGTGGTCAGCAAGGAAGGCCATAGCTTCCGCGTTGATTGCCTGGTGACCCTGGCCTCCGGCCAACACCTGCAGAGCCATGGGCTGGGCGGCGACGCCCACTCGGCTTTCGACGCTTCGCTGCACAAGATCGAGACTCGCATTCGCCGCTATAAAAACAAGTTGAAGAGCCATTCGGTCGCGGCCACGGCCAAGGCGGCCGAGACCGCCGCCCTCTACGTACTGCGCGCGCCGGAAGAGGCCGCCACAGATGACGATTGGAACGATTCCGACGTTCATGGCGCGCCTTCGGCCATGGTTATCGCCGAAACCCTGGCGCCCTTGCGCACCCTGACCGTTTCCATGGCGGTCATGCAGCTGGACTTGACTGAATCTCAAACAATCGTGTTTAGAAACGCCGCTCACGGCGGGCTGTCGGTGGTATATCGCCGGCCCGATGGGAATATCGGTTGGATCGATCCGGAGCGCACGGCGGCGCTCAGCGGCGAAGGCGCCGCCTGAAACCAGGCGCACCTTCGGACGTTTGGTGACATGCCGTGGGCCGGTGTCGAGCCGGGTGGGGCTATAGGATTCGGACGTCGCGTTCATGAACATCGAAAGTCTGCTGGACCGGCGAGCGATCACGCCGAAAGTCAGCGCGTCTTCCAAACGCCAGGCCTTGTCGTTGGTGGCGGAGACGGCCGCGCGCCGTTTCGGCCTGGACTCCGGCGAGGTGCTGGATGCGCTCCTGGCGCGTGAAGCCGTCGGCTCCACCGGCGTGGGCGCCGGCGTGGCCCTGCCCCATGCGCGGCTCAAAACCCTGGACCGGATGCGCGGGGTGTTTCTGCGCCTGGAGGCGCCGATCGAGTTCGATGCGGTCGACGATCGACCGGTGGACCTGATCTTCGCCCTTCTGGCGCCGGAGGCTGCGGGGTCTGAGCATCTGCAGGCCCTGGCCCGCGTGGCGCGCCTGCTACGGCGCGCCGACCTGCGCGAGCAACTGCGCCAGGCCCATAGCATCGACGCCGTCTATGCCCTCCTGGCCCAGCCGGCGAGCCCATCGGCGGCTTAGCCAATCGAATTCGACAGCCAAGCTGAGATGGACAGCCTGTAAGCGCGACCTATGATCCCCTGATTGGAGGGATCGCGCGTGACCGGCACTACACCACAGCGCGTTCAAGCGCGCCCGTCTCGGCTTTCATCCCTCGTCTACGCGGCGAAAGTCACCGCATTCAGAACCCGCCGGGCCGCTATCGACGCAGCCTCCGGCCCGCCGCGGCTGATCCGCCTCGCCGCTCTCGGACCGATCGAGGTTGCGGCCGAATCGCGGACGCCGCTCTGGTCGGACCCGTCCGCCGCCGAACAGACGATGCAACTGGGCAAGGTGCACAATCTTCGCATCGCCTGCCGCGCGCTTGATGAACTCATCATTCCCGCAGGCGCCATATTCAGTTTCTGGCGGCAGGTCGGGCCACCGATCGCCAGCCGAGGCTATGTCCAGGGTCGCATGTTGCAGCAGGGCTGCATGGTCGCCGTTGTCGGCGGCGGCCTTTGCCAATTGTCCAACGCCCTCTATGACGTGGCCTTGCAGGCTGGCTGTCGCATCGTCGAACGTCATCCCCATTCCCGCATCGTTCTCGGCTCGGCTGCGGAGTTTGGCCGCGACGCCACGGTGGCGTGGAACTATGTGGATCTAAGGTTCGTCTCCGACCGCGCTCTGCGGCTTTCCGCGCGCCTGGATCAAAACAGCCTCTGTATTCGCCTGGCGGCCCCCCTCGCCGGGGCGGCCCCGCCCGCCGCGAGATCACCCCCGCCGCCTTCGCCGGCCAGATCCGTCTCAACCGCGCGCAGCTGCGCCTCATGTGATGAGACAGATTGCTTCCTGCATGAACCTTCGGCGACCACGGCGGCGCCCGGCGTGCGCGCCTTCCTGGTCGACGAAGCTTGGCCAGAGTTTCAGGACCACGTGCGCACCGTGCGGGGGAGTGAGGATCGCCTGGGATTGCCCTTCGCGGGCGCGCGCCTCGGACTGGCGCGTTATGCGTGGCCCCCCGACGGATTTGAACATGTGCGGAGCGCGCCCATAGCCTCCCTGCGCCGCACCCTTGCTCTTCGCGGCGTCGGTCCGCAGGGCTCAGCCCGCCGCGCCGCGGAACTCGTCGGCGCAGGGCGCATCTCTGCGGCCATAGCGAGCCTTCTGACGCCGGAGGTCACCACCGTCACCGTGGCGCAATCCTACCTGCCCTACCTCTGGCGAGACGGATTGCTTGGCGGGCGCGAGGTTTCGGTTCTGATGAGCCGCCTGCCCCTGGCGGTGTTGCAGGCGCGCCTTGACGCTGCCGCGGCCGCGCACCCGCAGCATCCTTCCCTGGCGGATTTTCGCGCGCCCGCGTGGTTGGCTCAGGCTGAGGCGGAGGCCCTGGCGGAAGCCGCCTGGATCATCACGCCCCACGCCGAGATCGCCAACCTGTTCGGCCAGCGAACTGTTCGGCTGCCATGGTGGTCACCGCCCCAGCGGCGTACCGACGCCAGGCATGTTCGACGTATCGCCTTCGTGGGTCCCACGGTCGCGCGCAAGGGCGCTCATCTCGTGCGCGAGGCGGCCCTGGCTCTCGGCCTGGAGGTCATGCCGTTGGGCCCAGAGCTCGAGGGCGACGCGTTCTGGCGGGGTGTCCGCATCGTGCCGACCGATGATTGGACATCTGTCACGGTGGTGGTCCAGCCAGCCCTGGTCGAGGACCAACCACGGCGGTTGCTCGCGGCCTTGGCCGCGGGTGTTCCGGTGGTCGCGACCGAAGCTTGCGGCATCGACCCTCAGGCAGGCCTGACCCTTATTCCGCCGAACGATCCGGCGGCGTTGATCAAGGCGCTTGAGGACCTGATCGCCGCCTAAGCCTTCACGAACGGCAAGCTGCTCGTCACCGTCCCGTTCAGGGCGAACAGCGCATTGGCCACCGCGGGCGCGATCAGGGGCGTGCCGGGTTCGCCGGCGCCGCTCGGGTGGTTGGTGGAGGGCAGGATATAGGTCTCCACCGTCGGCGCCTCGTTCATCCGCAGCACCGGATAGGTGTCGAAATTGGTCTGCTGAACGATCCCGTCCTTGAGCGTGATCTGGCCGTAGAGGGCGGCGGCGAGACCGTAGCAGATTCCGCCCTCCATCTGGGCGGCCACCTGGTCCGGGGCCACGGCGATACCGCAGTCCACCGCACAGACCACGCGGCCGACCTTCGGCTTGCCGTCCTTCAGGGTGACTTCGGCCACCTGGGCCACCACCGTGCCGAAGCTCTCATGCACGGCCAGGCCGCGCGCAGTCCCCGCCGGCAGGGGCGAGCCCCAGCCCGCCTTTTCGCAGGCCAGGTTCAGCACCGCCAGATGACGGTCGGCCTTGGCCTTGGCGTAGAGGGCGCGACGGTAGTCGGCGGGGTCCTTGCCGGCCTGTTTCGCCAGCCGGTCGATGGTGTGCTCCATGACCAGGGCGGTGTGGGTCGCGCCCACCGAGCGCCACCACAAAACCGGCACCGGGAACTCAGGCATATAAACCTGACCGTCCACCACCGGCGTGGCCTTCAGATAGGGCGAGCCCTTGGTCCCCTCCACCGTGGTCTCGTCCAGGCCCTTCTGCATGGGCATGCCCTTGGTGATCGACTGGGTGACCACCCGGTGGCGCCAGGCGGCGGGAAAACCGTCCTTGTCCAGCTTGATGGCCAGGGCGTGGTGGGTCAGGGGGCGATAGCGGCCGGCGGTCATGTCGTCCTCGCGGGTCCACACCACCTTGACCGGCCGGTTCTTGCCTACGTGCTTGGCCACATGCACGGCGTCGATGGCGTAGTCCGACGTCGGGTTGCCCCGGCGTCCGAATGATCCGCCCGCCGGCAGGGTCTCGATCTCCACCCAGCCGGGCAGGGTGCCCACGGCCTGGGCGGAATTGAGCTGGTCCAGGGTCTGGATTTGCGAGGCGCCAGTCAGCTTGACCTTGTGGCCGTCCACCTGGGCCACGCAGTTCATCGGCTCCATGGTGGCGTGGGCCAGGTATGGAAAATCGTAGGTGGCCTCGAACAGCGGGCCGTTGAAGGCGTTGGAGGCGTCGCCAGCGGTCTGGAACACCTGGGCCTTGACCTCGTCGCCCGCCTTGCCGGCGGCGATGTCCTTGTAGTGGGCCAGGATCTGATCGGTGGAGCGTTTTTCCGCCTTGTCCTCGTCCCACACCACCTTCAGCGCTTCGCGGCCCGTCTTGGCGGCATAGGTGTTCTGGGCGATCACGGCCACGCCAGAGGGGATCTCCACGACATCGACCACGCCGGCCACTTTGCGGGTGGCGCTGTCGTCGAAGGACTTGACCTTGGCGCCGAAGCGCTGCGGGCGTGTGACTACGGCCACCAGCATGTCGGGCAGGTGGACGTCCTGGGTATAGCGGGCGGTCCCGCTGCTCTTGGCGGCGCTGTCCTTGCGCCGCACCCTGTCGGTGCCGATCAGGGTGAAGTCCTTGGGCGACTTCAGGGTTGGCGTCTGCGGCGGCGTGACCTTGGCGGCGTCGGCCAGAAGCTCGCCGAAGCCGGCGGAGCGATTGGAGGCGGCGTGGGCCACGACGCCGTTCTTGACCGTGATCTGGCCGGCGGGAACGCCCCAGCGGTTGGCGGCGGCCTGAACGAACATGGCCCGCGCGCCCGCCCCGGCCAGACGCAGCTGGTCCCAGGAATTGTTGATGGCGGTCGATCCGCCTGTGCCCTGCACACCCATCAGGGTGTTGGCGTAGAGCTTGGCGTTGGCCACGGCGGCCTCGATCTTGACCTTGTCCCAGTCGGCGTCGAGCTCCTCGGCGACGATGGCGGCCACGCCGGCGTGATTGCCCTGACCCATCTCCTGATGCTTGTTGATCACCGTGACCGAGCCATCGGCGGCGATCTTGATGAAGGGGCCGAACACCTGGTCCGGCTTTTCCGCGCCCAGGGCGAGGATGTCGGCGGGCGAGCAGCCTACCAGCAGGCTGCCGCCGGCCAGGGTGGCTCCCACAATCAGGCCGCGCCGGGTGGCGCTGGACGTATCGGTGGTCTTGGTGAAGGCGTTCATGGCGCTGTCTCCCCTCAGGCGGCTTTGCTGGAGGCGTCTTTGATCGCGGCGCGGATCCGCTGATAGGTTCCGCAGCGACAGATATTGCCGCTCATGGCCGCGTCGATGTCGTCATCGGTGGGCTTGGGCTTGGCGGCGAGCAGGGCGGCGGCCGACATCAGCTGGCCCGATTGGCAATAGCCGCATTGCGGAACATCGTGCTTGACCCAGGCCTCCTGCAGCGGATGGGTTCCGCCCAGGCCCTCGATGGTGGTGATCTTGCCTGACCCCACCGCGCCGATCGGCGTCTGACAGGAGCGCACGGCCTGGCCGTCCAGATGCACGGTGCAGGCCCCGCACTGGGCGATGCCGCAGCCGTATTTGGTGCCGGTCATCAACAGTTCGTCGCGCAGCACCCACAGAAGCGGGGTCTCGGGAGCGGACGAAACGGTGAGATTTCGGCCATTGACGTTGAGCGCCAGGGTCATGCGATCGCCCTCTCGGAATTATTTGGAACCGCGCGGATCGACTACCGGACGGCTCCGGTATCTTAACGGCGTTTAGGCGGGATCGGTCCAGCGAAATTGATGACCTCCGC
Organism: Caulobacteraceae bacterium; assembly: GCA_036494815.1. Taxonomy (GTDB): domain Bacteria; phylum Pseudomonadota; class Alphaproteobacteria; order Caulobacterales; family Caulobacteraceae; genus Poindextera. Next base: position 52,280 of record DASXNV010000031.1, read on the forward strand.
GGCGACGCGGACTAGCCTGCGGTCATGGACATCTTTCCCGCCTTCTTCCCCCTGGCCGGTCGAACGGTCGTCATCGCCGGCGAAGGCGAGGGGGCGGAGGCCAAGGCGCGGCTGTTCGACGGCTCACCGGCGCAGATCGTACGTCTGACGGACGCGGAAGCCTTGGACGACGGCAGCTACCGGACCGCCGCCTTGGCCTTCGTCGCCAGCCCCGACGCAGAGTTTCGCGTCGCCGCCACGCGGGCCGCGCGGGCGGCAGGGGT